>VGOM01000025.1 GCA_016875915.1 Chloroflexota bacterium
AACGCCGTAGTTATCCCACCACCTCTGTGCGCTGTAACGACTAGTAGGCGATGCTTTTCCAGGCCCTTCGCGACCTGCCCCACTAGCTTCTCATGTGCTTCTAGTCTGGCTGGTTCTTGCTTAGCGTTGTCGCCCCACTTCATTCAAGATCCTCTACCAGTGCTATCATCCGACCTCATAGGCATGCTAATCGTTTCTCTGTTTGGTGAGTAGTCATCCTGGGCGCGATCTGCCGTCGTTGGCAGATAGTCAGCAATTATAGCCCGATCGTCGGCAGCTGTCGAGGGTCAGATCTCACAAGAGCCTCGTGTGAACCACACCTTTGTCCACATTATTCCAAGATGATAGCCTAGGGTTCCCCTCGCAGTCCATCTACATGCTAGTGTCTTGCACCACGAGACAACCGTCTCCGTGGTCACCCTATCACCATTGTGGCCGTGACCTGCCCCACCGAAACCGTATCACTTGCAGAATTGGAGATATGAGGCTCCTAGATCCAACGACCGGCCTCTCCCAAAGCACCGAACTGCGCGGTCGGATCTGATTCTGTTCGTTCCCCCATCGCGGCCATCTGTGCCATCATTGCTAACATTCCTGCTAACTGACTTCTCACCTCCACTAGGGATGTCTCGCTACCATAGGGTACAAATCCCTCACAAAGACCCACCAACCGTTACCGTCGTTGACCATGGGTTACCGCGCGCCTGTATCTTTTAATCAGGGTGTCGTGGGTTCGAATCCCACGCGGCTCACCAAGCACGAAATAGGGCCATAGACCCCCCAGATCGCACCAAGTTAGGTGCTCGAAGACGCACCCCTTCTCCGACCACTTGACTGATGAAGGTCTTGCCATTGCCTCCTCCTGGAGGACTCTGGCCTACCAGGGAAGAGACTGCCTCATCCGTCCTCTGCTGGCAAGGAGGAGCACGAGTACGAAGCCCAAGAGCAGCGTGGCCAGCACCGCAGAGGCAACCTGGACCCAGCCAACGATTGACGAGGCACTCTTGGCCGGGACAACCTTGATGGTGACTGAAGCTGGTTCGGACTCGAGCTGACCGTCGCTGACTTTGTAGGTGAAACTGTCGGTGCCGCTGAACCCCCGATCCGGGGCATAGCTGAGTGATCCATCGGCATTCAAGGTCAGGTTGCCGTGAGAGGGGCCGCTGACGAGCACGGCAGTCAACGTGTCTCCATCTCTGTCGGTGTAGTTGCCAAGCACCCCTGGCGCGGAGACCTCCAGTGTGGAGCCCTGAGATACGTCGAGAGAATAGTCGGCATCCGCTGGTACCGGGGCGGCATTGACCGGTTTGCCGGGGACCTTCGGATCCGGGTCACTGGGAGGGTCGGGGTTCTGCGTAGGTGGCACGATCGCGGTGGTGAAGCTCTCTTCCTGTCCGTAGACGGTGCTCCCATCACCATCAGCCATGGCTCTGTAGTAGTAGGTGGTCCCCGGAGTCAGCCCTCTCAGCTCATCAGAGAAGGCTGCACTTCCATCAAGCGTCTGACTGGTGGTCGTCTCGTTGTAGGACCCCGACGCCGTGCCCCACTGAAACGCGACCACCACAATGCCAGCCGTGCCCAGATCGGCCAGCTCTCCATGCACAGCGGCTGAAGTGGCAACCACGTCACTGGCAGCGTTCGTGGCTACCGAAGGCGGTGTGGTCGTGGTGGTGAAGGTCTCTTCCTGTCCGTAGACGGTGTCGCCATCACCATCAGCCATGGCCCTGCAGTAGCAGGTTGTGCCCGGAGTCAGGCCGCTCAGTTCAACAGAGAAGGCTCTGCTTTCATCAAGCGTCTGGGGAGCCGTCGTCTCGGTGTATGATCCCGATGCAGTGCCCCACTGAAACGACACCACCACGGTGCCAGCCGTGCCTAGAGCCGAAAGCTCGCCATTGAGAGTGGCTGAAGTGGCACCCACATTGCTGGCAGCGATGGTGGACACCGCAGGTTGGATGACCGAGGTGGTGAAGCTCTGCTCCAGGCCATAGACAGTGTCTCCGTGACCATCGGCCTTGGCCCTGTAGTAGTAGGTTGTTCCGGGCGCAAGTCCTCTCAGTTCATCGGAGAAGGCTCCGCTGGCACTGAGGGGCTGGGTGTTGGTCGTCTCGGTGTATGATCCCGATGCTGTGCCCCAGTGAAACGAGACCACCACAGTGCCAGCCGTGCCAAGATCGGCCAGATTTCCATGCACAACGGCAGAAGTGGCAGCCACATCGCTGGCAGCGTTCGTGGCCACCGAAGGCGGTGTGGTCGCGGTGGCGAAGCTCTCTTCCTGCCCGTAGACCGTGCCCCCATCACCATCGGCCTTGGCCCTGTAGTAGTAGGTTGTTCCCGGGGTCAGCCCAACAACCTCATCGAAGAAGGTCGTGCTGCCGCTGAGCATCCGGGTGTCGGTGGTGTAGACATATAGCCCCGTCACCGTGCCCCATTCAAATGCCACTATCACGCTGTCAGCCGTGCCCAGGTCATCAAGCTCCCCGTTCAGGGTAGCTGATGTCACAGTCACATTGCTGACGCCGTTCGTGCTCACCGAAGGCGGCACTATCGAGGTGGTGAAGCTCATCTCATCGCCTTCATCAACGCCGTCACCGTCCGCTCTGGCCCTGTAGTAGTAGGTGGTTCCCGGAGTCAGCCCGCTCAGCCTCTGGAAGAAGGCCCCGGTGGCGTCGAGCGTCTGGGGCTGCGTCGTCTCGGTGTACGACCCCGATGCCGTACCCCACTCAAATGCCACCACGACGCTGGTCGCTGAGCCCAGGTCGTCAAGCTCTCCACGCAGAATGGCCGAAGTCGTTGTCATGCCGGTGGCCGGATTGCTGAGCACTGCAGGCGCTGACAAGGGGTCGGTGAAGAAGGTGACATCGCTCCCGTAGGTCGTGTTGTCGCCGACCGCCTTGGCCCTGTAGTGATACTGGGTATCGGCGGCGAGGGTGGTCAGACCGGCACTGAATGTGCCTGTCCCGGTCCGCGTCTCCGGTGTGGTCACATTGCCGTAGGATGTGGTCGGGCCCCACTCAAACGACACGTCGACACTGGATGCTGTGCCCAGTCCGGCAAGGTCGCCGTTCAGTGTGGCAGAGGCGGCAGCCACACTGGTAGCACCATGGGTGGCCACTGCCAGAGGTGGGGCCATGGCCACGAAAGCCATGTCGCTTCCGAGTGTGATACCATTCCCAGCCGCCTTGGCTCTGAAGTGATACGTAGTCCCATCGCTGAGTCCGGATAGATCGAAGCTGAAACTGTCCGGCCATGACATCGTCTGCAGCGCAGTCTCGAAGCCGTAGCTCGTGGTGGTACCCCACTCGAAGGACACCTGCACCTCTGACGGAGTACCCAGACTGGCCAGATAGCCGTTCAGTGTGGCAGAGATCGACGATATGTTGGTGGCCGCTTCGGTCGCCACTGTAGGGTCAGAGTAGTCCACGCCGCCGGGTGTGGCGGAAGTCATCTTGACCAGGCCTATCCTCACGCCGCCGAGGTTGCGGGGGTAGGTTAGTACCGGCCCTCCGTTTGCCCAAGGAGGGTAGTCCACCCGAAGTGTAGCCGGATGCCTGTGACCGGCTAGTTGACCCCAAATGCGGCTACCGAAGGGTCTCGTTTGGGGGTTCCCTGACGAGTCAACATAGGAGTAGTACGCGTTGTTGGTGAAATCCGAGATATCGTCCAGTTCCGCGGCGGTGAAGGTGTGTTTGTCACTGTACGCCCCATCCTCCCTCATTGGGTGATGCGCCAGCAGTATCACGTCCCCGGAACGTTCGGGATCCTGCTGCACGAACTCTTGCATATGTTCCTTGAACCAAGACCACGTCCCCCCCGGGAAATCGTGCAGTTGGCCCTCGGGGTAGCCAAGGCGGTCGTTGAAATCAAGAAAGATGAAGTGAAACCCGCCGTAGTCGAAGAAGAAGTTCTGGAAGTACGTATCGCGCCCCGCCTCGGGATCGTAGACCAGCGCCGGGGATTCCTTCCCCCAGCCGGGCATCTCGGCAGCCAGCTCGGCGTACTGCACCCCCATTATGGTGTCGAAGTAGGACTCCACGGGAGGACAGCAGGGTGGAGCTATCTCGTTCACGGTGTTGGGCCAGGTATCATGGTTGCCCATTACCGGAATCCAGGGAACAGCGAGATTGTCCAGGATCTGCTTTGCCGCTCTGAGCTCGGAGGCCTCTGCGGCTTCAGTGAGGTCTCCCAGAACAGCCACGAAAGCGATGTTCTGGGAGCTGGCAATCTTGTTTATCTCGTTGACAGCATCCTGTGCATAGCCTGCGGCCAAGCCAGACACAGGTGTCCCGGAGTCGTCGTAGCCGGGCCCATCGTAGTCGCCGAACTCTCGGCCGACGTGCAGGTCGGTCAGCACGGCGAAAGACCAGGGGACGTATTCACCCGGACCTGCGGCTATCCTGGTGTCAGGGACAACTGCGTCATGGCGAGCGGCTGGCCAGGGCCCTGTGCAGAACACAGACAGTGCCACTGTGACAACCGTCAGCAGTAGAACCAGAAAGAAACCACGTTTGGCCTTGATCCTCGCCCCCCTCTGGTGATGACTGGTCAACCCGGAAAACGAAGAACCGACCCCCGACGGGTCGGTTGCACTACTGACTCCCCACCACCCAAGTGACCATGTACGGGTGGCGGCTCGACGTCCCCCGTCCAGCCTATCAAAGTCTAGGGCATGTATCTGGTTTCTGCAACACGCCCTTGGTCAGTTAGTCGCTGCTGCTGTGCCGGTTCACTTGACCTGCTTCCATCTCCGCCCGGCCCGCCGCCACTCAGGCGGCGGTTGACTCCAGCAGCAGGGAGATCTGCCGGGCGTTGTTGACTGCTTTGTCCTCGTGGCAGTTGTTGAAGAGGACGTGGCACTGGTCTGACTTCCCGGCCAGGTCGGCAATGCGGGGAGTCCACTCCCGCAGTTCGTCCGCAGTGTAGAGGTAGTTGAAGCGCTCCGCGGTGGTGATCCCCTGCTTCTCCCAGGTGGCGCTGTTGCGGCCATGGAAGCGGACCAGGGAGATGTCCGAAGTGGCCTCGGCCAGGGGAGGGAGGCTGGACTTTAAGCCCTGGGGTTCATCGACGCAGACGAATGGCAGGTTGTGGTCCTTGAGGAAGGTGATGGTCCGCTCCCGGTTCTTGTCGTTCAGCCAGGAGTTGTGTCGGAACTCGACGGCCAGCCGGTACTGGGGCAGCCGCTCTTTGCAGGAGAGGATGTAGTCCCGCTGCTCATCCCCGGGGTAGTACCAGGGCGGGAACTGGAAGAGGACCACTCCCAGCTTGCCGGCGCTGTCCAGGGGGATGAGGGCCCGTTCGAAGCGGCTCCACAGCTCGTTGACGGCCTCCGGGGGCAGGTCCTTCTGATAGATGTTCTTCTTGCCCCCGGCCTCTTTGGGCAAGGCCTCCCTGATGTCCCTGGGCAGGGAGAGGATGGGGGTGGGGTGCATGGTGAAGAGGCGGAAGGTCTTGATGTCGAAGGTGAACCCGGCGTCCGTGCGCTGCACCCAGAGCCGGGCGGTGGCTTCGCCGGGCATGGCGTAGTAGGTGCTGTCCACCTCGACCAGCCGGAACTGGCTGGCATAGAACTGCAGCCGGGCCTCGGCCGATTTGGCGTAGGGGGGGTAGAAGCGACCCGACCGGATGAGGGTGGGATCGGTCCATGAGCAGGTGCCGATGAGTATGTGGCCCATGTCTTGAGTCCTTTGAAGATCTGATGCCATTCTAGCACACGTGCGGGTGAGGGCCGGCCGGTGCCGCCCGGTCAGGCGAAGTTCCTCACCCGGGACAGGGGCATGGGGGCAAGTGGGCCAGCCTCCGGGTGCTGATGCTGGATGGGGCGGAGGCGCTGGGCGACCACGTTGATCACGCCATCGTGCTGCTGGAGGGTGCCTTCCACGATGATGATGGGCTCCAGCCGGGCGATCTGACGGTAGCGCTGATACACCGGCGGGCGGAGGATGACGTTGATCAGTCCCTGCTCATCCTCCAGGGTGAGGAACACATGTCCTTTGGCTGTCCCCGGCGCCTGGCGGCAGACGACGCAGCCGGCGACGAGGACCTTCGTCCCGGGGGAGAGGCCGGCCAGGCGGGAGCTGGGGGATACCCCGGCCCGGGAGAGTTGGGCCCGGAAGACCTCCATGGGGTGGTGCCTGGCCGAGAGCCCCTGGACCTGGTAGTCGGCGGAGACCTCGTCGGCCAGGGTCATTTCCGGCAGGGGTACCGGGGGCACCGGCAGCGGCAGGGGCAGGGCATCCGCCGGCTGCTGCGCCAGGGTCCTGGCCTGCCAGAGGAGTTGGCGCCGGGGCGCGCCGAGGAAGTCGAAGGCCCCGGCCAGGATGAGGTTCTCCATGGCTTCGCGGTCCAGCCCGGTCCGGGCGTAGAAGCCGGACAGCGAGCGGTATGGGCCCTGCGTCCGGCCCTGCTCTATCTTCTGCCAGGCTTTCTCCCCCACGGCTTTGACGTAGCGGAAGCCCAGCCTGATGCTGTCTCCGGACACCGTGCACCGGGCCCGGCTGAGGTTGATGTCCACGGGCAGCACCCCGATGCCCTTCTGTTTGGCGTGGTTGACGATGACCTCCGGCGAGTAGAAGCCCATGGGCTGGCAGTTGAGCAGGGCGCAGTAGTATTCGCCGGGGTAGTGCAGTTTCAGCCAGGCGGAACGGTAGGTGGTCTCGGCCAGAGCCGCGGCGTGGGCCTTGCAGAAGCCGAACTCGGCGAAGCTGGCGATCTGTTCGAAGGCAATGCCGGCCACCTTCTCCTCTATGCCGTTGCACCGGGCGCCGTCCATGAAGCCCTCCCGGAGCTTTTCCATGGCCTCCCTGGAGCGCTTGCGGCTCATGGCCCGGCGCAGGGAGTCCGCCTGGCCCGGGGTGAAGCCGGCGATGGCCATGGCCACCTGGATCACCTGTTCCTGGTAGATGATCACCCCCAGGGTCTCCTGGAGCACCGGCTCGAGACTGGGGTGGAGGTAGCTCACCGGCTCCTTTCCCTGCCTGCGGCTGAGGTAGGGATGGACGGCGTTGCCCTGGATGGGCCCGGGGCGGATGATGGCCACCTCGGCCACCAGGTCCTCGAAGCAGCGGGGCCGGGAGCGGGGGAGGGTGGCCTGCTGGGCCCGGGATTCCACCTGGAAGATGCCCAGGGTGTCGCCGCGGCAGAGCATGTCATAGACGCGGCCATCGTTCAGGGGCATGCCGTCCAGCTCCAGGTCTATGCCCCGGTTTGACTTGACCAGCGCGGCGGCCTCATGGATGAGGGAGAGCATGCGCAGGCCGAGGAGGTCGATCTTGATCAGCCCGACGTCGCTGATGTCGTCCTTGTCCCACTGGGTGACCACCCGGCCGGGCATGGCGGCTTTCTCCAGAGGGACGATGTCGCTCAGGGGGGTGGTGGAGATGATCATCCCACCCACATGGATGCCCAGGTGGCGGGGGAAATCGGCTATCTGAGAGCACATCTCCAGGAACTGCTCCCAGGGCCGTGCCCCCAGACAGCTCCGGAACTCGGCCAGCCCGGACAGGCTGTCTTTGACGCCGGCCGCGGAGTAGACATCCAGGGAGCGGGCCGCCCTGTCGATGAGGTCGGGAGGCAGGCCCATGGCCTTGCCCACCTCCCGGACCGCGTTACGGGCCTTGTAGGTGATTACGTTGCAGAGCATGGCGGCATGGCCCGGGCCGTACCTGGCGTAGATGTACTGGATGAGCTTCTCCCGCTGGTCTTCCCTGTCAGAGGCGATGTCGATGTCAATGTCGGGCATTGCCGACATCTCGTCGTTGAGGAACCTGCCGGCGAAGAGCCGCTGCTCCACGGGATCGACGCGGGTCACACCGAGGATGTAGGTGACGATGGAGCTGGCGGCCGAGCCCCGGCCCTGGGCGGGGATGCCGTTCCTCCGGGCGTACTCCATGATGTCCCACACGGTGAGGAAGTAGCCGGCCAGGCCCAGCTTGTGGATCAGGCGCAGCTCCTCGGTCAGCCGGCGTTCCACCTCTTCGGTCACGGGACGGTACTTGCGATGGACTTCCTCCCGGCAGAGCTTCCCCAGGTAGCTGCCGGCGGTCTCCCCCGGCGGCGCCGGGAAATCGGGGAAGCGGTGGCCGGAAAGGTCCAGGTCCAGATGGCACTGGTCGGCTATCCGCAGGGTGTTGGCCATGGCCTGGGGGTGCTCGGCGAACAGCGCGGCCATCTCCGCGGCGGACTTGAGGTGGTATTCGGAGTTGGGCCGCCGCAGGTGGTGCGAGCTGTCCAGCGTGGTGCGGTTGTTGATGCAGACCAGGATGTCCTGCAGCCGGTGGCCTTCCCTCCGGGCGTAGTGGACGTTGTTGGTGGCCACGCAGTTGATGCCCAGGGCGGCGGCCGTCTCTATCAGGCCGCGGCAGAGGCGGCGGTCATCCGGGCAGAGGTGGCGCTGCAGCTCGATGTAGAAGCCGGGGCCGAAGATGTCGAGGCAGCGGCGGGCCGCCGCGACGGCCTCCTCCCTCCTGCCGTCCAGGATGAGCCGGGGGATCTCCCCCTTCCGGCAGCCGGAGAGGCAGACCAGCCCCTCTGAGTGGTCCGCCAGCAGGGAAGGGTCCAGGGAGGCCCGGCCCTTGCCGTGGTTGATCTGGGCCCGGCTGATGAGCCGGCAGAGATTGGAGTAGCCGGCCATATCCCTGGCCAGCAGTGTGAGGTGGGCCCCTCCATCGAGGGTCATCTCCGCGCCGACGACGGGCCTGATGCCCTGCTCCCTGGCGGCGTTGCGGAACTTCACCATGCCGTAGAGTCCATCGTGGTCGGTCAGGGCCAGCGCGGTCAGGCCGGCCTCCCTGGCTGCGGCGACCAGGTGGTCGGGGTGCGAGGCCCCGTCCAGGAAGGAGAAGTTGCTATGGCAGTGGAGCTCGGCGTACATGGCTAGTACCTCTGCCGGTACCACTTCCCGGCGGTCAGGTCTTGAAACACGGTGATCACGGAGGCGTCGCTGAGCTCCAGGTCGAAGTAGCGGCGGGCGATCTCCTGCCGCCACCACTCGTCGTCGATGCGCCAGACGTTCCTGATCCGAACCACCCTCCGCTGCCTGTTCCTGATGGAGACGGCAAGGGGGTTGCCGTGTTGGTCGGCGGCGACGCGGACCTCTCTGGGGGTGTTGAGCGGCGTGACCATGCTGATTGGCCTCTATCCACCGGCGTCGGGATCGACCAGGGCGACGCGGCGCTCCGGTATACGGGAGCCGGAGTCGATCTCCACCACCCTCTTCAGCGGGTTGCGCCCGAACCTCTCCCTCAGGCCGCTGTTCAGGCGCTGCAGCGCCTCGGCCTGAAGTCCCTTTGTGCCTGTGGAGAGGGGGGCCTGCCTGCCGGATTCGCCGTGGAGGCCGGCGAGGACCAGGTGGATCTCCGATACCCCTTCGGGGAAGGAGGCGGCTTCCAGGTGGCGCTTGAGTATGCCCAGCATCCCCGGCCGGGAGTCCGAAGGGGTCTTCAGGTTCAGGGTGTGGGGCCATGCCCTGCCGTCCCCGGAGCGGAGGCAGAGCCTGATCTGGTGGCAGACCTGGTAGCGGCTCCTCAGCCGGGGAGTGAGCCTGCCCAGGAGCCTGCCCAGGGCGGTCAGCAGCGCCTCCAGGCTGCCCAGCGGCTGTTCGAAGGACAGCGTCTCTGCCAGGGTATCGGGACCCGGCCCGGGGGTGACCGGCCTTTGGTCTATGCCGTTGGCCAGGCGGTGGGCCATGAGGCCGTCCCGGCCCAGCTGGCTGTCCAGGGCGTTCAGCGGCAGGCCGGCCACCTGGCCCATGGTGCGCAGCCCCAGCCGCTTGAGCCAGGCTGTGGCCTCCGGCGCCAGGGGCAGGAACTCGATGGACAGCGGGGCCAGGAAAGGCCGCTCCCGGCCGCCTTCCACTATCAGCGGGCCGGCGGAGGCCAGCGAGGCGGCGATGCCGGCCACGAACTTGCTGCCGGCCACGCCGATCCGGGACTGGAAGCCCGCCTGGCGGAGGATGAGGCGGCTGACCTGGCCGGCCAGATCCCCGGCGGGGCCGAAGAGCTGCTCCGTGCCCGAGATGTCGATGAAGGCCCGGCCCGGGCCGTCCGGCTCCACTGCGGGGCTGAACCGGTCCAGGAGGCCCAGGACTTCACCGGAGGCCCCGGCGCAGCCGGCTTCGTCGGCGGGCAGGAAGACGGCCCCGGGGCAGCGGTGGGAGGCCTGCCGCAGCGGCATGCCCGGGGAGACGCCCTGGACGGCGGCCTCTTCGGAGCAGTCGAGGACAGCCGTGCGCTCGTAGGGGAACCCGCCGACGATCAGGGCCGCCCGGGCCAGTTCGGGGTGCTTTCTGCGCTCCCACTGTACCGGAAGATGGGGGATGAAGAGGCAAAGAGTCTGCATGGTGGTTCCTCTGCTGCGGGTTGGGGGGCGGGCTTCAGCTTGATCCGGTCAGACTGCGGATGACGCCGACCACTCTGCCCTGGACCTCTATGTTCTCCGGATGGTGGTACACGGGTTTCATCTGACTGTTGGCCGGCTGCAGGCGGACGCGGCCCCGCTCCCGGAAGACCCTTTTCAGGGTGACCTCCTTCTCCGTCTTGAGCCACACCGCCGCCATTTCGCCGTCGTTCACGGTGCTGGCGGCCTGCATGATGACGATGTCGCCGTCATCGATGAGGGCGTCGATCATGGACAACCCGCGGACCTTCAGGGCGTAGAGGTTGCTCCTGCCGGAGGCCATGCCGGCCGGGAGGCCCAGGGTCTCCAGCGGCGTCTCATGCCAGGCCTCCGACTGGGGCACCGGGATGGGCTGGCCGGCGGCGATGTAGCCCAGGAGGGGCACCTCGCCGGCATCCCCCGCCCTGCCGGTCAGGGTGATGTTCCGGCGGATGCCGGGGTGGCGGCTGATATAGCCGTCCCTCTCCAGCACCTTGAGGTCGCGCTGCACCAGCGATATCGAGGAGATGTTCCGGCCCTGGAGGATCTCCCTCACCGTCGGCCCGTAGCCCCTCTGCTGCCGGAACTGGCGGATGAAGTCGAGCAGTTGCCGCCGTTTTGGCGAGAGTGGCGTCATTTTCTGGCCTCCAGGGGTACAAATGTACCCCTAACGGGGGATTTTGTCAAGTGGGGCGGGGGCCGGGGTGGCGGACTGTCAGGGGCGGGCGGTGGGGATCAGCGGCCGGCGTCGCACCAGGTCCTGGCGTTCTGGAAGAGGCGGAGCCAGGGCGAGGCCTTGATGCCCGCCCATTCCTTCGGCCAGCAGGGCCACTGCCAGGGGAGGAAGACCCGTTCCGGGTGGGGCATGAGGGCCAGGTGGCGGCCATCGGCGGAGCAGAGGGCGGTGATGCCCAGGGCCGAGCCGTTGGGGTTGGCGGGGTACTGCTCCGTGATGCCGCCGGCGGCATCGACGAAACGGAGGGGGGCCAGGCGGCGCTCCTGGATCTCCCGGACCATGGAATCGTCGGTGCAGATGAAGCGGCCCTCGCCGTGGGCCACCCAGACCCCCAGGACCGAGTCCTCCATGCCCCGGAGGAGGATGGCGGGACCGGGGAGGACCTTGACGGCCACGAAGCGGGATTCAAACATGGCCGACCGGTTGGCCACGAAGCGCGGCTGCCGCACCGCCTCGATGCCCTGCCAGGGGACCCAGCCCAGAATGGCCATCACCTGACAGCCGTTGCAGACGCCCAGCGAGAAGGTGTCCCGCCGGCTGTAGAAGGCCTCGAACTCCTGGCGGATGCGGGGGTTGAAGCGGATGACCCCGGCCCACCCTTTGCCGGCATCGAGGACGTCGCCGTAGCTGAAGCCGCCGCAGAAGGCCACCCCGCGGAACCCCTCCAGGCCGATCCGCCCCTCGGCCAGGTCGGTCATGGTGACGTCCCAGGGCTCGAATCCGGCCAGGTAGAAGGCCGCCGCCATCTCCCGGTCGCCGTTGGTGCCCTCCTCGCGGAGGATGGCCACCCTGGGTTTGTCCCCGGCGCTGATCACATCTTCCGGCGTGGCGGCGGGTTGGAAGCTGAGGTGGAGGCGCAGTCCGGCCCCCTCCCGGATGGCCCGGCGCTCCGCCACGGCACAGTCGGGGTTGGACTGGAGCCGCTCCAACTGGAAGGAGGTCTCCTGCCAGACGTCTCTCAGGGCGGGCATGTCCTCCGAGAGGAGGAGCTGCCGGGCGCAGCGGACGGTGACCTTCTTCTCAGCCGAGGTGTTGCCGATGGGGTGGCAGCAGGCCTCTACGCCGTGCTCTTTGAGGATGCGGCGGATGGCCGACTCGTCCCGGGGGAGGTACTCGATGGCCAGGCCGGGCTCTTCGCTGAAGAGATAGTGGAGTGCATCCCCGCCGGCCGGCTGCTCCTCCTCAAGCCGGATGTCCAGGCCGCAGTCCCCGGCGAAGGCCATCTCCAGGAGGCAGGTGATCATCCCCCCGTCGGATCTGTCGTGGCCGGCCAGGATGAGGCCCTCTCGATTGAGGGCCTGGACAGCCTGGA
Organism: Chloroflexota bacterium; assembly: GCA_016875915.1. Taxonomy (GTDB): domain Bacteria; phylum Chloroflexota; class Dehalococcoidia; order UBA2247; family RBG-13-53-26; genus RBG-13-53-26. The sequence goes on from VGOM01000025.1 coordinate 12,417, forward strand.
AACCGGCCCGGAGGAGCCGGGGGTCGTCGACGTCCGGGGCTTCATGGCCCATCTGATTGAATACCTGCGACAGGGCGGAGCCGCCGATGCGGCTTCTGCCCCCGGAGAGGTCGATGAACATGAGCCGGCTGACGCCGGGTTGTTTGATGTCGGGGGTGATGGTGCTCGTGATGTCCGTGCAGGCGGCGTAGGCGGTGACCACCAGGGTGCCCGGGGCTTTGACCAGCTGCCTCTGGCCCTCGCGGTCCACCCGGGCGGCCATGCTCATAGAGTCCTTGCCGCCGTTGACGGAGATGCCCAGCTCATCCAGGAGGGCGTTGAGGGCCGTGACGGCCCGATACAGACTGGCCCCCTCTCCCGGTTCGGAGGCGGCGATGCCCCAGTTGGCCAGAACGCTGATGGCATCGAAGTCCGCGACGGGCGCCCAGACCAGATTGGTCAGTGCCTCGGCCAAGGCTAGGCGGACGGAGGCCTCGGGGCTGACGATCCACTTGACGGGCTGGTCGCCGATGCCCCAGCAGCGGCCGGTGGTGCCGAAGTAGCTGTCGGCCGTCACCGCCACGTCGGCCACAGGCAGCTGCAGGACCCCGGAGCATTGCTGCCGGGCCACGAGTCCGGTGACCGAGCGGTCAACGTGATTGACCAGGAAGCTCTTGGAGCAGACCTTGAGCAGCCGGAGCACGCGGTCCAGGGCCTCTCGGACAGTGAGCGTCCCGGGGAGCCTGACGGGCTCCAGGGGGCGGCGGATGTCCCGGTCGTCCAGCACCAGCTGGGGCAGCTTGCCCAGGGCGAAGCCCAGGTCGAGGTCGACGGGCTCCCTCTGGTGGGGAGGGGCGTCGGGGGGGGCGTCTTCATCGACGACCACCAGCCGGCCGTGGCCGGTGATCTCCCCGATGACCACCAGGGGGCATTTCTCGCGCGCGGCGATCTTCCGGAGCAGGGGCAGGTCCTCCCTGGCGGTGAGCAGGACCACCCTTTCCTGGGACTCGTTGCACCACAGCTCCAGCACTGACATGGTTTTGTCCCCCGAGGGGATGCGGCGCAGGTAGACCCGGCCCCCGGCGGGGAAGACCAGCTCACTGACGGCGTTGGAGTCGCCGCCGGCGCCGAGGTCGTGGATGGACCTGATGGGGTTCCGGTCGCCCATCATGATGCAGGCCTGGATCACCCTGTCGAAGACCTTCTCCATCTCGGCGTTGGCCCGCTGCACCGAGTTCCAGTCCAGCTCCGCCTCCTGGGCCCCGGCTGTCTTGCTGGACCCGGAGGCCCCGCCGAGGCCGATGCAGTAGGCATCGCCGCCGAGCTGGACGATCTGGAGTCCCGGCTCGGGCGGGTGCTTCTTCAGGTGCCGCCTGTCCATCCAGCCCAGGCCGATGGTCCACATGCCGCACTTGGTGTAGCCGAACAGTTCCGGGTCCTGGCCTTCGCGGTGGATGTATTCGAAGGATGTCGTGGAGCCGCTCAGGGTGGGCTCCCCGAACTCGTTGCCGTAGCGATAGGCCCCCCGGGGTGCACCCAGGATGATCTGCAGCGGCGTCTCAAGCTGGTAGGGATGCTGCCAGTTCTGCTCCTCCCAGGGCAGTCCATAGCCCGGTATGAATAGGTTGCCCACCAGGTAGAGGGTGGAGCCGGCGATGGCCGTGCCGCCCCGGCCGACGGTCTGGTTGTCCCGGATGCGGCCCCCCGTCCCCGTTCCCGCCCCGGCTGGGGAGACGATGGCCGTGGGATGGTTGTGCGATTCCCCCTTGGCCGTCTCCTCCATGTCGATGGTGGTCAGGCCCATCGGCGACGGCGCCGAGGGGTCGGCGCTGGCCAGCGCGGTGGCCCGGGCTCCGCGGACCACCGAAGCGTTGTCCTCGAAGGCGACCAGGGTGTGATTGGGGTGCCGGGCGTGGTTGGCCCGGATCATGCCCATGAGGGTCTCTTCCCGGCTGGCCCCGTCGATGCGCCACAGGGCGTTGAAGCGGCGGTGGCGGCTGTGATCGGACTGGGTCTGATCCAGGTGGGTGAGCACCACGTCGGTGGGGTTGGCCCGGAGCACCTCGGCGAAGTAGTGGTAGTTGTGCTCCATGACGGGCCGATCGAAGGCCAGGCCCAGTCGCTGCAGGGCTTCCAGCCCTTCCTCGAGCAGGGGAACCAGCCGCACCGGATCGGGCCGCTTGTCGGACTCGAAGGTGAGCAGCGGCTGGAGATAGGGGGCTTCGGTCATGCGGTCGTACAAGAGAGGATAGACCTGCCGCAGGTGCTCGCTGCTCAGAACCATGCCTGACTTGGCCGTGACCTGGTAGCGGCGGGATCGCTCCATGCGGATGACCGGGTTCAGTCCGCAGGCATGGCAGATCTTGGTGGCGTTGGTGGACCAGGGGGTAACGATCTCCACCCTGGGGCCGACCTCAAGAACGGTGCCGCTGAGGCTGCTCCGGTGGCCGTAGCTCCCCGGCTCGAAGGTCTCGGACAGCAGCCAGTCGAGGAGGGCCGACTGCTCAGGCTGGAGGGGCGTGGCCACCTCAACGTAGAAGCAGTACTCCAGTATGACGGCTGCGAGTTCTGGGACGATGCTCCGCAGCCTCCGGGCAAGCTGGTCTTCTTCGGGATGGGAGAGGATTGACCTGCGAAATCTCTGGAGTATCATCTGGCACTCGTTCCGGCGACTCCTATTGTCCTTGACCCGAACGGCGGGGTCAAGCCTCAGAACCTATTGACATCGAGCGCTCGGGTGGTAGACTCGTCATGGATCGAACTGGCAAGCGAAAGCGACCGCGCCAGGCGTGGAAAGGAGGTGATCTGATGGCGAAGTGCGCTGCCAAGACGTCGAAGGCGAAGCCGAAGACAAAGGCCAAGACGACGACGAAGGCCAAGGCCAAGAAGAAGTAGCAGAGGATTGCCGACGGCTGGTGGCCGATGCCCCCTCACGTGCGGGACGGTGGAGGCCACAAGTCACAGGGTGGGCTGTCCTGCACTGAATCTGGCTGTATTGAGTCTCAGGATCTGAAGACAAGACGCCCTGGAACTCCAAGGTGACAATCGCTCGTCCAATCCGACCTGGCAGAGGTGCAGGACAGCAGTGCCTTGTATAGGCTCAAGCGTGGTGCGGGAGATGGAATCCCGGCGATGCTCCCGTGCCGGCCCCGCAGTTATCCTCCCCCTCCGAAGCCCCATCCCCGAAGAAGCCCCAACTATGATCCGTCTTCTAGAAGGCGTGGACCCTGGGGGCCTGCCTTTCGTGACGTGAGAGCAGTTCGTTCAGCCTGGCCGGATTGCTGCTCTTGAGGGTGGCGTCCTCTCGGGAAACCGCGCCGCTCCGGACCAGTTCGGCCATGGCCATATCCAGGGTTTGCATGCCCTCGCGGCTGCCCAACTCGATGTTGGGTGGTATCTCGAAGATTTTGTGGTCGCGGATGTGTCTCCTGATGACGTTGTTGGCCAGCATGATCTCCACGGCGGCCACCCGGCCCCCGCCGATGCGGGGCAGGAGGGTCTGTGACACGACGGCCTCGATCACCTGGGAGAGCTGCAGTCTGACCTGCTGCTGCTGTCCGTAGTGGTACATGTCGATGATGCGGTCGATGGACTGCGCCGCGTCGATGGTGTGCAGCGTGCCGATGACCAGATGCCCGGTCTCCGCCGCGGTCATGGCGGTGCTGATGGTGTCGATGTCGCGCATCTCTCCAATGACCACCACGTCGGGATCATGGCGGAGGGCGTGCATCAGGGCGGCGTGAAAGGACAGGGTGTCGTCCCCCAGATCGCGCTGCCGGATGATGCACCTGTTGTTCTGGAAGAGGTACTCAATGGGGTCCTCGATGGTGATTACGTTCCGACTGACGCTGTTGTTGAGGTGATTGAGCATGGCCGCCAGGGTGGTCGACTTGCCGCTGTTGGCCGGGCCGGTGACCAGGATAAGGCCCCTTGGTTTGATGATCAGGTCCCGGCATATGGCCGGCAACCCTAGTGCCTCGATGGAGGGTATGTCCACGGCCACGCGGCGCAGTGCCAGGCTGATCGCTCCGCGCTGCCACAGGGCATTGACTCGGAAACGGGCCACTTCGGAGACGCTGTAGGCGAAGTCAAGCTCCTTGTCCTTCTTGAAGGCTGTCCTCTGCTTGGTGCTGGTCAGCTGTTTGAAGAAGGCCTCGAGCTTCTTCGGAGTCAGCGGCGACAGGTTCTGCAGAGGGACCAGCGCGCCGTCGATGCGGAATACCGGAGGGCTGCCCACGGTGAGGTGCAGGTCCGAGGCGCCCCGGCCCACCATGAGGTTCATCAGTTCCTCGATATCATCGATCTCATCCGCCGAGGCTTCGGCTTCCGCATCCGCTGCAGCCGTTGACTCCTCTTCCGCCGTGGTGTCGATCAATCCGTCGATCAGTTCCTTGATGGTGCTGGCTTCCGAGCATGACTGGCCTTCGGCACTATCCAACGCATTGCCTCCGTTATCTTCGTTCACAGCGGGGAGTCGTCCGGGCCTGTGGCCGGTTGGCCCGGGGCATAGTGTGCCACGACCACCTCACCTGGACGTCACAGAAGGCCCGGGGAGTTATCAGGAAGCTAACAATCCCCGCCCGTGGACCCGTGAACCAGCCGGATGAGCCATGCCAGCGGCACTGTGCGCGCGCGGAAGGAACGGCGTCGGTCAATCGCCGAAGCAGGTGCCTATGGCCCGGGCCGCCCGTATCAGGGGGTGGTCCGGAGGCACGGTTCTGGGTCCCCGGGCCACCTCCTCCAGAGGGACCCCCACCAGGGAGTCGCCCTTGACACCGACCATCTGTCCCAACTGCCTGTCCCTGACCATGTCCACCGCCGTGGTGCCCAGCCTGGTGGCCAGTATTCGGTCGTACGGTGTGGGGGAGCCGCCTCTCTGGAGGTGTCCCATGACCACCGCGCGGGTCTCGATGGAGGTGATCTTCTCGATCTGAGCCGCCAGAACGAATCCGATCCCCCCGAGTCGGACGGGGTCAGTGCTCTTCTTCACGATCCTCTGTATGACCACATCCCCGCCCCGGGGCTTGGCCCCCTCGGCAACCACGACGATGCTGAATCGTTTGCCCCTCCGGTTCCGCTCCTTCACCTTGTCGGCGACAACATCTGCATCGTAGGGGATCTCCGGTATGAGGATGATGTCCCCTCCCCCGGCCACGCCCGAATGCAGCGCGATCCACCCGGCGTTGCGGCCCATGACCTCGACTACCATCACCCGGTGGTGTGATTGCGCTGTGGAATGAAGGCGGTCGATCCCCTCAGTGGCTATGTGAACGGCTGAGTCGAAGCCGAAGGTGACATCGGTGCCTCTGAGATCGTTGTCGATGGTCTTCGGTATCCCGACGATGGCCACGCCCTCCCTGGACAACCTGCTGGCTGTGTCCAGCGTGCCGTCACCTCCGATGCAGACCAGGCAGTCCATGTCCAGCTGCCTGGCGTTGTCCAGAGCCACAGCCGACATGTCTCTGAACTGCAGCCCGCGCCGGGTGCGGACGGGGTACCGGTAGGGGTTGGCCGTGTTTGACGTGCCCAGGATGGTCCCGCCCAGCGTCAGTATGCCTGAGACGTCATCGTAGTGCAGTCTCCGGTGCCGGCCCTTCACCAGGCCTTCATAGCCGTCTTCGATGCCAATGACCGTGGCGTCATGCTCCACGATGGCCTTCTTGGCCACGGCCCGTATCACGGCGTTGATCCCCGGGCAGTCGCCTCCGCCGGTAAGGATGGCGATCCGCTTCAGCTTCCTTGCCATGGACTCACCTCCGGTCGGGCTGCGGTTGTCTGCTGTCTGGGCGGGAGACTGGTGCGGCGACTAGCAGCGGTGTGGGATGGGCTGGCCCGGCCTGGCCTCATCGGCACCGGGGCTGGTGGGGATGGGGTTTGCTGGCAGGACAGCTCGTGGCGCAGTTGCCGGTCCGCCCTACTTCGAGGGCGCCTCTTTCAGCCCCCCGATGAACCAGCCATCGACCCGGTCCAGGCGGCCTCTCCAGTAGGGCACGGCGGGCAGAGGACGCGGGCCCAGCATGTTCACATCCTTCAGATGAATGAAGTAGGACTTGCGGGGCGCCGCCGCCTCAAGCGCCTCGGCGGGCTCCTTGTCGGGAGCGGCGGGGGTCTGCGGATAGAGCTTCTTGGCCACCACCTGGTAGTGCTTCTCAATGGTTTGCCCCAGCGATTTCTGGTCGCTCCCCGCGGCCGCTGAAACCGAGCGGCCGATGTGCTGCAGGAACTCAGCGCCGCTGGTTATCGTCCCCGACACCAGTATGCCGTTCATCATCAGGGTGACGGCTATCTGGAGGTTGTAGTCATTGGCCAGGGTCACCCAGTCTTCCAGAAATACGTCACTGGTCTGCGATCGGCTGGCTTCAGTTCCCATCTGCGTGACCTCCCGGTAGGGTTTGCTGAACGGACTGCCACGCTATTGTATAGCACACGTCCGAAGGGTTGACAAGCCATGTACTCGGTGCTACATTCGGGGGCGAGTTGAACCGGCGGCATATCAGCGACATGTGGGCTCGTGAGAGGAAAGGGTGCAGTCCGCATGCGTGGAATGACGGGGAGGTGTGAGGATCATGTACAGCTACTTCACTGGGAAGGCGGTCCGATGGGGTTCGACGATAGCCGTCGCGATTCTGATGCTGCTGGCCTCTGTTGCCGGCGTGTCCTGCGGCAGTACACCGGCCCCAATAGCGGCTTTCACCGCTGAAGTCACCGCGGGTGATCTGATCACCAACAATCCCATTGCCGGCCTTGCCCCGCTCACTATCGCCTTCACCGACAGATCCACCGGGGAGATCAAGACGTGGCGCTGGGGTTTCGGCGATGGCAGCCCTACCGTCTATGAACAGAACCCATCGCATAGGTATACCAGGGAAGGCAGGTTCACCGTTCAGCTGACCGTAGAAGGCCCGGACAAGGCAGATTCCGCCGTGAAGACCTTCTTTGTGAACATTCTCACTATCTCCGAGGCTGCCAATAATGAGCTGAACCAGGCCCGGCAGGCTGTGACGGAATGCCTGACCAAGGCCGGCGTTGCCAAGCTTGATGCCGCGGTCTTGGCCTGGGACGGCAGTTCCGGCAAAGTCACGGCGGGCGGCGGCACCAAGGACGCTGCAGACTACCTCGCTAGGAAGCCCTTCAAGGCCACCTATGACGTAGCTCTGAACGGCAGCATCTACAGCGGCGCCCCCGGAACCTGGGGCAGTGGCATCGTCTGGGATACCTCCACCGAGCCCGACAGATGGAGGGCGGTGGGAGACACGTAGGTGTCACAGCGGCGGTTCTTGTGAAGACCCCCGGAAGTCCCCTCGGCGGTTTGGCCCAGAGAATGATCATAGTCCGATGCCGCCGATTCCCCGCTTGCTGATTCGGCACTCATTCATCTGGTTACCGCACCGGTCCACCCCGGCATGACTGCGGTGCTCCTCTGCTGAGCTGACCACTGTGCAACAGTGGGCCTCTGCCAATCTGCGCCTCTGGCCTTCACGCACGCCTCCCCATGATAGGAATTTGTTAGATGACCCCAGTTGGCTGAGATATTGGAGTGACTTGCCGATGGTAGACTTCCCTCGATCGATGCGGAGTGCCAAGGCCTCGAAGGCCGTGGCGCCTGCGGAGCTTTGTGCAATGATGACTCTGGCCAGCAGGCTGCAAGCGAGGAGGACTACTGGTATGGTTCGCAGATACTTCCTTTCCGGGCTCATGGTGATTGCCGCTTTCTCGATCATTGTGGGACTGATCGGCTGCTCGTCCAGCTCTGGAGGGCCGCCTGAGCCGCCTCCTCCCCCGCCGACGGACATCAACGGAATCGTGTTCAATGATGCCGACGGCAACGGCGTCAAGGGCGCTGACGAGCAGGGCATCGCCGGCGTCCTGGTCTCCAACGGTTCAGCTTCGATGGAAACCGACCAGGACGGCAACTACACCCTGCCCAAGACCGGTTCGTTCATCTTCGTGACTACGCCAGGCGACTGCACTCCGTCCGGGGCGTGGTATCGCAGCATATCGGACAGCCAGTTCAACTTCGGGCTGACGCACACACCGGAGAAGAAGACCGCTCAGTTCACCTTCGTCCACATGACGGACGTCCATTTGGACGGAGACAGCCTGGCAACCCTGAACCAGGCCGTGGCGGAGATCCAGGGCATCTCCCCTGCCTTTGTTGTGGCTACCGGGGACTTCGTCAATGTGGGCGACAAGCTGACCATATCCGAAGCCCAGGCCAACCAGTGGTTCGGCGCTTTCAAGACGGCAGTATCAGGACTGGACATGCCGGTCTACTCCGCGCTGGGCAACCATGATCTGGCTGACATAACCCAGGAGACGGGTCCGGGGGCCCAGACCGGCAGCAGCAAGAACGCCTTCCGGCGGAGCTTCGGGCCGACTTACCACTCCTTCGACTGGGGGGACTATCACTGCCTGGTGCTGGACCCCAACGAGCTCAACGGCGCCCAGCACGTCTACCGCATCACGGGTGCGCAGCTTCAGTGGCTGCAGCAGGACCTGAGTCACCGGGCGGGAATCCCCCTCCTGGTGTTCTTCCATGAGCCGACCACCAGCTGGGCGAGCCAGAGCGAGGTTCTGAATCTGCTCCTCTCCGGCCGATCGGCCAGCCAGGTGTCCATATTCGCCGGACACGGACATCACGATCTGTTGACCCAAGCCGGGGGAATCCCTGAACAGGTGACTGGGGCCTTCTCCGGCGAGTGGTGGTTCGGCCCCAGTATGGATGGGAACGGGCCCGGCTACCGGCTGGTCTCGGTCAACGGGGATACCATCAGCAGCCTTTTCAAGGAGACCGGCGTCACCAGGAAGATACAGCCCCGGTTGCCCGGGCCGGTTGTCAGTGGCCAGGTGGAACTGAAGGCCCAGTTGTACAGCGAGCATGGCTCGACTGTGGAAGCCGGCTATTGTATTGACGCAGGGTCGGTCGTTCCCATGACGGTCGGAGCCGGAACGCCGTGGTCCACCGCCAGCGCAGTGTGGGACACGGCCGGATTGGCCCAAGGCTTCTACACTATCACTTTCAGCGCCAACGATGGCAAAGAGACCTTCACCAGGGAGGTCAGTGTCAAGGTCAGCCCGAGTCAGACAGTGCCCATCGGCGACCTTCTCCAGCATTTCGAGACCTTCCAGGGCTGGCGGGTCACCATTGAGGGGACGGCCCTTGTGGCCATGTTCGGCCCGCCTCTGGCGGAGGAAGGCGCCGGGGGAATGAAGGTGTCCGATGCCACCGGAACAGTGGTTGTCTATACCGGAGAGTGCATATCGCCACCTCTGCCCAGCGTAAGCGTGGGCACGTCCGTCCGACTGACGGTTGTGCCGCTGCGGTTCAGCTGGGCTTTCATCGAGGGAGCCGACGATCCGGACCATGAAGGCACATTCGAGCAGATGGAGTCCCAGCTCTTCCTGATGTCGGACGTGGCCGGTGCGGTGGAGAGGGACGGGAGCGGGAACATCCTGGCGCTGCGCCTGATGAGACTGGTCACGGCCGCGGACCTGACCAAGCTGTCCTGATGATGGCGGAGTCCCCGGGGACGGAGAAGAGGGGCAAGGAGGAGATAGGATGTCAAGGCTGCTGAAGCGTATTCGAATGGGCATCATGTGGAAGATGTCCCTGGCGGCTCTGCTTGTGGTGAGCATACTGGTGGTCTACATGTCGGTGTATGTGCTGCCCCAGATGAGGAACAGCCTCTTTCATGAGAAGGAGACCAAGACCAGGGAAGAGGTTCAGGTCGCCTGGGGCATGCTGAACTACTGCTACACCCTGGAGTCGTCGGGACTGGTCACCCGCGCGGAGGCGCAGCGGTATGCGCTGGCCGCCATTGGCGGACTGCGCTACGGCGATGATGACGAAGGCTACTTCTGGGTGAACGACTACCAGCCCGTGCTGCTGGCCGATCCCTTCAGGACTGACATCGTCAACACGAACGTGAGCGACTTCAGAGACGCCGCGGGCAATGCCATATTCGTGGACATGGCCAACATCTGCAGTGCCCAGGGTGAGGGATTCTACAGCTATATGTGGCAGTACAAGGACCAGTCGGGGCGGGTGGTCCCCAAGCTGGCCTATGTCAAGTCCTTTGACCCCTGGGGATGGATCGTTGGCACCGGGATATACACGGAAGACGTCATGGCCCCGATAAACTCGCAGAGGAGCCTGATGGCGTGGATCGGTGCCGGAACGGCCGTCTTCTGCCTCTTCGCCTTCTGGCTGATCACCCGCCTGACAATAGGCAGGCCGCTGAAGTCGCTGGTAGCGACCTCTCAGGCCCTGGCTGAAGGCGACGTGGAGCAGGAGATCTCCATCCGATCCAGGGATGAAGTCGGCGATCTGGCTGACGCCTATCGCCGGGTGGTGGACTATATGAAGGAGATGGCCGGAGTCACCAAGAGGATAGCCGCCGGTGATCTGGCGCTGGAGATCCAGCCGAAGTCGGAGAAGGATGTCCTGGCCGGCGCTTTCTCGCAGATGGTGGCCAGTCAGCGGGAGTTGATCGGCAAGGTGAAAGCCACGGCGGCCAGCGTCTCCGAAGCCGGGAGGCAACTCTCCAGGGCCTCCGAGCAGACGGCTCAGGCCACCCAGCAAATTGCCAGCACCATCCAGATGATCGCCAGGGGAGCCGGAGAGCAGTCGGTGACCCTTCAGGACAGCCGGCGCAACATGGAGCAACTCTCGGACACCATCGAACAGATCTCCCGGGGCGCTCAAGAGCAGAGCCGGGGCGTGGAGGAGGCCAGCCACATGGTTGGCCAGGTATCGACGGCTGCGGGGCAGGTCTCGGCCAACGCCCGCGCCGGGTCTGACGCCTGGAAGAGCACTGCGGTCTCCGCAGAGAAGGGGGCCCTGAAGACCCACGAGACCATCGCCGGGATGGAGCGGATCAAGAAGGCCATGGACGTTGTGTCCAAGAGGGTGGCGGACCTCGGTCAGCGCTCGGATGAGATCGGCAAGATAGTGGCCACTATCGACGACATAGCGGCGCAGACCAACCTCCTGGCTCTGAATGCAGCCATCGAGGCGGCCAGAGCCGGCGACCAGGGACGCGGCTTCGCCGTGGTCGCTGACGAAGTGAGGAAGCTGGCCGAGCGGTCATCGACAGCGACCAAGGAGATCGCCGTCCTCATCGGCGGCATCCAGAGCGGAGTGAGGGAGGCGGTAGGCGCCATGCAGCAGGGCGGCAGGGAGGTTGAGGACGGCTACAAGCTTGCCGCGGATGCCGGAGGAGCGCTTGACGACATCCTGGAGCGAGCGCGGGATGTGGGCAGGCAGGTCGACCAGATATCCAGTGCCGCTCAGGAACTGGATGCTCTGAGCGCGGACATGGTCAAGGTGATTGACCGGATCAACAAGATCGTGGAGCAGAACGTGGCCGCCACCGAACAGATGTCGGCCAGCTCGGGCAATATGTCCAATTCGGTTGAGACCACCAGTGCTGTAGCCGAAGAGAACAGCGCGGCCGCTCAGGAGGTCTCAGCTTCGGCCGAGGAGATGTCGGCGCAGGTGGAAGAGGTGCTTGCCTCCGCCCAGTCGCTGGCTGACATGTCCGGGGAACTGGAGAGATCGGTCACGGTGTTCAAGACGGAGGCTGGCAGCGAGTGACCTGCTTTGAGGCTGTGCAGGGCGTTGCGAAGTCGGTCAGGACGCTGATTCGGCAGGAGAACGTGGAGGACTGATGCACAGAGAGGACAAGTCGACAGCGGAACTGCAACTGGTGCTCTTCGATCTGGCATCCGAGCACTACGCGGTGAGCAGCCAGTGTGTCCGGGAGATCATTCGAATGCAGAACATCACCCGCGTACCCGGCGCGCTGCCGTTTGTGGAGGGGGTGACCAACCTCCGGGGCAAGGTGGTTCCGGTGATCGACCTGAGGAAGCGTCTGGACCTGCCCGCCGGTGAGGAAACCAAGGACATGCGGATCATGGTGCTGGAAGTGGGCGGCGAGTACGTCGGTCTGATAGTCGACGGTGTGAGCGAGGTGTTGCGCATACCGTATGCACTGATCGAACCCCCGTCAACGGTGGTCCACGGTCCGGATGCCGACTACATCCTGGGCATTGCCAAACTGGACTCGAAGCTGGTCATCCTCCTTGATGCGGACAGCCTGCTGTCCCTGGACGAGAAGCAGAGCGTCTCAGCGGCATACGACGGCCAACTGGAGGCTACCGGTGTCGGCGGGTGATTCCCCGACGAAGACGGGGGCGGACGCTCAGTCCGCGGAACACAACTTGGATGAGTGAGAGCGGCAGATGAATCCGTCTATCGACGTCACTGCAGCAGAGCTGCAGGTCTTCCTGGAGGAAACCGAAGAGCAGATCGCCCTGCTGGACCGGACCATTGTTGACTTGGAGAAGAACGGCAGCGACCCGCAGTTGCTGCAGGAGATATTCCGGGCGGCCCATACCATAAAGGGATCCTCGGCCATGATCGGCCATGAGCCAATGGCGGAATTGACCCATGCCATGGAGGGCCTTCTGGACATGCT
>VGOM01000026.1 GCA_016875915.1 Chloroflexota bacterium
GGTTCCACTCTGACTGCGGCGACCTTAAGTTCGGGTATTTTGGCCACCGGGTCGAGGGCGGGATTGGTGAGCACATTGGTCGGTGTTTCGGCGAAATGGAAGGTCATGGAGACCACCCCTGGTGGTGAGACTGGGGTCACCCTGGCGGTGGCGGTCAGCTGACCGCGGCGGGAGGAGACCTTGACGGTCTGGCCGTCGGTGATGCCCAGCTTCTGGGCATCTGAGGGATTGATCTCCAGCAGCTCCTGGCTGCGGAGCTTTCTCAGCCCCTTCACCTTCCTGGTCATGGTGCTGGTGTGGTAGTGGTAGAGGCTTCTCTCCGTGGTCAGAATGAGGGGATAGTCGGCATCGGGCTGCTCGGCTGAAGGCCGGTACTGCAGTGGGGCGAACTTCCCCTTGCCCCTGGAGAAGGTATCCTTATGCAGGAAGATGGTGCCCGGATGCTCTGCGGTAGGGCAGGGCCACTGCAGGCCTACCTGCTCGATACGCTGGTAGGAGATGCCGCCGTAGCTGGGTGTCAGCCGGGCGATCTCGGACATAATCTCCTCTGGGTTCTGATAATCGAAGCCCTTGGCACCCATCCTCCGGGCGATCTGGCAGGTGATCCACCAGTCGGGCCGGGACTCTCCCGGGGAGTCGATGACCTTCCTCACCCGCTGCACCCTGCGCTCGGTATTGGTGAAGGTCCCGTCCTTCTCGGCGAAGGAAGCTGCGGGCAGGACCACGTCGGCCAGCTGGGCGGTCTCGGTGAGGAAGATATCCTGGACCACCAGGAACTCCAGCCTCTCCAGCGCCTTGCGGACATGGGTGGCATCGGGATCGCTGAGCACCGGATTCTCGCCCACCAGATAGATGGCCTTGATTGGCTCCAGATTAGGTGCCTCGATGATCTCGGTCAGAGTCCGGCCCGGTGTGGGACTAAGCTTGGCCCCCCAGGCCTCCTGGAACTTCTGCTGCGCCTTGGCATCGGCCACGGACTGATAGCCCGAATAGACGGTGGGCAGGGAGCCCATATCGCAGGCGCCCTGGACATTGTTCTGGCCTCTTAGGGGGTTGACCCCTGTAGAAGGCTTGCCGATATTGCCGGTGAGCATGGCCAGATTAGCGATGGCCAGGACATTATCCGTGCCGTGGGTATGCTGGGTGATGCCCATGGTATAGAGGATGGTGGCCGGCTTACTGGTGGCGAACATCCTGGCGGCCTGGGCCAGCTGCTCTGCCGGGACGCCGGTGACCTGTTCTACGAACTTGGGATGGAAATCCTTCAGAGAATCCAGGAAGACCTCGAAGTTCTCGCAGCGCTCCTGGACGAAGGCCAGGTCCAGCAGTCCCTCATCGACGATGATCCACATCAGGCCCATCAAGAGGGCCACATCGCTCCCCGGGCGGTGTTGCAGCCAGATATCGGCCATGCGGCAGAGGCTGATCTCGCGGGGATTGGCCACGATGAGTTTCCCGCCGCCCCGCAGGGCCCTCTTCACCTCGACACCGATGACGGGGTGGGCGATGGTGGTATTGGTGCCGATGGCCAGGATGCAGGAGGCCTCGCCGATCTCGGAGATGGAATTAGTCATGGCTCCGCTGCCGAAGCTGGTGGCCAGACCGGCCACGGTGGGGGCATGTCAGAGCCGGGCGCAGTGATCGATGTTGTTGGTCTCCATCACTGCCCGGACGAACTTCTGCAGGACGTAATTATCCTCGTTGGTGCACTTGGCAGAGGCGATGGCGGCGAACTGACCTCCCTTGTACTTGGAGAAGGAGCGGACCACCAGGTCCAGGGCCTCATCCCAGGAAGCTTCCACGAAGGAGCCGTTCTTCTTGATCAAAGGAGAGGTCAGCCTGTCGCCGTCATGGACGAAGTCCAGGCCGAACTTGCCCTTGACGCAGGCCTGGCCCTTATTGACGGGACTATCCTTATTGGGGATGACATTGATGATATGCTCGTGCTTCACCTGGACATCGAGCTGGCAGCCAACGCCGCAGTAGGGGCAGGTGGTGGTCACCTGTCTGTCTGGGGTGCCCATCCACTTGGCGGAGCGTTCCACCAGGGCCCCGGTGGGACAGGCATCAACACAGGCACCGCAGAACTGGCAGCCGGCATCCTGGAGCAGCAGCTCGTCGGGAGGGGTGATCACATGGCATTGGAGGCAGCGCATGGCCTCGGCCCTGGCCACCTCGGAGGCGAAACCGGCCTCCACCTCATCGAAGCTGTGGATGCTTGCCTCAGGGGCAAGGTGTGTCAGCGTGGCAAGTTGCTCTGCCGGGAAGTGCCCGTCGGCCCAGAACGTGGCCTCCTCAGGGGGCACCAGTGACTCGGAGATGTCCCCCCTGCCGCCCAGGTAGCGGTCAATGGACTCGGCCGCCTTTCTGCCCGCGGCGATGGCCTCGATGACGGAGGCTGGTCCGCTGGCGCAGTCGCCGCCCGAGAAGACGCCCCGGCGGCTGGTGGCCATGGCGGCGTCAACCTTGATGGTGTTGCCCCGGCCCAGCTCCACCCTGAAATCCTTGGGGACCTCGGGCCGCTGGCCGATGGCGGCGATCAGTGTGTCCAACTCCACCACGAACTCACTGCCCTTGACGGGCACGGGACTCCGCCTGCCACTGGCATCGGGTTCGCCCAGTTCCATCCGCAGCAGCTCCAGGCGGAGCACGCCGTCCTGCCGGGTCACCTTGGACGGAGCGGTGAGGTAGGCGATCTCCACCCCCTCTTCCAGGGCGGCCTCGACCTCCTCCTCGCTGGCCGGCATCTCGGCCCGGGTGCGGCGGTAGAAGATGGTCACCTTCTTGGCCCCCAGCCGCAGGGGGATGCGGGCGGCGTCGATGGCCACATTGCCCCCGCCGACCACCCCCACCCTCTCCCCCACGGTCACCTTCTCCCCCAGGTTGGCCCGGCGGAGGAACTCCGCCGACTCGATCACCCCGGGCAGGGTCTCCCCCTCCACTGCCAGGCGCATTCCCTGATGGGCGCCGACGGCCAGGAAGACGGCGCTGAATCCCTGCTCGAATAGCGGATCGACGGATTCGATCCGGCTGTTTAATCTGATCTCCACCCCAGCGCTCTTGATATCGTCGATCTCGGTGCCCAGCACGTTCCGGGGCAGGCGGTACTCCGGGATGCCCATCCGCATCATCCCCCCGGCCTCGGGCAGGGCCTCGAAGACGGTCACCGCGTGGCCCAGCTTGGCCAGATACAGGGCGGCTGTCAGGCCGGCCGGTCCGCCCCCCACTACCGCCACCCTCCTGCCGGTGGGTGGCAGCTTCTTGGCCCGCTTCTTCCATTCGCCGTTGCTGTTGTCATGGGCGTGGCGCTTCAGCATCCTGATGCAGATCGGTTTGTCCACCGCCTGACCCCGCTGGCAGGCCGTTTCGCAGGGGTGAATGCAGACCCTCCCCAGGGAGCCGGGGAAGGGCACCTTCTCCCGGATCACCGCCAGGGCCGCTTCCGGCCTGCCCCGGGCAATGAGGCGGACGTAGCGGGGGATGTCAATGCCTGAAGGACAGGCCTTGTAGCAGGGATAGGCGAACTCGATGGCCCTGGCTCCCCTGATCTGCTCGCACACCCGGACGCAACGCTGGCAGAGGATGCACAGGTTGTGGTCCCGGACGAAGAAGGGGCTGTCGTTCCGAACCTCCAGCTTCTTCACGGTGTAGGCGGGCATCTCCTTGGTGATGCCTATGTGGTCCACAGCCTGCTGCAGCTCGCAGCTGGTGTTTCTGGGGCAGGTGACACATCGCTCCTCGACGGCCACCTGGCGGAGGCAGATGTCCAGGGGGCGGCAACGCTGACGGCGGTCGCACGTGAAGCAGGTGTTGGGGTGGCGGCGCATGATGGCCATCAGGTTGGCCTGCCGCAGGCCCCGGACCCTGGCCGACTCGGTATCCACCTTCATCCCCTCCGAGACGGGGGTCTTGCAGGAGAGGACCACCTCGCCCCCGGCCTCCACCAGACAGAGCTGGCAGGCCCGGTCGGGCACCTCTTCAGGCAGCGGTCTCAGACCGGGGAAGGCGCACAGGGAGGGGATATACACCCCTGCTGCCTTGGCCGCCTCGAGGATGGTTGTGCCTCTGCGGGCAGTGACCTGCTGCCCGTTGATGTTCAGTGCTGTTACAGCCACTTCTGCCCCTCCGCTATGGTGCTGATTTGGACTATCATCTGCTGCCTGCCATGGCGGGCGCAGGCGCGTTCTGCTCCGGACGGCAGGGTTCCACTCTGACTGCGGCGACCTTAAGTTCGGGTATTTTGGCCACCGGGTCGAGGGCGGGATTGGTGAGCACATTGGTCGGTGTTTCGGCGAAATGGAAGGTCATGGAGACCACCCCTGGTGGTGAGACTGGGGTCACCCTGGCGGTGGCGGTCAGCTGACCGCGGCGGGAGGAGACCTTGACGGTCTGGCCGTCGGTGATGCCCAGCTTCTGGGCATCTGAGGGATTGATCTCCAGCAGCTCCTGGCTGCGGAGCTTTCTCAGCCCCTTCACCTTCCTGGTCATGGTGCTGGTGTGGTAGTGGTAGAGGCTTCTCTCCGTGGTCAGAATGAGGGGATAGTCGGCATCGGGCTGCTCGGCTGAAGGCCGGTACTGCAGTGGGGCGAACTTCCCCTTGCCCCTGGAGAAGGTATCCTTATGCAGGAAGATGGTGCCCGGATGCTCTGCGGTAGGGCAGGGCCACTGCAGGCCTACCTGCTCGATACGCTGGTAGGAGATGCCGCCGTAGCTGGGTGTCAGCCGGGCGATCTCGGACATAATCTCCTCTGGGTTCTGATAATCGAAGCCCTTGGCACCCATCCTCCGGGCGATCTGGCAGGTGATCCACCAGTCGGGCCGGGACTCTCCCGGGGAGTCGATGACCTTCCTCACCCGCTGCACCCTGCGCTCGGTATTGGTGAAGGTCCCGTCCTTCTCGGCGAAGGAAGCTGCGGGCAGGACCACGTCGGCCAGCTGGGCGGTCTCGGTGAGGAAGATATCCTGGACCACCAGGAACTCCAGCCTCTCCAGCGCCTTGCGGACATGGGTGGCATCGGGATCGCTGAGCACCGGATTCTCGCCCACCAGATAGATGGCCTTGATTGGCTCCAGATTAGGTGCCTCGATGATCTCGGTCAGAGTCCGGCCCGGTGTGGGACTAAGCTTGGCCCCCCAGGCCTCCTGGAACTTCTGCTGCGCCTTGGCATCGGCCACGGACTGATAGCCCGAATAGACGGTGGGCAGGGAGCCCATATCGCAGGCGCCCTGGACATTGTTCTGGCCTCTTAGGGGGTTGACCCCTGTAGAAGGCTTGCCGATATTGCCGGTGAGCATGGCCAGATTAGCGATGGCCAGGACATTATCCGTGCCGTGGGTATGCTGGGTGATGCCCATGGTATAGAGGATGGTGGCCGGCTTACTGGTGGCGAACATCCTGGCGGCCTGGGCCAGCTGCTCTGCCGGGACGCCGGTGACCTGTTCTACGAACTTGGGATGGAAATCCTTCAGAGAATCCAGGAAGACCTCGAAGTTCTCGCAGCGCTCCTGGACGAAGGCCAGGTCCAGCAGTCCCTCATCGACGATGATCCACATCAGGCCCATCAAGAGGGCCACATCGCTCCCCGGGCGGTGTTGCAGCCAGATATCGGCCATGCGGCAGAGGCTGATCTCGCGGGGATTGGCCACGATGAGTTTCCCGCCGCCCCGCAGGGCCCTCTTCACCTCGACACCGATGACGGGGTGGGCGATGGTGGTATTGGTGCCGATGGCCAGGATGCAGGAGGCCTCGCCGATCTCGGAGATGGAATTAGTCATGGCTCCGCTGCCGAAGCTGGTGGCCAGACCGGCCACGGTGGGGGCATGTCAGAGCCGGGCGCAGTGATCGATGTTGTTGGTCTCCATCACTGCCCGGACGAACTTCTGCAGGACGTAATTATCCTCGTTGGTGCACTTGGCAGAGGCGATGGCGGCGAACTGACCTCCCTTGTACTTGGAGAAGGAGCGGACCACCAGGTCCAGGGCCTCATCCCAGGAAGCTTCCACGAAGGAGCCGTTCTTCTTGATCAAAGGAGAGGTCAGCCTGTCGCCGTCATGGACGAAGTCCAGGCCGAACTTGCCCTTGACGCAGGCCTGGCCCTTATTGACGGGACTATCCTTATTGGGGATGACATTGATGATATGCTCGTGCTTCACCTGGACATCGAGCTGGCAGCCAACGCCGCAGTAGGGGCAGGTGGTGGTCACCTGTCTGTCTGGGGTGCCCATCCACTTGGCGGAGCGTTCCACCAGGGCCCCGGTGGGACAGGCATCAACACAGGCACCGCAGAACTGGCAGCCCACGTCATAGAGAGGCTGGCCGAAGGCGGTACCGATCAACGCCTGACTGCCCCGGTAGGTGAAGGCCACCGCCCCGGCGCCCCGCACCTCCTGGCACACCCGGACGCAGCGGCCGCACAGAATGCAGAGATTGTAGTCACGGTCGAAGAAGACGCCGTCCTTCTCCACGGACAATCCCCGGAAGGTGTAGGGGACGGTCATCTCCGGCATGCCGATGTAGTTGACCACCTCCTGCAGCTCGCAGCGCCTGTTCTTGGGACAGGTGACGCAGCGCTCACTCACACCGACGTTGCGCAGGCAGATGTCCAGGGGTCCGCACCGTTCCTTGCGGTCGCAGGTGAAGCAGGCGTGGGGATGCTCGCTCAGCACCAGCTCCAGGATGTTCCGCCTCAGCTGCTGGATCTGGGGCGTATCCGTCTTCACCGCCATGCCCTCGGCCACCGGCGTGGTGCAGGCGGTGGTCAGCCGCCGCATCCCCTCCACC
The DNA here is from genome assembly GCA_016875915.1 of Chloroflexota bacterium. GTDB lineage: Bacteria > Chloroflexota > Dehalococcoidia > UBA2247 > RBG-13-53-26 > RBG-13-53-26. Next base: position 6,782 of record VGOM01000026.1, read on the forward strand.
TCCACCAGACAAAGGCGGCAACCGCCATGGGGGGCCAGCCCCTGATGATGACACAAGGTGGGGATGTAGATCCCCGCCGCCTGCGCTGCCTCCAACACTGTGGCGTTGCCGCTGACACTGACCTTGCCGCCATTGATGGTCAGGTTGACGTTGCTCATCTTCCAGACAGTTCCTCAAAAGACATTCGGAATCAGCAAACGGGGAGTTACTCCGCCGGCTCCGTCTTCGCCGCCTTCTTCTTCGGCGTCACCGGGATGGGCTCCGGGGGCACCTCGATCTCTTCGCCGGACACCTTCTTGATGGCGGAGAACCTGGGTGGGCAGATATCGATGCAGGCTCCGCATCTGGTGCACTTGACCTGGTCGATGACGTGCACCATCCTCTTGCCGCCGGCAATCGCTTCCACGGGACAGGCCTTGAGGCAGATCCCGCAGCCCTCGCACTTGTCCGGCAGGATGTAGCACGACACCAGCTTCTGGCAGCCCCTCGCGGGGCATCTCTTCTCCAGGATATGCGCCTCGTACTCCGACCGGAAGTAGCGCAGCGTGGTCAGCACCGGATTGGGCGCTGTTCCCCCCAGGGCGCAGAGCGAACCATCCCTCACTGTCTCGGCCAGCGTCTGGAGCTGGTCGATGTCCTCAGCTCTACCCTCTCCCCGGGTTATCCGCTCCAGAATGCCCAACATCTGCCTCGTCCCCACCCTGCAGGGCACGCACTTCCCGCAGGACTCATTCTGGACGAAGGTCAGGAAGTACCGGGCCAGGTCTACCACGCAGGTGTCCTCGTCCAGCACGATCATCCCGCCCGAGCCCACGATGGACCCGGCCTTGGCCAGCGTCTCGTAGTCAACGGGCGAATTGAGGAAGTCCGACCCCAGACATCCCCCCGAAGGCCCTCCGGTCTGCACTGCCTTAAAGGCCTTCCCACCCAGCATACCCCCGCCGATGTCATTGATGATCTGGGCCAGGGTGATCCCCAGCGGTACCTCGATCAGTCCGGTCCTCTCCACCTTGCCTACCAGTGAGAAGGTCTTCGTCCCGCTGTTTCCCTTGGAGCCGTAGCTGGCGTACCAATCGGCGCCGTTCTCCATGATCGCCGCCGTGTTGGCCCAGGTTTCTACATTATTGATGTTGGTCGGCTTGCCCCACAGTCCTGAGACGGCCGGGAAGGGAGGCCTGCTCCGGGGCATACCCCGCTTGCCCTCGATGGAGGCCATCAACGCCGTCTCCTCGCCGCACACAAAGGCCCCTGCCCCCTCCTTGATCTTCAGATGGAAGCCAAAGCCGGAGCCCAGAACGTCGTTGCCCAGCAGGCCGTACTCCTCCATCTGAGCCATGGCGATCCTCAGCCGCTTCAAAGCCAGGGGATACTCGGCGCGGCAGTAGATGTATCCCTCGCTTGCCCCGATGGCACATGCCCCGATCAGCATACCCTCCAGCACCGAATGGGGATCGCCCTCCAGCAGGGAGCGGTTCATGAAGGCGCCCGGGTCGCCTTCGTCGGCGTTGCAGATGATGTACTTCTGCTTGCCTGCCGATTTCCGGCAGAATTCCCACTTCTGCCCGGTGGGGAACCCCGCCCCACCCCTGCCCCGCAGCCCCGATCTCTTCACCTCCGCGATCACCTCATCAGCGGACATCTTCAGCGCCTTGGCCAGGCCCCGGTACCCGCCGGTGGCGATGTAGTGCCGGATGTTCTCCGGGTCTATCAGCCCGCAGCGGCGCAGCACTATCCGCACCTGCGGTTTCAACACGGGCGACTCAAACAGGGGACGGATACCGTCCGCTGAACCCTTCCCCACAGTGCCCAGAGCCAGGTCAGAGCAGGGCCGACCGTTCACCACATGCTCTTCGATCAGACGTGTGACCATCTCCGGAGTCACCCCTCCGTAGCAGACCCGGGCCTGTCCTGGCCCGACGATGTCCACCATGGGTTCGGAGTAGCACAGGCCGATGCAGCCGACCTGCATCAGGATGGCCTCAATGCCCCTCTGGGCCAGCTCTGCCTCAATGGCTTTCAGCACTGCTTCCGCACCTGCGGCCAGGCCGCAGGTGGCAGTGCCCACAAGAATGCGGGGCTTCTGGCTGTGCTCCAGAGCCTCCCATTCCTTCTCTGCGTGGGCCCTTATGTCATCAAAAGCCTTGGTCTGCATGGGGGCTTCTCTACAGGAGAAAGGCGCTCTGACCCTATTGGTGCTGGGCGATGATCTCCTTCGTCTTGCCGCTGCTCAGGCGCCCGTACACCTTGTCATCGACTACCAGCACCGGTGCCAAGGCACAGGAACCGAAACAGGCCACCCTCTCCAGCCCGAATTTGAAGTCCTTGGTGGTCCCGCCGGCCTTCACGTCAAGTTCCCTCTCGATGGTCTCCATGATCTGGGACCCGCCTCTCACGTGACAGGCCGTGCCCAGGCAGACCTTGATGGTGTGATCCCCGGGGCGGGTGAAGCGGAACTGGGCGTAGAAGGTGGCCACGCCGAAGATCTCGCTCTCGGACATCTTCAGCAGTCGGGCCACTTGACCGATGGCCTCTTGGGGGAGATAGCCGAATGTCTCTTGGACCTTCTGCAGCAGGGGGATAACGGCTCCTGTGTCAACCTTCTGACTGGCCAACAGTTGCCTTACTCGTTCCTGCAAGGGACTACCTTCCTTCGGCAGCAGTATTCTAGCATCTGCTTGCGTGGCCCTTCAAATCCAACTTGAAGTTGCGAAAGCATTTTCGCTGGGGTAAAATACACCCGAAGCTAGGGAGAAGCGCGGACTAAGTTGTCACGGGACCACGGGCACTCAAACAGGGGAAGCCGAAGGGGGGCCGCCAGGAAGTAGCTCTCGACCTCGTTCTCGAGGTGGCTACTTCTTTTCATTATGCCCCTCGCGTTTCACAGCGCCGTTTGCCGCTCGTCTTCCGGTGCGTCCTGAATTCCCGATGCAGTGTGGGTTGGATTCCCTGCTTCGAAAGAGGTTATTGCTGAAAGGAGGAGCAAGGTTGTGGAGATAAGCCGGAGGGACTTCTTCAAGCTGTCAGGCGCCGCCACCGCCGGCGGATTCCTGATCTACCAGACCCTGGATGCCCAGAAGGCGGCCGCAGAGGCGTCGCTGGACCTGCACAAGCCCATCGGCGAGGGCTATACCATCTGTCCCTACGACGGATCGGGTTGCGGCTTCCTCGTAGCTGCCGAGGACGGCAGGGTGGTCAACATCGAAGGCGACCCTGACCACCCCGTCAACCGCGGTGCTGCCTGCGCCAAGGGTGCTTCCATGCGCCAACTCAGCGCGGATAACGAGCGGCGGCTGAACAAGCCCCGCTACCGCAGGGCTGGTGGCGCGGACTGGGAGGACCTTGAATGGGACGAAGCCCTGGACATGATCGCCGAGAGGATCAAGTCCACCAGGGATGCCAACTGGATCGAGAATGAGGGCGAATCCATATCCCGCCGCACCGAGGCCATCGGCTGTCTCGGCGGCGCCGCTCTGGACAATGAAGAGTGCTACCTCCTTTCCAAAATGATGCGAGGACTGGGGCTGGTGTATCTGGAACACCAGGCCCGTATCTGACATTCACCCACTGTCGCCAGTTTGGCGCAAACATTCGGCCGCGGGGTTATGACCAACCACTGGACTGACGTTGCCAACTCCGACTACATCATGGTCATCGCCGGCAACCCGGCGGAGAACCACCCTGCCGCCTACGGCCATATCACCGATGCCATCGAGCGGGGTGCCAAGCTCATCGTCGTTGACCCCCGCTTCACACGGAGCGCCTCCAAGGCCCACCTCTACTGCCCCATCAGGTCCGGCACTGACGTGGCCTTCATCGGCGGACTGATCAAGTACGTCATCGATGACATGGAGGCCAACCCCGGCAACTACAACATGACCTATGTCACCGAGTACACCAACGCCGCCTTCCTGGTCCATCCGGACTACAAAGGGCCGCCCGACCTCGATGGGCTGTTTGCGGGCTACGACGAGGCCAACCGGACTTACGGCAAGTCCAAGTGGACCTACCTGGATGCCGGCAGCACGGAGGGAAACATCATCCCTGTCCTCTATCCCCTGGCTGAGGGAGGAAAGGGTGTTGCCAAGAAGGACAAGACCCTCAAGGATCCCAACTGCGTCTTCCAGATCCTCAAGAGACAGTACGCCCGCTACACGCCCGAGATGGTCAACAAGATCAGCGGTGCGCCGGTGGAGAAGTTCCTCGAGGTCGCCCAGACCTTCGCCAAGAGCGGTGCCGTCGGCAAGGCGGGGAACATCCTCTACGCCATGGGCGCCACGCATCACACCAACGGCGCCCAGATCATCCGCTCCTATGGCATACTACAGCTCCTCCTGGGCAACGTCGGTGTCTCTGGCGGCGGCATCCAGGCTATGCGTGGCGAGTCCAACGTTCAGGGCTCGACCGACCAGGCCCTGCTGTCGCACATCATCCCCGGATACCTCAACGTGCCGGTGCACACTGATGCCACTCTTCAGAAGTACATCGACCGGGTAACGCCCAAGACCGGTGACCCCCTGAGCCTCAACTGGTGGAAGAACACCCCCAAGTACATCACCAGCCTGCTCAAGGCGTGGTATGGTGGCGCTGCCACTGCCAGCAACGACTTTGCCTTCCACTACATGCCCAAGCCCAAATCGGGCAAGAATCACACCCACATCGCTCTCTTCGAAGCCATGGAGAAGGGTGATGAGGACAAGAAGGAGAAGGTCAAGGGCCTCATGTGCTGGGGCCAGAACCCCGCTGTGGGCAGCCCCAACGCCAATCAGACCTTGCGGGCCTTGGAGACCCTGGACTGGCTGGTCTGCGTTGACATGTGGGAGACGGAGACCTCGGTCTTCTGGAAGCGGCCGGGCGTTGACCCCACCACCATTGACACCGAGGTCTTCCAGCTTCCCGCCCTGGGCTCCTATGAGAAGGAGGGCACGGTCAGCAACAGCGGCCGCTGGGTGCAGTGGCGCTACAAGTGCGCCGATGGCCCCGGCGATGCCCGGGCCGACCTGGAGATGCTCAATGACCTCATGCTCAAGGTCAAGAAACTGTACGACGATGACGCTGCAGCCCCCAACCGGGACGGTATTCTCAGCCTCACCTGGGACTATGCTGCAGAGGGCGAGCATGTTGACCCCCGAAAAGTGCTGAAAGAGGTCAATGGCTACTACGTCACGGGCGAGAAGGCGGGTCAGTTGGTCAACGGGTTCGCCAATCTGGCGGACAATGGCAGCACCAGCTGCGGCAACTGGGTCTACTGCGGCTGCTACGTGGACGAAGCCTCGCTCGATGCCTTCGAGAATGCCAACAAGGCAGCCATGTTCCCGCCGGACAACATGGGCAACAGGACGGCCCGGCGCTGGACTGCCGATGTGGGCAACGCTGGCTTCGGCTCCAAACCCGAGGATGGCTACAAACCCATCGGCCTCTACAACTACTATGCCTGGTGCTGGCCGGCCAACCGCCGCATCGTCTACAACCGCGCCTCAGTGGATCTGAACGGCCAGCCCTGGGACACCGAGCATCCGGTGATCACCTGGTTTGGAGATGCCGCCGGCGCCTGGAAGGGCGACGTGTCTGATGGCGGCGGCAAGGCCATGGTTCATGGGGGGCATGCCCCGTTTATCATGCGCTCGGAAGGAGTCGGCTGCCTCTTCGCCCCGAATCTGGGCACCAGGGAAGCCTCCCTGGCCGATGGCCCGCTGCCCGAGCACTACGAGCCGTGGGAGAGCCCACTGGATGCCAACCCTCTCTCCGCGACCAAGAACGATCCGGTGATCAAGATCTGGCGGCCGGAAGAGCAATCCACGCCGGACGAGTACCCCATCGTGGCCTCCACCTACCGGGTGGTGGAGCACTGGCAGGCGGGGCAGATGACCCGCAACTCCTCCTGGCTGGTGGAGCAGATGCCGGAGATGTTCATCGAGATGAGTGAAGAACTGGCCGCTGAGAAGGAGATCAAGAACGGCGACAAGGTCGTCGTCTGGAACACCCGCGGCGAGATCACTGCCGTGGCCCTGGTCACCAAGCGGTTCAAGCCCTTCCAGATGAACGGCACGACGGTGCACCAGATTGGCATGCCGTGGCACTGGGGCTACTCCGGCCTGTCCACGGGTGACAGCGCCAACGTGCTCACTCCGTCGGTCGGTGACCCGAACACCACCATCCCTGAATACAAGGCATTCCTGTGCAACATAAGGAGGGCCTAGGCATGAGGATGATGAAGGAGCTACTGCTGGAGGTGACAAATGGCTAAAGCGATCATGTACGACGCCACCAAGTGCACCGCCTGCCGCGGCTGCCAGGCTGCCTGCAAACAATGGAACGAGCTGGAAGCCGAGGAAACCAAGAACACCGGCAGCTATGAGAACCCGGCCGATCTCAGCTATCGCACCTGGCTGAAGATGCGCTTCACCGAGGTCGAGAACGGCAATGGTCTGGCCTGGCTCTTCACCCGCCGCGCCTGCATGCACTGCACCGATGCGGGCTGTGTGCAGGTCTGCCCCACCAAGGCGGTCAACAAGACTGATTCGGGCATCGTCTACATCGACCGCGAGAAATGCACCGGCTGCGGCTACTGCGTCGAGGCCTGCCCCTTCGATGTACCCCGTCTGGACGGCAGCCGGGTGACCGGCAAGGCCAAGATGTTCAAGTGCATCCTCTGCAAGGACCGCGTCGACAACGGACATGAGCCCGCCTGCGTAAAGACCTGCCCTCCCGGGGCCCTGGACTTCGGCGAGCGGGAAGACATGGTTGCCAAGTCGGAGGCGAGGGTGGCGGAGCTCGGTGACGATGCCCTCCTCTATGGCGACAAGGAACTGGATGGCCTGCACGTGCTCTACGTGGTCAACCATCCGCTGAAGGATCACAAGCTACCGGTCAACCCCGAGGTGTCGCCGGCAGTTACTCTGTGGCAGGACATCCTCAAACCCGTCGGTTACGGTGTCGTCGGAATAGTGGCTGGGGGCCTGCTGCTGAACTACATGGTCGCCCGCGCCAGAATGGTGAAGGCGAAGGAGGGTAAGTAACATGACGCATCATGAGGTCGAGAAGTACAGTGCCGGGGCGCGTTGGTTTCACTGGACCATAACCGCCGCAGCTCTGGTCCTGGCCATCACCGGTCTGTTTCTCTACGTGCCCGCGTTCAGCAGTGTTGCTGAGGGCGGGGCCACCCGCATCGTGCACCGCATCGCGGCGGTGATCTTCATCCTGGCTCCCTTGCTGTTCTTCCTCATGAAGCCCGGCCGTTCGTTTCACTTCATTAAGGAGATCTTCTCCTGGGGCAAGGACGACCTGGCATGGCTCAAAGCGGCGCCGGACTACTACTTCGGTGGCGATGAGAAGAAGATGCCGCCGCAGCCCGACATGAACACGGGACAGAAGCTCTGGGCAGTGGTGGCCTTCTTCAGCGCGCTGGGATTCATCTTCACCGGCATCTTCATGTGGTTCCTCAAGGATACACTGTCTGCCGGCGTCTTTGACTGGATGGTCATCATCCATGACCTCTGCTTCATCGTCGGCGGGGCCATGCTGCTGGTGCACCTCTACCTCGGCGCCATTCATCCCCGGATGACCGAGTCCCTCAAGTCCATGGTCAAGGGCAAGGTCTCTGCGGAGTATGCCCAGAGCCATCATGGCAAGTGGTACAAGGAGGTTGCCGCCCGCGAGGCAGCCGCCAAGGGAACACCAGGTGGTCAGGGGAAGCAGCAGGCACACTAGGATACTGGACAAACTGGGGGAGTGGGCACAGAGGGAAGGCCCGCTCCCCTCTGTTTTTCAGGCCTATGACAGGCTGCTTCGTCTGCAGATGGAGGCCCGGGGCAGGATCTCCGTGCCTCCGCCCGCATTGAGCAAGGAAGCCGCCTTCAGCCAGTTGGGTCAGGGCATTCCCCTCCTCAAGTTCGATGACCTTGTGCCCCCCCTCGACTGGCCTCTGGCGCAGGACCTCTTCCGTGGTGCTGCTGGAATACTGGCCGAAAGCACCGGCCAGGAGCCATCTGCAGCAGCGGCCCTGAACGAGATCGCCTCTGACCGAGCGCTTCTTGAACGGGCCTGCGGTCAATGGTACCGGGGCCAGCCGCTGACATCCCTGGCAGCCCTGAAGGGCATCAGCGATGACTTGCTGGCCGCCACCGTTCAGGCTGCTCTCTTCCCCTTCCTCATCGCCCATGCCGAGATGCTGTCGGGTTTGCTCAACCAGGGAGTATGGCGGCGCAAGACCTGCCCCGTCTGCGGTGGCAAACCTGACTTGGCCTTCCTGGACAAAGAAAGGGGAGGGCGGTGGCTACTCTGTTCCCGTTGCGATACCGAGTGGCTCTTCCAGCGGATGCAGTGCCCCTACTGCGATTCCCAGAGCCAGAAATCCCTCTCCTACTTCACCAACGACCAGGGGCTCTATCGTCTCTATACCTGCTCCGAATGCCGCAGCTATATCAAGGCCGTCGATCTGCGCAAGGCAAGTGCAGAGGTCTTGTTGCCCCTGGAAAGGTTCCTCACCGCCGGCATCGACCGGCAGGCAGTCGAGGCCGGGTACAAGGCTGGGTAGCGTTTGACAGTCCGAGTCAAACGAACTTAGAATGTCCATGGAGATTATGTTCTGGTGGAGATGCCTCCTCTGTGATGGGAGGCCGTCAAGAATCCATTCCCCGGAAACGACTTGCCGTCAGCAAAGGCACAGGAGGTAGTACATGAAGCTTGGCGGGCTGGAGATTGCCCTCATTGTGGTGGCCATCGTCCTGATCTTCGGAGTGGGCAAACTGGGGCAGCTTGGTGGTGCCCTGGGCAAGAGCATCCGTGAGTTCCGCAGGGAGAAAGACAAGGCTGAAGAGCAGCCCCACATAGCCGAAGCCCGGAGCGAAGGGCCTGTCGCTCAGATCGAGGCGAAGGCCGGAAGAGACAAGTTCTGCCCCAACTGTGGCGAGAAGATGTCCGGCAGCGCCAAGTTCTGCATGGGTTGTGGGGCCAGGCTGGAGAACTACACCGGCTAGCCGGCGCTGGGCGGATGACTTCGGCGCCACCGGGCGCCTGTCAGGGTGTGGCTCTGCCCCCTCCTTCTCGGAGTCCCGAACTCGACCCGGAGAATGCTGAAGGCCACGGTGTTGCCTCCCGCCGCGAGGTAGTATGGATTTCCTCGGTATCGGTCCCTTCGAGCTCATCCTGGTCCTCATCGTCTTCTTCATCTTCGTCGGTCCCGCGAAGCTGCCCGAGATCGCCGCCATGATCGGCAAGGGCATGCGCAAGTTCAGGGAGGCATCGGCGGAGCTCAACCGGGGGCTGAAGGAGGTGGCTGAAGAGGTCAAGGAGGCCGGTGGTGAAGTGGGCAAGGAGGTCGGCCAGACTTCGAAGCCGGGCACCGCATTGACCGGCGACCTGCGGGAGGTGTCCCGGGAAATCGAAGGGGCGGTCAGAGAGGCGGGCGCTTCCGTCAAGTCCGCCGCGCGGGGAACAAAGAGCCCTGCGCCCCGCACCGGCCGAGTAGGCCCCGCCGCAACAGGCGACAAGCCCAGTGAGAGCAGCGCCCCTGCCGCGCCAGCGACACGGGAATCGCCCGGGAGGCCGCCAGGTGATGAAGAAGGCTAGCCCATCGTCCCATCCGTCTTGAAGGCGGCGACAACCATCGGAAGGAACAAACGCCAGGAAGAGAAGCGCCTCACCCTCCTGGGGCACCTCCAGGAGCTGCGGCAGCGGCTCACCTGGTGCGTCGTCTTCCTCATCATCACCATCGTTGTATCCTTCATCTTTGCGGAGCGCATCTTCGATTTCCTCCTCTCGAGTGTGCCGGAAGGCGTCCCCATCGTCTACACCGAGGTGGCCGAGAAGGTCTCCATCTACATGAAGGTCTGCTTGTACGCGGGCATCATCCTGGCCATGCCCTTCTTTATCTACCACATTGTCATGTTCATCCGGCCGGCGCTCACCCGCAAGGAGCGGGGCTACCTCTACCTCCTCCTGCCCGCCGTGCTGCTCTTCTTCCTTGGTGGCGCAGCTTTCGCCTACTACATCTTCCTGCCCCGGGCGCTCGACTTCCTATTGGGCGATAGTTACCTCAGCGACATAGAGCCGTACATCAAGATCGGCAACTACATCTCCTTCGTCGTCCAGATCATCTTCTATATGGGACTGGTCTTCGAGCTGCCTGTGATTGCCTTCTTCCTGGCCAAGATCGGCGTTGTCTCCCGCCAGTGGCTCGCTCGTCAGCGCAAGTGGGCGTTTGTGCTGGCCTTTGTCCTGGCTGCTATAATTACACCGACGCCGGACCCCATAAACCAGACCATAGTGGCCATACCGATCATCCTGCTCTATGAGTTGAGTATCTGGCTGGCCTGGGTGGCCCGCAGGAAGCCTGCTACGGCGCCGGCGGATGGCTAGACCTGCACAGGGGGAGCGAGGAGGCTCCGGTGAGCTTCGCGGACTTCAAATCCGTTGAAGGGCATTTTCAATGTCCTTGGTGGGTTCGACTCCCATTCGCTCCCGCCAGCAGATCTGGCTGGCGTTCTGGTCAACTCTCTCCTCGGGAGCCGGTCAAATCCTCTCCTGTACCTTGCGCCAGGAGCCGGTGATGAGGAAGCTCTCCTCCACGTTCTCAACCATTCTGCTGAACTTGTTCATTGGCGCAGCGAACGTCAGCACGTCCCTGGGCACGAAAGGCCGGGCCGACACGTCAAACATGCCGATGACTGCCCTGGGACGTTTGGTGCTGGCCTCCGAATAGGGATACTGGGTGATCACCGAACACCCGGAGCCGAACGGCGCGATCACTCCGTCTGGCTCGGATTCGTCGAAGTTCGCCAGGGTGAACAGCCCCGCCAGAACATCAGGCTGAGCGAAGAACACCACCACCTCCGGGTTGTCTGATGCCTCGATCAGGTCCCATCTCTTGAACACGATGAGAGGAGCCGGTGCCTGGAATGTCGGCGCGTGCTTCATCGCCTGCTTCACGAGCCCCGGCGACTTCTTGTAGCGTTCGCCGTGCAGCTTGCCGGGGATGCCACAGGAGAGGAAGTACTCGAAGTCCGGCATGACTGCCTGTGCGAAGCCGGCGTACCTCTTCCCTCCGGGACAGCCGATGGAGTCCTTGTCGAATGCCAGGGCTGTCCCCTGCCTGACGGCGTCCAGCGCACCTATGAGGCACCTCGGCAGGGATCCTGGCTTGGCCCTCGTGCTGTGCCCGACCTCGTTGGCATAGTAAGAGACTATGGGGAGTTCGGCCCTGTTGAAGTACTTCTGCCACAGGCCGATGAATCTGTCCTTGACTGCCATGTCCATGCGTCAGCCGTCCTTCCCTACGCGTTCGTCAGGTTCGATTGCCGTTCACTCCCGCCAAGAAGTCCCAGGGGAATCGTCCCCACACCCATCGTGGCTGACGGACGGCACTGAATGTGGAGAAGGGAGAGGTGTGGTCCGATGCAGGTCTAGAGCAGACAACCGCCCAGCGGTGCCAGGATTATGGTCAAGACACAGGCGAAACCCAAGAAGATGAAGCCCAGCCCCGCGCTCAGCCCTGCGGGCGCTGCGGGCAGGAAGGCGAGACTGCCCAAGGCAACGAGAATGCCAAGCATGTGGTAGCATCTGCCATCCAGTAGTCTTCTCCTCAGGGATCTCCTCCTCCTCTCGATTCGGAGCAGCAATGCCAGCATGGCAGCACCTCCTCGCATCGAAATCGGCCGCCAGAAACCTGTGTCGCCTCTCGTGACGTCAGATATCTGCCCCCCCAGCGTGTCAGGCCGAAAGATCCGGCTTGGCAGCCTCACCCTATCACCGAGGGGCGAGGATGTCAAGGAAAGGAGATGTTGTCCCCTTGCCAGGACTCACTGTTGTTTCCCGAGTGGCTGAAGCACTCATCTATCAGGGGAGAGCAGCGGTCTTGAAGCTTCTCTCGGCCCCGTAGTGCTTGCCGTCTCCTGCGGCCACCGCCCGGAAGTAGTAGGTGGTGTTTGGCTCCAGCCCGCTGACGTCCAAGTAGAACAGCCCTGGAGCAGTTCTGGCCGGCACCGTGGCCTCGCGGTCGTAGGAAGCGCCCCTGGTGCCCCACTGAAATGTCAGCTTCACCTGCGCGGCCGTGCCCATGGTGATGAGGTCGCCGTTCAGCCTGGCCGCTGTGGCGGTGATGTTCGTGGCGTACTGGGTCTTCATCGTTGGTGCGACCTTCTGCTTCTCACACAGGAAGGACGTGCTCAAGGCAGCGGAGAGGAGTACGCTGCACATCAGCAGCAGTCTCACCAGGGGGTTCAAAGGACGGCTGTTCGAATGTCGGTCTGCGTTTCTCATGCTTTCCGCTGCCTCCTCGCGGTGTGTTCGAGGTGTTGACTGAGATTATACCAGCCCGGCCCTCGCCCGGATACGAAGTCGAAACCTGAGCTTCTTCCCATGGCTGACTGATGTCAGAACGAAGTGGCAATGACTATCCAGGAAGTGGTACAACTAGTGGTGGCGGGTCACAGAGGCCAGGCGCAGCGATGAAGCCTGGCCTCCAAACGGACAAGGGGGAATGAGTTCTTGCAGAGGGGTAGGACGCCTCTGGCTGGTCGCCATGCTGGCGATGGCCGCACTGCTTGTGATGCCTCTCGCGGGGCGGGCCAGAGTCGACGCTGGTTGACCATCCTGCTATGACAAGCTGACGGTCGTCAGCAACCCGCCCGAAGCAGGCACCACGCAAGTCAGTCCGGTGAAGGACAAGTATCCGCCCGGTGAATCCGTGACGTTGACCGCCATTCCTGAGGCGGGGTACGTCTTCGGCGGCTGGAGCGGCCAGACTGAAGGCATCAGCAACCCAAGTCTGAATCCCGTCACGTTTCAAATGGGGGACCGCACGGACGACAACCGGGTCATCACCGCCGGTTTCGTCAAATCGAGCGTCCAGTGCGGCGTGGCAGCCAGCGCTGGCCCCGGCAGCGGCGGCTCCGTACGGCTTCAGCCCGCGCAACCGGACGGCGGCTATCTGGTGAACCAGATTGTCTCATTGCAGGCTGTCGCACAGACAGGCTATGTCTTCAGTCACTGGATGGGCGATCTGAACGGAATAGAGAACCCCAGGAGTCTTCTGGTTGATGAGGACAAGTCAATCACAGCGATCTTCAACCCTACCGTCACGATACGGGCCAGCCCGGCGGAGGGCGGCTCGGTCATTCAGGAACCTCAGTCCATCAATGGATACCCAGCCGGAACAGAGGTGAGGCTGACCGCGAAAGCCAGCAAGGGCTATCGCTTCGCTTCCTGGGAAGGAGATGTCTCTGGACCGAGCATTTCTGTCACCATCACCGTCGATCAGCCCAAGACGATGACCGCCACATTCGAGGAGAAAGCCCCCTCGCGCTGGTGGTTGTGGTTCCTTCTTGCCATCGGCGGTCTTCTTGCTGGGCTCGTCCTTGTCTGGCTGGCGTATGCCAGGATAGCTGGCAGGGCAAGGCAAGAATCCTACTGGATTGACGAGTAGGCCCTTCGTTGGCCCGTGACCGCGACGCACATCCCGTGGCACTGCCAATACGGTCGTTGTCAGTCCGCCGTGGGACAGCTGTGCCGCTTGCTGGTCTGCGTACGAGCGGATGATGGCGGAGATGGTCAGACCACTGCAGAAGGTTGTGGCCGGGGCATAGGGTTGTCGGAGCGCTGGGGGCTGGGTGCTGATGTCTTCTATTGTGGAGGCGGCGAGTGGACTCGAACCACTGCGTAGAGTTTTGCGGACTCTTGCCTTGACCCCTTGGCTACGCCGCCAGTGCCAATGATAGCCAGAATCTCTTCCAGGCGCAACTGTCGCATCAGAGCTGCGCTCCAGTGTTCGACGAGCGCTATCTGGGACCGAGGCCGTCGCTCGAGACTAGCATTGGCCAGCGCCCAGGCATTTGGGGCAGGTCACAAACCCCCGCTTCGTGGCGCAGACCATGCACCTGCCGGTGACCACCCAGAATACGTTGCGGGTTTCCCCCGTGCCCTGGCACTCCATGCAGACCACGTCGCCTCTTCCACCGCACCGGGGACAGGTTGCCGTCTCGCCTGTTGGATTCGACGTTTCCATTTGCGCCCCCTTGATGGGCCTCCAGACCCGTCAGAATGTCGGTTGCAGCAATGGTACCGATTTGGGCACAAAAAAACCGACCGCTTCCTGGGTCGGTTTCACTATTGACTCCCCGCCACCCAAGTGACCACATGAAGGTGGCGCTTCAACGTCCCCGGATCACTTCGTCAGCTTCAGCCCAAAGATGCTGCTGCGCTCATCTGAACACTTAGTCGCTCCCATTCCTCCATATCCCTCACTCCCGCCTGTCTGCGCCGTCTCAGGCGACTGGGTGGCCGGCCCGGCGGTGATATAATGCCTCAGGGCCATGAATACCGGCAGCGAGACCGGTCGCCAAGTCTCGGACCGAATACCCGTCAGTTGGCTCCACAGCTACGGGTACTGCGAGTATCAGATATACCTGGAACACGTCAGAGGGATCGAGGCCGGGGAGACCCCTGAGATGCGCGAGGGCCGGGAGGTCCACGCGGCTATGGATGAAGCCCACAAGGCTGCCGCGGAAGTCGAGTTGGGCATCGATGAGGCCCTGGTCAAGTCACAGAGGGAGCAGGTCGTCCTGTCCGCCAGGGAAGTTCAGGTCAGGGGCGAGCAGTTGACCGGCATCATCGACGAGGTGGTCTTCTTTCCTGACCGGTTGATGATCGTCGATGACAAGCCGGGGGACATAGCCTGGCCCGGCAGCAAGATGCAGGCCTGGGGCTACTGCTTGGCCTTCCAGGAGCAGTGGCAGCCGGATCTGCCCATCGTGGCCGGCATCCGGAACAGGGAGACAGGCTACGAGATCTGGGCTGAACCCTTCACCCGGCGGCACCGGCAGGCGGTGGTCAGGGCCGTCTCCAGGATCAGGCAGATACTGGATGGCGAGGCCATGCCCCGGGGCGCCGGCAATCCACGGAAGTGCCGGGCCTGCCGCTTCCGCGATTCCTGCGACGCCAGATGTGACTGAGCCGACCCTGAGAATGGGGGTGGTGAAGGGAGGACCGGCATGTCATTCTTCGATTTTCTCCTCGATGCTGACGCCCGGAAGGTAGCTGCTGAAGCCAGGGAGCTTGCCCGAAATGAGGTCGATCCGGAGTACCTCAGGGCCATGGACCGCGACGAAGTCAAGTTCCCCAGGGAAGTCTACCAGAAGTACGCCGCTCGCCGCCTGCTGGGCGTGAGGTTCCCCAGGGAGTATGGCGGCAGAGGACTGAACTGGGTGACCGCCGTTGCTGCCCACGCCGAGATCGGCTGCCTGGGCAATGCCTGCGGCTGTGCCTTCGTCATGCCCGACATCGTCGGAGAGGCCCTGCTCCGGTTCGGCACCGAAGACCAGAAGCAGAGGTACCTCAAGCCCATGCTGGAGGGCAGGCTGGTCAGCGCCGAGGCCCTCACCGAGCCCCGCGGGGGCTCGGACTTCTTCGGGGCCACCAGCAGGGCGGAGGACAGGGGCGATCACTTTGTGGTCAGCGGTCAGAAGCGCTTCGTCGTCGGCGCCGAGGGTGCCGACTTCTTCCTGGTCTATGTCCGCACCAACTTCGAACCGAACGCCCATCCCTACCAGCGGATAAGTACCCTGATCATCGACCGCTCTCCGGGCGTTGAGGTCAGCTACCTCTACAACCTTCTTGGGACCCGGGGTGGTGGCACCGGACGGATCACCTTCCGCAATGTCGTCGTGCCCCGGGAGAACCTGGTGGGGCCCCTGCACGGAGGCGCCCTGGTCTTCCACCGCATGATGGTGCCGGAGCGACTCTGCAGCGCCAGTCCGGCCATCGGCGGCATGAGGGCTGCCCTGGAGATCGCCGCCCGCTACTCCGACCGCCGCATGGCCTTCGGCCGGCCGATCCGCCGGTTTCAGGCCGTGAATGCCATGCTGGCCAGGGGAGTAACTCTCATGGATGCCAGTGCTGCCATGGTCTATCAGGCCGCCCTGGCTGCGGACAGGGATGACCCCCGACTCCGCCGCATCGTCAGCGAGACCAAACGCTTCGCCACCGACAGCCTGTGGGAGGTGGCCAACATCGCCATGCAGGTCCTGGGCGGGATAGGCTACACGGATGTGTACCCCGTGGAGCGCTTCCTGCGTGATGCCCGTCTGACTCAGATCTGGACCGGGACCAACGAGATCATGGACCAGCTCGTGCAGCATGAGTACTACCAGGAGATCCTGGCCGAGCAGGACAAGTACCGTGACACCGAGAACGACGCCACAAGTGCCTGCGTCCGCCACGAGAAGGTATTCGATGACGAGGGGATGTGGCTGGCGGAGTAGCCCCCGAGTCCCGGTGATCCACACTGCGCATGCCGCGCCGGCGGCCCCTGGCCGTGCAATACGCCGCTGCTCTGGCTATAATTGCCGGCAACGGGGAGTCACTCGGTTCCGGTGACCCCGAAGCTGGTGAAAGGAGAATCTGCCAATATGGGTAAGCTATCCGGGAAGGTGGCCCTGATCACAGGGGCTGGGTCGGGTATCGGCCGCGCCACCGCAGTGTTGTTTTCCAGAGAGGGTGCCAGGATCGTAGTCAGCGACGTTGTTCCCCAGGGAGGGCATGAGACGGTGGACATGGTCAAGAAGGCCGGGGGCCAGGCTGTCTTCGTTGAGTCCGACGTCTCCCGCTGGGCCGACGTCCAGAAGATGGTCGCGGCAACCCTGGACACCTATGGACAGCTCGATATCCTGTACAACAACGCCGGCATCATGGGCAAGTACATCATGACCGCCGACACGCCCGAGGAGGTCTGGGACAGGATCATCGCCATCAACCTGAAGGGCGTCTTCCTGGGCTCCAAGTGCGTCATTCCCGTGATGCTCCGCCAGGGGGGCGGCGTCATCATCAATACCGCCTCCACCGCCGGCATGATCGGCCTCCCCGGACTGCCCGCCTACTGCGCCTCCAAGGCGGCGGTGATTCAACTGACCAAGACAATGGCTCTGGAGTATGCCGACAAGAACATCAGGATCAACTGCATCTGCCCTGGGGGCATCACTACCCCCATGGCTGCCGGCTACGACGCGGACAATCCGCCCCCCTTCAAGCAGTCGCAGGCTATGAGGCGCTTCGGGCAACCCGAGGAGGTGGCCAAGGTGGCCCTCTATCTCGCTTCCGACGACTCCTCCTTCGTCACCGGCACCTCCGCGGTCGTTGACGGAGGCTGGACTGCCGGCATACCCAAGGCCAAGCCGAAGAAGGAATAGCGACGTGATTGTCGCCCATGGGTTCCCCGGCGTTCCCAGGGGGAGGTCAACCCTCATGTGGAGCGGCGGCTGATGTGTTCCGGATGCAGTGCGGCCGGCGCCGTTCTGGGGATCATCGCTGCCACGCTGGCCGTCCTGGCGCTCACGGGGGTGCTATAGCGCCTGCACCGTCCTCCCAGGAAAGGGAGAGGGGCTCCTTGAGGAGCCCCAGGCTTTGCGGAACGCTGTGGTCTCTCTGTCGCCCGGCTACCCGGCTCTGACCCTCTCGGTGGCCGGCCGCTTCTCCCCTGCCCTCT
>VGOM01000027.1 GCA_016875915.1 Chloroflexota bacterium
GCCGGCATAGACAAGAAGCAGATCGACGCCTGCTGGACGGGATACTATCAGAACGAGACGGCTACCACTGGAGTGGTGATCGCCCAGACACTGCAGTTGCAGCAGATTCCGATCACCAGGGTGGAGAATGGTTGCGCGTCGGGCGCAGAGGTCATCCGCGGTGCGGCCCTCGGCCTGGCGTCCAAGCAGTATGACCTGGTACTGGCGGTGGGCTTCGAGAAGCTGAAGGACGTCGGCTTTGGCGGCATGGCGACCGCTGGTGCTCCGGGCATGGTCTATCCCATGTATGCTGCCGAGTTTGGCGCTGCTCCGGGGCGCTATGCACTGGCCGCCACCGCATACTTCCGGAAGTGGGGTCTCAGCAAAGAGGAAGGCAAGAGGACGTTGGCCAAGATATCGGTGAAGAGCCATCACAATGGCGCCCGGAACCCGAGAGCCATGTTGCGCCGGGAGATCACCGTGGAGCAGGCGATGAATGCACCCATAATCGCCTGGCCGCTGGGCCTCTTCGACTGCTGCGGGGTCTGCGATGGCGCGGGCGCGGCGGTCATGTGCCGCACGGAGGACGTGAAGAAGTTCGCGGTCAAGCATCCGCATGACTACATTACCATCAAGGGCTTCGGCGTTGCCGCCAGCCCGGGGTGGGGCAAGGAAGACACTCGCTTCGACTTCACCTACTGGGATGCGACCGAGGCGGCGGCCAAGCAGGCCTTCGCTCAGGCGGGCATCAAGAACCCACGGAAGGAGCTCAGTCTCTGCGAGGTTCACGACTGCTTCTCCATTGCCGAGCTGGTGGGCGTTGAATCCATGGGCATCTGCGCCTACGGCAAGGGCAAGGAAGACGTTGAGTCCGGGGCCTGGGAGCAGGGTGGTGAGATACCGATCGGTATCAGCGGTGGGTTGAAGTCCTTCGGGCACCCGATCGGCGCCAGCGGCTGCCGTGAAGTGATGGAGTTCTATCTCCAGTTCCAGGGTAGGGCTGAGGACAAGTCCCGACAGCTGAAGGACGTGAAGTTCGGTCTGGCGCACAACCAGGGTGGCTTCCCAGGGCAGTTCATCTGCGGTATCACGATCACTGGAGCTCCTGACGTCTAGTCGCTGGCCGGGAGTGAGCTGACTGTCGCCCCGTGAATGGGCAATTTGTTCTGAGGAGGTAGATCAAGAGGACATGGGAAACAGGCTGCAGGGCAGGAATGCTGTAGTTACCGGCGGAGGCAGAGGCATTGGCCGGGAAGTAGCGCTGGCGCTAGCTGCCGAGGGGGCCAAGGTCGTGGTCAATGGCGTGACCACCAAGCCTGAGGAGGGGCACCAGCTGCCGCCGGCGGAGGAGGCGGCGGCTGATATCAAGAAGGCCGGTGGTACGGCCATCGCCAACTTCGAGAACGCCGGGGATTTCGCCGCAGCGGAAAGACTGATCAAGGCCTGCGTGGATGCGTACGGCAGCGTGGACATACTGGTCAACTCGCAGGGTGTTCTTCGAGACCGCATGCTCCACAACATGTCGGAGCAGGAGTGGGACGAGGTGATCAACGTGCACCTCAAAGGAACATTCAACACCTGCCGTCATGCCCTCCCCTATATGAGGAAGCAGAGCTGGGGCCGGATCATCCTGCCCAGTTCGGCGGCCTGGTTGGGTGCATCCCCGGGGCAAGCCAACTACGCTGCGGCCAAGGGTGCCATCAACAGCCTTACCAGAGTCCTCGCTCTGGAGAACGGCAGGGTGGGGATCACCTGCAATTGCCTGGTGCCCATGGCGGCCACGAGGATGACCCTGAGCGAGGCGGTCAAGGCCAACTTCAGAAGGCAGTATGAAGAGGGGAAGATCACCAAGCAGGTGCTGGAAGACCGGCTGAATATGCCCGGGCCGGAATTCATCGCTCCCATAGTGGTCTATCTCTGCACGGACGCGGCGGCCAACATCAACGGTCTGTCCTGGAGAGCCGCCGGCGGCACGGTGGGCATATACTCCGAGCCTGCGCTGGTCAAGACCATACACAAGGACCACCGCAAAGGCGAGAAGTGGACCATCGAGGAATTGGAGGAACTGGTGCCCAAGTTCCTGCTGCTGAACTACATCAATCCCGCTCCGCCCGCCCCGCCGGCGCAGGAGAAGAAGTAGCGCGGTCGAGCACCTGCTCGCTCCCGTAAGAGGAAACTGAGCCGCGCCCCGAAGGGCGCCGCTCAGCGTTCTCCTGCAGCTATGTGGTCACGATCCCGGAGCAGCGGCTAGCCTGGGGTATACCGCTCCTGGAAGACGATCTCCGACAGTTCCTTCCGAGGAGGCGCTTTGGGCTCTTCAGCCGGGTAGCCCACTGGAGTCATCTCCACGAACACCACGCCATCGGGGAGATGCAGTATCGCCGCCGCCTTTGGGGCATCCACGAGGCCCACATGCACCGTGCCCAGGCCCAGCGAGTGTGCTGCCAGCGCCAGGTTCTGCATGACCAGGGCCACGTCGAACATGAACCAGTCGCCTTTGTCGGTGCATGCCTCACCCCGCTTGTAGCCCGCCTTGCCCAAGATGGCACAGGCGGCGATGACTATGGGCGCTTCGGTCAGTGCGGCTGTGGCCGGGTTGCCCGGGTTAAGAGTTCCCGCCAGCTTGGCCTTGGTAGCTGGGTCCCGAACAACGACCAACCTCCAGCATTGGGTGTTGGCCCATGATGGAGCCCAGCGGGCCGCCTCCAGGAGCACCTGGAGGTCCGCATCGCTGACCGGATCTGGTTTGTAGTGACGCACGCTCCTTCTTGTTCGAATAGCCGTCAATACCTCCATAGTGGTTCACCTCCTGCGGGGGCAATTCAGATCTGCAAGGTCACCTCGCCGGCGTCCAGCGCTGCCCTGCTGCCATCCGGCCTTCTCAGTATCAGGCTTCCTTTCGCGTCAACCGACTCGACGCGGCCCTCTTCAATATGATCCCCCGACCGGATTCTCACCTGTTTGCCGACCGTCTCGACGAAGGGAATCCATGAATCATGGACGGTCCCGGTGCGGAGTAGATCGCCGTAGAGCTGGTCCATTTCCTGAAGCAGTCGCGCCGTGAGGTCCTGCAGTGACAGGTCTCTGCCTGCTTCGATGGAGAGGCTGGTGGCCGTTGCGGCGATCTCCGGGAAGTATGAGGGGTCGAGATTGACGTTCATCCCGATGCCGATGACGGCGGCCTTCAAGGCGGGGCCGTCGAAGATGTTCTCGATGAGTATGCCGCAGACCTTCCTGCCGCTGAGGAGGATATCATTGGGCCACTTGATGAGCGGCTTGAGTCCGGTGATCCCCGTGATGGCGCGGACGGTGGCCAGGGAGGCGACCATATTCAACTGGGGCAGCTGTCGCACAGTGGGATACAGGATCACCGACAGCGACAGGCTGTCATCGGGGCGGGAGACCCAGTGCCGGCCCAGCCTGCCTCGCCCCTGAGTCTGCTCATCGGCGAGAATGACCGTTCCTTCCCTGGCACCTTCACTGACCAGTTGCCGGGCCACGTCCATGGTCGAGGTGACGCGCATGTAGTGCCTGGTCTCAGATCCGATGAGTTGTCCCTCTGGTCCTTTGATGACCTGGAATGCGACTGCCGCCGCTGTCTGAGGCCCTCTTCTGTGGCTTGAGTCGTTCACGGCCTAAGTATGCCGAAACGGCGGACTCCGATGCAAATCGGGAATCCTGTCGACTCCGGCCGCTCGAGGTCCGTCGCGGGATCGGATTTGACGCTGCTCGAACGGATTCATTAGAATCGGTACTGGTTTCGGAGTCTGTGTCAGGGGGAATTGATGGATTTTGGTTTCTCCAAAGAGGAAGAGGCCTTTCGCAGGGAAGTCAGGGAGTTCCTGCGGAGAGAGGTAACCCCGGAAGTCAGGGAGGAGGCCGATTCGGGCATCGGGTGGGGTCCCCACATCTGGGACCTGGTTCGCAAGCTGGGGGCCAGAGGACTGCTGACGCCGACCTGGCCCAAGGAGTACGGCGGGCTGGGACTGCCCTCCGTCTACCGGTTCATAGTCCATGAGGAACTGGACTACGCGGAAGCCCTGCCCCACGAGGCCTTGACCGTCGGCGCCGGCGTGGCCGGGCCGACCATCATGCTGTATGGTTCTCCCGAACAGAAGAAGACGTACCTGCCCAGGATCGCCCGCGGCGAGATCGAGTTCGCCCTGGGATACACCGAGCCGGAGGCTGGCTCTGACCTGGCCAGTCTGCAGCTAAGGGCTGAGGAACGCGGCGACCATTTCATCTTCAACGGGCAGAAGGTCTTCAATACCAGATGCCACTTCGCCCAGTATCACTGGATCGCGGCCCGAACCGAAGTCAATGTGCCCAAGCACCGGGGCATTTCGCTGTTCATCGTCGACCTGAGCAGTCCGGGGATAACTCTGCGCCCCCTCTGGGGGGTCGACGGGACACGCACCAATGAGGTGTTCTACGACAACGTGGCGGTGCCCAAAGAGAACCTCGTCGGCGAGAAGAACAAGGGGTTCTACTACACGGTGACGGCGTTGGAGTTTGAGCGGGTGTTGTCAGTTGGTCGGCTGTGCAGGACGTTCGAGGAATTGGTGCTTTATGTCAACCAGAACCCCTCGTCGAGGGCAGATAAGGTGGTCCGGCAGAAGGTGGCCCAACTCGCCACGGAGATCGAAGTGGCCAAATTGTTTGTCTATCGTCTGGCCTGGCTGCAGACCAAGCGCACGGTGGCCAACTACGAAGCGGCGGCCTCGAAGCTGTTCAGCAGCGAGCTGTCGCAGAGGATGGCGGCCACGGGGGTGGAGATCATGGGGCTGCTGGGGCTGCTGCAGAAGGAGTCGGGCAAGGCCCCGCTTCACGGCAAGTTCGAGTATCTGGTGAGGGAGACCCTGCTCAACACCATCGCCGGCGGCACCTCGGAGGTGATGAGGAACATCATCGCCACCAGAGGACTTGATCTGCCCCGCTGATGGAGGATGGCGTGGTGCTTCGCAGGTATCGCTATGTGGAGTTGTGCGACGCCACCCCAGCCCTGGATCCCGCATCAAGTGCGGGATGACATCGGCGTCGGGTCCGGGACCCGACACCCGGACGACATACGATAGCCAGTGTAGTGCTTCGCCGATGTCGTCCGTTGGGCAGTTCGAGTTCCAGCCGTATGGCTTCAGGTGACGGAATGATCTCGGGGCGCTGGCAACCCAGCCAAGTGCTGGAGACACTACAAGAGGTTGGTGGGGCGGGCGGGGTTGGTGGGCTGACCGGCGGAGGCCTAAGCAGGGGCGATGAACCTGGAGATGATCAGGGCCAGGTCCTCGATATCCCGCCGGTAGGCGAACTCGTCCTTCCCGTGGATGTTGCAGTCGGCCCGGATGACCCCCAGTCCGAAGAGCTTGGCCCCCCATTCCAGCCTGACCACCGGGCCGAAGTCGCCTGAGCCCATCTCCCCATAGGCGCTACCCTGTCCGGTGACGTCCCGGAGCAGGCCGACCAGTTCATCGACCACAGGGTCCTGCAGCGACGGCACGGTGGGGATGCGGACCACGTTGTCGATCTCCCAGTCCACGCCCTCAACCGTGGTCAGCGTCCGGATGAGTTCCCTCTCCGCCTCCTCGGTGTTCTCCTCCGGTATCAGCCGGCGGTCGACAGAGATGATGCACTCGTCGGGCACAATATTGACCTTCAATCCCCCCCGGATGACGTTGATGTTCAACCGGGGCTCCATGACGGTCAGGCCGGTCCCCGGATTGACGGGCACCCCGGAGCGGCGCTGGGTCACCTCCCTCTTGAGGTCGAGCAGGGCGTTCAGCACCGGCGCGGCCTTCTCCACGGCGTTTTGACCCAGGTGGGACATCCCGGAATGGACGGACCGGCCCTTCACCCGGATGTCCATCTGGACCACCCCCAGGGCGGCGATGCTGATGTAGCCGAAGCTGGAATCGAGGCTGAAGAAGTAGGCCCCCGGAAGGGGGTGGAGGGACTGGCCAACGTAGCGGATCTGGCTGGCCTGGCTGGTCTCCTCGTCGGTGGTGACCATGACCGAGGTGTCGTACTTCAGTTCCCGGTCCTTGGCGATGTGCAGTCCGAGGAGCAGGGCGGCGATGGCCCCCTTCATATCGGCGGCTCCCCGCCCGTACATCCTCTCCTGTTCCAGGCGCGGCGTGAAAGCGGGCCATCCCTGAGCAGGCACCGTGTCGATGTGCGTGTAGAAGATCAGGCGGGGCTTGTCAGGGCTTCTGCGGTGGGCCAGGAGGTTGAGCCGGCCTGTTCTGCCCTCAGCATGCTCGCTGGGGATGGCCACCCGCTGAGTGGCCAGGCCGGCCTCCGCAAACAGGGGTTCAAGATACTCAACGGTCCTGAGGTAGTTCCGGCTGGGATCAAGCTCCGGGGAGACTGAGGTATCGATGGAGATGAGTTGCCGCAATACCTCAATGTAGTCCAGTGCTCGTTTCCTTCTCGGCGGGCAAACCGGCGCCGTCCCCTGAAGCCAATCCATTCTAGACTGCAGGGTGCATGCTTTCAAGCGGCGGCCAAGGGCCGGCCCGGCGCATGGCATGAGGCGGCGGGCGACCGGGCGGACAAGTGGGCGCGAGGAAGCAACCGTGCTATCATGGTTATGGTCAGAAGAGGGACGCAGCCAGGTCCCGAACGGAACAGGAGACCATACCCAAAGATGAGCGCCGTGCGCTGGAAGGTACCGGAGCGGATTGGCCGGCTGGATGAGCTGGCCAACAACCTGTGGTGGAGCTGGCACCCCCGGGGACGCCAGGTCTTCCGGGCCCTGGACTACGTCCTCTGGCGCGTTGGGGGGCACAACCCCGTGAGGCAACTGCGGGAGATCAGCCCGGAGAGGCTGCAGCGGGTGGCCGTCAATGCGGAGTTCCTGGAGCTGTATGACTCGGTGATGGCCGAGTTCGACGCTGACATGAAGACCGAGGACACCTGGTTCAGGGCCAACTACCCCGGGCTGCTGGATGGACCGGTGGCCTACTTCTCCATGGAGTTCGCCATCCACAACTCGCTGCCCATCTACGCCGGTGGACTGGGCGTTCTGGCAGGCGACACCTGCAAGGAGGCAAGTGATCTCGGTGTGCCCTTCGTGGGGGTGGGCTTCATGTATCCCCAGGGCTATTTCCACCAGCGCATCTCGTCGGCGGGGGCGCAGGAGGAGATATACAAACAGCTGGATTTCGATGAAGCTCCGGTCAGCCCGGTGCTGGATGCCGATGGCCGCAGACTGGTGGTCAGGGTGGGACTGCAGGAGGGGTTCATCTCCGTGGCCGTGTGGCAGGTCCGGGTGGGGCGGGTCAATGTCTATCTGCTGGATACCAATGTGGAGGACAACGCCCCGGAGCACCGTTGGCTGTCGTCACGCCTGTACGTGGCCGATCAGGAGGTGCGACTCCAGCAGGAAATCGTCCTGGGCATGGGTGGGGTACGAGTGTTGCGGGCCATGGGCATCAATCCGGCCATCTGGCACATCAACGAAGGCCATACGGCTTTCCTGGTCCTGGAGAGGATCAGGGAAGCGGCGCAGCGGGGCATAACCTTCGCCGATGCTGCGCGGTCCGTGGGGCCGAGCACCGTGTTCACCACTCATACGCCAGTAGCCGCGGGCCACGATGTGTTTCATGTTGACCTGATGCGGAAGTACTTCGATCCGTACTGCCGGTCGCTGGGCATCGACCACAAGGACTGCCTGTCGCTGGGCCAGCAGTTCGGTCCAGGGGACCAGGGATTCAACATGGCGGCGCTGGCCCTGAAGACGTCCGACTACCGGTACGGCGTGAGCCGGCTGCACGGCTCCGTGGCACGGAGGATGTGGGGGGCGCTCTGGCCGGGGGCCCAGGAGAACGAGGTGCCCATCAGGCAGATCACCAACGGCGTTCATGTGCCCACCTGGATCGCACCGGAGATGCACGCCGTGTTCCGGAAGTACATCGCCGATGACTGGCTGGAGAGGCAGGACGAAGGAGGCATCTGGGCGCGGGTGTACGACATTCCCGACGGAGAGCTGTGGCGGGCCCGCCGTCTGCTGAGGCACAAGCTGATGGGAGCGATACTGGAGGCGGCCCAGAGGTCCTGGGCCAAAGGCGAGGTGGAATCGCGGCATCTGGTGGCCATCGGCGCGCTGCTGCATCCCGATCTGCTGACCGTGGGCTTCGTGAAACGCTTCGCCGAGTACAAGCGTCCCACCCTGATCTTCCAGGATATCGAGCGTTTGAAGCGGTTGGTGAATGATCCGCTGAGGCCGGTGCAGATCGTCTTCGCCGGGAAATCGCATCCGGCGGACCTGGCTTCGAAGTACCTGGTCCAGAGGGTATTCAACCTAGCCGCCGACCGCGAGTTTCGGGGCCGGATCGCCTTCGTGGAGGACTACGACATGCACCTGGCGCATTTCCTGGTCCAGGGGGTCGACGTGTGGCTGAACAACCCGCGGCGGCTCCTTGAGGCCTGCGGGACGAGCGGCATGAAGGCATCCATCAACGGGGCGCTGCACCTCAGCGTCCGCGATGGCTGGTGGGACGAGGGATACAACGGGGCCAACGGCTGGGCCATAGGACCGACCGTCAAGCCGCAGGCCTGGGAGGAGGAAGACAGGCTGGATGCCGACGCCATCTACACCATCTTGGAACGGGACATCGTGCCTCTGTTCTACACCAGGGATGAGAAGGGCGTGCCGGTCCGCTGGATGGGCATGGTCAAGGAGGCCATCAGGTCGGTCATGCCCGGCTTCTGCGCCAAGCGGATGATCAGGGAATACTGCGAGACGGTGCTGGGTCCGGCCGCCCGGCAACCCCGCCGCTGAGGGGCTGATGCGGACTGGATGAGATGAATATGGAGATCACCCTGCTGGGAGTCTGCGGCAGCCCCGTCAAAGAGGGCAACACCGAGGCCTTCCTCCACGAGGCTTTGAGGGAGGCCGGGGCACAGCCTGGCGTGAGCACCAGCGAAATCCTGCTGGCCCGGAAGAAGATCGGCGACTGCCGGCACTGCAACTGGTGCCTGGTGAAGCAGGAGAAGGGCCGGTTCTGCGCCATCGAAGATGACATGACCGAGATATACCCCAGACTGATCGAGGCGGACGCCCTTCTCCTGTCCACTCCGACCTACGCCGGCCGCCTCTCCGGCTACATGGCCACATTCATGGACAGGTGGCGCGCCCTGGTACTGGGCAAACACTACCGGGGGGCGCTCGAGGGCAAGGTGGGCGGGGCCATGACCGTGGCCTGGCTGCGCAACGCCGGTCCAGAGACCGCCCTGCTGAGCGTGGTCACGGCCTTGCTGATGTGGGGTGTGGTGGTGGTCACCCCCGGTGAAAGCGGCTGTCAGTTCGGGGCCGTGGGCCTGTCCAGCTCTGGGGGGACGGGGCGATTCGATCCGAAGGACCGGCTGGGGGTGCTCCAGGACGAAGCGGGGCTGAAGTCGGCCCGGGCCCTGGCCAGACGCATGGTCCGGATGTCGCGGACACTGAAGGCGGGCAGGCAGGCGCTGGGGCAGTCCGGGTGAGAAGGACCCAGCCTATGCGGGCCTGGCGATGACCTTCAGGCCATCCATGAAGGGCTGCAGGACCTCGGGGACGACCACGCCGCCGTCAGCCTGCTGATAGCTCTCCAGCACGGCGATGAGGATCCGGGGCAGGGCCAATCCGGAGCCGTTGAGGGTGTGGACCAACTGGGGCTTGGCCCCCTGCGCCGGCCTGTAGCGGATGTTGGCTCGGCGGGCCTGGAAGTCGGTGCAGTTGCTGCAACTGCTGACCTCGAGCCATTCCTGGCAGCCCGGCGCCCAGACCTCGATATCGTAGCTCTTGGCGGAGGCGAAGCCGAGATCGCCGGTGCATAGCTGCAGCAAACGATAGGGCAGTCCCAGCCTGCGGCAGACCTGCTCGGCATTGGCGACCATCTTCTCCAGCTCGTCCATGGAGTTCTCCGGCGCGGTGAACTTGTAGAGCTCCACCTTGTCGAACTGGTGGCCCCTCTTGATGCCCCTGGTGTCCTTTCCGGCGGCCATCTTCTCCCGGCGGAAGCAGGCTGAGTAGGCCACGTAGCGCAGGGGCAGGCCGGCCGGTTCGAGGATCTCATCCCGGTGGAGGTTGGTCAGGGGGACCTCCGCCGTGGGCACGAACCAGAAGTCCTCCTCGACGTCGTGATAGAGGTTGTCGGCAAACTTGGGCAGGTTGGACGACCCCACCAGGCACTCCCGTTTGACCATGAAAGGGGGATAGACCTCGGTGTAGCCGTGTTCGGCGGTGTGCAGATGGAGCATGTAGCTGATCAGGGCACGCTGCAGCCTGGCCCCCGGTCCCTTGAGGACATAGAAGCGGGTGCCGCTGAGCTTGACCCCCCGGGCGAAGTCGATGATGTCCAGGTCCTCGCCCAGCGCCCAGTGGGGCCGGGGATGGAAATCGAACTGCCTGGGCGTGCCCCAGCTCCGTACGACCGGGTTGTCCGCAGATTCCCTGCCTACGGGGACACTGGCATCCGGGATGTTGGGCACTCGGAGGAGGAGGTCGTGCAACTGCTCCTCGACGGTCTGGACCTCCGCCTCGGCCAGCCTGATCTGTTCGCGGACATTGGCCAACTCGCCAGTCCGCTCTTCAGGAAGCGTGGCCTGACTGTCGGTCTGGGCCGCCTTCATCTGGCCATACTTGCGGCTTTCCTGCCGCCGCTGGGCCCGGAGTGACTCCACGTCGGTAAGCAGCTTGCGGCGCTGCTCGTCAAGAGTGAGGATGGCGTCCAGATGGGCGGTGTCGTGGCGGTTCTCCAGCGCCTGCCTGACCAGATCGGTGTTCTGCCGTATGAACTGGATACTCAGCATAGTCCCCGCCCGGCGAGAAGACTACCCTAACTTTACCACTTTGTCTTCAGTTGGGGGAAGAGGATGACCTCACGGATGGACTGCTGGTTCGTGAGCAGCATCACCAGGCGGTCGATGCCCACGCCCAGGCCGCCGGTGGGGGGCATGCCGTGCTCCAGGGCGACGATGAAGTCCTCCTGATAGTGCTCGGCCTCATCATCGCCGAAGCGGGCCCGCCACTCCTCCTGCTGGGTGAAGCGGGCGGCCTGCTCCACGGGGTCGTTCAGCTCGGTGAAGGCATTGGCGAACTCCATCCCGCAAGCGAAGGCCTCGAACCGCTCCACCATCAGGGGATCCTCCGGCTTGGTCTTGGCCAGTGGGGTGGTGTCGGCGGGATAGTCGATGAGAAAAGTAGGTTGGACCA
This sequence comes from Chloroflexota bacterium, assembly GCA_016875915.1. Taxonomy (GTDB): domain Bacteria; phylum Chloroflexota; class Dehalococcoidia; order UBA2247; family RBG-13-53-26; genus RBG-13-53-26. The sequence continues at coordinate 11,168 of VGOM01000027.1, forward strand.
GGCCGGGCTCCACAAAGGTGGAGACCAGCTTGTCCACCAGGTAGGCCGGGCTGAGGGTCTGGTCAAGGGCCATGCCCCGGTCCTCCATGGCCCGGCGTAGTCCATGTCCACCGTCGCGGAGGGAATCCTCAAGGTCCAGTCCGCAGGCCTCCCGGACGGCGTCCCGGAGGGTGATCCGCTTCCAGGGAGGGGCGAAGTCCAGAACGTGCTCTCCGTAGGTGACTTTGGCCCCTCCCAGCACGTCCCGGGCGACGGCGGAGACCATGTCCTCGAGCATGGCCATGACGTCGTTGTAGTCGGCGTAGGCCTCATAGCTCTCCAGGGTGGTGAACTCGGGGTTGTGCCTGATGGAGATGCCCTCGTTGCGGAAGATGCGGCCTATCTCGTAGACCTTGTCGAAACCGCTGACGATCATCCGTTTCAGGTACAGCTCCGTGGCGATGCGGAGGTAGAAATCCTGATCCAGGGCCTGGTGGTGGGTGACGAAGGGGTGAGCCCTGGCGCCACCGGCCACAGGCTGGAAGACGGGGGTCTCCACCTCAATGAACCCTCTGCCGTCCAGGAAGCGCCTCATGGCGGAGATGATGTGGCTCCGTTTGAGGAAGATGTCCCGGGTCTCTTCGTTGGAGATGAGGTCGAGGTACCGTTGCCGGTAGCGCTTCTCCACGTCGACCAGTCCGTGCCACTTCTCGGGCAGGGGCTGGAGGGCCTTGGCCAGGATGGTGAAGTCCGATACGCTGACGGTGATCTCGCCGGTGCGGGTCTTGAACAGGGTGCCCTTCACACCGATGAAGTCGCCAAGGTCAAGCTCCTGCACCAGCTCGTATCCCTCAGTGCCGATCTGGTCGCGTCCGAAGTAAGCTTGAATCTTCCCTGAGCCGTCCTGTATATCGACGAAAGTGGCCTTGCCCATGCGGCGGTGGGCCATGACCCGTCCGGCGACGGAGACAACCGTGCCCAGATCGGCTCCGTCCTCTGCGAACAGGGCCTTGGCGTCGCGTGCGGTATGGGTCCGGGCGTAGCGGTTGGGGTAGGGGTTGATCCCCCGCTGGCGCAGCTTCTGCACCTTGGCAGTGCGCTGCTGGGTCATGTCCTCCAGTCTCTTGCTCATGGCCTTCGTCGGGTAGCGATATTATAGGTCATGGCTCTCGTCAACTGCAAAGTTGGACCAAGGTACGCCGAGCGTGATTGACCGCCGTCTCGGCCCGAGAGTATAGTGGGATGTCAGTCAGGCAATCCGAAGAGGGCGGAAGATGGACAAGTGGGTAGTGGCAGCGCGGCTTATGGGCATCGGGTGGTACATCGGCCTGTGCGTGGCCGGCGGCATCCTGGGAGGGATTTGGGTTGACAACAAACTCGGCACTTCGATAGTATTTACGCTGGTTGGGATTGTCCTGGGAACGGCGGTGGCCCTGTATGGCACCTATCGGATGATCTCTCCTTTGATCAGGGAAGGCAGGGGCAACGACGACAACGGTGACTAATGGCTAGCCTGGGGTGTTCCACCCGCCTTCTGGTCATCATCGCCACCGTAGTACTCATCCTGTTCCTAGTGGGCCTGGTGGGAGGCGCCATCGGGGAAGGCCTCCTGGGCAAGAGGGTCATCGGCCTCCTCGATGTCCCGCCCCTCGAAGTCCACTCCTTCTTCAAGGGCGATGTCCTCTTCGAAGCCGGTCCCCTGGCCATATCCAACACTCTGCTGGCTTCCTGGGTAACCATCCTGGTGGTGGTGGGCATCGCCTTCGCGGCCACCAGGAAGATGAAGGTCATTCCGGCCCGGCTGCAGGGCCTCTTCGAGGCGGCCCTGGAGCTTCTGCTCAGCTTCGTGGAGAGCGTGGCCGGCCACAAGAACGGCCGGAAGTTCTTCCCCGTCATCGCTACCATCTTCATCTTCGTGATGTTCAACGCCTACCTGGCGCTGCTCCCCGTATACGGTCCGGGCATCTATGTCGTGGAGGAAGAAGAGATTGTCTCCCCGGCGTATGGCACGGCCGTTCTGGCCGTGCACCCCGAGGAGGGGCACCACTCGGTCAAGGTGGAGGAAGGGGAGGTCATCCTCAGGATAGACGACGGTTCGGGGATCCCCGTCGAGGTGACCGCTCCAAAGACCGGTGAGTTCGAGTACCCTGAGGGACTGAACGAGGGGCCGATTGAGGTAGCCGCCGACGCGCCGGTTGGTGAGGTGATCAGCAGGCCGCCGCTCCTCCGCTCGGCCAGCACGGACATCAACATGACCCTGGCACTGGCGCTGATGGCCGTCCTGTTCATCGAGGTGTGGGGCCTCACAGGGAAGGGATTCCGGAACTACATCGGCGAGTACGTCAACGTGAAGGAGCTCATCCGAGGTATCAAGCTCTTCTTCAAGGGCAGGGTGGTCGACGCCCTGATGGCCACAGTCACTGGCGTGATCAACGTGATCATCGGCGGGCTGGAGGCGTTCAGTCATATGATGCGGGCAGTCAGCTTCGCCTTCCGTCTCTTCGGGAACATGACCGCAGGGGAGATCCTGGTGCTGTCGGCCACCTTCCTCATCCCCTGGATCATGGCAGTGCCGTTTTACGGGCTGGAGCTGCTCATCGGCTTCATTCAGGCCCTGATCTTCGGAGGCCTGACCCTGGTATTCGGCAGCATAGCAGTCGCCCACGAGGGCGAGGAGCACTAGCGGATACTTCAGTTGGATCGAAAACGAAAGAAGGAGGACTATAGATGGAACCCGAGACTGTGAAATGGCTGGCGGTGGGGTTGACGGGCAGCATCGGGCTGCTGGGGCCGGCACTGGGACTGGGGCTGATCGGCTACGCCACGGTGACGGCGCTGGGGAGGAACCCGGAAGCGCGTGGCGCCATCCTGACCAACATGATCCTGGTGGCCGCTCTGACCGAAGCGGTGGGCATCTACGCTCTGATCGTGTCCATCATCCTGGCCATGGTGGCCTAGGGCATCCCCGGTCTGGCCGATTGGAGTTAAGGAGGAGCTATGGGAAACGAGGGATTGCCGATTCCCCTGGTTGTCTTTGTCTTGATGGTGCTGGTGACAGCCATCGTCTTTGTGGGTGCGATTTCCATCGTGGTGCTGACTAGCTAGGGAACGCTGCGGCGCCACGGTCCGCAAGTCACTTGAAGAGGAGCTGGCATGCTCGACAAACTGGGAATTGATTTACCGCAGCTTCTGGCTTTTGTGATCAACTTCTTCCTGTTGTTCGGGCTGCTCACGCTGGTGCTGTACAGGCCGATCACGAGGATGCTGGACCAGCGGGCGGCGAAGATCAAGGAGAGTCTGGACCAGGCGGAGGTGATGAAGCAAGAGATGGCCCGGGCCGAGGAAACTGTGAAGGCCCAGATAGAAACGGGCCGGCGGGAGGGCCAGGCCATCGTGGCTCAGGCGTCGCAGGCGGCGGAGAGGCTGAAGGAAGAGGCCAGGGCCGAGGCTAGGAAGGAAGCAGAGTCCCTGGTGGCCAAGGCCAGGACGGAGATGGCCGTGGAGAGGGAGGAGAGCTTCAATCAACTGCGGCGGGAGTTCGCCGATCTGGCCATTCTGGCAGCGGAGAAGGTCATCGACCAGTCACTGGACAAGAAGGCCCATGAGAAACTGATCGACAAGGTCCTCCAGGAGGGACTGTCCTCCAGGAAGGGTGAGCTGAACTAGAGCCATGGCCAAGGGCATTTCGGGCAGGAGGCATGCCCAGGCGGTGTTCCGCATCGCCCTGGAGACCGGGCAGGTGGACAGATGGCAGAGCGATCTGGAGCTCATGGCCAGGGTGTTGCAGGATGCCGGGGTGGTCTCGTTCCTGGAGAACCCCAGGGTGGGGCAGGCCAGAAAGACGGAGCTGCTGCAGTCAGCTCTGAGCGCGGTGGCCCCTGCGGCGCTGAACTTGGCCAGTCTCCTGGTGGCCCGGAACCGCCTGCGGATGATGACCAGTCTGCTGGCCGAATACCGGCGCCTGGCATATGAGCACAAAGGACTGGTAGAGGCGGATGTGATCACAGCCGTGCCCATAACCGAGGGCGAAGAGGCCCGGATCGGCCGGGACCTGGCCGCGATCACAGGCAAGACGGTGATGCTCGGTGTTGAGGTTGACCCTCAGATCATGGGAGGGCTGGTGGTCCGGGTAGGGGACAAGCTGATTGACGGGAGCGTGCGCACCAGGTTGCAGGAGATGCGCAGAAGCCTGGCCTGATGGGCAGCGGATGTCGCGTCGGAGGTGAGATAGTATGACCACTCGTGGTGAAGATATCGTCTCTGTCATCAAGCGGCAGATAGAGGAGTTCGGGACCACGGTGAGCATGGTAGATGTGGGCACCGTGGTTGAGGTGGCCGATGGACTGGCCCGGATCCACGGCCTTTCTGGGGCCAAAGCCAACGAGTTGCTCCAGTTCCCCAACGATGTCATGGGGCTGGCCCTCAATCTGGAGGAGGACGGGGTGGGGGCGGTGATCCTGGGGGATTCGCTGTCCATCAAGGAGGGTGACGAGGTCCGGTGCACGGGGAGGATCCTGGAGGTGCCGGTGGGAGCCGGCCTGATCGGACGGGTGATCGACCCCCTGGGCCGGCCGCTGGACGACAAAGGGCCGATCAGGCACGACAAGGTACGGCCCCTGGAGATCGTGGCCCCCAACGTGGTCCGCCGCGCCCCGGTTAATGTGCCCGTTCATACCGGGATCAAGGCCATAGACGCCATCATCCCCATCGGCCGCGGCCAGCGCGAGCTGATCATCGGCGACCGCTTCACCGGCAAGTCGGCCATCTGCCTCGACACCATCATCAGTCAGAAGGGCGGCAACCTGATCTGCATCTATGCCGCCATCGGCCAGAAGACCTCCAAGGTGGCCCAGATCGTGGCTACCCTAGAGTCCTACGGGGCCATGGAGCACACCATCGTCGTCGCCGGCAACGCATCCGACCCGGCTCCGATGCAGTACATCTGTCCCTACGCCGCGTGCGCCGTGGGCGAGGAATTCATGGAACAGGGCAAGGATGCCCTGGTGATCTATGACGATCTGACCAAGCACGCCTGGGCCTACCGCCAGATCTCGCTGCTGCTACGGCGGCCGCCGGGACGCGAGGCCTACCCCGGCGACGTGTTCTATCTTCACAGTCGCCTCCTGGAGAGGGCCGCCAAGCTGGCTCCGGAGTACGGCGGGGGATCGCTGACCGCCCTGCCCATCATCGAGACGCAGCTGGGCGACATCTCGGGGTATATCCCCACCAACGTCATATCGATCACCGACGGCCAGATCTACCTGGAGACGGACCTGTTCAATGCGGGCATCCGGCCCGCGATGAACGTCGGCCTGTCGGTGTCCAGGGTCGGTGGATCGGCCCAGACCAGGGCCATGCGGAAGGTTGCCAGCAAGCTGAGGCTGGAGCTGGCACAGTACCGCGAGCTGGCCGCTTTCGCCCAGTTCGGAGCGGCCGATCTGGACAAAGCCACCAAGGCTCAGCTGGAGCGGGGTCAGCGGAGCACCCAGGTCCTGAAGCAGCCCCTGTACACGCCGCTGTCGCTGGAGAAGGAGATCGTCATCCTCTATGCCGTGACCAACGGGTACCTGGATGATGTGGCGGTGGACAGCGTGATCCGCTTTGAGGAAGGACTGCAGAAGTTCGTGGAGACCAACCACCCCGAGGTCGGGAAGGCCATCATGAGCAGCAAGGACCTGACGGCGGAGAGCGAGGAAGCCCTGAAGAAGGCGATCGTGGAGTTCAAGCAGGGTTGGAGCGGCTAGCGCGCTGCGCTGCGTGTGAGAGAGAATGGCCAACATCAGGCTGATTCGGCGGCGCATCCGGAGCATCCAGTCCACGGCCAAGATCACCAAGGCCATGGAGATGGTCGCCACGTCGAAGATGCGCCGGGCCCAGGAGCGCGACCTGGCCGGCAGACCCTACGCCGAGAAGATCCAGCAGGTGCTGTCGGACCTGGTGGCGCAGGAGGGCAGCGGGGTCCATCCCCTGCTGCAGCGCCGTGAGACGAGTCGGATCGAGATCGTTCACATCACCCCCGACCGGGGCCTGTGCGGTGGCCTCAACGCCAACATGAACCGCAGTACGGGGGGCTTCGTCCTGGAGCAGGTGTCGCCGGCGGTGCTGATCACGGTGGGCCGCAAGGGGCGGGACTACATGATGCGCTATGGCCGCGAGGTGCGGGCCGAGTTCACGGGGATCGGCGACCGTCCCTCCCTGCTGGACACCCTGCCCATATCGCGGATCGTCATTGATGACTACGCCAGCGGGTATGCCGACGCGGTGTACCTGGCCTACACGCGGTTCATCAACACCATGAGCCAGCGCCCCGTGCTGCAGCAACTGCTGCCGGTGGAGCCGGCACGGACGGAGCGGGCCGCCGAGGTGGACTACATCTACGAGCCGGGCAGGAAGTCGGTGCTGGCGGAGCTGCTGCCGCGGTTCGTGGAGATGGAGCTGTACCACGCTGTCCTGGAGTCCATCGCCAGCGAGCAGTCGGCCAGGATGGTGGCCATGCGCAATGCCACCGAGAACGCCAAGGAACTGGTGGAGGACCTGACCCTGATGTACAACAAGGCGCGGCAAGACATGATTACCAAGGAGCTTCTGGATATCACTGGAGGGGCAGAGGCACTAGCCTAGGAGGTTACTATGGCCAAGGGCAGAGTTGCTCAAGTCATCGGCACGGTGGTGGATATCGAGTTCCCGTCCGAGGAACTGCCACCGCTGTACAACGCCGTTGAGATCGCCCGCGATGGCGAGAAGATGATTCTAGAGGTCCAGAGCCATATGGGCAACAACTGGGTGAGGTGCCTGTCCATGAACCCCACCGAGGGTCTGGAGCGGGGGGCCGAGGCCGTTGACACAGGAGTGCCCATCTCGGTCCCCGTGGGCAACGCAACGCTGGGCAGACTGTTCAACGTCACGGGGGAGCCGCTGGACAACCTGGGCGCAGTCCAGGCGCAGGAGCGCTGGCCCATCCACCGGACGCCGCCAGCCTTTGACCAGCAGGAGACCAGTACCCAGATGCTGGAGACCGGACTGAAGGTGATCGACCTGATCACCCCCTTCACCAAGGGGGGCAAGATCGGGGCCTACGGCGGCGCCGGCGTGGGCAAGACGGTCATCATCCAGGAGCTGATCCACAACATCGCCACCGTTCACGGAGGCGTGTCGGTATTCGCCGGCGTGGGCGAGCGCTCCCGCGAAGGGAACGATCTCTGGCTGGAGATGAAGGCATCGGGCGTGATCAAGCGGACGGCCCTGGTCTTCGGCCAGATGAACGAGCCCCCGGGAGTGAGGGCCCGCATCGCCCTGACCGGGCTGACCATGGCGGAGTACTTCCGCGATGTCGAGGGACAGGACGTGCTGCTGTTCATCGACAACATCTACCGCTACGTGCTGGCCGGCATGGAGGTGTCCGCCCTGCTGGGACGCATGCCGTCGGCAGTGGGCTACCAGCCGACGCTGTCCACCGAGGTGGGGGCGCTGGAGGAGAGGATCACCTCAACCAAGAAGGGGTCGATCACCTCGTTCCAGGCCATCTACGTCCCCGCCGACGACTACAGCGACCCCGGCATCGTGACGACCATGGGCCATCTGGATGCCGTCATCGCCCTGGAGCGGTCCATCGCCGACCTGGGGCTGTATCCCGCCGTCGATCCCCTGACCTCGACCTCGCGCATCCTGGACCCCAGGATCGTGGGTGATGAGCACTACAACGTGGCCCGGGGCATCCAGAGGGTGCTGCAGAGGTACAAGGAGCTGCAGGACATCATCGCTATCCTGGGCATCGAGGAGCTCTCGGAGGAGGACAAGCTGACCGTTGCCCGCGCCCGGCGCATCCAGAGGTTCCTCTCGCAGCCCATGTCCGTGGCCGAGCCCTATACGGGCAGGAAGGGCAAGTACGTGCCCATCAAGGAGACGGTGCGCGGCTTCAAGGAGATCCTGGAAGGGAAGCACGACGCTCTCCCGGAGCAGGCCTTCTTCATGGTGGGCACCATTGAGGACGCCGTCGAGGAAGGGAAGCGTCTGGGCGTGTAGCCATGGGCAAACTGAACCTGGAGATAGTCACCGCCGAGAGCCCGGTCTATTCCGGGGAGGTGGACAGCGTCATCGCTCCGGGCGTCGTCGGGCAGTTCACCATCCTGCCCCATCACGCCGCCTTCATGACCATGCTGGAGCCCGGCGAACTCTGCGTCAGGCAGTCCGGCGAAGAGCTGTTCATCGCGGTGAGCGGCGGCTTCCTGGAAGTGAAGGACAACGAGGTGGTGGTCCTGGCCGACACGGCGGAACGGGCCGATGACATAGATGCCGCCCGGGCCGAAGCGGCCAAACGCCGGGCTGAGGAAAGACTGCGCCATCCGGCGGCAGCCGCGGAGTTGGCCACTGCTGAGGCGGCGCTGCGCCGCTCGCTGGCACGTCTGAAGGTGGCTGAAAAGCGGCGGAAGAGGGAGAAGAGGACTATCTAGGGGGATTCGGGGCTAGAGGATTTCGAGCTGGACCCGGACCCCTTCCCGTACGGCGGCCACCCTCAGGAGGGTGCGCATCGCCTCGGCAACCCGGCCCTGCTTTCCGATGACTCTGCCCCTGTCCTCGGGGGCGACTTCCAGCTTGAGAAAAGTGCTGTTTCCGGTCTTCTCTTCGCTTACCCGCACGGCATCAGGAACCGTGACAATGGACTTGGCGACGTACTCCACCAGTTCCTTCACAACCGCTTCCCTCCGGCGCTAGGCCTGGGTGGCCTGCGCGCTGCCGGCGTCCTGAGGCTGAGCCGTGATGCCCAGCTTGGAGAGCAACCGGGCCACCGCCTGGCTGGGCTGGGCGCCCTTCTGAAGCCACTTCAGCGCCTGGTCCTTGTCGATGCTGACCGTTTCCGGGTCGGTGAGGGGGTCGTAATGGCCGATCCTGGCGATATAGGCACCGTCCCTGGGTGCCTGGGAGTTCATGACCACCACTCGGTAGCTGGGCTTGCTCCTGGCTCCTACCCGCTGCAATCTGATCTTCACCATAGTGTCTGCTATTATCAGACGCGGCACCCCAAAAGTCAACCTGAGTGGCGTTCCGTGTTGACAGAAGGGAAGACTGCCGCTAGGCTCAATAGCTGATGGTCGACTGGGCCACTCTCCAACAGGATATCGGGGTCAGCTTCAGCGACCTGTCCCTGCTTCAGCAGGCCTTTGTGCATCGGTCGTACCTCAATGAGAACCTGGACTTCACCCTGGGATCGAACGAGCGGCTGGAGTTCCTGGGCGACGCCATCCTGGGCGTGGTGATCGCGGAGAGCCTGTACAGGGAGTCGGACACCCTGGATGAGGGGGACATGACCAAGCTGAGAGCCGCCCTGGTGCGTCAGGACAGCTTGGCCCACATGGCGTTGTCCCTGGGCCTGGGCGACTATCTGTACCTGGGACAGGGCGAGGAAAAGGGCGGCGGACGGAAGAGGGCCAGGAACCTGGCCTGCGCCATGGAGGCGCTGATCGGCGCCGTCTTCATAGACCAGGGCTTCGAGTCGGCCAGGGACCTGGTGGCACGGCTCTTCAGTCACAACGTGCGCAGGGTGATGGACCAGGGTCTGGTCATCGACTACAAGTCCAAGCTGCAGGAACTGGTCCAGGCCCGGAGGCAGGAAAGGCCGACATACCGTGTGGTTGAGGCGGCCGGGCCGGACCACGACAAGACCTTCTGGGTGGAGGTGCTGGTGGGCGGCGAGTTCCTGGGACGGGGATGCGGCAAGAGCAAGCAGTCCGCCGAGAAGGAAGCGGCCAAGCAGGCCCTGGAACGGTGGGGGTAGGCGGCAAAGCCTGAGCCGGCTGGCTTGCCCGTGACGGCTACCGGGCCAGGTGGCGTAGCGCCATTTTGACCCTGTCCTCCAGACTGAGGTCAGGGGTGGCGGGCAGCGCGGCCGCAGCCCTGGCCGCATCCGCAGGGGAATAGCCGAGGTTGGTCAGCGCGGCCACCACACTGGCGGAGTCCTGCACCGGAGCGGTGCTGACCAAGACGCCCCAGCCCTTCTCCAGCTTGCTCTTCAGCTCCAGCATCACCCGGGCGGCCGTCTTCTTGCCCAGTCCGGGCACCTGGGTGAGCAGGTCGGCATTGTCGCTGACGATGGCCGTGGCCAGATCCTCGGGAGTGAGGTTCGAGAGCATGGCCAGGGCCAGCTTCGGCCCGACGCCCGTGACGGTGTTGAGCATCCGGAACATGTCCAGCTCCTCACGCGTGGCGAAGCCGTAGAGGACCACGGCGTCTTCCTTCCACTGCAGATGGGTATGGAGCTTCACCTTGCCCCCCGGAGCGCCGAGGGTGGCGATGGTCCGGCTGGACGCCTGTGCCTGGATGCGGATCCCGGCCACCTTGACGATGGCGGAGTCGGCGGTGAGGGACTCGAGGATG
>VGOM01000028.1 GCA_016875915.1 Chloroflexota bacterium
CCAGGGCGCTGGACTCTGTGTCCTGGACTTCAGCCGCTAGTCCTTCACCTTCTGGAACTCGTCCTTGCCCACGCCGCACTGTGGGCAGGTCCAGTCGTCCGGCAGCTTCTCGAAGGGGGTTCCCGGTGGGATGCCGCCGTCGGGATCGCCCTTCTCAGGATCGTATATGTAGCCACAGGCCGTACACTCGTACTTCGCCATCTTCACCGTCGCCTCCTTCTTGGCCTTCTCCTCCTCTGGTACGTAGGAAGGGGCAGTCTTCGGGGTAGTGCCCCGCTTCACCTGATGATAGTAGGCGTAGGTCATCGGCTCGCCCTCCCTGAGCACCTCCGCCCCCACTAGTTCCCCGACGAAGTCGGTATGCGTCTCCACGTCCAGTTCCTTGATCACCTTTGCTTCGAGGTAGGCCAGGGTGTGCTCCGTGACCACCGGCGCTCTGGTCTGCCCCAGCTTGTACTCCACCTTCTCGAACTTGTTCACCTCTCTGCCCGACTTGAAGCCGAATTGGCCCACCAGGTTCAGCGGAGCGTCTTTGGAGAGAATGGATACCGTGAAGACCCTGCTCTCCTTGATGAATTCATGGGTCAGGTTGCCCTTGTTTATGCACACGGAGATGGTCGGCGGCTCCGAGGATGTCTGGATGACCGTGTTGGCTATCTGAGCGTTGATCTTGTCTCCCTTTCGTGAGCCGATGATGTACATCCCGTAGCTGATCTGATGCAGAGCCTTGGTGTTCAACTCCTTGCCTCCTTCTGCCGTATTGTGGTGGCGTCCCTAGGCGCTCCCCCGCTCCGGTCTCTTCTAGAAGAGGTCCTTCTCGCTCAGTTCGATGGCGTGTTCCAGTTCAGCCGCCAGCTCCGGCGGCAGGCCCTCGATGTCCACTCTCAGGAATCCCCTGACAATCATCGCCGTCGCTTCATTGCGGGTCAGCCCCCTGGCCATGAGGTACTCCACTTCTTCCTCGGCGATCTTGCCCACCGCGGCTTCGTGTGACAGGTCCACGCCAGCTAGATTCCCCTTGAGCTCCGGAATGGCGTGGATCACCCCTTTGTCGGAGAGGATCAACCCCCGGCATTCCAGATGGCCCTTGACGTCCGGAGCGCTGCCGGCAATGTGGCCCCTGGCGGTGATCGCCCCGCCGGTGGTGATGGTTCGGGCCACGATCTCCGCCCGCGCACCCTTGGCATCCAGCAGGACCCTCGAGCCGGTGTCCAGGTTGGAGCCGGGAGGTGCCACCAGGACCGAATTGAATCTGACTATGGCCTTCTCACCGGCGCAGCGGGCCACGGGGTACATCTGCAGAGAGCGCACCGGCTTCATGGAGACGTAGTTGCTCAGGAATACCCCGTTCTCCTCGATGATCGCCCCGCTTCGGGGACGCACTGCTACCTCGGGAGCCCAGTTGTGGATCATGGTGAAGGTCAGCTTGGCCCCCCGTTTGATATAGAACTCCGATATGCCTATGTGCAGCCCGGAGGCATGCATCGGCCTGGTGGCACAGCCGGTGATGATGTGAAGCTCCGAATCCTCTTCGGCGATGATGATGTTATGCACCTTCTGGGCCAGGTTCTTGTGGGCGATGTAGAGGCAGGCCTGAACCGGGTAGACCACCTTCGCCCCAGGCAGAGACCGGATGAAGTACCCGTTGTCCAGGTCCAGCTCGGCTCTGGCTGTGAACTTGTCGGTGTCCACGCTCACCGCACGCCACCAGTAGTCCTCCAGCCAGCTGTAGGTCTCCAGGGCCTTGGTGACGCTCATCACCTCCACTCCGTCCTGGCTGGCGGAGGTGTGGACCACCGATCGGTCTATCTGCACGAAGGTCCCCGCCCTCTGGCTGCGGTCGTCCAGGCTGACCCCCACCTTGAGCATATTGTCCTTCTCCTTGGAGGGAAGCCGGGCGGGGTCGCTCTGGTACCGGTGTTCCTCGGCCGTCGATGAGTAGGCAGAGAGGTCGATGTCCTCTCCCAGGGCGGGTTTCTTCTCCAGGGCCTTCTGTGCCAGCTCGCGGTTCTTCCGGGACGCGCTTACTTCAGACATTCGACGCATCCCTCATAGCCCCTCTTCTTGATGCTGTCCAGGCACTCGTGGGCATCCCGTTCGCAGGTGATCCTGCCGTTGAGAAGGACATAGCCCTTGCCGGCGTTGACGTAGTCCAGTATGTGGCCGGTATGGGTGATGATCAGACCGGAGCGCTTCCGATTCCTTTTCAGGTCCTTCTCCAGCAGTTCGTTGATCATCTCGCCGATCAGGGCGATGTTGACCAGGTCCACCCCGGACTCCGGCTCGTCGAGGAGGGATAGGTCTGGACCCTGGGCCAGGAGTTGCAGCAGTTCCGAGCGCTTGATCTCGCCGCCCGAGAAGCCGTAGTTGATCTCGCGCTCCAGCAGGTCCCCCATGTTCAGTCGCTCCGACATCCTGGCGACAACCTCACCGTCCTCTCTGCCGCCCAGGCAGGCGCTGACCATGTCCTTGGTCCTCACGCCCCGGAGCACCGGCGGCCGCTGAAAGGACATGCCGATGCCCAGCCGCGCCCGTTCGTCGAGTGATGCCCGGGTGATGTCCTGGCCTCTGAAGATGATCCGTCCGCCGGTTATCTTGTATCTCGGGAAGCCCATTATGGCCATCAGCAGGGTGGTCTTGCCGCTGCCGTTTGGGCCGAACAGGGCATGCGTCTCCCCGGCGCCGATGAACAAATCCACCCCGTGGAGTATCTCCTTGCCCCCGGTCTCTACCCGAAGTCCCTGAATCTGAAGCATGTTGTTTCCCTCTCCCGCCTTCGCGGCCGCTCCGGACTACTTCGTCTTCTTGATGTAGACCTTGTACTCGCCTGCCGCCTCTTCTATCCCCAGGAGCTCGTTCCCGGTGGCCTTGCACCACGCTGGTGCGTCGGCCCTTATGGCTTCGTCGCTGGCCAGTACCTCCAGCACCTGGCCCGCCTTCAGTTCCTTCAGCTTGCTGGCGGTGTTGTGTATCGGCATCGGGCAATAGAGCCCGACGCAGTCCAGAGTAGCATCTGCTTTCATCCTGTACCCCCTATATGAACAGGTTGATCTTTCCCTCTCTGGCCTCTGCCAGATAGGTGGCCACGCCGGCGAAGCTGTCCACCTCGGGGATGAGGGCCTCTTTCGAGATGGCCATTATCCCCATGGTGGTCGTGCAGGCCATGAACTTCACTCCGGACTGGTGCGCCAGGGTCAGCAATTCCTGCACAGACGGAGACTTGGATTCCTTCATCAGTTTGCCCATCATCCACTTGCCCAGGCCGAGCATGTGGAACCTGGAGAGGGGTAGCCTTTTCGAACCGCCGCGATTCATCACGTTGAGCATCTTCCTCATGATCCCCGGACTCCTGATCGGGCCCTCGTTCTTCTTCAGGAGGTTCAGCCCCCAGAAGGTGAAGAAGATGCTTACCTCCATCCCCATTGATGCCGCTCCAATGGCGATATTGAAGGCCGCCATCGCCTTGTCCATGTCGCCGCTGAACATGATCAGCGTTACCTTCTCTGCCATGGGTTCCCTCCTACTTCCACACCAGCCGGCCGCCGCACTTGGGACAGGCCTTGGCATCTCTGGCCACCGCCGTCTGGCACTTCTCGCAGTAGCGCAGCGTCACTTTGCAGTGGCGGCAATAGGGCACCGCTGCAGCCGAGATCTCCCCCTCGCAGTAGGGGCACGAGCACTTCAGGACCATGCTGTGCGGCTCTTCACCCTTCTTCACAAGTTGCCTCTTTTTCATCCTTCTGCCTCCTTCTGGACTTCACCCCGGGTCCCTTCCCCTGCTTTGCCAGGTAGTCATCGACAGCCTTGTTCAGCGCCTGCGCTCCCAGGTTGGAGCAGTGATGTTTGTTCTTCGGCAGTCCTTCCAGCTGCTTGGCTACCATGTCAGGAGTGATCTTCCTCACCTCTTCCAGGGTCTTGCCCTTGGCCATCTCGCTGACCATGCTGGAGACGGCGATGGCTGCCCCGCAGCCGAAGGTCTTGAACTTCACGTCGTCAACGCGATTGTCCTTCACCTTGATGTAGAAGGTCATCATGTCGCCGCAGACGGGATTCCCCACCTCTCCCACGCCGTCCGCGTTCTGTATCTCCCCCACATTGCGGGGATTCATGAAATGGTCCATCACCTTGTCGCTGTAGATGGGCATGCTATTTCCCTCCCCTCTCCTGTTTCAGGAACTTGTCGTACAACGGCGACATCTTCCGCAGCCTCTCGACTATGGGTGGCAGCGACTCCAGAACGTGGTCCGCGTCGCTCTCTGCGTTGGCTATGCCAAAGGTGAACAGCAGCGAGCCATGGGACAGCTCCACGGGAATGCCCATGGCCGTCAGCACGTGAGAGGCCTTCAGGGCTCTCGAGGTGCAAGCCGAGCCGCTGGACGCCGCTATTCCCTTCTGATTCAGGAGCATGAGCATCGATTCGCCTTCAATGAACTCGATGCAGAAGCTGGCGCTGCCCGGAAGTCGCTGTGTGCGGTGACCGGTCAGCATCATATGGTCGATCCTGGAGGGCAGGCCGTCGATCAGCCTGTCCCGCAGCGCAGTGAGATGCTTCATTCTGGAGGGCATGCCCATCTTGGCCATTTCCGCCGCCTTGCCCAGGCCGACGATTCCCGGCACGTTCTCTGTGCCCGGCCTTCTCCCGCCCTCCTGAACCCCACCGTCGAGCAGGGGGAGGATGCGGATCCCCCTCTTCACACACAGCGCTCCGGCGCCTTTGGGGCCGTAGAACTGGTTGGCGGCCAGGCTCAAGGCATCGACGCCAGTCTGACCGACGTCCACAGGGATATTGCCCGCGGCGGCCACGGCGTCGGTGTGGAACACCGCGCCTGACTCCTTCACCACCCTGGCGATCTCAGCCATGGGCTGGATGGTGCCCACCTCGGTGTTGGCCCACATGATGGAGACAAGTACGGTGTCCGGCCTCAGGCTCCGGGCCACCTCGCCGGGGTGCACCAGGCCGTGCTTGTCCACCGGGACCAGGGTCAGCTCGAAGCCCGCCTTCTCCAGTGTCCGGGCGGAGTGCAGGACCGAGAAGTGCTCTATGGCCGATACCACGACGTGCTTGCCCTTCGACTGTTGGGCCATGGCCAGACCCTTGATGGCCATGTTGTTCGACTCCGTGCCGCTGGAGGTGAACAGGATCTCCTCCGGGCTGGCGCCGATCAGGGCGGCCACCCGGCCCCGGGCTTCCTCAATGCCCTCTCTCACCTCATCGCCCCAGTCATGTATGGACTGAGGGTTGCCGTAGGCCTCCCTGAGGTAGGGCAGCATGGCCTCCAGCACTTCGGGCAGGACCGGCGTGGTGGCGGCGTTGTCCAGATAGACCTTGGTCATGCCGGGCCCTCCAGAGTTCGCAGCTGCTGCCGGGTACCGGCCACCACCAGTTCATCCCCCAGTTCCAAGAGTGTCTCCTGAGGGGGACTGGTCAGCAGGGTGCCATCCCGTTTCTTCACCGCCAGGAAGACCGCCCCGCCGCAGCAGTCTCGACCCTCCTTGAGGGACTTCCCCGCCACCGGTGACCCGTTGCCCACCTTGACCGCTTCCAGCATCAGATCGCGGTCGCGGCTGTGCATTGTGGTGTCCACGAAGTCGACCAGCAGAGGACGCAGCGCCAGCATGGCCAGACGCCTGCCCGCCAGAGCCAGAGGGAATATCACCCGGTCTGCGCCGGCCCTCTTCAGCTTTGATTCCGCCTCCTGGGCATCGGCACGGGCCACCACGTATACGTCCGGACGCAGCCCCTTGGCCGAGAGGGTGATGAAGATATTGTCGGCATCGTTCCCCGCCGCCGCCACCAGTCCCCGGGCCCGCTGAATCCCGGCTTCGCTCAGGGTCTCGTCCCTGGTCGCATCGCCCTGGATGTACAGGTGACCGTTGGCTGTTGCCTTGGCCACGGCCTGCTGGTCGGTGTCGATGGCCACGAAGGGTATGCCCTCCTTGTCCAGAGTTCGGGCCACCTCAACTCCGACCTCGCCGTAGCCGCAGAGCACGATATGGTCCTTCAGCTTCGAGATCCTCTCCTTCATTCGCCGACCCCCAAAGAGATTCGCCCACTGGACTTCGATGAAGTACTGGACCATGGTGGTCAGTCCGTAGAGCATCGCCCCCACCCCGAAGACCACCAGCCCGATGGTGAAGATCCTGCCCGCATCTGACAGCTCGTGTACCTCCCGGTAGCCCACGGTGGTCAGGGTGATCACCGTCATGTAGACTGCGTCCAGGAGGGGCCAGTCTTCGATGGCCATGTAGCCCACCACGCCGGCGGTCAGGACCGCCAGGAGGGCCGCTATCAGAAACAGCAGACGCCGCCATGTTCTCATGCTGACATAACTGCCGGACTCCAGGATGGCCCCATACCATGAGGCCCGTACGTCCTACCTGAGTCGGCTCTCCGCCGCGCTCCAGTTGGTGTTCTTGAAGAAGGCTTCGATGTAGTCGGCACGCTTCAGGCCGTAGTCGATCATGAAGGCGTGCTCAAAGACGTCCAGGACCAGGACGGGGACTGCGCCGGCCAGATGGCCTGTCTCGTGGTCGTTGATCCACTGGTTGATCAGCCGGCCGGTGACATCGTCCTGGTACAGTATGGTCCAGCCGATGCCCCGCATCGTCGCTGTGCCCCTGAAGTCCTTCTCCCAGTTCTCAAAGCCGCCGAAGTCCTCCGCCAGCCTCTTGCCCAGCTTCCCGGCCTTGTCTGGAGTTACCTTGCCTCCCAGGTTCTCGAAGTAGTACTCGTGGAGGCGCATGCCGTTGAATTCGAAGCCCATCCGGCGTTTGAGCTCGGCGTATTCGGGCGTGCCGGTCTTGCCCTCCTTCACCATTGCCGCCAGCGTATCCAGCAGCTTGTTGGTGTTCGTCACGTAGCCCTGATACAGGGTGAAATGGTTCTTGATCAGCGTCTCGCTGAATCCCTCCATCCCCACCAGCTTGCCGTAGTCCTTGGCGGTGTATGCCATCATGGTTGCTCCTTTCCCTTTCGCAGTGCTTTCCCCCGTTTCAGTACTTCTGAGAGCTGCGCCAGGTGGGACTGTTCCTCCTTGATGATCCTCTTGACTATGTCGGCGTCTTCCCGGCGCACCAGACCCTGGATGGCCGAGTAGAAGAGGATGGAGTCCTTCTCGGCTCGGATACCGATGTCCAGCGCCTCCGTTTCACTGGCCGCCTTTCGGGCTGCTTGCCGGGCGCTCCCCTCGTTCTTGAAGACGGCCGACGCCACCAGGGAGTTCAGGTAGGTATCGTACTCCTCGCCGGGTTCTAGGTTAACATAGTCTCCGGCTGCGCCGAGCATGCTCTGAAAGGTCCTGGCATGCTCCCTCTCCCTGTCAGCCAGCTTCCTGAACATGGCCGCTGTCTTGGCTTCATTGGCCCCCACCGCCACTTCATCGTAGAAGGCTGCTCCGCTCGTCTCAATGCCGACGGCGACATCCATGATCTCTCTTCCCGTGAAGTGTATGCTCATTGTCTCAGTCGTCACTCCTTTCCGGGAGCGGGAGCTTCCCTTTCTGGACGTAGCCCCATGCCGCCTTCTCCCCTCTCCCCATCTGATCGCAGTCTCACCGTCTGCACAGAGGACTGCGATGACTCATCGTGCCGGGTGTTGTCCTGACCCCGGGGGAGTGCCTGCCACTTCAGTGTGCAAACAGCCTGACAGGTGACCGAACCTCGCTTGGGGACCTGGGGTGGCTCCCTCCTGTTCTCGATTATAACACGGCCCCGGCAGGCCCATATTGCCCGACCCCCTCATTCCCGCGGTCTGCGGACATTCTATCGGTGTGGTCGCTGCTCTTCATGTGATTTTTGTCTCAATGTCATCGCCTTGGATGATCTGCCCCCTTGACCTGACTCTGCGCCCCCGTTTGCCCGTCCGGGCTGGGTCAGTGGCCTGCTGTCCTGAGCAGCTTGCCCAGCGCGCCGGGGTCGGTCGCGGGCGGACTGCAGGACTGTCCCCGGCAGACATAGGCTGTCGGCCGGCCGTCTATCGCGGGGCGATCCCGAAGGAGCGGGCTGGCCGGTTCCTCCAGCCCTTCGCCCGGTTCCGTGCCCACCAGTATCCTGTTGGGGAGGTACACCTCGAAGGCTGCGCCGACCAGGGCCCTGGTCTCCGCCCTGTCCAGTCCGCCGACCACGGCGATTTCCATAGGCTCGGCCAGGAAGAAGTCGAGGGCGCAGAGCCAGTGCCCCGATCCCAGGGGATGGCTGACCATCTGCTCCCTCAACCGGCCCAGCACGGCGGTGGCATATTCCTGGTACCTTCTCTCGCCGGTGATGGCGGCCATGCGCAGCAGAGCTTCAGCGGCTGCCGAACCGCCGCACGGCTTGACGGAGTCCACCGTGTCCCGGGACCGCACCAGCAGTTCGCTGTGGTCCGGCCCGGTATCGTAGAATACGCCTTCGCTATCCTTGTCGCTGAAACGGTGGACCATGTGGTCGGTGAGCACGGCTGCCTCACGAAGCCACCTCTGTTCGAAGGTGGCTTCGTGCAGGGCCAGCAGGCCGCCGATCAGCAGGGCATAGTCGTCCATGTAGCCCGGGATCTTGGCACTGCCGTCCTTGCAGCTGTGCATCAGGAGGTCGCCCCGGCGCAGCTCCCCGAGGAGGAAGCCGCCGTTGACCGTCGCCGTGGCCCGGTAGTCATCCCGGCCCAGGACACAGGCCGCCTCGGCGAAGCTCTTCAGCATCATTCCGTTCCACGAGGTCACCACCTTCTCGTCGCGGTGGGGTCTGGTGCGCTTCATCCTGGAGGCCAGGAGCCTCTCCTTTGACCGCTGGATGACTCCCTCGGCTTCTGCCATGCTCAGGCCATCGTCGTCGCCACTTGATTCCGCGTTGCGTGGCACATGGAGGATGTTCTTTCCTTCGAAGCTGCCTTCGGTGCGCACCCCGTAGTACCTGTTGACCAGTCTGCCATCTTCTCGTCCCAGCAGGGCGATGACCTCTTCGGCAGACCAGAGGTAGTATTGTCCCTCACGGCCATCGGTGTCGGCGTCCTGGGCCGAGTAGAAGCCGCCGTCGGGGTCGGTCATCTCTCTGCTCGCGTAGTCCAGCGTCTCTTCAGCGATGCGCCGGTAGAGAGGCTTGCCCGTCGCCTGGTAGGCATGCAGATAGAGCTGGCTCAACAGCGCATTGTCGTAGAGCATCTTCTCGAAGTGGGGTATCATCCAGCGGGCATCGGTGGCATAGCGGTGGAACCCCCCGCCGATGTGATCCCGGATGCCGCCGGCGGCCATTCGGTCCAGAGTCAGCTGCACCATGTCCAGCGCTCCTGATGCTCCCCCCAGGTGCTGGCGCAGCAGGAACTCGTGGGTCATCGGCTGCGGGAACTTCGGCGCTGAGCCGAATCCCCCCTCTCTGCGGTCGAAGCTGGATACCGCGTTCCGATAGGCGTTGTCCAGGATATCCCGGGACAGAGTCTGGGGCTTGGCTGCGATGGCTGCCCTCTCTCTGAGATATGAGGCCATTTCCTTTGCCGTGGCCATCGTCTGGGGACGTCTGATGCTGTGGGCCTCCGCCACGGCGGCCAGAACCCGAGGGAATCCCGGCATGCCGTGTCGGTCCTCCGGGGGGAAGTAGGTGCCGCCGTAGAACGGCTCTCTCTGGGGGGTGAGGAACACCGTCAAGGGCCAGCCGCCCCCGCCGGTCATGGCCTGAACCGCCTCCATGTACAGGTGGTCCACGTCGGGATGCTCTTCTCGGTCAACCTTGATGCACACGAAGTGCCTGTTCATCAGGGCGGCGATGGCCGGATTCTCAAAGCTCTCCCTCTCCATGACGTGACACCAGTGGCAGGTGGAGTAGCCAATGCTGAGCAGTATTGGCTTGTCTTCTCTCAGGGCGCGATCGAGTGCTTCGCTGCCCCACGGGTACCAGTCCACCGGATTGCGGGCATGCTGAAGCAGGTAGGGGCTGGTCTCCCCGGCCAGCCTGTTGGATCCCGGTCCGTTCTTCATGGACTCCCGTGGTAGGTGCGCAGCTTGATCCTGAGGCTGCCCAACTTCTCCGTCCCCTTCAGAGCGGAAACGAAGCCGGTGACCATCCCCGCAATGATATCGTTGGGGAAGGGAGTCAGCGTCAGTCCCTTGCTATTCACCGTGACGGCTACCGTCCCCTGCCGAAGCTGGAGCTCGGCGCTCTTGATGCCTTCCACTCCCTTCAGGGACCGGAGAGCGCCGGCCACCGTGCCTGCCAGGATCTCCTCCACGAAGGGGTTCAAGTCCACCGCTCTGCTGTTGACCCACAGCTTGGCTTCCATCTTCTCTTCCATTGGACTGCCTCCTCTGCTTCGGTTCTATGCTGTCCGCGCTCTCCGCTTCGTCGACCCTCCGCCGCCGCTGTGCCTCTCCTCCTTCTTCAGCAGATCGCTGAAGAGGTCAGCATGATACACTTCATGGTCCCGTATCCGCAGCAGCAGCTTCTTCAGGTCTGGGTCCTTGGTCTCCCTGGCGGCACGGTCATACTCCGCGGCCACCTCCCGCTCTATCTTGATGTCTGCTCTGAGCATGTCGGCTGTCTTCGTGGACTTGTCCACCTTGGTGTGCTCGATCTTGGGCTTGCCCCCCTTGTCCACCATCTCCTCGGAGAGCCATCCCAGATGCTGCATCTCGTTTATGGCCTGATCCTCCATTTCCTTCTTCACCTGCTTGCTGGATGCCATATACGAATGGAACAGATACTGCAGTACGACGGTGTATTCGTGCTCGATGCCCCAGTTCAGGGTCTTGGCCTCCTTGTCCCTGCGGGAACCCCTGAGGTCCTTCAGCCCTTGTTTCTGGGCCTTGTTGGCGAAATGGTCGAAATCGCCCCGGTGAGACCTCTCGTCAGATAGTATCCGTTCCAGCAGTCGCCTGATCCGGGGGTTGCTGATGGCCTCGATGTGCTCCTGGTACATGGCGATGGCGTCCTGCTCCTGAAGCACGTTGTTCCTCATCCATTCGGCCACTGACTGACCACCGGTGCGCATGTCGCCCCTGGTGAGACTGGGCACCCCGCCCAGTTCCACTATGGCCTCCGCCAGCCAGTCGAGGTGCCTCATCTCCTCTCGGGCGATGGCCTCGATCTCGCAGGCCATTTCGCCCTCACCCATGGAGTAGGCGTGGGTCAGATACTGGATGATGGCCGCATGCTCTCCTTCGAGATCCCTGTTCAGCAGGCCGATGGCGTTCTCTTTCACTGTGCGCCTCCTTCATCAAGACGTTGACTCCCGTGGCCCGTGACAGTGCTAGGGTTGTCTCCGGTAGCGGTTCATCAGAAGCGAGTTGGCCACCACTGAAACGGAGCTGAAGCCCATGGCGGCCGCGGCTATGATCGGGTTGAGCAGGAACTCGAAGAAGGGATAGAGGATTCCCGCTGCGATGGGTATCCCGATGCTGTTGTAGAAGAAAGCCCAGAACAGGTTCTGCTTCACCTTGCCGATGGTGTAGCGGCTCAGCTTGACGGCCGCCACCACGTCTCTCAGGTCATCCCTGACCAGCACGATGTCACCGCTCTCCATGGCGATGTCGGTGCCGCTGCCCAGTGCCAGTCCCACATCTGCCTGGGCCAGCGCCGGTGCGTCGTTGATCCCGTCTCCAACCATGGCCACCAGCCGGCCGTCCTGCTGCATCTCCAGGATGGCCTTCACCTTGCCTTCAGGGAGGACCTCAGCCACCACCTTGGCCAGGCCCACCTGTCGGGCGATTGCCTCTGCTGTCCGGCGGTTGTCCCCGGTCAGCATCACGGTCTCTATCCCCATTCCATGAAGCTGGTTGATGGCTTCAGAGGCGTCTTCCCTCGGTGTGTCTGCCACGGCGATCAGGCCGGCCACCCTTCTGTCGACCGACATGATCATGACGGTCTTGCCGATGGCCTCCAGTTCTTGGATCTTCCCTTCGTGTGAGCTGTCCTCAACAGCATTCTCGTTCATCAGGGTGCGGTTCCCCAGAAGCACCTCCCTGCCATTGACCCTGGCCAGGATGCCGCGGCCTCCCAGCGCCTGGAAGGACTGGGGGTCGGTCATCTCCACGCCTGCCCTGACTGCCGCGCTGACTATGGCCTGACCCACGGGATGCTCCGAACCCTTCTCGGCCACAGCCGCCAGTCCCAACACCTCTTCACGACTGGAGCCGTTGAGTGGCACTACGTCGGTCACTTCGGGCTTGCCCCTGGTCAGAGTCCCGGTCTTGTCGAACACCATGGTCTTGACCCGGCAGGCCTTCTCCAGGGCCTCGGCGCTCTTGATCAGGATTCCGCTCTGAGCCCCCTTCCCTGTTCCCACCATGATGGCTGTTGGCGTCGCCAGTCCCACCGCACAGGGGCAGGCAATGACCAGCACGGATATGAATGCCGTGAGGGCGAAGATGAAGGACTCCTCACCGATGAAGTACCAGCCGATGAAGGCCAGGATGGCAATCCCCATGACCGCGGGGACGAACACCGCGGCCACCGAATCCGCCAGGCGCTGTATCGGCGCCTTCGACCCTTGAGCCTGCTCAACCAGTGTGATGATCTGGGACAGCACGGTATCCTTGCCCACTTTGGTAGCCCGGAACCTCAGGTAGCCGTCCTTGTTCATTGTGGCCCCGGATACCTGGTCTCCTGCCTTCTTGTCGACCGGCATAGACTCACCGGTCAGCATTGATTCATCGACGGCGGAGGCACCGTCGATGACCATGCCATCGACAGGGATCTTCTCCCCAGGCCGGACCGCCACGGTCTGGCCCACCTCCACGTCCTCAATGGGCAACTCCACCTCCTGCCCATCGACAATGACCGTCGCTGTCCTCGGCCGCAGTCCCATCAGTTTCTTGATGGCCTCCGACGTTCTCCCCTTGGCCCGGGCTTCGAAGTAGCGTCCCAGCAGAACGATGGACATGATCAGTGCGGCGGTGTCGAAGTACACCTCGCCGTCGAAGACGCCCGGGGCCACCGTCACCAGCAGGCTGTACAGATATGCAGCGCTGGTGCCCAGGGCGATCAGGACATCCATGTTTGCCCGGCGATTCCGAATTGCTCTGTAGGCTCCGACGTAGAACTGCCATCCGGCCACGACCTGAACAGGGGTGGCCATGGCCAGGAGGATCCAGTTGTTGGTGCTCATGCTGAAGAGAACGACAAACGACAGAATGAATGTTGGTATGGCCAGCAGGAAGCTGAACACCAGCAGGATTCTCAACCGACGGTTCTGGCGCTCTCTGGTCTCTTTCTCGGTGTCCCGGGAGGAATCGTCCGCCGTCATCGCGCGGTAGCCGGCGTCAGTGATAGCCTTCTTCAGTCTGGCCGTGGCCACCGTCTCGGGGTTGTAGCGCACAGTGGCTCTCTCCGTGGCCAGATTGACGGAGGCCGAAGCTACTCCATCGAGGCTGTTGAGCACCTCTTCGACGGTGCGTGCGCAGGTGGCGCAGGTCATCCCGGCGATGTCAAAGACAGCCTCGCTTAGTGCCACCCCGTAGCCAGCTTCTTCGACTGCCTTCACCAGGTCCTTCTCTCCAACCACGGCTGGGTCGTACTCTACGCTTGCCTTCTCGGCGGCCAGATTGACCGTTGCCTTCGATACGCCGTGGGTGGCCGACAATGCCCTCTCCAGGGTGCCCGCGCACGTGGCGCAGGTCATCCCGGCTATGCGCAGTTGTGTCTGTTTCTTCGGTCCGGTGGGCTGGCTCATATGGCATCCATGATGACACCGCGAAGAAAGGGCATATGTGATTATTGTCTCATACACGGAGTCGCTGCGGCAATCACGCTTGGAGCCGCCCCTCCCGCTCTCAGCTGGTGCCGGGGCGACGAAGGCGGCGAGCTGTGCCCGCCAGTCGGTGCACCGTTCGTGCGGTTGGGGTATAATAGGCCAGTGCAAATCCGAAGCTGGTGAGGAGGGTTCACTGATGGCTCTTTATGTGGCTTCTTGGGGAACAGCAGCGGGAAAGACGGCTGTGTGCGCCGCCATCGGCAGGTGGCTGCAGAAGAACGGCAAGAAGACCGGCTATCTGAAGCCGGTCGCTATCGCCGACGGGGACGTGGACAGGGATGCTGATTTCCTCAAGCAGGCTCTGGGCCTGACGGAACCTAGCGAGGTGATCTCGCCGCTTCGCCTGGAGGATGAGGCATTTCTGAGACAGGAACTGGCCGGAGCGGCTCTTGGTGTCAAGGTGAAACAGTGGCACGACGATATCGTTCGGGGCAAGGACCTGGTCATAGTGGAGGGATTCGGTGACCTGACCAAGGGCGGCCATGTTGCCGATGCCTCATACCAGTTGTCTGAGGCGCTGAATGCCAGGGTGATTCTGGTCGTGGCCTATGCTACCGATCTGTCCTGGGAGGCCATGGCGTCCGCTGCCCAGAGGTTCGGACCGGCGCTGCTCGGGGTGGTGGCCAGCAGGGTTCCTTCAAACAGGATCGAGTCGGTGCGAGCTGAGGCTGATTCCCGACTGGCAGGGAAGGGTGTCAGGGTTCTCGGGGTCGTCCCTGACGACAGACGGCTCTTCGGGGTCAGCGTTGCTGAGATCGCCGACCAGCTTGGGGCCGATGCCCTCTGCTGCAAGGACAGGCTGACGGAACTGGTGGAGAACGTGATGATCGGCGCGATGACTCCCGACTCCGGCGAGGACTACTTCAAGAGGAAGCCCAGGAAGGCTGCGGTGGTTCGGGGGGATCGTCCCGATCTGCAACTGGCCGCTCTGAGCACTTCCACCAAGTGCCTGGTTCTCACCGGCGGTGTGGCGCCGATCGCTCAGGTGCTCGGCTGGGCCGAGGACAAAGAGGCGCCCATACTGGTGACCAAGCAGGACACCCTGTCGGCCGTGGCGGAAGTGGAGAAGGCTTTCGTTCAGGCCAGATTCAGACATCCCCAGAAGCTCGACGCGCTGGAAGCACTTCTCCGGGGGAATCTCGACTTCCAGTCCATAGGCCAGGGGCTGGGGCTGACTGGCTAGGGGAGCATCGGCGGGGAGCCCTGCACGGGCCGCCACAGGCTTGCGCCGGGCAGACAACCCCTTCCGTCTCCCACGCAGTCCATCAGGGCGAAGCCTCGGCCAGCTGGCAGATGACCGAAACAACGCTGTTTGTCGTTTCCCGATAGGCATCCATGTTCACCCACCTTCACGTTCACACCGAATACAGCCTCCTCGATGGCATGTGCCGCATTCCCCACTTGGTGGCCCGGGCCGGGGATCTGGGCATGGAGAGCCTGGCCATCACCGATCACGGATCCCTCTCGGGAGCCGTCGAGTTCTACCTCCGGGCCAGAGAGGCTGGGATCAAGCCCATCATTGGCTGCGAGTTCTACGTCACAGCGACGAGCCGGAGCAGCCGCACCGCGGCTGACAAGGAGCCCTACCACCTTATCCTCCTGGCGAAGAACGGGACGGGATACAAGAACCTTCTGAGGTTGGCCACCAGAGCGCAGCTGGAGGGCTTCTACTACAGACCGAGGGTCGACCGGGAACTGCTCACGGATCACCACCAGGGACTCGTCGCCCTCTCGGCCTGTCTCCGCGGAGAGGTGGCCCGCCTTGCCCTGGAGGGCCGCCATCGCGAGGCCAGGGAGAGCGCCCGGTGGTATCAGGAGATGTTCGGAGACTACTGCCTGGAGATCCAGCGGCACCCCATCCCCGAGATTGAGGGTGTGAACCAGAGTCTCCTGGCCATCGGAGCCGAGATGGGGATCCCGGTGGTGGCCACCAACGACGTCCACTACGTGGACCGCTCAGATGCCCGCTGGCAGGACCTGCTCCTCTGCATTCAGACCAATGCCTCCGTTCACGATGAGAGGCGGTTGAAGATGGCGGGGGATACCTTCTTTTTGCGGAGCCCGGAAGAGATGGCGGAGCTGTTTGCGGACGTTCCGCTGGCGCTGGAAAACACGGAGCGAATCGCGGCTCTATGTCATCTGGACCTCGAGTTCGGCCGCTTGCACCTGCCCGAGGTTGACCTGCCGCCGGGACAGACCGGTGACGACTTTCTGGCCGATCTCTGCTGGAAGGGCGTCTCGCAGCGCTACGGGGAGCCCCTGCCCCAGGGGGTAGAAGCCCGCCTGAAGTACGAACTGGACGTGGTCCGCCAGACCCAGTTCGCCCAGTACTTCCTGGTGGTCTGGGATATCGTCTCCTTCGCCAGGCGGAGCGGCATACTCTGCGGTGTCAGGGGCAGCGCCGCCGCCAGTGTCATTCTGTACTGCCTGGGCATCACGGATGTGGATCCCCTGGAGCACCGGCTGGTCTTCGAGCGGTTCCTCAACGTGGAACGCAAGGAGATGCCGGACATCGATCTGGACTTCCAGGATGACCGCCGGGCGGAGGTCATCTCCTACGTGGCCCAGAAGTATGGCCACGATCGCGTGGCCCAGATCATCACCTTCGGGACTCTGGGTGCTAGGGCGGCCATAAGGGATGTGGGCCGGGCCCTGGGCATGCCCTACAGCCAGGTTGACCAGGTGGCCAGGCAGGTCCCCTTCGGCGTGGGCATGACCATTGAGAGAGCCCTGCAGGAGAACGGCGAGCTGAACCGGATGTACGGAGCGGACCCGGTGATCCGCGACCTGGTTGACTCGGCCACAAAGGTGGAAGGGATCGCCCGGCATGCTGGCACTCACGCTGCCGGCATCGTCATCTCCAGGGAACCTCTTGTGGAGCATGTCCCCCTGCAGCAGGCCAGCAAGGGCGAGATCGAGGGCATGGCCATGACCCAGTTCGGGATGGATGATATCTCCCGGGTTGGCCTGCTCAAGCTGGACCTGCTGGGATTGGCCAATCTGACCACCCTGTGCAGGGCCAGGGACATCATCGCCCGGAACCGGGGGGTGCAGTTGGACCTGCAGCGCCTGCCTCTTGACGATGCCAGGACGTTCGAGTTGCTCTCTTCCGGCGAGACCCGGGGCGTCTTCCAGCTGGAAGGTAGCGGAATGAGGCGCTACCTCAAGGAGCTGAAGCCGGCCAACTTCAGTGACATCGCCGCCATGGTGGCCCTCTACCGTCCCGGGCCGATGAACCACATCCCCACCTTCATCCGCTCCAAGCACGGACTGGAGCCCATCTCCTACCCTCATCCGGCCCTGGCCGGGATACTGGAGGAGACCCACGGGGTGATCGTCTACCAGGACCAGGTGCTGTTCATCGTGCAGACCTTCGCCGGCTACAGCCTGGGACAGGCCGATATCGTCCGCAAGGCCATGGGCAAGAAGATACCCGAGATCATGCGCCGGGAGCGGCAGCGCTTCCTTGAGGGTGCGGAGAGGAAGCGCTTCTCTCGCGAGGTGGCAGTACAGGTGTTCGAGCTGATCGAGCCTTTTGCCGGCTATGCCTTCAACAAGGCTCACAGCGTGAGCTATGCCATGATCGCCTACCAGACGGCCTACCTCAAGGCGAACTACCCGGTGGAGTACATGGCCGCCTTGCTGGTGACGCACAGCGGCCAGCAGGAGAAGGTGGCGGCGGCAGCAGCCGATTGCCAGAGAATGGGGATTAGGGTCCTGCCTCCGGATGTCAACACGAGTGAGCAGACCTTCAGCATCGAGGCCGGCGATGGGCAGTCCATTCGCTTCGGCCTGGCTGACATAAAGAACGTGGGGGCCCATGCCGTGGAGCCCATCCTGGCCGCCCGCAGGTCCGGCGGGCCGTTCAAATCCATCGAGGACTTCTGTCGCAGGGCCGACCTGCGCGGCATGAACAAGAGGGTGATGGAGAGCCTGCTCAAGGCCGGGGCCATGGACAGCCTGGGCGGCCGGGGAGCCCTGCTGCAGCGGCTGGACCGCATTCTGTGGCTGTCTCAGCACGAGCAGGGACTACGGGAGAAGGGTCAGGTGACCATGTTCGACCTGTGGGGGGCCAGCGTGGCCGCCCCACTGCCGTCCATAGAACTGGAGGACGTCGACGTCCCGCTGAAGGAGAGACTGGGGTGGGAGAAGGAGTTGCTCGGCCTCTATCTCTCGGATCATCCCTTCAAGCAGGCGGCCCGACAACTGGCCGGGGATACCACGGCCCTCTGCGGGCAGATCGACCAGGAGATGGTGGGACAGGCGGTCACCGTGGCCGGACTGGTCACCTCCGCGAGGCAGGGCTACACCAAGAGCAGGCGTCCCTTCGTCAATGCCACCCTTGAGGACCTGGTGGGCAGCATCGAGGTCACCTGCTGGGCCGATACCTATCAGGAGACGGCACAGCTGTGGGTCGAAG
>VGOM01000029.1 GCA_016875915.1 Chloroflexota bacterium
GACCGTGCCTCCCGGATGCGCTGCCCCCACCGGAGAGGTGTAGATGGTCCGCGGGTCGGCCCCGGCTTTCTTCAGTATCTCCTCTGCCATGGTGGCTCCTTTGTCGAGCTTCTGGCGGTCTTCGTCGGTGATGGGTTTGGACACGGTGCCGTCAGGGGCCACCCGACCGCTCAGCCCATCCCTCACCTTGGTCATTATCCCTATGGTGCTGCCATATCCCAGAATCCTGGGCACGTATTTCAATCCCTTCCAGTAGGCGTTCAACAGATAGAATGGCCAGGGATATGCCAGGTCGGTCATGACAATGCCCTCGGTGGTGAACTCCACGGTGCCTGTGGTCATAGGGATGTCTTTCCCGGAGCTATAGCCCCGGCAATTGCCGTAGGTGATGATCAGGGGATCAACGAAGAGCCCCTCCCCGGCGTTGGCAATGCCGGCACGCCGCAGCAGCACCGGTGTAGCCATCCCTCCCGCTGCCAGAACCGTGACCTTGGCCTCCACCGTCAGCTGCCCCTTCGGTGTCCGTGCCCTGAGTCCCGCGGCTCGTTTGTTCTCAATCAGGACTTGCTCCACCAGAGCCTGGTTGATGAGTGTGGCACCACTCTCAATGGCTTCCTGCACATATTCCCGGGCCGTCCATATGGCACCCGTGGTGCATCCCAGCATGCAATGAGGGCACTTCAACTCACACTTCTCCGGGTCAATGAACTTGTCCATCGGTTTCCAGTTGAACCCGAGATCGCGCGCGGCCTTCATTATCCGCTGCGATGCCGGACCGATCAGTCTGTCGGGGAGAGGCTTGATGCCAATCTCCCGCCGCGCCTCTTCCACGAACTCGCCAAGGTCGATCCTGTACTTCGCTTTGATCCAGTCCGGAGGCGCCACCGCGGTCCCGCAATAGATGGCGCTGGAACCGCCGGTGGTGAGGGCCCTCCCCACTCTCACGATCCCTTTGGGGAACAGCAGGCTGCGTTTGTCCATGATGAAGAACGTGCTGAAGAGATTGCCCGTCCACTTCGGGTTCTTCCCCCGCTCCAGAATGACAACCTTCTTGCCCTGTTTGGCCAACTCCCGCGCGACAGTGGCTCCCCCCGGCCCCGAGCCGACCACGGCAACGTCAGCCTGAAGCACGCCGTTGTTCTCACTCATGGGGTCACCCCCGTGGGCGATCCGCCCCGCCCCTTGTCGCTTGCCACCCGGAGCATATCCTGGACCAGATCCATGTCCAGGGGGTCGCCCTTGCCTGGGTCTCTGGTCAGGCTCAGAGCCTGCTGGGCGCACTTCTCCACGCATAGCCCGCATCCCATACAGGCGTCGGTGTCATACCGTCGCAGGCCATCCGGCCCGAAGCTCACCGCCTTGAAGGCGCACGTCTGGCTGCACACCTTGCACGACCGGCACCGGCTCGGATCGTGAATCACCGAGTATCCCGACGGAGCCATCATGGACAGCGTCCTGTCGAACCTCTGACCTATGCGGGTTCCCTCCATGCCTCCGCAACAGCAGGCGCAGCAGGAGCAGATCACGCCGGTCCGGCCCCCGGTGGCCACCCTGAACCAGGCCGCGGTGATGGAGCCGCGGGCTCGGGCGTCCCTGATGATGCCAAGCGCCTCGGACTGGCTCACCTTGCGGACATGGTACTTCTGGCCGTGCTCCAGCCAGAACTCCGCCGTGGTCCTGCCCACTGCCATGCACACGCCCGGTGACTGACAGGGCTTCTCCCTGACCAGACGGCATGGGCAGTCCATCACCGCGATGAAATCAGGCTCCTTGAGGATGATCTTGTTGGCATGGCTGAAGGGGATCACCCGTTCGCTCTTGTCCGGGCCGAGGACGACATCCCTGTTCAGGGTGATGATCTTCCGGGCGTCGCTCTCGCTGAGCACCTTGCCGTGGTACCGTTCGAAGACGAATCCGAAGGCATAGCGCAGTTCCCTCAGCCACAGGAACCGGCGCACCAGGAAGCGGCCGGCCTTGAGGAAGAGGGAGACGTAGAGACGGTAGTACACAAAGTAGATGTAGTTGTGGATGGCCCGATCGATACGCCATCCATGCATCCTGACGATGTTCCTGGTCGATGCCTTCATACAGCCGGACCCCAGAAGCGCCTCGGTGGAAGCGCCGTTGAGGTCTTATAATAGTCACGGACCGAATCCCATGCAAGTCAGCGCCATAGGGGAGGTGAGACCATGTTGAGAGAACTGGTGGAGAAGAATAGGAGCTACCGCCGTTTCCGGCAGGAGATCAACGTCGACCGCGAAACCCTGCGGGGGCTGGTCGACCTCGCCCGGCTCTCCGCATCGGCGGGCAACACGCAGCCGCTGAGATACGTTCTCTCCTGCGACGCTAGAACCAATGCGCTGATCTTCCCCAACCTCGCCTGGGCTCGCTACCTCGGCGAATGGCCCGGCCCTGCCGAAGGTGAGAGGCCGTCGGCCTACATCGTAGTCCTGGAAGACACCCGGCTGGAGCATCCCTTGCATTGCGACCACGGCATCGCCGCCCAGAGCATCCTGCTCGGCGCCGTGGAGAAGGGCTTCGGCGGCTGCATCATCGGGTCGGTCAACAAGCCGAAGCTCCGCCAGGCGCTGAACATACCAGATCGCTACGAAGTGCTTCTGGTGCTGGCCCTGGGCCAGCCCAAGGAGGAGGTGGTCATCGAGGGGATCCCTCCAGACGGATCCCTGAAGTACTGGCGGGATGACCGGGGCGTACACCACGTCCCCAAGCGGACCCTGGATGACCTCATTCTTCAACTTCCAGCCTTCCCCGCCGGCCCGCAGGCGGAAGGGCAGGCCCCCACATGAGGCGGCCGATCGATCTCAGCGTGCCCACGGAATCAAGCCCCAGCGAACCCCTGCCCCTGGAGGTGAAGCATCAGGAGCACCGGCTGAGCGTCGGGATGATGAAGATGTTCTTCGGCTGCACGGACGCCGACCTGCCCCACGGGTTGGGCTGGGCCAACGACGCGGTGAACATGATCTCCCATGCCGGGACTCACGTCGATGCCCCATGGCACTACTCCCCGGTGTGCGAAGGCAGAAGGGCCAGGACCATCGACCAGATGCCCCTGGAGTGGTTCTACAGCGACGGCGTGGTCCTCGACATGAGGCACAAGCCCCGCGGCTCGGCCATCGCCGTGGATGACGTCCAGGCGGCGCTGGCCAGGATCAGCTACCAGGTCAAGCCTTGGGACATCGTCCTCATCCAGACCGGTGCCGACAAACTCTGGGGCACACGCGAGTACTTCGAGGCCGGCTGCGGCATGACCCGCGAATCCACCCTGTGGCTGATCGACAGAGGCGTCAGGGTCATGGGCATCGACGCCTGGGGCTGGGACCGCCCCTTCTGGGCCCTGAAGGAGGAGTTCTCCCGCACAGGCGACAGGGGCGTGCTCTGGGGCGCGCACTACGCCGGCATTGACCGGGAGTACTGCCACATCGAGAAGCTGGCCAATCTGGACCAGCTCCCCCGTCCCTTCGGCTTCAAAGTGGTCTGCTTCCCGGTGAAGCTGGCTGGCGGAAGCGCCGGCTGGAGCCGGGTGGTGGCCATAGTGGAGGATTGAGAAAAGCTACAGGCTGCGCCACTGGCATCCCGTCAGCGCAGCCTGCCTTCGTTGTCGTCGGGCCGGCCTTCAGCCCCAGTTGAACCCCTGCGCCTCCTCTAGAACTTCACCTTGTCGCCGCCCTTGAGCCCCAGGATCTGCCTGGCATCATCCGGCGTGGCGAGTTCCCTTTCGAACAGCTCCGCGATCTTGACGATCTTCTCCACCAGCTCGGCGTTGCTCTTGGCCAGCACATTGTGTTTCACATAGATGTTGTCTTCCAGCCCCACCCTGACGTGGCCGCCCATGGCCATGGCTACTGCTCCCAGATGGAACTCCGCCGGATACCCTACCCCGATGACCGACCAGGTGAAGTTCCCTGCCCCCAGCCACCGCTGCGTCTCCGTCTGAAGGTGCATCAGTTCATACGGCGTGGCCATCGAACCGCCCAGCACCCCCAGGACGTACTGTATGTGCACCGGCAGACCCAGTTGGCCGGCCCTGAGCATGAAGCCGGTGTTGGCGATGCCGTTGGTCCCGTACACCTCGACCTCCGGCTTGACGTTGTGCTTCTTCATGGTGCTGCTGAAAACCTCCAGGTCGGCGAAGGTGTTCTTGAAGACAAAATCCTTGGAGGCCTCCATGACGAACTTCTCCCAGGGGTACTTGAACTCCTTGATCTTCTCCACCAGCGGGAACACGGCGAAGTTCATGCTCTCGACGTCCAGGGAGCACATCTCGGGCTCGAACTCCGGGACCACGGCAATCCGCTGCTCGGCGGTCATGCCGAAGCCGCCCCCCGTGGTGGGGCAGATGACCACATTGCACTTCTCCTTGATCTTGGTCAGCGTCTCCCTCCATATCTTCAGATCGGAGGTGGAGCTGCCGTCCTCAGGCTTCCTGACGTGGACGTGGACCACCGCCGCTCCAGCCTTGTACGCCCGGTACGCCTCATCTGCCAACTGGTCCGGGGTGATGGGCAGATACGGCGTCTGGCACGGTGCCACCGCAGATCCTGTCAGGGCGCAGGTGATAATGGTCTTGGGCCTACTCGCCATCCTCTCTAACCTCCTTCATACTCTCCTGAAGTGATATCCGTAGCAGCCGCAGGCAGCGCCTGCCGGCCTATCCAACCGGTTCGAAACAGCAGATATCCGCCACTGCCCCCTTCGTCTCCTCGCGCCACCGCACCTTCACCGCCAGTCCGATCTTCAGATCCTGCGGCTTCACTCCTTCAACCGGCATGAACAACACGGAATCGGCGTCCTCCAGCTTGACCGCGCCGACAACTATCGGCTTCTCGAGGTCCTTGAGATTGCCGTTGCCATCCGGTGCCACATGGGCGTTGGTGTAGCTGATCAGGGTGCCCTTGCCGGAAAGCTCAACGACGTCCTTCTCTGCTATCGCTGCCTGGCACTGGCCGCATCTGGACCTGGGCGGCACATAGGTGTAGCCGCAACCCGGGCACCGCGCGCCCAGGACCTTCCGGCCGGCCAGCGTCCGGATGAAGCGCTCCATCATCGGGCCTACCGCCCAGTTGAACCCAGCCGGGAATGGAAAGGTCTTCACCTCGACTATCTCGGACTTGCCCTCCATGCCTTCTGTCCCTCCCCTTCTGCCAGCAGTCGTCTCTCCGCCCGGCTAGATGGGCTCAACGCCCTCCACGTCGGCCAGCGATCCCTGTAGTTCCTTTGCCCAGACAACCTTGACTCTCATCCCGATATGAACATCCTTGGGGTCCGCATTCAGCAGCACCGTATCGGTGTTGGAGTCCGATCCATCGAACTTGACGAAGACCGGGATGACCACCTGTCCGTCCTTCACCAGGCCGATCTCCACGGGGTCCATCCCCAGCACCTTCAGTTTGCCCTTGTATATCGGCGGGCTGACCACGAAGCAGGTGATGGTCCCCCGATCACTGACGGTCTTGCGCCCATCCATCTTGCGGTGACACCTGCCGCAGAGGTTCCTGGGGGGCACGATCACTCTGGCGCAGCCGGGGCAGAAGGAGCCCGTCAGCTTCTTGTGCTTCAGGCCGGCGACGTACTCCTCCAGTAGCCTGGAACCCTTGTAGTGGTAGGCGCCCAGGTTCCACCCGCCCTCCACGCCTATTGTGGTCGGCCGTTCGTCTTTGAGGTATCCCATCTCCGTTACCTCCCCGGGGTGTCCCCTAGAACAGTCACCGTGCTGTAGTTGGTCACGCCGCCCCAGCCGTGAGCCAGCGCGTTCCGCACCTTCTTGGGCACCTGGTGCTCCTCCGCCTTGCCCATGATCTGCAGGGCGCACTCCAGGATCCGCTGCATGGCCGACGACCCGATGGCATTGGTGGCATTGACGCCCCCCGACGGATCCAGCGGCATTCTGCCCTCGATCTCGGTCTCGCCCGTCTCCAGGGCCATCCAGGCAGTGCCCTCATCGAACAGCCCCAGCCTCTCGGCGAAGAACAGCTCCTGGCTGGGGAAGGGCTGGTATATCTCCGCCACGTCGATCTCAGTCTTCGGATCGACTATTCCCGCCATCCGGTATGCCTTCACCGCTGAGAGCCAGCACCCCCTCTGCTCCGAGGGATCGGTCACCCCCACGCCGCCGAAGTTCTCGCTCTGCAGCTGGTTCTCCTCGTCGGTATACGAGGCCAGCCCCTTGAACCAGGCGGGCTGTTTGGCCTTCTTCCTCGCCAGGCTCTCCTCCGCCACCACAATGGCCGAAGCGCCGTCGCTGGCGGGGCAGATGTGCCCGTACCTGAAGGGGTAGGTGACGATATCGGTCTTGGCGATGTCCTCCGCCGTACAGCCCGGCCACTGAAGGTGGGCATACTTGTTCTTGGCGGCGTTCCGCCTGGCCTTGGCTGCCACCATGTCGAAGTGCTCTATGCCGCAGCCCGACCGGTGCATATAGAACATCGCCTGGTAGACGGCCACTCCCGCTGCCGCCCCCACCACCGAGGTGGCCACCAGGTTCTTCAGGCTCAGCCCGTAGCCGGCGGCGTGGAAGAAATTGCCCAGTCCCACGTGCAGCAGACCGGTGGTGGCACCGGCCTCCTTGCTGTCCGAGTGTTTCTCCCAGGCAACGGCCACCACCATGTCGTGCAGCCCCGAGGCGACCACGTAGTAGCCGCCCTGACCCACCGACCCTCCGGTGGTGCCGCCCGTGGCTATCCTGAGCACCGGCTTGCCCGCGGCGCCGAGCGACTCCGCTATCCACTGCTCTGGCTGTGCCACGCCGCCGAAGCCCGGCATATTGCCCACCACAAACGCGTCCACCTCACGCGCGCTGACCTGGGCATCCTCCAGGGCGTTGTAGACCGCCTCCGATACCATCTCGGCGACGTTGACATCCCGCCGCCTGCTGGAGTGTTTGGTCTGCCCGCAACCGATTACGGCAACATTTCTCCTCTTCATGATCCGTTGCCTCCCAAGACGAAGACCATGTTCTTCTGGGCGCACATCCCGAACTGCCCGTGGGCCAGGGCCCGGCGCACCTTGGGCACCTGGCAGCCCTCAGCCTCACCCCTGATCTGCTTCGCTGCCTCGATCACCCGCACCAGACCGGTGGCGCAGACGGGGTCGGCCCCCAGCGCTCCGCCGCTGGGATTGACCGGGATCTTGCCTTCCTTGCCGGTGGTGCCCTTCTCGATCAGCCTCTTGCCTTCTCCTTCCCGGCATAGGCCCAGGGACTCATACGCCATCAGTTCTTCATGAGCGAACTTCTCCGACAGCTCCACAACGTCCAGATCAGCGGCCGGTTCCTTGATCCCGGCCATCTTGTAGGCCGTCCTGGCAGCGGTCTTCAGCGACTCCAGTCTGCCTAGGTCCCTGTCCCGGATGTAGGCCTCCTGGCAGCTGCCCACCCCTTCAATCCACACCGGCTTGCTGGTGATCTCCCTGGCCTTCTCCTCCGAGGCAATGATCACGGCGCATGCCCCGTCGCTCACCGGCGACATCATCAGTTCCCTCACCGGATCACAGAGGACCTTTGAGCCAAGCACCTCTTCCACGCTCACCTTGGCCATCTTCCGGTGCGCCCAGGGGTTCGCAGCGGCGTTGGACAGGTTCTTCACCGCCACCATGGCCAGATGCTCGTCGGTCACGCCGTGGCTGTTCATGTACATCCTGGCCTGCAGGGCGGCAGCGGCGATATCGTTCAGCACGCCTATCTGCCGGTCGAACTGCGGGTCCAGAGTGAAACAGCTCACCTGATGCGCGTTCATGGTCGACCCCTGGGTATGCGCCTCGACCAGGGCGATATCATGGGTGCCGGCCAGGACCCTCATCAGAGCATAGTAGAGCGCGAAGGTGCCGTCTTCCTCCACCTTCGATTCGTCCTT
This sequence comes from Chloroflexota bacterium, assembly GCA_016875915.1. GTDB lineage: Bacteria > Chloroflexota > Dehalococcoidia > UBA2247 > RBG-13-53-26 > RBG-13-53-26. Next base: position 7,869 of record VGOM01000029.1, read on the forward strand.
CAGGAAGGCCCCTGCGGCCATGCCAACGAACACGCTGGAGATGGTCCTCCCGTCCAGGAAATCCGTCGAGGCGGTGATCACCGTGTCCAGGTCTTCCCTGCTGATGCCGGCGTGGCGCAGGGCCCCTTTGCAGACTTCGAAGACCATGTCCTCCCTGGTCTTCTGCATGTTGTGCTGGTGATGGGATTGAGCATACCCGACTATGGCCACTCTTCTCCGCATCGTCACCTCCTCATGGTCCCGGGGATGGACACTGCAGTCTCAAGAACGGTGGTCTTCCGCACAGGCTATGGTATGCTTGGCCCGCCGCTTGGGGCCGGGAATGGCAGTCAACTCTGGTCCTGCTGAAGAGCATGCTATCCCAAGTGTCGTCTGGCTGTCAAACCGTCTGTGACCCCACCATTCCCATGGCGATCAACGCTGCTGTCCTTATCCTGTTTACTGCGACGGCATCACTTCTTTCCTGTCCTTGTGAATCAGGCCCCTGCCGCTGCCGCTGATTGTACCGTCTCTCCCGCCATACCAGCCGCACGGCAATAGAGGACTGCGGCATAACTGTTCGCTCCATGACGACCCGCGGGGGATCACAGGCCCATGAGCTCGAGGGGAGTCGCGAGTGACAGCGAATCCCGGTGGGGCAGTCAGCTAATCGAACGGTGAAGCAGGCCAGGCAACGGGCGTCCTGCGACCTTCGTTGAAGCGTACTGCGCTACCGTGGCACATCAACATCCCCCACCCAAGTGCAGAAAGCCCAGTCTGAACTGTCTAGCAGATCGAGCTTCAGCGTATACGTGTGCCTACTTTGAGGGACGCTAACGGCGCCGCTCGGGCCATAAGGGCTCCCATATGTACAGAGGGCGACTCCAACCAGCTGGGACTGACCTGCTTCCACAGCTGCCACTGGACTAACATCCACTGTGCGTCCCTCGTCCACTTGTGTGTCCGACAGCAACACAGAAGGCCGCACGCCACAGATGAACACGGGCAGGTCACCGGTGTTGGCTACAACGAAAGCCGCGCTGCATAATTGCCACTGGCCCGTCCACAAGTCCATACCCCAGCTCAGTTGAAGTCCACTCATGGCGACTTCAGCACCTGAGAAGCAGTAGTAGTACTCTTGAATATGGGCAGGCTCAGAACCACATGCGCCCTGGTCGAGAGTCAGTCTGTAGGTTCCTGCTCCAGGACTGCGCCCGCTCGGCCCCATCGGCACCATCGCCTGTGCATCGCCCCCCGGCTCCGATACAGTAGAGCCAACTTGAAGCCAGTCCTCCCCTACGCCGTGGAAGAGCATCCAAGTCACCGTGTTCGAGGCCATGAACGGAATCCTCAGGCATGGCTGGGCGCCATCTGCCACGGCCGATGCGTCACCCATCACTAGTACCTCGGTCGTGAGGAAGTCCGACAACTCTGCCTCGTTGCCGACGCCATCTTTTGAGTGAACCCAGTACTTGTACGTCGTGCCGGGCGCAAGGGCAGTCAGGGCAACCTCGTGACTGGTGCCTGGCGTGTCATCCGCGGGGAATGCTTGACAGACGTTGTCATTACTCCCGATCGTGAGTACACAATACGACACCCCCGAGGTGGAAGGCTCGTCGGTTGCCCACCGTATGGTGGCACTTGTCGCCGTAACAATAGGTGCCTCGACTCCTGAGATCGTTGGTGCCGTCCGATCCACCGTGTCTTCGTGCGTATCGCCTTCGCCTCCGTTTGATGGCGTGGTGCCATCGGCGCAGCCGGTGACGCACACTGCAGTCGCCAGGCAGAGGAATATGAGGAAGACGATAGCGCACTTCTTCATTCCTCTATTCCTCTGCAGACGGTTGGAAGAACCGCAATGAATCTGCTGTGACAGTATCACGACATGTCAACATAGTCAAACTCGGTGTGAACAGCACGAGGTATGCCTGCAGGGGTCTCATCTCATGGCCTGTGTCCGACGTCAGCCTTGCTGAAATCAAGTGGCTCCAGCGTTCGAATGTCCCATGATGACTTGCCCTCAATGCTTGCACCATGCACTGCGTGGCAGTTGCCTGAGTGGGAAGGGGAGGAATCGTCTCGGGAACCAGCGACGACTATCGTGGAGAGAAGTGAGCCCGGAGGAGTCAGCGGAGGACAGCCAGGCAAACAAAACAGCGTCTGGTGGCGTCCCCGCCGGGACTCGAACCCGGAACCTACTGCTTAGAAGGACTGACCGCGTGCTGAGGACGCTGAACAAATTGCCAGTGTCCCAACTGGCCCAGTCCACCGGGCTAAGCAAGTCGTACATCTCCCAAGTCAGGCATGGTACACGCCGGCCTTCACAACGGCTGATAGACGCTGTCCTCCAGTTACCCAGTCACAAGGAGCCTGACTTCCGCCATTTCAGCGCTTTCATGGACAGCCGCAGGGCCATGGGCGTCAGTCCCAAGACGCTGGAGTTCTACAAATACGCGCTCTTGAGGTTTGTGGACAGTGTTGACTACCTGAGAGCCAGGAGGCACCACATAGACCGCTATCTCCAGGCCATACCTCCCAATAAGAACGGATTGGGAACGAGACACGCCGCCTTCAGAGCCTTGAAGACGTTCTACCGCTGGCTCAGTACCGAATACGGCCTGGCGAACCCCATGGAGGGCATGTCAGCGCCAATCCTGGGGAAATCCATCATGCCAGCGTTCTCCCGCGAACAGGTCGAGTTCCTGATGGCGTCTGCCGAATGTGACCGGGACAGAGCCATCATCGCTCTGTTTACCGAGTCGGGCCTGAGGCTGTCGGAACTGGCCTCTGTAAGGGCCTCTGACATCAACTGGCAGGACAGGACCATCCGTACATGGGCAAGGGCAGGAAAGAGGCCCTGGCGCCCTTTGGCGAGCTTTCAGAGGGTTATCTCAGGGCATGGCTGACAGAACATTCCCCCAATGGCTCATGTATCTGGGGCTTGAACTACTGGGGCATAACCATGATGCTCAGGAGACTGAGGGACAAGACTGGCCTTGCCTGCAACCCGCACACGTTCCGCAGAAGCTTCGCCGTCCTGCTCCGCAAGGCCGGGGTTGACTGCCTGACCATCAGGGACCTCGGGCGCTGGGAAAGCGTGAGCATGGTTGAGAGGTACACCAGGAGCTTCGGGTTTGCCGACGCAATGAAGTTCTATAAGGGGCCGCTGGGGTGACACCTATCCATCTAGGGAATCTGGCGGAATGTGAGGCTTCTATCGTTTGGCCAGCCTCCTGAAGAGCACGTAGCCCAAGAAGCCCGCCCCAACAGCAGTCCCACCTGCTATGCATATCCATGCCCACGGCGGAAGCCACTGGTCAGATGAGTGAACCTTCGCGAAGATTGCCCATGCACCCATGCGGCTGGTTGTCGTCTGCAAAGTGCCATCTGTCGAGTTGACAATCGTCATGGCCGCCTGCCACTCGCCTGCATCCCCATCGTAGTAGCACAGAACAAGGTCTTCAGGGTCGCCGTTGGCATGTACCACGTCTGTATCAGTGTACCGGACTGCTATTGTCGTGGGAACGGACAAGGTATCAACGCCGTTGACGCTGAAACAGGTGTCGGCAAATCGCAACGAGCGGGGAAAGGCTATGGGGTAGCTCAGTATTGACTCCTCTCTGACAATCACCTCGGTTTTCTCGCTCACTGCTCCGGCAGGGAAGTCGAGAACAATCTGGCCGCCCGACGTCTCAACAACAGTATCCTCATCCGGCGGAACGAACTGCCAAGCCAGCGCGTCAAGAAGGAAGACGTAGTCGGACTTGGTCTCTGTATCGCCAACCGCTCCACAAGAAGCATTGAGGGAAACGCCATAGGTCCCGGCGGAGGCATAGATGTGAGATGGGTTCTGTTCGTTGCTGGTTTGTCCATCGCCGAAGTTCCACGCCCAAGCCGTGATGTCGCCCATCGAATCATCGGTGAACTGAACCATCAATGGGGGAACACCCTGCAGCGGTGTCGCCGAGAAACTGGCATCGGGCCATGCGCTACCGCCCTCCTGAATGTACCTCAGAGTCGTGTAGGTCTCCCAATCTGAGGTACCCCCAGTCACGTAGACGCTCCCGCCGGCATCCACGGCCACGGCTGTGCCCATATTGCCCTCGGTGTCCGGAGCGTGATACCTCTGAACCCAGAGGTGGTTTCCGTTGTTGTCATACTTGACGGTGGCGTAGTCGCTCAGTCCGCCGTAGTATTCGCTCCCTCCAGTAACGTAGACATTCCCGGATGAGTCCAGAGCCAGCGCGTTGGCTGAGTCATCTCCGCTTCCTGGGCCATCGTACCTGGCAACCCAAAGTTGATTGCCATTACTGTCATACTTGACGGTGGCATAGTCCTGTGAACCGCCATTGCCTGCGCTGGTTCCGGTGACATAGGCGTTTCCGGAACTATCCACAACAATTGCCTTGGCTTCGTCGTGAGCACTGGCTGGCCCATCATATCGGGCCACCCAAAGCTGGTTGCCATTGCTGTCATACTTCAGAGTCGCATAATCGTAGTCGGTACCGTCCGCATAGCTCGTACCGGTGACATAGACGTTGCCTGAAGCATCAACGCAGACAGCCGCGGGGTCGTCGTTGTTGGTAGGCGAGCCGTAGCTCCCCGCCCACTGCAAGTTCCCAGAACCATCGTACCTAAGAGTTATGAAGTCTTGCTGGGTGTATGGCATCAGATAAGTTGTCTCACTGATTCCTGTGACGTATGTGTTCCCCATGCTGTCGGTGGCTATGGCGCGTGGGTGACTGAAATTCGCCCCTGACTGCTTGAAGTCTCTTCTCCAAATCTCGGTTCCGCTGACATCACACTTCACAGTCACAAGGTGGTCGGTCAGATAGCCAGCAACACACACATTACCCCAGGCATTCACGACCACGTCCATTGCCCCGCACTGTCCTCTTGGTACCACCATGCTGCCATAGCCCACACTATTATTCGCCCATAGGCGATTCCCACTGCTGTCCCATTTCTCAATCGTGTACCCAAAGTAGTAGTACCCGTGACCGGGAGCCTGTTGTTCCCGGTATCTGCAAATATAGAAGTTGCCTGATTCATCCGATTCTGCCGCAGTGCCGCCTTCCATCCCACGTAGCAGAGCTCCTGTCTTGCCGTACGTCAAGGTACCGCGGGTACCCGCGACCACAATGTTGCCTGAATCGGCAACCGACAGGAAGTGGGGCGAGTCATCGCGAAACAGCTGGTCGCCCATGTAGGGCTTGGGGCCATTCTTGTATGCGGTGGACCATGCTTGCACAGCGGTCTCATCGGCAGCGTAGGCGGCAGGAGTTGGAACGAGCGCTACCAACGTGCAAAGAAGAACAGCCAGCAGGGTCAAAGAGGATGCGCAAACGGACAAATGATTCCGGCCCATGCCCTCACCTCCCCGACAAATCTCCTGCGACATTATACCAACCCAACCTCAATAGGCGCAATCGTGCGAAACCTGGCACGGGATAGGGAATGATGCCCTTAGCGGCCAGAACGCTGTCCTGTGGCCTGTGGTGAAGCTAGGGTATGAGAAGGGCCCCAGGAGCGGAGGGCCTTCTCCCCTATCACCTTGGCGTCCCCGCCGGGACTCGAACCCGGAACCTACTGCTTAGAAGGCAGTTGCTCTGTCCGATTGAGCTACAGGGACGCTGGACTGCGCGGGTATTCACTGGGGATGGCCCCGCCGCCAGACAACATTCTAGCACCGCCTCCGAGACACGGGCAACAGCACCTGCTGCCGTGCCATGGTTGGGCAAGATCGGACGTGATACAATGGGCTATGGAGCGATTCCTGTCATTGGGGGGCGACATGGCAGACCAACTGGCGATAGTCAACCGGGTCATCGAGGAACATCACAAGGTAAGGACCCACCTCAGACTGGTCGGCGATTCCATGAACGACCTTGAAGGGCTCATCAGTCTGGAGCAGGTCAAGCCGGATTGGATGCTGGCCTCGGCCGAGCTCATATCTGACAAACACGGCAGGCTGCTTCAGGTGGCCAATTCGCTGGCCGAGGGACTGAAGAACCATTTCGCCCTTGAGGAGAAGCACCTCCCGCCCATACTGGGGGAGCTGATGATGCATGCCCTCGCGCTGGAACACGCCGACATCCGCAAGGCCCTCGATAGCCTGCACACCACTCTCAACTCGTTCAAAGTCGCCGGTTTCACCGATGAAGAACTGCTGACTTCGCGGTGGAACATCCACCAGAAGATCGACGATCTCCGCCAGGCGATCGAGGGTCACGCCGGCCGCGAAGAGGTCATGCTGCGCATGGCCAAGAGGGCACTGGAGCACAGAGTCGGGCAATCGGGGTCCTGAAGGCGAACCGCTGCAGTCGCGGGACGTTCTAGCCGGCGCGGACCGGACCGGCAGTCAGCCAGGCGCTATGGTTATCAAGCCAGCGCCGGTGTTCGCGCCACCGGGGGCACTCCTCGGCCACCAGCTTCCAGAACCTCTGGGTGTGGTTCATCTCCCTCAGGTGGGCCACCTCGTGGACCACCACATAGTCGGCGACCGGCTCCGGCACCATCATCAGCCTCCAGTTGAAGCTGAGGGTTCCTTTGTGCGAGCAACTCCCCCAGCGGGTCTTCTGCCCTCGGATGATGATTCTGCCGTAGCCGAGCCCCAGGCGGGAGGTCAGGCAGTCCACCCTCTGCCGCAGGATGGACCGGGCTTGTGAGCGGTACCACTGTTCCAGCAGGGACTGTAACCTGTGGGCATCAGACGTGCCACTGATCAGCAGCCCGTCTGGTGTCAGGGTCACTCCGCTGGGGGAACCATCGCCCCGGCAGTCGGTCACCCGCAGGCTCTGGCCCAGGTAGGGGATGAGATCGCCATCTCTGATGTCGCCAATTGCTGGCACTGCCGCCGCGTGGCGGGCCTTGGCAAGGTGGCGCAGTATCCATGCCTGCTTCTCCCTGAGCAGGCTGTCCAGGTCCCCCAGGCGGTATGAGGGGGGAACCACCACCGCTAGACCGCTCTTCTCGCGGATCTCCAGCCGGACCCGCCTTGCCCTCGAGCTTCGCTTCAGCAGGTAGGACACGGGCTGGCCCTGGAGGTCGATCTGTCTCTCGCCGATGACGACGGGGCGGGCACGGCGTCTTCCGTCACGGGACTTGCTGCGGAATGGCCACAGTGCACAGGCCTCAATCATCGTGTTCCCGCAGGCGTGGGCAGATCGGGCCGCCCTGATCGGGCGCAACGGAGGGAGGGGCGCTTTCTACAGCGGCTCATAGTTGAACCAGCCCAGGATGTGGTCCAGCCCCCACATGCCCAGGTAGGCCACGTAGGTCCCCTTGACCACCTTGCCCGCGGCCACAATGGTGTAGAACTTCCACGGGGCTATCCGGGCAGCACCGGCCGTGGCCCCGATCAGGTCGAAGAAGGGATTGAACACCGCGGAGGCCAGGAACAAGGTCAGGTAGGGGTGGGCCTTCATCCAGCCCTCGGCACGGCCGTACAGCCTCTGTCCCAGGCCGGGCTTCTGGTTCTGCAGGAAGGCGCTGCTCCCCCGCCCAGCCAGATAGCCGGTGAACTCGCCGCCCGCCTCGCCTAGGCCCGCCGCTATGCCCACCAGGAACGGGTATGGCAGGATGCCGCCCAGCGCGAAGACCAGCGGGACGCCCGGGACGTAGACGATGACCGTGGCCCCGGCCATGAAGCTGACCACAAAGGCCCCGACGTAGCCGTAGTCCTTGAAGTCCTTCCAGTCATCCTTGAAGATGACCGCCAGTGCGGCGATGCCGATCATCATCAGGACGGACAGCACTACCAGGTACCATCCGAACCTGCGGGGCTGCCGCGGCGCCTCTTCTGCCTGGCTGTCCCTGTCCTTCGCCGGCACGTCCATCGTTCGGTGGTCAAGCATACATTCAACACAGAAGGCAAGTCAACACGCGCTCGGATGAAGGAATATTGACACAGGTATTGCCGTTTGCTATACCGTAGGTAGCAGCGAGGCAGGACCCGAACCGGCGGTAGCGTGCCCGTGACTGGCTGCACAGGGGGAGGAGCATAGACGATGTCAGGGCATTCCAAGTGGTCCAAGATCAAGCGGCAAAAAGGGGTCACTGATATCAAGAAGGGTCAGCTCTTCACCAAGCTGGGCCGGGAACTGATGGTCGCTGTTCGCGAAGGCGGAGCTGACCCGTCCCACAACTTCCGGCTCCGGCTGGCCATCCAGAAATGCCGTGACAACAACATGCCCATGGACAACGTCAACACCGCCATCAAGAGGGCCAGCGGCGAGGGGAGCAACACTCAACTGGCCGAGGCCACGTTCGAAGGCTACGGCCCCAGCGGCACGGCTATCCTGGTACAGGCGCTGACCGACAACCGCAACCGCACCCTCCAGGAGATCCGGGGGGCGTTCTCGCGGGGAGGTGGCAACCTGGCAGAGGCCGGCGGTGTGGCCTGGCTCTTTGAATCCAAGGGTGTCATCACCCTGGAGACCACGGCGGACAACGCCGAGGAACTGGCCCTGCTGGCTATCGACGCCGGGGCCGAGGACGTCAAGATCGAGAAGGATTTCACCGAGGTCTACACCCGGCCGCAGATGCTCGAGTCGGTGCGCAAGGCCCTGGATGGCAGCAAGGCCAAGGTCGCCTCGGCCGAGCTCTCCATGATCCCCAAGACCATGGTGGGACTGGGTGAGGAGGAAGCCCTGCGCGCCGTCAAGCTGCTGGACAGGCTGGAGGAGCTGGACGACGTCCAGCGGGTCTTCTCCAATGTGGACTTCTCCGATGCGGTGATGGAGAAGATCAGAGTCAAGGCATGACGCCCTGCTCTGAAGGGTGACCGGTCCACAGAATGAGGGTTCTCGGCGTTGATCCGGGCACGGTCAGCATGGGCTACGGCCTCATCGAGGAGAACGGCCAACAGCTCAGGATGCTCGACTGCGGGGTGTTGTCTGCCCCGACCAGGAAACCGCCTCCGGAGCGCCTCTATGAGCTCTATCTGGGATTGCTGGACATCCTCGCCGACTCTCAGCCCCAGGAGATCGCCATTGAGGAGCCCTTCGTGGCTCAGAACATACGGTCGGCGCTGGCCATCGGCCGGGCCCAGGCGGTGGCCATGCTGGCCGCCACCAACAAAGGCATCCCCATCTACACCTATCCGCCGGCCAAGGTGAAACAGATGGTCACCAACTACGGCGGCAGCAGCAAGGGACAGGTGCAGCACATGGTCTGTCTCCAGCTCGGTCTGGCCCAGTCCTCGCCGCCCAGCGACGCCACCGACGCGCTGGCCATCGCCCTCTGCCATCTTCGCGAACGACAGCTCGCCACGGTGCTGGCCAGAGGCAACCGGCAGCCATGATTGCCGCAATTGAAGGCATCCTCGAGTCCCTCACCGCCGACTCCGCCATCGTCAAGGTGGCCGGGATCAGCATCCAGGCACAGGCGTCCAGCCGGACCATCGCCACCCTCGGCGCTCCGGGGGGCAAGGTGAAGCTCCATACCCATCTGCAGTGGAAGGAAGACGCCGTGGTCCTCTACGGCTTCGCCACGCGTG
>VGOM01000030.1 GCA_016875915.1 Chloroflexota bacterium
TTCTGGATTCGCCCCGCCCGCAGGCAGGGCCTCAACAATCCACTTGCCAAATTCCATACTCTGCGTGGAGCCTCATCCTTTACCTCCCGAAACCAAGTCGGACGGTCTAGTGTGGAACTCCTCTGCCATGATTCAATCACGGATACTCTCATTTGTCAAGTGATCTTGCGGCTCGTGTGGTGCATCAGTTTCGGGGAGGGACTACTGCGGGAGGGAGCGGTGTTTGTCCACCATGCAGACGCTCTATAGGCGGCTGATAGTCAATAGCAGGACGCCCGTCGGTTGCCAAGGCAAACTCGTCCCACTGCAGCCTCTCGCACGGAAGGTTGCGGAGTGTTTTCGGTTGGCGCGCAAAGCTGGCAGAGGTAGCATCCCTGAGCAGCTTCACCACCGTGTTGACTCCGGTGCCGGTCATCCGAGCGGTGCTGGGTATGGAATCGCTTTCACACAGGACTCTGTTGATTTGCGCTTGGCAGTCCGGACTTGGCTTGTTCATGCCTCACCTACATGCTCGAAGCCAACCATACTACGCCACATAGCTCAAGCAGTTGTGAACAGGGGGGTGCGCCCCAAATCACTCTATCCACTTCAACCACTTGACACACATCATCCACTTATGTTAAAATAAGTGTGCCAAGCGGATGGAGCTGCATCGTGTGAGCGAAGCTGAAAGGAGAGAGGAGATGCCAGAGAACGAGAACCAGCTAGGTGCACTACTGGAGAGGTTCAAGGTCGTGGTTGAAGGCGGGACTGTTCCACGTCCAGCAGGTACATTCGCCACATATGCGATATCGAACTTCCGTGGCGGGATTGGCAAGAGCACACTTGCGTTCAATCTAGCGTGGGAAGTATCACGGGGAAACAGGAGTCTACTAGTAGATGGCTGCCCACAGTGCAACTTCAGTCAGTCGCTGCTGGGAGAAGACTTTGACCGTTGCCGCAATACAATCTACGATGCCCTACTGCCGCGGGTGATGGCTGGGACACCCACAGTTGAACCCGATGACCTAGTGTTTAGTGTGCCTCCATCATGTGCGAGCTTCAAGAATGGGCAGGCCGTACATCTAGTGCCTGGCTCGAAGGAACTCTTCCTCTTTCCCAGTCTGCTTTACACCCAGTTGAGCACGGCCACCACATTGGGGTCAAGAAGTGAAGAGACCACACGAAAGATTCTCCAGGCGGTACAGGAGCTGGCGACCGTTCTACAGAGCCACCTCGGTGCAACGAAAGTCCTGATCGATACAAGCCCATTCTTCGGTGGGGCCACCCATTTGGCGTGGGTAGCAGCAGATGCCTTGATTATCCCCGTTCGGGTGGATCAACATTCGATGGAAGCATTGAAATTGACGCTATCGATGCTCAGAAACCCGGCCATGGACTTCTTGAGGCTGAACAAGCAAGCAGGAATCACCAGGGTGCCCAAGGTGCATGCCATAGTAATGACCCATTGCGGCTGGAATCGCCAATCAGCTTTCACCCCTGATCGTTCAACCCAGGCGTATCTCGCCCAGGTACTTGACATTGTGAGACAGAACGCTGACCTTTTCTCCTGTGATGACCCTCTGAGCGCCATTCACCTACTTGACGACTTCCATTCAGCAGGTAGGATCAGTGGGTCAAAGCGGATTCCCCTTGCGGAATTGACAGTCGGTCAGTCATTCACCATAGAAGGACAGAGGCTAGAGGTGAATACTTCTCTCACGAGATACCAGAATGAACTCAGGTCTTTGGCCTCGACCATATAGTCTTTGCAGCTCTTCCTGCTTCCTCCTTGCGCTGCTCTGGGGTGAGTCTGGCAAAACGGGCCTTGTCGCCCTTCTTGCCGCCAAGCCTGCCTAGAGCCGCAGCGTGAGGGCTCTTGCCTTCTGTCTTCTGGGCGGGAGTGTCTGGTTCCTTCGTTGCCTCTTGAAGAGACCGGAACGCAGCCACGGAGAAGCAATGGTCTCGTGTCCTCCCTGCCATGACCCCAACATACCATGAGCGGCCATGCGTAGCCAATGGCCTTGAGATTTGAGACTGATGCACCACCGGAGCCCGGTCGCTCCGAAAACGGGGGTCACATGACGATGGCGGCCCTGGAAACCAGCCCCTTGTCCTGTTCTGCAAAGGCCCTGTCGATGTCTTCCAGCCGGTAGGAGCGGGAGAGTATCCTCTCGAAAGGATACTTCGTCTTCGTACGACTCAGGAAGTCCAGGGCCTTCTTCAGAGTATCGCGCCCATACATGACGACACAGAACATGCTCTTGGAGCCCATGACCAGCGCCGCCGGGTCAGCCTGGAACGTCCCATGCCCCGGGCTGACGTTGCCGATCTCCAGCAAGCGGCCGCCATTGCAGACCATGTCCAGTCCCTCCTGGACAACCCCGGGGAAACCCACCAGTTCCGCCACGACGTCGGCTCCCCAGCCGCCGGTGAGCTCCCTCACCCTCAGGACGCGCTCCATGGGAGTCTTGAAGTCCTTCAGGTCGACGGTCTCATCGGCGCCGAAGTCCCTGGCTGTTCCCAGGCGCTCGTCGATCCCATCAATGACAATGATCCTCTGAGCCCCCATCTCCCTGGCCACAGCCGTGGCATAGATGCCCAGGCCGCCGGCACCCTGGATGACCACCGTCTCTCCGAACCTCAGGTTCACCACCTCCAGCCCATAGATGACCTCGGACAGCGCGCAGTTGACGGAGGCCACCATCATGTCGCTCAAATCATCAGGGACCTTGAACACCGTATGATTGGGACGCAGGTAGTAGTAGTCGGCGAATGCGCCAGTGAAATGAGGTGGCACCTGGCACGGTACCACGAAGAACATGTTCATGGGGCAGGCGGCGTGCTGCCCTTTCAAGCAGGCGGGGCAATGGCCGCAGGGATAGAAGTAGGGATAGACCACCCGGTCGCCTTCCTTCAGGGGTTGGCCCGCCGAATCGGTGCCGACGCCCGCCCCCAGCTTGGCCACTCTGCCGGTCATCTCATGACCCAGGACTACCGGCAATGGTGCGCCCAGAGCACCCAGATCCATGTCACCACGCCACATGTGCAGGTCTGAGCCGCAGATGTTGGCCACCGACACCTTGACCAGGATCGCCCCCGGCTCGGGATCGGGCACCGGATACTCCACTATCTCCATAGGCTTGCCTAGTCCCGTGTAGATTGCGGCTCTTCCCTTCTCAGACATCAGTACCTCCTCCTAGATAGACAATGTAGACCTGGTTCAGTCACACGGGTTCACAGCCATGGCCAGAGGGACACATACCGGCATCGCTCTGCAGGCACAACTTGGGCCCCAACTTAGCACCCACCCATCTTCATGTCAAACCAGAATTGTGCGGTCAGCGGGCCGCCGGCAGCGCGTCGACCGGCGCTTCCCTGCCACCCCGGTCCGGCTTGACAGCCCCTACCTGCTGGACTATCCTGAGCGCACTGCACAGCGCTGGAGTCCCGTGGAATCCCGACGCTCCGTCGGGGCACCAAGAAGAAGAGGCACACAGTCCTGCGTTCCTCAGTCATCTTCCACCGCTGCGGCGGGAAGACAGCCACCGCCGTCAACCCCTTCGTCAGTCCCGAGAGGAGGAGGTCCCATGACCGCTAGGAGACAGGTACAGATCATTGCCAGTGACGCTGGCGGCACCATGACCGACATGATGATCGTCGATACCCAGGGCAATTTCACCATCGGGAAGGCATCCACCACCCCCAAGGATCAGTCTCTGGGTTTCTGGGAATCGCTGGCTGATGGTTTCGAGTACTGGGGGGTGGATTTCAACAAGGAAGCCAAGACCATACTGCCGGGTGTCGAGGCCGCTGTGTACAGTGGCACCAGCATGATGAATGCCCTCATCACAGAGACCGGCCGCAAAGTGGGAGTGATCACTACGCGCGGCGACGAAGACGTCTTCCTCCACGAGCGCAGCGCGCAGAAGTGGAAGGGCTATGCCTACCAGGACCTGCTCCACCATGTCACACATCACGGCAACAATCCCCTGGTGCCGCGACGCCTGGTGAAGGGTGTGGAAGGGCGGATCGACATGTTCACCACGGAAGTGATTCCGCTCTACGAGGACATGGCCCGCGGAGCTGTCGAGGAGCTGCTGGATGAGAAGGTGGACGCCATTGTGGTCTGCTTCCTGCACTCCTTCGTCAATCCGGCCCACGAGTTGAAGGTGGAGCAGATAGCCACTGAGATCATGGAGAAGCGCGGCCGGAAGGTGCCGGTCTACCTCTCGCACAGACTGTGCCCCATCATGAGGGAAGTGGGACGGCTGAACACCGTGGTGCTTCACGCCTATGTCGCTGAGCCGGGACGGGAGCAGCTCTTCAAGATCGAGGAGAGACTCAAGGCTTCGGGCTACCGGCACCCCTTGCAGATAGTCCTGGCGCACGGTGGGCTGACGGACATCCGCTATCCCCGCCTCTACGAAGCCAGCTTCTCCGGGCCGATCGGCGGACTGCTGGGCACCTGCTATCTGTCCCAGTCCATGGGCATTGACAACTGGGTATGCACCGACATGGGAGGCACCAGTTTCGACGTCGGCCTGATCAGGGGTGGTCAACCGCTCATCGAGCGGGAGGTGGTCATCAATCGCCGCATCTACAACATACCCACCCTGCAGATGGACACCATCGGGGCCGGAACAGGGATGTACATCACCATTGACCCGATCACGAAGCGGGTCAGTATCGGCCCTGAGAGCGCCGGCGCCGACCCGGGACCGGTCTGCTATGAAATGGGCAACGAGACGCCCACGGTGATGGACTGCGCGCTGATCATGGGCATCCTGAATCCGGATAACTACCTGGGCGGGAAGAAGAAACTGAATACGAAGAAGGCCCTCGATGCCATCAAGGAGAAGTGCACAGACATCCTCGGAGTTGATCCCTACTACTTCGCGGACGGCGTGTACAAGCTGATCAACAGCAGGATGAAGGAGCACATCCGCTCGGTTCTGCACGCACGGGGTTTCTCACCGGCGTCCTATCATCTCCTCTGCTACGGCGGCGCAGGCCCGATGCATCTGGCTGGATACTGTGAAGGCCTGCCGTTTCGCGGTGTGGCTACCATGCCCTGGGCTGCCGGCTTCTCATCGTTCGGCTGCGCCGCCGTGGATATCAGCCACCGCTATCAGAAGTCTGTTCCGGTGCTCATTCCGGCCGGAGCCGATGCCTCCTACAAGCTCCTCATGGGGCAGTTCCTGGTCAACGTAGGCTGGGACGAACTGGAGAAGCAGGCTGCCTCGGATTTCGCAGCGGAAGGACTTCCCTGGGAGCAGGCCAAGGTCCAGCAGATAGCCTACGTCCGCTACGGTGGGCAGATGGAGGATCTCGAAGTAGTATCCCCGGTCTCCCGCATCAACAGCCCGGAGGACATGGACACGCTGCTGGCAGCCTTCGAGAAGCTCTACGAGAAGATATATGCCGGCGTGGCCAAGCATCAGCGCGCCGGCTTCCAGATTATGGAGCTTGGCCTCACGGCCAGCGTGCCCAAAGTCAAACCCAAGCTGGTGAGGCACACTCTCGAGGGCAAGACGCCTCACAAAGACGCCGTCAAGGATGAGAGGAATGTCTACTACGAGGGAGAGTGGAGCAGGGCCAAGATCTACGATATGGACCGCCTGAGACCCGGAAATGAGGTGAACGGCGTGGCTGTGATCGAGGCCCCCGCCACCACGTTGTTCCTGCCCCCCGGCAGGCGAATCAGGATGGACGAATGGCTGCTCATGTGGCTGACGTAGCAGGAACAGGTCACAGAGGAGGAAGTCGAGATGGCTAGAGGCAGAGGAATAGGAGACCGCGGGAAGACACTCAAGCAGATGCTTGAAGACAACAGAAGGCTTCTCAGGGAGTCGGGCCGCTATGCCGGCATCACCAAACCGCACATCCTGAAGGACGACCCCATCAAGGCTGAGCTGTTCCACTCGCGGATCATGTCTTCCCTGATCGCCGGGAGGGAGACCTGCAAACAGGTATCCGGGTCACCCTACGTCCGGGAGGTGGCCGAGCTTTGCATGGGCCTTTACACCCCGGAGGGAGACGCCGTCGTCCAGTCTACCGGAATACAGGTGCACGTCCGGCTCATGGGCGACAACGTCACCTGGATGATCGAGAACAACTATGAGGAAGACGTGGGCATTCAGGATGGTGACCTCTTCCTGTCCAATGACCCGGTGATAGCCGGGGTCCATGCCGCCGACAACTACGATATCCTGCCCATCTTCTGGAAGGGCGAACTGGTGGCCTGGGTCTGCACCGTCATCATGGAGATGGACATCGGTGCGGTCAGCCCGGGCTGCATGCCCTGCACCGCTGTGGAGCGCGCCGGGGACGGGCTGAAGTTCGACTGCGAGAAGATCGGCTCAAACGACAAGATAAGGCGCGATTTCGAGGTCAGAATCGAGATGGGCCTGGATCTGCCCGACCTCTTCCTGCTGGACAGGAAGGGGGCGGTGGCAGCCAACATCCGGGTCCGCGAGGACATCAAGGAAATCATCAGGGAGTTCGGCCTCGGCTACTTCAAGAAGGCCACCAGGGAGCTCATCGAAGAGGAGCGACTCAATCAGATTGCCCGCATCAAGCAGCGCACCATCCCGGGGCGCTACCGTGACATCATCCCCTTCGAGATATACATGTCTACCATTCCCGCCTCCTGGCTGCCATCCAGGAAGGACATGATACGCCTCATCCCGATGCAGATGGACATACTGCCTGAAGGCAGGCTGGTGATCGACTTCGATGGCATCGGTGAATGGGGCTGGCATGCCTACAATCCCACCACCAAGGCCCTGTGGGGCGGGCTGTCGATAGCCGTAGTCCAGACTCTGTCATACGATGGCCGCGCCAACCTGGGATCCCTGCTTCCCTGCGACATCAAGACCCCTCCGGTCGACTCGCTGTTCAATCCCAGCCAGATCAAGAAGCTGGCCACAGGCAATCCCTGGCCATCGATGATAGACGTCTTCAGCCTCTGGTGCGGCATGCTGGGAACCTCTTTCTACATGCGGGGATTCCGGGAGGAGACCTTCAACTACGTCTCCGGCTCGGGATGGCAGCTTGCCGGCTACGACCAGTTCGGCAACAAGCGCCCCATGCTCGCCGGCGGCCCGGGCACGTTCGGGGCCGGCGCCACGGGCGTGTGCGACGGAGTGGACACCGGCGGATGGCTGGCCACACCGGAGACCGATGTGGGCAACTGGGAAGTCTGGGAGCTGTTCATGCCGGAGATGTATATGTCTCGCATGCTCTCTCCGTATTCCGTGGGCTACGGCCGCTACCGCTCCGGCATCTCCATGGGAACGATGGACATGCTTCACCGGCTGACCCTTGGCATCACCAGCGGCGCCATAGGGGCGGCCCACGACAGGATCATCCCCAACATTGGTCTGTTCGGCGGGTATCCGGGCGGCAAGAGGAACAGCTTCCTGGTCCGCTATCGCAACTTCCAGGACCTCGTCAACAACAGGCTGCCTCTGGTTCACGAGGTCGGCCACCCCAAGGAGTTCCTCAGCTATCCTCACGGAGAGATCATGTACTTCGACTACATGCCGCCCTGCATGGAGGTCTTTGACAAGGACGTGTACGTCGTCGACAACTCCTCAGCCGGCGGCCTGGGTGATCCCATAGAGAGAGAACCGGCGCTCCAGAAGACAGACCTGGACAACGGGCTGACCAACGAAGAGATAAGCCGGAACATGTACTGCATCGCCGTGCACTACGATGAGAAGGCCAAGGAGTGGAGTGTCGATGACGGCGAGACGAGGAAGCTCCGCGCCGCCAAACGGAAGGAACGGCTGTCACGGGGGGTGCCGGTGGAACAGTACTGGCGGCAGGCCCGGCAGCTGATCCTGGACAAGAAGCTGGACCCCCTGCTGCAGGAGGCCTACCGCAGCAGCATGAAACTGAGCCAGGGCTTCACCCGGGACTACAAGGACTTCTGGGGGCTGCCCGACGATTTCGCTTTTTGAGGTGAGAAGATGTCATACAGCAAGCAGGACCTGAAGGACCTCTACGAAGGGAAGCTGCCCTGGCCCAGGATCAAGGAGATCATGAGCCGGCCCAAGGACGATGACCGGTTTGAGAAGTACGTCGAGATACTGCAAGAACGGATGCCGTGGAAGGAGAAGATACTCCTGCCCATAGGAGAGCACCTCTTCATTGTGGAGAAGGGCAAGGAGCGGATTGTGAAGTGTGACTGCGGCCATGAGTTCGGCGACTACCGCCGGAACTGGAAGCTGAGCGCGCTGATCTTCGCCAGGGACACCAGGGAGAAACTGGAGGAGGTGTACCCCGGCATCAAGTGTCCCTGGCCGGAGTTCTGTGAGGTGCGCGAGTTCTACTGCCCGGGGTGCGCCGCGCTTCTGAAGGTGGAGAGCGTGCCGGTGGGGTACCCCATCATCTTCGACTTCCTGCCTGACCTGGATGCCTTCTACAGCGACTGGCTGGGCAAGCCGCTTCCCCACAAGAAGGAGTTCAGGGATATGTCCCAGGAGGTCACCGGGGAGTGGCGGCCGAAGCCAGGCTAGAATCGCCAAGCGCCCCGACTGCCTAGATGAAGCGCTCGAAGCGCTCCTTCTTGGCCTTGCAGATCGGACAGGTCTCTGGGGGACTGTCACGGGCACAGAGGTAGCCGCAGACCCGGCATCTCCACACCGGCAGAGGCAGTGACCCCGGAACAGCCTGCGTCTTCTTCTGTTTCATCCTTTCCTCAGGCGGCGGGCGACGCTCCGGGATGACGCCGACTTCCTTCTCGCCGTTCACGACGGCCTGAGACACGTAGAGACCTCAGTAGCAGGCGCCGTAGTCGCTGACATCGGCGTCTCTGTAGTAACAGGGGCAGATGATGTCGAGGTCTTCCTCCTTCATCCCGCTGGACAGCCTGCAGGGGCAGGCCTGATACCCGTACCTCTCTTCGTTGGCCAGGAGCCCCTTCACCAGCTCCCTGGTCAGCCCGACGTCGGGGTTGAGGTGATAGCCGCCCGAGCCGGCTTCGGCCGTGAGCCTCCGGTAGAGATCATCGACATCACTCTGGGTCACCGCATGGCCTCGCTCACGGCTTCGATTTCAGGGCCTTCTTGATCTCATCCTCTCGAAATCCGACGATGCACTTGCTGTCGTTCAGGACCAGGGTGGGAAAGGAGCAGGCGGGATTCCACTTCTTGATGGTCTCGGTGGCCAGAGCCTTCTCATCGGGCTTCAGGAGGTCGACGTCCACATAGTCGTATTCAACGCCCAGATCGTTCAGCAGTCCCTTCGTCTTCCTGCACCAGGGACAGGTGCTCAAGGCATACAGCATCAGATGGCCCGCATTCTTACCCGGCACATGCTCAATATTCATTGGGGGCCCTCCTTCTGAAACCATTATACAGGACCAGAAACGAGTCACCGCCCATTTGAAGGGCCTTGTGTTCGTGGCCGGAGCATACCCGATCCTGTTCTTGCCCCACTCACGGGGAATCATCGGCCAGGTTTGCAGAACCACCCGCCGACGGCGACAATAGTACAAAGGCAATGACGCTACCTGAATAGCATCAAACACGGAGAAAGGACGGATCGATGACAGAGAAGGATATCTACCTGGAACTCCTGGAGGCCATCAACAAGGCCGACCCGCACGTGGTGGGCCTGCCGGTGACGCCGTCAATGCTGAAGGTGCTCAGCCTCCAGTTCACTCCCGAGGAGGCCCGGCTGGCTCTTCAGGTGGGACTCGCCGGCGGGACGCTTGGCGAACTGTCGGCCAAGACGGGCATAGACAAGACGAGGCTGAAGAAGACGCTGGAGGCCATGGCCTACAAGGGCACAATGTGGATTGACCCTCGAAATGACGATCCCATCTACCGGGTGCTGGGGAGCTGTGCCCCGGGCTTGGTTGAGACGGCACTGATGGGCAATATCCGCTTTCCATACGATGTCGGACTGGGGAAGCCCTTCCATCAGGCCTTGCGCGAATGGGCCAGGGACAGGCTCTGCACGCTGGGCTTTCCCTTCGCCCCCGTATGGGCTCACCCCTGGGCACTGCCCGGTGACGCCCGCCCCGAGGAGAACCTAGTCGATTTCCTGAAGAGCCAGGACTACTTCTGCGTCTCCACCTGTCCCTGCCGCCTCTCTCACTGGCTGGCCGACCCGGGCAATCACTGCAAACACATGCTGGAGACCTGTCTCCATTGCGGGGACGTCGGCCGCTGGTTTGTGAAATACGGCATGGGCCGTGAGATCACTCTGGATGAGGCGCTGGACCTGCTGCGAAGATCCAATGAAGACGGATTGGTCCACACCATCAATATCGAGGGCTTCATCTGCAACTGCTGCACGGACTGCTGCCCCCTGTTCATGGGGTTCTATGAATTCAAGACCAAGACGATGATCCCGACGCCGTTCATTCCCGCCATAGACAAAGACCAGTGCAACGCCTGTGCATGCTGCATCGACATCTGCCCCGTGAAGGCCTTGAAGATGGACGATGTGCCGGTGCTGGATGCGGACACCTGCATCGGCTGCGGACTGTGTGTCACTCACTGTTCTCCTGGAGCTCTCAGACTGGTCCGAAGGAAGACGGAGGTTCAGATCCCCGAGGAAGTGAAGTCACGTATCGGCTAGCGCTGAAGACAGAAAGACGGAGGGAGGGAAGATGAAGAAGGCATTTGACGTGATAGTGGTCGGCGGGGGACCAGGGGGCATCACCTGCGCCGCTCTGCTGGCCAAGAAGGGCGTGAAGACCCTGGTACTGGAGAAGAACGACCGGGTGGGGGGCCGGCCGGCGACGATGAATGCCAAAGGATTCACCTGTGAGCGGTGGCCCACCGGCGGCTTGCCCGTGAATGGAGGCTCCTGGCTGGAGGCCTTCAAGGCACTGGGCATAGAGTCCAGATTCCGCGTCATCCTCAAGGACGTGGCCCTGCTCTATCGATGCCGAGACGGCAGATGGTCCAGGAGAATCACTCAGATGGACCCCTACGTTCTGCCGGACCCCAACAAGCAGTTCTTCGACGACTGGGAGCTCAACGCCGCGGAGCGTGAAGTTGCCCTGAAGGTGCTGACCGACGTGGCCACGATGCCACCGGAGAAGATTGACGCACTGGACAACGTCTCCGTTCACGACTATCTCAGTCAGTACAAGGACCTGCCCCAACCCCTCTACGGCTACTTCGCTTTCCTGGCCCACGCCTTCAATGTCGGTGTGGTGGAACTGGTCTCCATGTCAGAGTGCACCAAATCCTTCCAGAGGCTCATCGATCAGCCTCTGGGCTACCCGGCCGGCGGATACGGGCGCCTTGTCGAGGACATGGCTGAGCTACTGAAGGACAACGGGGGCGAGGTCAAGACCCGGGCCCGGGTGGAGAAGATCATCATTGACCAGGGCAGGGCCAGCGGCGTGGCCACCGGCGACTCCATCTTCAGAGCCCCCATCGTGGTCAGCAACGCCGGCATACACCCGACGGTGCTCAAACTGGTGGGCCAGGAGCACTTCGACAAGGGCTACCTGGGCTACATCAAGGATCTGCTGCCCAGCCTGGGCTTCACAGGTGTGCGGTACATCCTCAGCAAGCCCGTTCTGACCCTGGGACTGTACCAGATCTGGTCGCAGTCCAGCTGGTGGAACATGGAGCGCTACCTCGAGGCCAGGAAGGGCAAGGTTGAAGGTGACGTCACCATAACCATCCTGGTGCCCACCAACTACGATCCCAGCATGGGGCCTGCCGGCAAGCAGCTCGTCCTGGCCGGCACCAACTGTTCGCCGGACCCTCAGGACAAGACCATCGAGATGCTCTGGAGGAAGACCGACGAGCAGATCGCCGAAGCGCTGCCCGAAATAGTGCCCTTCATCGAGTCCAAAGAGGCCTATGCCGGACCGGCCCAGGTGTCCGCGCACGCCAGGGATCAGGTACTGCCCAATCAGGGTGGTGAGGCGGTGGGCGTGGGGGTGACCATTGGCCAGAACGGGAAGCACAAGCCGTCGGCCAGATCACCCATACCGGGGCTGTTCTACGTGGGCTTCGATGCCGGCAGTGCCAGCGGCTTCATGGGCACCCAACAGGCGGTGGACTCCGGCCTCAGAGTGGCCGACATGGTCTACCACTACCACCTGGAGAGAAGGCAGGCGCTCATCGGGTAGGAAAAGATCAGTCCCCGAGAGGGTCACTCTCGGGGACTGACTGGTTCCAGCCTGGGGTATCCGGTCTATAGCTCGATTTCGTGGCAGTCAGGGGCGACGATCAGCCTGGCCCCGGTGACCTTCTGCACCTCCTCGGGGGTCCACCCCGGCGCCACTTCCTTGAGGACCATCCCCTTCTTGGTCACCTCGATCACGGCGATGTCGGTGACCACCAGGTCGACGCACTCCACGGCGGTCAGGGGATAGGTGCACTTCTTGACTATCCTGGGCTCACCCTCCTTGGTGGTGTGGTTCATCACTATGATCAGCCTTCTGGCGCCCACGGCCAGGTCCATGGCGCCGCCGATGGTGCCGATCTGTCTCTCGGGCACCAGCCAATTGGCCAGATCGCCCTTCTCCGAGACCTGAAGCCCTCCCATGACGCTGATGTCCAGGTGCCCTCCCCTGATGATAGAGAAGGATTCGTCGTGGGCAAAGAAGCAGGTCCCCGGAATGATGGACACCGGCTGCCCGCCGGCATTGACGAAGTCGGGGTCTCCCTGCCCTGCGGTATGTATCTCGCCGAAGCCGAGCACCCCGTTCTCGCTTTCGAAGACCACCTCCCTCCCCGCCGGAACGTAGTTGGAGGCCAGCACGGGGATGCCTATCCCCAGATTGACGTAATCGCCATCCTGGAACTCCTTCGCCACACGAAGGGCCATGGTCTGCCGGTCCAGTTTGAACTTCTCCTCCATGCTCATCTCCTTAGGCGCTCCCTCGTTCCTGGTATCTCTTGTGCGAGTCGATGGCCTCCTGGCTGATGGGCTTGTCCTCCACCTTGAGGTCCTTGGGCCGCTCCACCACCCGGTCAACGTAGGCCGAAGGAGTGATGATGACCTCGGGGTCCAGCTCACCGAGCTCCACCAGTTCGTCCACCTCGGCTATGGTCACTTTGGCGGCCCCGGCCATGGTGGCATTGAAGGTCCTTGACGTCCTTCTGTAGACCAGGTTCCCCCAGCGGTCGCCCTTGTGGGCCTTGACCAGGGCGAAGTCAGCCTTCAGCGGAAGCTCCAGGAGGTAGGTGCGTCCGTCGATGACCTTCTTCTCCTTGCCCTGTTCCACTACCGTGCCCACGCCGACGGGAACATAGAAGCCACCGATGCCCGCCCTGGCCGCCCTGATTCGTTCCGCCAGCGTCCCCTGCGGCACCATCTCCACCTCGACCTTGCCCGCCCGGAGCAGCTTCTCGAAGGTGTTCTGGTATATGGTGCTCACCGGAGCGGCCACAATGGACTTCTTGATCTGGCCATTGCGCACCAGGATGTCCATATCCTCGGCGAACTTGTAGCCCAGGAGCTTCCAGACATCCGAGCCGAAACCTGTCGTATTGGATATCGTGGTGAGATTCTTCACCCCCTTGCGGGCCAGCGCCTCAAGCAGGCAGGTAGGGCAACTGGCCACCGTGCCGAAGCCGCCGACCATTATGGTGGCCCCATCCTGGATGTCGGCCACGGCCTCGTCGAAACTGGAGATTACCTTGTTTATCGGCATAGACCTCCTCCTCTCTGGCCCTAGCCTATTGGAACAGGCGCAGCCTTGTCAAGGAAACCGGGTTGGCCCAACCGGGCCTGTTCCACCTATAATCGGAAGGCGGCGGCGACAGTGACGGACCCCCGTCGCTGCCTGAAGCCGGCGGGGCAGGAGCGAGCGCATACATGAACAGAACAACACGCCTCAACGCGGCCTTCAATCCGTCTTCGGTGGCCATAGCCGGCGTCGGTCCGGTGACGGCCGGGAAGTGGTATCTGGATAGCCTGCTCAGCTCCGGCTTCAAGGGCCCCATCTATCCCATCCACCCCAATGGCGGCGAGGCATCGGGGCTGAAGGTCTACGCCAGCATCAGGGACATCCCCGGCCTCGTGGACTACGTCATCTGCTGCATACCGGCCCGGCTGGTGCCCCAGCTGATCCGGGACTGCGCCGAGAAAGGGGTGAAGGTGGTCTCCCTGTTCACCTCCGGCTTCTCTGAGACCGGCACCGACGAGGGGAAGAGGCTGGAGGCGAAGATCGTCCGTCTGGCCGGGGCCGGCGGCACCCGCCTCATCGGGCCCAACTGCATGGGGGTCTACAGTCCCAGCAGCGGGCTTTCGTTCGTCAGCGACTTCCCCAGAGAGGCCGGGGGCGTGGCCCTCGTCTGTCAGAGCGGGGGCAACACCATCTACTTCGTCCGTCTGGCAGCGGAAAGGGGGATCCGCTTCAGCAAGGTCATCTCCTATGGGAATGCCTGCGATGTCAACGAAAGCGACATGTTCGAGTACCTGGCCGAGGATGCCGAGACGGATCTGGTGGCAGCCTACATCGAGGGGGTGAAGGACGGCGGGCGGTTCCTCCGGACCCTGGCGGGACTGGCATCGAGGAAGCCAGTGATGGTGCTCAAGGGGGGATCGACCGGCCTGGGGGCACGGACCGCGGCATCGCACAGCGGCTCGCTGTCCGGTTCCGACGCCGTGTGGACCTCCCTTCTCCAGCAGAATGGGGTCATCCGCGTTCATACCCTTGAGGAACTGGTGGACATGGTGGTCACCTTCCGCTTCCTGAGGCTACCCCGGGGCCGGAGGATAGCCATGGTCGGCGGCGGCGGGGGCGCCAGCGTCCTGGCCACCGATGCCTGCGCCGCCAGCGGTTTCGCGCTTCCGGCGATTCCCCCCGCGCTGGCCGAGAGGATCAGGGGCTTCCTGGACAGCGATGCCGGGCTGATCCTCACCAATCCCATCGAGCTGAACATGTTCCCCGAGGTGACCTACAACATAGCGAGGAACTTCATCGCCGGCGAAATGTTCGATCTGATGCTGGCCAACTGCGTCTTCGGCCAGCACCCCTGGCCCGTCTTTGACATCTGGTCTGACTTGTTCTGCGACACCATCCTGAAGGTGCATCATGAAACGGACAAGCCCGCGGCGGTGGTCCTTGACTCCGATCTCTCCAACCAGGAGGGCCACTTCGCCGCCCTGCGGCAGCGCTACTGCGCCGCGGGGTTGCCGGTCTACTACTCCACGGCGAATGCCTGCAAGGCCGTCGACCGCTTCATCGGCTACCATAAGAGGGCCGGTGGTCCGAAGCAGACGGAGTGAATGAAGCACCGGGTCAGGCCGCCTCACCGTGGCTCTCATCCGGGCCTGAACCGACTCCCACTGCAGGCTGATCCATGATGAATCCCTTGATCGCCTCAGCATACCGGTGGTACACGAATCCACCGGCCAGCAGGAGAACGCCCAGGGTGAGGTAGGCCGCCACACGGTAGCCGCTCTCCAGGGTGAAGGTGTCAACCACGAACAGCTTCAGAATGGCCACTCCCAGAAGTACCAGCCCTCCGACACGGAACCACCGCCACTTCTTCAGAATCCCAACCACAACCAGCACGAAGGCGTAGGACGCCCACACCAGAGTCAGACCCATGCTCTTGCCATAGCCGCTGGGTATGTAGGTCATGACCTCCGAGCTCATGGCCCAGAGAGACAGCACGTTGCCGGCTATCAGCAGCAGCGGGGCTATCCACTTCTCACTCTCATGAAGCCTTGCCATGTTCCTTGCCATGACGAAGGCGAGAAGATACAGGGCAACAACGGACAGGGCAAAGCCACCGAAGCTGAAGTTCAGGATCGGTGTGGAATTCACCCGGCCGATCTCAGCATAGGTGTGATTCAGCAGGAACGCTGTCATGCCGACAGCACCAGCCACCAGGGCATATCCTCCAAAACGAAGCCAGCCCCAGTTCCTCCAGACGCCAACCGCCATGAGACAGAGCCCGTAGCCAGCCCACAAGCCGACCAGTACCAGAGACCTAGTGTTCTCCGCGTGGCTGAGGAAGGTGATCACCTCGGCGCTCATGGCCCAGAGGGAGAGGATGTTCCCGGCGGCTACTATCAGGGGGAACATCTGAGTCTCTGCCTCGTTGAGCCTTCCTCTGTTCCTGGCAATGATGGATGCCAGCAGATAGAGGCCGCATACGGACACGGCGAAGCCGCCGAAGCTGTGGTTCAGTATCGGTGTGGAATTCACCCGGCCGATCTCAGCATGGGCATGATTCAGCAGGAGCGCCGTCATGCCGACAGCACCAGCCACCAGGGCATATCCTCCAAAACGAAGCCAGCCCCAGTTCCTCCAGACTCCCACCACCATCAGGCAGAGCCCGTAGGCGGTCCACAGGCCGACCAGTACCAGGGATCTGGTATGCTCCATGTGGCTGAGGAAGGTGACCACCTCAGCACTCATGGCCCAGATGGAGAGGACACTGGCTGCCAGCATGATCACCGGGAACATCTGTGTCTCGACCTGATGGAGCCTGCCTCTGTTCACGGCAACGATCCATGCCAGCAGATAGAGGCCGAGGACGGATACGGCGAAACCGCCGAAGCTGTGGTTCAGTATGGGTGTGGAACCCACCCGGTGGATCCCAGCACAGGTATGATTCAGCAACAGCACCGTCATGCCGACAGCTCCCGCTGCCAAGGTGTATCCCCCGACACGAAGCCAGCTCCACCCCCTCCAGACACCCAACGCCGTGAGACAGAGCCCATAGGCGGTCCACAGGCCGACGAGCACCAGCGACCTGGTGTTCTCCACGTGGCTGAGGAAGGTGACCACCTCAGCACTCATGGCCCAGACTGACAATGCATTGGCCGCAATCACCAGCACGGGGAACATGGCAGTCTCGGCGCCGTGAAGGCTGCCTCTGCTCCTGGCTATGATGTATGCCAGCAGGTAGAGGCCGCATGTGCACACCGCGAAGCCGCCGAAGCCGTAGTTGAGGATGGGCGTGGAGTCCGCCCGGCTGATCCCGGCTGACGCGTGGTTCAGCAAGACCGCTGTCGTGCCGACGGCGGCAGCTACGAGGACATACCCTCCAACGCGGAGCCAGTCCCATCTCCTCCAGACGCCTACCACCGTGAGGCAGAGTCCGTAGGCGGTCCACAGGCTGACAAGCACCAGCGATCTCGTGTTCTCCATATGGCTGAGGAAGGTGATCACCTCAGCGCTCATAGCCCAGACCGACAGCAGATTCGCCCCAATCACCAGCACGGGGAACATGGCGGTCTCCGCGCCATGAAGGCGGCCTCTATTGTTCGCTATGATGAATGACAGAAGGTAGAGGCCGAAGACGGATACGGCGAAGGCGCCGAAGCTGTAGTTCAGGATGGGCGTCGAG
>VGOM01000031.1 GCA_016875915.1 Chloroflexota bacterium
CGCGCCGTCTGTGGGTACGATCCCCCAGGGTGTCTGGTACTGTTGCCTGGTCAGGGTGATGCCGCCCTCCCGTCCGATGTGGTCTGTCCCCAGAATGACCATCAGTTCGGCCTCCCTGGCCGATGCGGCTGCTTGCCCCCACACCCTGCCATACACCGTCCCGCCCCTGGCGAAGTCGATGTGGGGACTGATCAGGCCGCAGACCTGCCTGTCGCCCTCGGAATTGTCACCTCCTGTCTCTGCCAGGTGGCTCTGCAGCCAGGCGGTCAACTCCGCGGCGTTCTCCGGACAGCACTTGCCGGCCAGCACCGGAGGCCGGCAGGGGGCCTGGCGGAAGCTCTCCACGGCTGCCCTGTAGGCCTGGGCGAAGCGCTCGCTGTCCAGAAGCAGTGCCGAGTCCAGTTGGTCCAGCACTCCTTCCAAGGTGGAAGCGCTCAGCGGTATCCCCGTCCGCAGCTCGAAGCCGGCCCGTATCGTGCCCCGGTCGCGGCTTCCATCGAGCAGGGCCAGAAGGGGCGTCAGAGCCTGAGCAACGAAGATCGCCCTGTCGCTGACACCCAGGGGGTCGGTGAGGACAACCCCCTTCTCTCCCCCTCTGGCCAGCGGCTGAGCGCGGACCTCTCTCAGTCTGGGATTCATGGAATGAACAGATCGGGCCGGGCTTGGTCGGCCTGTGCCCCTGCGGGATCCATCGCTGAGTCGCTGCACAAGTCAGCCTGCGCCCCGGACTACAGAGTGCTCTGCTTCAGCCGCTGGTACTGGAGCACCATGCGGGCGGTCTTGATCCCTCCCCCCGACGCCTTGTGCGTGCCCATGCCGGGGATGCCCACGTCGGCCCCGGTGTAGAACAGTCCGCCTATCGGCGACTTGGCCGATGGCTGGAACCGGCCGCACTGTCCGGCGATCTGGGCCAGGCCGACGCACTCGCCTCCCTGTCCCTTCATCACATGGTCCCGGGTGGCCTGCGATATCTCCGCCGGCCGGCTTCTTCTCGGAGCCGGCACTCCGGCAGCGGCAGCGTCATCATAGGTCAAACCATCCCATTCCGCAATTCCGCTTTGCATCAGGATTCCCCGTCGTCTATCATTAGACCAGTTGTATGTCCGATCACGACCGGGTCGCACCCGCCAACCCGCAGGCTGATGAGGGTGTGGAGAGCCTGAGGGTCAGGGTCGGCGACCACGCCATCCATCTCCGCAGAACGGGCAGCGGTTCCCCTGTGCTCCTCCTCCATGGCGGGGCCAATGACTCCAGCGACTGGGTGGAGACCATGTCCCTCTTCTCCAGGGAATATAGTCTCTATGCGCCGGACCTCGTCGGCTACGGTCTGAGCGACAGGAAGGACGCTGGCTACTGCCTGTCTGATTTCAGCGAGGCCACACTGGCATTGATCCGTCAGCTGGGCCTGAGCAGCCTGTCCCTGGTGGGCCACTCGCTGGGGGGTCGGGTCTGCCTGGAGGTCGCCATCCGTCATCCGGAGATGGTCCGCCGCTTGGTCCTCATTGACACCGCCGGGTTCAGCAGATTGACCCGTCTGGGCGGCTTCCTGGGGATGGCCGCCTGGGGCGTCCGCCGCGTGCTGAAGCGGCCGCAGCCCTACCCCAAGATAGTCATGGAGAACGGGGCCTATGGTCATTGGATGTGCCTGGAAGAGCTGCCCGGGCTCAGGGTGCCCACGCTGATCGTCTGGAGTCACATCGACCCATACTACCCGCTCTCAGGCGCTCTCAGAGCGGTCAAGCTGATGCCCCAGGCCAGGCTGGAGGTCTTCTCCGGCTATGGGCACGCCCCTCACCGGGCGGACAAGGACCGCTTCCATGGCCTGCTCCGGGAGTTCCTCTCCCAGGGCTGATGCCGTGGGCAACCTCGGCCTGCCGCGAATGATTGTCCGCGCGCCGCACACACCTTGTTGCCTGCAATGGTCGGCATGATGTATCATTATCAACGCACGCCAGACGGTGATCGTCACGTAGGGCTCAATTCCCGGTTTGCCAGGACGCGGTGTTGAGCATCCCATGTAGCGTCTAGAAGGAGAAGACATGCAGCAGTTGGAGTTGCGGGTTCACGGCCGCAAGCTTATGGGCAAGAAGGCCAGATTCTTGCGCCGCCAGGGCGTCACCCCTGTGCATCTGTTTGGCCACAACGTCGAGTCTCTGGCTCTTCAGTGCGATGTCGCCCAGCTCGAGCAACTGCTGGGGCAAGCCGGGATGACCAAGTTGGTCACTCTGAAACTCGATGGAGCCAGGAAGCCGAGGAGTGCTGTGGTCCGGGGTGTTCAGCGTGACCCGCTGTCGGGGCAGTTGATTCATGTTGACTTCTACCAGGTCAGCATGGAAGAGAAGCTCAAGGTGGAGGTGCCCATCCTCCTGACCGGAGAAGCGCCGGCACTGAAGACCAAGGGCCACTACCTGGCCCACGAACTGGACACCCTGCACATCGAGTGCCTGCCCGACAGGATCCCATCCAGCGTCGAGGTGGACGTCAGTTCATTGGCTGAGGAGGATCAGTCCATCCACGTGCGGGACATCGCCATGGGCGAGGGCATCGCTGTTCTGACCGATTCCGAGCACGTGGTGGTCAAAGTGGCTGTGCTTCGCATCGAGAAGGTGGAGGTCAAGGTGGCCGAGGCTGAGGCCGAGGTTGAGGCCGAGGCCGGTGCAGAAGCTGGCGCTGAAGGTGCGGAGGAGGCCCCTTCGGCCGAGAAGGGGTCAAAGGAAGAGTAGGGGACTCCCTCCACGAACTGCGGGAACCGCGGTCCCCGGCGGTGTACTACCCGCCGGGGGCTTGTTCTCCCTCCTTGATGATGCGCACCCTTTCGATCTTCAACCCCTTCAGTTCCTTGACCACGAGTCTCAGGTTGCCGGATCTCAGCTGCTCACCCTGGTGCGGTATGTGCCCCAGGCGGTGCAGCAGCAGACCGGCGATGGTCTCATAGTCCCCGCCGGGCAGGTCCAGACCGGTCGTCTCGTTCACTTCCTCGATTCGCATTCCTCCGTCTACCTCATAGGTGTGTTCGTCGATAGCCTTGAATTCCTGCGACAGCTTGGTTAGTTCATCGCCGAATCGGCCCACCACCTGGGCCAGAAGTTGCTTCAGGGTGACTATGCCGGAGATACCGCCGTACTCATCTACCACCACCGCCATCTGGTTGCCCTTCGCCTGCATCTCCGCAAAGAGCGGCCCTATTCGCTTGGTTTCCGGGGCGAAGATGACGGGCCGGACGAGTCCGTCGATGGCCGACTCCTCCCCGATCTCCCCTTTGGCCCGGGCCATGAGCAGGTCCTTGATGGACAGTGCGCCGACGACGTTGTCCGTAGTCTCCTCGTAGACTGGAAACCGGGTATGCGGATACTGGGAGTAGACCTTCAAGAAATCCGCTACTGTGGTCCCCTTCGCCACCCATACCACGTCGGTTCTGGGTATGGTCACCTCCTCGATGGAGAGGTCGCCGAACTCAAAGACGTTGTGGAGCATCTTCGCCTCGGCCTCTCCTACCACACCCTCGTCTTTCCCTACGGAGATCATGGTGCGGATCTCCTCTTCGGTGATGATTGCCCGGTGCGTCGGAGCCCCTCCTATCACCTTGCTCGCCGTATTGCCGATCCACTCCAGCACCGTCACCGCCGGTGACAGCACCCAGGAGAGCGCCGTGACCGGAGAGACGTAGAGCAGGGCGATTCTCTCGCTGTGCTGCGCTCCAACGATTTTGGGCACCACCTCGCCCATGACCAGAAGGGTGATGGTCACCACCGCTGTGGCCACCAGTACCGCTTTCCCCTCGTTGCCCCAGATGGATATGGCGATGGCGGTGCCCAGCGCTGCCGCCGTGGTGTTCACGAAGTTGTTGCCCAGGAGTATGGTGGAGATGAACCTCTCCGGCTTCTCCAGTATCTTGGCCACCCGGCCCGCACGGGGCACCCCCTGGCTTTCCATGTGCTTCAGTCTGATCTTCTGCAGGGAAATGAAGGCTGTCTCCGAGCTGGAGAAGAAGGCGGAAGCCATCAGGCACAGCAACGCCAGTATCAGGTAGAGTATGTTTATGCTATCCATGAGAGACCTCCCAGTCTAGGCGCAACCCCGGCAGTGGAGTACGGACCTGCGGGACGTCCTCCGCGGCGCAGGCCGGCGACACGGAGTCGGCGCGGCTGGGGTCCCCGCTGGCGACGACACTCATACCCTGTCCATCCGGGGCCCCGCCCGGCCTATTACTTCGCGTCTGAAGCAAGCACTCCGCCCACTGCCCAGTTCTCCTTTGCCACGTCCTCGAAGACAACGATGGTGGCATCAGGAGTGGTGTTGACCACCGTCACCACGGCTTCAGTGATACGCCTGGCCAGCTCCGCCTTCTGGGCCTGCGTCCGGCCCGGCCACATCTGCACTGTGACTATCGGCATGGTATCACCTCCATCCTACGTCCGCAATCCCGTGTGGTTCCGCCTGGTATTCTAGCATGCTGTCCAATTCCCGGACCCGGGCCGGGGTCTGCGCGCGGGACGGGTGCCCGGGCGCTGCTTGCCGCGTGCCTGAGCCCACTTGCAAAATGGGCAGGCAAGCCCTACAATCCTCTGGATACTTTCACCGGAGCGTCCTTGAGGGGGCACGCTGCCAGCCCCCTCTCTCCGACCCCGGGGGTGCAGGTTGTCGTCACAGGAAAGCAAGGCCAGCATAGAGCGCTATGCCAAGGAAGCTATCGCCCTGGCGGTGCAGAGCCGCTGGAAGGAAGCCATTGCCGCCAACAAGAACATCCTGGAGCTCTTCCCCGACGATGTCGAGACCCACAATCGGCTGGGCCGGGCCCTGATGGAAGTCGGAGAGTACGCCGCGGCCAGGAAGGCCTACGGACGCACCATCGAGCTGGATCCCCGCAACAACATCGCCAAGAAGAACCTGGAGCGGCTCTCGCATCTGGGCAAGAAGGCCCGGAAGGCGGACACCCACAAGGTTGTTGTTGACATCTTCATCGAAGAGACCGGCAAGGCCAGGGTGATGAAGCTCATCAATCCGGCTCCCAAGGATGTCCTGGCCCGCATGGCCCCCGGGGAAGAGCTGACCCTTCATGTGGAAGGGCAGAAGCTCGTGGCCAAGAGTGGACGCGGCGAGTGCATTGGCGAGGTTGAGCCCAGGTACGGGGTACGTCTGGCCAGGCTCATCTCGCTGGGCAACCGGTACATGGCCGCCGTCAAGAGCTTGGGGGCCAACAGCGAAGTGAAGGTGATCATCAGGGAGGTGTACCAGCATCCCGATCTGGTTGGCCATCCGTCCTTCCCCCTCAGAGAGAAAGAGGGATTCCGCCCCTATGTCAAGGAGAGCCTGCTGAGGAACAGACTGGAGGACGAGGAGCTGGGGGATGAGGTGGATGAGATAGCCGAGGTGGAGAGGGAGGGCTTCACCGTGGCCGATTTCTATGATTCCTCCGCTGGCGAAGAGGAAGGCAAGTCCTGGCACGAGTGAGCGAGATGGAGATCGGAACAGTCAGAGAAGTCAAGATAGAGGACGAAGTCCGGACCTCCTATCTTGACTACGCCATGAGCGTCATCGTCGCTCGGGCCCTGCCCGACATGCGCGACGGACTCAAGCCGGTGCAGCGGCGGATACTCTTCTCCATGAACGAGCTGGGGCTGCGCCACAACTCGCCCTATAGGAAGAGCGCCCGCATCGTCGGCGATGTGCTGGGGAAGTACCATCCCCACGGTGACGCCCCGGTCTATGAGGCGCTGGTCCGTCTGGCCCAGGACTTCTCCATGAGGTACATGCTAGTTGATGGACAGGGCAACTTCGGCAGCATGGACAATGATCCGCCGGCGGCCATGCGGTACACCGAGGCCCGCCTGGCCAACATCACCCAGGAGATGCTCATCGACATCGACAGGGACACCGTCGACTTTGCCTCGAACTTCGACGATACCCTCAAGGAGCCCGTGGTTCTGCCCAGCCGGCTGCCCAATCTGCTCATCAACGGCAGCTCGGGCATCGCCGTGGGCATGGCTACCAACATCCCGCCTCACAACCTCTCCGAGGTCTGCAGCGCCGTGGCCTTCCTCATTGACAATCCCGAGGCCGAAATCGACGAGCTGATCAGGCTCATCCCCGGCCCCGACTTCCCCACCGGCGGCATCATCATCGGACGCGAGGGGATCAGAAAGGCCTACACCACAGGCCAGGGCAAGGTGATCGTCCGTGGCGACGCACAGATCGAGGAGGTGGGCAAGGGCCGGCACCACATCGTCATTACTGAGCTGCCCTACCAGACCAACAAGGCGGAGCTGGTGGAGCGGGTGGCCAGTCTGGTGAAGGACAAGAAGGTTGAGGGCATCAGCGACCTGCGCGACGAATCGGACAGACAGGGCATGCGGGTGGTCATCGAGCTGAAGAAGGATGCGCAGCCCGAGCAGGTGCTGAACAACCTCTACAAGCGCACCGCGCTTCAATCGACCTTCTTCATCAACATGCTGGCCCTGGTGGATGGACAGCCCAGGGTGATCAGCCTCAGGGAGGCTGTGCAGCACTACATCGAGTTCCGCCAGCAGGTCATCGAGCGCCGCTCCCGGTTCGAGCTGAAGCAGGCCAAGGAGAGGGCCCACATCCTGGAAGGATTGAAGATCGCCCTGGACAACCTGGATGAGGTGGTCACCATCATCCGCAACTCCCGCAGCACCGAGGCGGCACGCGCCGAGTTGGGCAGTGCCTTGGGACTGTCGGCGCAGCAGGCCCAGGCCATCCTCGACCTGCAGCTGCGCCGGCTGGTGGCCATGGAGCAGCAGAAGATACTCGACGAATATGCCGAGACCATCAAGACCATCGCCTACCTGGAGGATCTGCTGGCCAATCCCAAGAAGATCCTCTACCTCATCAAGGAGGAAGCGGAGCAGCTGGGGTCCAAGTACGGGGATGCCCGCAAGACCAAGCTCAGTGAACAGGAAGCGGTGGACTTCAGTGAAGAGGACCTCGTCCCCCATCAGGATGTGGTCGTCACCCTCAGCAAGCGGGGCTATATCAAGCGGGTGCCCAGTGATACCTATCGGCTCCAGCATCGCGGCGGCAAGGGCGTGCGGGGAATGACCATCAAGGAAGCCGACAGCGCCGGGGTATTCCTGCTGGCCGATACGCATGATACCATCCTCTTCTTCACCAGCAGAGGCCGCGTCTTCGCCTTGAAATGCTACCGCATACCTCAGGACACCTCGCGCACCGCCAAGGGGACGCCGCTGGTGAACCTGCTGCCCATCGACCCCGAGGAGCGCATCGCCACGGCGGTCAAGGCGGACTTCGCCCCCGGGAATCACCTGATACTGGCCACCGCCAAGGGCAAGGTGAAGCGGACTCCCATCGAGAAGTTCGCCTATCTGAGGAGCCGGGGACTGATCGCCATATCGGTCAGGAGCGGAGACGAGGTAGTCTCCTCCAGAATGGCCGGGGATGCCGATGAGCTGCTCCTGATCACCGAGCAGGGCAAGTCCATCAGGTTCCCGGTGAGCGACTTCCGGGCCACGTCGCGGGGAACTCAGGGAGTGCGCGGCATCCGGCTGAACCCCGGCGACAGGGTGGTGGCCATGGAGGTGGTCTATCCGGACGCCTATGTGCTCACGGTGACCAGCAATGGATTCGGCAAGTTCAGCTCCATCAGCGCCTACCCGGTCCACCGCCGCGGCGGCAAGGGGGTGCTGGCCCACAGGGTCGGCGACAAAGTGGGCAAACTGGTGGCGGCCACCCTCACCGCCCGCACCGGGGAGCTCATGCTCATGTCGGGCAAGGGAGTGATCATCCGCGTCCCCAAGGAGAGCATCCCCGTTCACGGCAGGAGCACCAAGGGGGTCAGCCTGATGAGGACGGACGAGGGCAGCAAGGTGCTGTCCATCGCCTGCCTTGAAGTGGACAAACCCGGCGGGTCCTCAAAGTAGGACTGTGTCGGCATGGCGCACCAAGACGCTCCGGACGGTTTCTCCTCTCTAGTTGACATCATCGCCAGGCTGCGGGGCCCTTCGGGCTGCCCCTGGGACAAAGAGCAGACGCACGCCTCCCTCAAGCCTTCCCTTCTGGAGGAGTGCTACGAGGTCCTGGAGGCCATTGACGCCGGAGATGGCCTGAAGCTCAGCGAGGAACTGGGCGATCTGCTGATGCACATCGTTCTTCACGCTCAGATCGCCCGTGAGGAAGGCCAGTTCACCATCGACGACGTGGTCCAGGGCATCAGCGACAAGCTGGTCCACCGTCATCCCCACGTCTTCGGCGGCGCCCGGGTCAGCGATGCCCGGGACGTGGCCTTGAGCTGGGAGTCGCTCAAACAGAAGGAGCGGGGGACGGACTCCGTCCTTGCCAGCCTGCCCCAGGGGATGCCTGCCCTGGCTCGCAGCCAGGCCTTGCAGAGGCGCGCCGCCAGGGTCGGCTTCGACTGGAAGGAGATCGGCGATGTCATCGCCAAGCTCGGCGAGGAGGTGAGGGAGCTGCAGGAGGTCGCGGATCAAGGGGAGAGGGTCAGGGAATTCGGTGATCTCCTCTTCGCCCTGGTCAACGCCGCCCGGTGGCTGGATGTGGATTCAGAGGAGGCTCTGAGAATGGCCAGCGAGAGGTTCTCTCATAGGTTTGCCCACATGGAGGGACTCTGCCGCCGCAGGGGGCTGGCCCTGAGCGGCCTGAGCCTCGAGGAGCAGGACAAGCTCTGGGAAGAGGCCAAGAAGGTCTTTCCGTAGATGAAGGCCGGGAGGCCGTTCAGGAAGGGGGCATCCCTCAGAGGACAAGCTGGTCGGGGTGAGAGGATTTGAACCTCCGACCTCAGCGTCCCGAACGCTGCGCGCTAACCGGCTGCGCTACACCCCGCTAGAGGCATTATATGATCTCTCCGAACAGAACTCAAGAAGGGATGAAGTATGCCGTGCTTGTCGGCGACGGCATGGCCGACTACCCCCTGGAGGAACTCGGTGGGCGCACCCCCCTGGAAGTGGCCCGCATCCCCAATATGGATCAGGTCGCCCGGCGGGGAGGGCTTGGCCTGGTCGGAACCGTTCCCTCGGGCATGCCCCCCGGTTCGGACGTGGCCATCCTCTCCATTCTGGGCTACGACCCCCGGCGGTACTACACCGGCCGCGGCCCGCTCGAGGCAGCTAGGCTGGGGATCGAGATTTCCCCCCGGGAGGTGGCCTTCCGCTGCAATCTGGTCACCGTGGACGGCGGGCGCCTTGTCGACTACAGCAGTGGCCACATCGGCAGCGCGGAGGCCGCGGAGCTCATCGGCCTTCTGCAGCGGGAACTGGGAACGGAGTCGGTCCGCTTCCATCCCGGAGTGAGCTACCGCCACATCTGCATCATCAGCGACACCGCCCTGATGCACGTTGCCTGCACTCCCCCGCACGACGTCGTCGGCCAGCCCATCGAGAAGAACATGCCTCCGGGCCGCGAGGCCGGGCTGCTCAGGGACCTCATGTCCCGGTCCCGGCATCTCTTGGATGGTCACGAGGTGAATCGCGCCCGTGTCGGCAGGGGCGAGATGGCGGCCAACATGATCTGGCTCTGGGGACAGGGTGGCACCCCCCAGATACCCTCCTTCAGGGAGCGTTTCGGTATGGGTGGCGGCGTCATCTCGGCCGTGGACCTCGTCAAGGGCATAGCCGGCCTCATCGGCCTCGACTCCATCGAGGTCCCCGGGGCCACTGGCTACTATGACACCGACTACGCGGCCAAAGGCAGGTATGCTGTGAACTGGCTCGACCGGCAGGGATTCGTGCTGGTCCACGTCGAGGCACCGGACGAAGCCGGCCACAACGGCCATCTGGACCAGAAGATCAAAGCCATCGAGAGTTTTGATGAGCACGTCGTGGGACCCATCATGGCCAGGTTCGGCGGACAGCGGGGCTTCCGTGTCTTGGTCTTGCCCGACCACCCCACCCCCATCCACCTGCGCACCCACACTGCGGAGCCGGTGCCCTTCGCCTGGTACGGTCCCGGGCTGTCGGAGGGCCGGGCCGCCGCCTTCAGCGAACGGGAGGCCGCAGCCAGCGATCTCAGCATCGAGCCCGGATACCGGCTGATGGAACGTTTCATTGCAGGGGAAAAATGATAGAATACGCTCAACCACGGCAATGGCTCTGATTGTACAGAAGTACGGCGGCAGTTCGGCTGGCGACGCCGGGAGGATCAAGAACATCGCGCGGCGGGCCATCGCCACCAAGGAGAAGGGCAACAGGGTGGTGGTGGTCATCTCGGCCATGGGTGATACCACCGATGAGCTTGTCAGCCTGGCCCATCAGATCACCAGCCAGCCTGATGAGAGGGAGATGGACTTCCTGCTCTCTACCGGAGAGATCGTCTCCAGCACCCTGCTGGCCATGGCGGTGAAAGCCCTGGGCCACAAGGCCATCAGCCTCAGCGGCAGCCAGGCGGGCATCCAGACCGACAACACCCACAGCGCGGCCCGCATCCGTGCCATCGATCCCCGGAGGATCACCAGGGAGCTCGACAAAGACAACGTGGTGGTGGTGGCCGGCTTCCAGGGGGTCACCGAGGACCTCGATATCACCACCCTGGGCCGGGGCGGCTCGGACACCACGGCCGTGGCCCTGGCCGTCAGCCTGGGGGCGGATATGTGCCACATCTATACCGACGTGGACGGCGTCTACACCGCCGATCCCCGCCTGGTCCCCGAGGCGCGCAAGCTGAAGGAGATCGACTACGAGGAGATGGTGGAGCTCGCCACCTACGGGTTCAAGGTGATGCACCCCCGGGCGGTGGAGATCGGCCAGATCTACAGCATGCCCATCTACGTAGCTTCCAGTTTCAACGACAATGCCGGAACGGTCATCCGCGGAGGGATTCCTATGGAAGTGCGCAACAAGGTCAGAGGCATCGCTCACGATTCCAACGTGGCCAAGATCACCGTCCTGGGCGCTGCCGATCGCCCCGGCATCGCCAGCGCCATCTTCGAGCCCCTGGCCAAAGCCAACGTCAGCGTGGACACCATTGTCCAGAATGCCAGCGTCGACGGCATCACCGACCTGACCTTCACCGTTGCCCGCGATGATGTGCCCAAGGCTCTCAAGGTGGTGGAGCCCATCGCCGAGTCCATTGCCGCCAAAGGCTGTGTGGTTGACTCCGATCTGGGCAAGGTCAGCATCGTCGGCACCGGGATGCAGAACACGCCGGGCTACGCCGCCCGGATGTTCACGGCCCTCAGCGACGCCGGAATCAACATCGAGCTGATCACCACCTCCGAAATCAGGATCACCTGCATCGTCAACAGGGGCAAGGTCGTTGACGCCGTACGCGCATTGCACAAGGCCTTTGAGCTGGATCAGGAGTAGGAAGCTGCCGCAGAGGTCTTCTTCCGCCCGGCCCGCCGTCCGGCCAGTGACATAGTGCCCGCATAGTCCGATTGATTTCCTGCCGAAGAATTGCTGAGACTCCGTTCCGATGGCTCCAAAGCACAGCCTGTCTGAAGTGAGAAGCATCGCCATCATCGGCCTGGGGCTGATCGGTGGCTCACTGGGCCTGGCCCTGAAAGAGGCCGGGCTGAACCGTGCGGAGCGGGTGGGCTACGCCCGCAACCCCGCTGTGGCCGCCAGGGCCGCCGCACTCGGCGCGGTGGACAGGACGGGGGACAGCATCGCCGCGGCCGTGGACGGCGCCGATGTCGCCATTCTAGCTACTCCCACTCTGGCCATGCCGGAGATCATGCAGCAGATGGCGCCCCACCTCAAGGCCGGCTGCATCGTCACCGACACGGCCAGCACCAAGGGCAAGGTCATGGAATGGGCGGAGAGCTACCTGCCATCGACCGTCGGCTTCGTCGGCGGCCATCCCATGGCGGGAAAGGAGCAGTCTGGCATCGACGTCGCCGAAGCCGGCCTCTTCCGGGGCTGTGCCTACTGCCTGGTGCCGGGACACGGGGCCTCTCAGGCGCCAACCGACCTCATGGCTGAGATGGTCGGCAAGCTGGGGGCCACCCCCCTGTTGCTGACCGCCGCCAAGCACGACCAGTTCGTGGCCGGGATCAGCCACCTGCCCTTCATACTGTCCTCCTCCCTGGTGCTGGCCACCGCCCGGAGCCCTCTCTGGAAGGACATGTCCCGGCTGGCCGCCTCGGGGTACCGGGACGTTGGCCGCCTGGCGTCCGGCAATGCCCGGATGAATCGGGACATCTGCCTCACCAACCGGGAGAACATCCTCCTCTGGATCGACGAGTTCACCGCCGAGCTGGCCCGGTTCCGCCGCCTGGTCTCGGAGGGCGGCCAGGAGCTGGAGGAGGCCTTCCTTGCCGCCCGGCAGGCCCGCCAGGCCTGGCTTGATGACTATGGCAAGAGAAGTTAGGCGCTGCCCATCCCTGGCCGGTGTGATCACCCCCCCGGGGGACAAGTCCATCTCCCACCGGGCCGCCATTCTGAACAGCCTGGCGGAGGGCAGGGCCCGGCTGACCAACTTCTCGCCCGGCGGTGACTGCCGGTCCACGCTCAACTGCCTCCGCGCCATCGGCGTGGGCATCGAGCAGCTCTCCGCGGATCCCTCTGCCATCGAGGTGACCGGCGTGGGACGCCGGGGCTTCGTCGAAGCCGCCGATGTCCTTGATGCCGGGAACAGCGGCACCACCATGCGCCTCATGACCGGCCTGCTGGCAGCCCAGCCCTTTCTTTCAATCATCACCGGCGACAGCTCGCTCCGCTCCCGGCCCATGGGACGGCTCATCCTGCCCCTCCGGCTCATGGGCAGCAAGATCTGGGGCCGGGGCAGGGATACCCTGGCTCCGCTGGCCATCAAGGGACAGGAGCTCCGCGGAGTGACCTACTCCCTGCCGGTGCCCAGCGCCCAGATCAAGTCGGCCATACTCATCGCCGCCATCTTCGCCACCCAGGGCAAGACCACCATCCAGGAGCCGTCGAAATCGCGGGACCACACCGAGCGGATGCTGCAGGCTATGGGAGTGGACCTGAATGCCGACGATTCCTTCGTCAGCATCAGTCCCCTCAGGTCCCCTCCGGTGGCCCTCGACCTGGTCATCCCCGGTGACATCAGCTCCGCAGCCTACTGGATGGTGCTGGGAGCGGCCCATCCCTCCGCCCGGATCGAGATCAAGGGCGTCGGCATCAACCCCACCCGGACGGGCGTCATTGATGCCCTGCGGGCTATGGGGGCCAGCCTCCGGGTGGTCCGCGAGCGGGCCTCGGGCAACGAGCCGGTGGCCGATATCGTGGTCGAATCCAGCCGCCTCACCGGCACCACCATAGCCGGCGATGTCATTCCCCGGCTCATTGACGAGATCCCGGCCTTGGCCGTGGCCGCCAGCGTGGCCGGCGGCCCCACCGTGATCGCCGACGCGGCGGAGCTCCGGGTCAAGGAAACCGACCGCATCGCCCTGATGGCGCGGGAGCTGTCCCGGTTCGGCGTCGCCGTCGAGGAGAAGCCCGATGGCATGGTCATTCAGGGAGGGGCGGCGCTCCACGGCGCGCTGTGCTCCAGTCATGGCGACCACCGTCTGGCCATGAGCCTGGGGATAGCCGGGGCACTGGCCGATGGCGCAACCTTGATAGAGGATGCCGAAGTCGCCGACATATCCTACCCCGATTTCTGGCAGCATCTGGAGATGCTGAGGGCAAGCTAGATTCATTGCAGAGGAGGGAGAAGATGGGTACAGAACTGGTTCACCTGGGTTTCAGCAACATGGCAGCCATGAACAAGGTCATGGCCGTCATTTCGCCCAACTCGGCGCCCGCCAAGCGCATTGTTCATGAGTGCAAGGGCAACGGTCATCTCATCGATGTCACCAACGGCCGGAAGACCAAGGCCATTCTCGTCATGGAGAGCGGCCACATCATCCTGGCCGCCATCTCCCCGGAGACCATCGCCGGCAGGGTTGTCAGCGCCCGGAGGGCCGAGCTCGGTGAGTGCTGCGACGAAGAGTGTTGCGAGGAGTAGAGCGGTGCCTCTTCTGGTCGTGCTGTCCGGGCCATCGGGTGCCGGCAAGGATGCCGTCCTCAACAGGATGAGGGACCTTGGCCATGCCCTCCACTATGCCGTGACCACCACCACCCGCCCCAGGCGCGCCGGTGAGAGTGATGGCCGGGACTATGCCTTCGTCACTGAAGCCGAGTACGGAAGGATGCTCCGGGACGGGGAACTCCTGGAATCGGCGCAGGTCTACGGCTACTGGTACGGGGTCCCCCGGCAGCAGGTCAAACGGGCCCTGGACGAAGGAAGGGATGTCATTCTCAAGGTGGACGTTCAGGGGGCCGCTGCCATCAGGAAGCTCCTGCCTGCCTCGGTGCTCGTCTTCCTCACCCTGCCGGGCCTGGAGGACTACGAACACCGCCTTCGCGGGCGGCAGACGGAGTCCGACGCTGAGATGAAGGTCCGCCTGGGCAGAGTCAGTCACGAGATGAACAGCCTGGATCTGTTCGACTACATCGTGGTCAATCACCATGGCAAACTGGATGAGTCCGTCGCCTGCATCTGGTCCATTGTCACCGCTGAGAAGTGCCGCGTGAATCCCCGGACGGTCGAGTTGAAGTGAGCCGAGTGCCTGGCCACCTCGAATGGGCTGCTGAGAAGTTGATCTCCGGAACCGGACCTGCCCCGCCCTGCCATCTGGTCCCATCGCACCGCCCCCGCTTCTTCTGTGTGGATGCTTTGGTTCATCATGCTGGTGATCTAGGTTCCTAGCGCAAGGAGGTTGTTTGTACCAGAAGAGCGTACTCAGCAACGGTCTCAGGGTGGTCACCGCCACCGTGAAGCACCTGCAGTCCGCGGCCATAGGCGTGTTCATCGGCGCCGGCTCGCGGTACGAGGATGCCGGCCAGTCCGGCGTGTCCCACTTCATCGAGCACATGTGCTTCAAGGGCACGCAGAGGCGCCCCACATCCCGGGAGATCTCCGAGGCCATCGAAGGGGTGGGTGGCATACTCAACGGGGCCACCGACAAAGAGCTGACCATCTACTGGTGCAAGGTCGCCAGACCCCACCTGTCGCTGGCCACGGACGTGCTGGCCGACATGCTCACCCATTCCAAGTTCGAGCCCGGGGACGTGGAGAAGGAAAGACAGGTCATCACCGAAGAGATCAACATGTGCCACGACAGCCCCCAGAATCGCGTCGATCTGCTCATCGACGAGACCATGTGGCCCGACCAGGCCCTGGGCAGAGACGTCGCCGGGACCAAGACCACGGTGGCTAATCTGACCCGGGAGGACATGCTCCGCTACTGCCGGGCCCAGTACCTGGCCAACAACACCGTGGTCAGCGTCGCCGGAGACGTGGATCACCGGGAGGTGGTGGCCGGCCTGGAGGACACCTTCGGCCGGTGGAACACCGATGCCGGCCAGCACTGGTATCCCGCCCACGTCCGGCAGGAGCCCAGATACCGTGTCGAGCGGCGCGACACCGAGCAGGCCCACCTCTGCCTGGCCATGCCCGGGCTGCCCGTCAGCCACGGGGACCGCTTCATCCTGGACGTCTTGAACACCGTCCTCGGCGAAGGCATGAGCAGCCGGCTCTTCCTGGAGATCAGGGAGAACAAGGGACTGGCCTACGCCATCAACAGCTACGCCAACCACTTCCAGGACGCTGGCCAGGTGACCGTCTACGCTGGCATCGACCCCAAACAGCTCTCGGCCTGCGTGGAGGCCATCATGGTGGAGCTCGGCCGCCTCAAAGAAGGCCTCCCCGAGGAAGAGCTCAAGAAGGCCAAGGAGTTCTGCAAGGGACGGCTGGTCCTCCGCATGGAGGACACCCGCAGCGTGGTCGGCTGGCTTGGAGGCCAGGAGCTGCTACTGGGCCACATCCTCACCGTCGATGAGGTGGTCTCCAAGATCGACTCCGTTCGGGTGGATGACGTCGTCCGCGTGGCCCGCGAGCTGCTGCTCCCCGAGAAGGTCAAGCTGGCCGTGGTCGGCCCGGTGAGTGAGGAAGACGTCCAGCACTTGATCTGCGCCTGATGGGCCGCCCGTCACGCCCATCCTGGCCGCATGCCCTGATTCTCCTCTCCCCCGATGTGAGATCGCCCCGTTTCGGACGGACAGCCTGTCCTGATGGCGGACCTGGCGTTACTGTACGCAGAACTCCCAGCTTCGAACTGGCCTCTAGCATGGCAACTGCAACCTACGAAGAGCTTTCTTGGGGGCAGGTCACTAGCCCCAGTCTGTTCGGGGTCTCCGGTGGTTGCGCTAGTGCGACAAAGGCAGCGTTCGGCGTAGACAGGTGGTGGGTGGCGGCGTTATGGGTGATGGGCTGGATGGCGGGCACCATCAAAACTGGGAGGATCAGCGCAGCCCGCCACGCGACCGCGACAGGGTGCCAGATCGTCGCGCTTCGACTGGTCTCCCAATGGTTGGGGACATCTCCCTGGGCACTGAGTGACGGCCGTCACTTGGCTTCGAGCGTGTATTCCCACTCACACACAATGTCGGTCTTGGTGCGCGGCGGCAACCTCAGAGGACGGCACTTGATGTCCTTATTCAGCATCTCGCCGGAGAGCGGCATGCCCAATACACAAAGGTTGCAGC
>VGOM01000032.1 GCA_016875915.1 Chloroflexota bacterium
TACCGCCATCATCGTCCTGAGCGCCTATGACTACGAGTCCTATGTCCTGCCCTCGATGGAAGCCGGGGCCTCGGCCTACCTGTTGAAGACGGTGGGGGTCAGCGAGATCGCCAGGGCAGTGAGGGCGGTGCATGACGGGCAGACCGTTCTCGGCCCCACGGCATCCCGCCGGCTGCTCTCCCGGATTGCCGGTGCCGGCGGCAGAGTGCTGCCCCGGGGCGGATCGGAACATCTCTATCAGCGGGAGATGGAGGTGCTGAGGCTTGGTGCCGCTGGGTTGAGCAACCGGGAGATAGCTGCCAAGCTGGTCATCGGTGAACGCACAGTGCAGACCCACTTCCGGAACATCCTCCGCAAGCTGGGGGTGAACTCACGCACCGAGGCGGTGCTCCGCGGGCTGAGAGAAGGGTGGATCATGCTGGATGATCTGCCCTAGCCCGTCCGGGCTATGCGAGGAGTAGCTGAATGACGATTGCCAGGGTGCGGATGTCGAGGAAGGGCTCGCCGGCCAGCATTCACTCGTTTGTGGCCCGCTACGGGGATCTGTTCGACTTCCTGAACGACGCGGTGGCGGTCTGTGGGCTGAACGGCGATATTGTGGCCGCCAACCAGGCCATGGGCACACTGACGGGCTACGGCGTTCAGGAACTGCACGGCATGAACGTCTCCCGGTTGGTCTGTGCCGACGGTTTCAGGGAGATCATGGAGCGGCAGGGGCAGCAGGTCAGGGGAGAAGCGGTCAGCCAGCGCTACGAGATGGTTTGGAACCGCAAGGACGGCACGAAGGTCATCGGTGAGTCGGTGACCCGATTGATCAGCGAGGAGGGCGAGCCGGTAGGCGTCCTGGCCATCGTGAAGAACATCACCGAACAGAAACGGGCCGAGGAGGCGCTGCGCCACGAGAGGGACAGGGCACAGCGGTATCTTGATGTGGCCGGGGTGGCCATCCAGGTCATCGACCCCGACCAGAAGACGGCCCTGATAAACAGGAAGTTCCGGGACATGCTGGGGTATCAGGAGCATGAGGTCATCGGCCGGAACTGGTTCGACATCTTCACCCCGGAGCGGAACAGGGGGCTGGCCAAGGCCCTCTTCGCCAAGCTGGTGACCGGCAAGGTTGCGCTGGACAAGTGCCATGAGAGTCCTG
This sequence comes from Chloroflexota bacterium, assembly GCA_016875915.1. Lineage (GTDB taxonomy): Bacteria > Chloroflexota > Dehalococcoidia > UBA2247 > RBG-13-53-26 > RBG-13-53-26. Next base: position 1,148 of record VGOM01000032.1, read on the forward strand.
TCCTGGCCAAGGGCGGCGAGGAGAGGATCATCGCCTGGTACAACACCACCCTGCTCAGGGATGACGCCGGCGGAGTGATAGGCGTGCTCGGTTCGGGGGAAGACGTCACCGAGAGAAGGCTGATGGAGAAGGCCCTGGTCGAAAGCGAGGAGAGATACCGCAGCCTGTTCCAGAACTCCCGGGACGCTATCTGCATTGTGAGCAGCGATCTGGAGGTGATTGACGTCAACAGGGCGGCGCTGGATCTCTTCGGCTATGCCCGAGAGGAGATGAAGGAGCTGGACATCCAGGCTGACTCCGTCCGCCCGGCCGAGGGCAGGGAGTTCCGGAGGCAGATGGAGGAGGAGGGGTACGTCCGGGACTACGAGATGACGCTGCGCAGGAAGGACGGCACTCACATCAACTGCCTGCTCACCTTCACCGCCCGGCGCGACTCCGCCGGGAGCATCCTGAGGTACGAGGGGATCATCCGCGATGTCACCGAGCAGAAGCGCCTGCAGCAGAACCTGTGGCTCTACGTGCGGCAGATCACCCGGGCACAGGAAGAGGAGAGGAAGCGGATCGCCCGGGAGCTGCACGACGAGACGGTCCAGGCCCTGGCCACCCTGCTGCTCGACATCGAGGCCATGAGCCGGGCCCGCAGACCCCTGCCCCGCGGTGTCATCGAGGGCATGGAGCAGGTCCGGGGCAAGGTCACCCGCATCGCCGAGGAATTGAGCCGGCTGAGCCGGGCACTGAGGCCCAGCGTGCTGGATCAGCTGGGCCTGGTGGCGGCGGTGGAGCTGATCCTGGGCGATCTATCCAGGACAGGCAGGATCAGCGGCCGTCTCGAGGTCACCGGCCTGCAGCGGAGACTGCCCGCCGAGGTGGAACTGGGGCTGTTCAGGATCACCCAGGAGGCGGTGAGCAACGCCAGGAAGCATTCCAGCGCCGCCGCCGTCTCGGTGACCGTGGGCTTCCTCCCCGATGGTGTGTCGGTGGCCATTTCCGATGACGGCAAGGGCTTCGAGCTGCCGGGCAGCCTGAGTGACCTGGCGGCCACGGGTAAGCTGGGGCTGGTCGGCATGCAGGAACGGGCACAACTGCTCGATGGGGAGTTCAGGGTGCAGTCCGCCCCGGGCAAGGGGACGCTAGTCAGGGTGAGCGTCAAGGCCGTCGTCCCGACGGGCGTTCCGGCATCGCCCTGAAGTCCCGGGCAAGGCTCCCCTCCTCGAAGCGGCCCTGTCCCCCGCCCCAGCCCGGTAGAGACCTGCCGGGCCTCAATTCTACCCCGCCCCCACGAACTCCGCTATGGCCGTCCGCCTTCGGGGCCGGCGGCTGCCGTTGAGCACGGGCCAACACCCGCACCCGATGATTATGTTGACTGGGGTGATAGAATGGAAACAGTGAAGTGAAACCATAGATGCCTGTCGTTCTATCTTTTGTGGGCCCTTCCAACTCCGGAAAGACCACCCTGCTAACCAACCTCATCCCCGAGTTGAAGCGGCGGGGCCACCGAGTAGCAGCAGCCAAGCACAGCATGGGCGATCTCGACCTGGACCAGCCGGGCAAGGACAGCTGGCGGCTGGCCAGGGCCGGCAGCGATGCCGTGGTGGTCAGCGGTCCGGAGAGGGTGGCCCTGGTGAAGAAGGTAGAGCGCGATCCCGCCCTTGAAGAGATCCTGGCCATGGTCGGCGACGGCTATGACCTGGTTCTGATCGAGGGGTTCAAGCGGAGCAAGGTCCCCAAGATCGAGGTACACCGCAAGGGCCAGGGTGACCTGGTCTGCCCCCCGGAGGAACTCCTGGCCGTGGTCACGGATGAACCCCTGGACGTGCCGGTGCCCCAGTTCTCGGCCGGCCAGGCAGAGGCGCTGGCCGATCTCATTGAGGACAGGTTCCTGGCTTCGGCGGGTGGCGGAAGGAAGCGTGGCTCCCATCCGGTCTGAACTCCTCCCCGACCGATCCGGCGTCGGTGACCGGTCCCGCATGATTGAGCACGGTGACGAGGATTCTGTGGGTGCTGGGAAGAAAGGACACCGAGTTCCATGGTGGCGAGGACAGAGTTGATTCTCGGCGCTGACGAGTTCGCCTTTGAACTCCCGCCCAGGGTGAGATGGGCGCGGCGAATCCTGATCAAGCCCTGCGCCGCCCACTCCCTGCCGTATCCGGTGACCACCAGCAGGCAGACCCTGGAGAAGGTCATTCATGCCATCAGGGCGGTGAGCGAGGCCGACATCATCCTCCTTGAAGGCAATCCCGCCCAGGAGCAGATGAAACCCATCTATCAGTCGCTGGGCTATGACTTCCCCAGGGTGCTGACTCTGGACGTGAAGGACTGCGTCTTCGTGGAGGTGGAGAACCCACTGGCGCGGCCCTTCGCCATGTCCACCTTCTGGCTGCCCAACGTGCTCCTCTACTGTGATTACCTGATCAGCATCTGCCCCTTCAAGGTCTCTGCGGGCCACGGCGATCTGACCATCAAGAACCTGCTGAGCCTGCTTCCGGTGAACAAGTACCAGGGCGCGGACGGGTCCGACTGGGGAGTGCTGCGCCCCTTCGGCATGGACAAGGTGATCGCCGACTTGTACTTCACCCTTCCCTTTGATATGGGCATCATCGACGGCAGGAAGAAGTTCGTCTGCAGCAGCGAAGCCGCGCAGGGCAAGTCCCAGAAGTGCGGCAAGATGTTCATCGGCGAGCCCTATGAGGTGGACCTCGAGGCTTCGCGCTCGGAGGGCCTGGTGACCGAGTATCTGCAGTGGATCGAGATAGCCAGGGCGCAGATGGACGACAACTGGGAGGAGTAGTCCCGGTCATCCCCTGCAGGTCATTGCTTCGCTTGCCTCCCCGGCCGGTGTGATACGCCTCCTGGAGTCCACCGGGAATAATCAGCCCCGGCCGGCAGGGCAATTGCACAGGTCAGACACAGGGGGAGAGAGTCCCGTTCTCAGCCAGGAAGGAGACGATGCCATGGTGGAGATACGCTACGACCGACTGAGCAGCATTCAGGGCATGCAGCGCCAGATGGAGAAGCTGCTGGACTACCTGGGCAGCTCAAAGCCGCCCATGGTGCATTTCGCCCGCCTGTGGGAGCCCGCCGTCGATGTCTATGAGACGGAGGAGAACGTAGTGATCCTGGTGGAACTGGCCGGCGTGAGGCAGGACAGGCTGGAGGTGATGGTCGAGGGCAGTGCCGTGGTTGTCAGGGGTGAGAGGAAGGAGATCGCCCCGGGAGGCAGCAAGACCTACTACCAGATCGAGATCCACCGGGGCCGTTTTGAGAGGGTGGTCCCACTGCCCGCGGCGGTTGACCCGGACAAGACCAGGGCCTCGCATGATGACGGCCTGCTGGAGGTTGTCCTCCCCAAGACGAAAGAGGGGCGGGTGCTGCGCCTGAAGGTCAGGACGACTGAGGAGTGCTGACACCCGCCGGTGGGAGCAGCGGCGTGCAGCGGAGGGTGAGCTCATGGTAGCAGAAGATCAGCAGGAAGGAGGCAGACTGCCGGCCGGAGTCACCGTCCCCGGCGAGCTGCCCATCATTCCCGTGGGGGAGAACATGGTCTTCCCCTCCATCATCGTCCCCCTGGCCACGGACAAGCGGAGCGTGGTCCAGCTCATCGACGCCGCGCTGTCGGACAACAAGGTGGTGGGCATCTTCGCCCAGCGCACCGCCGCGGAACGGCTGACTGCCGCCGACCTCCACCCCATCGGCTCGGCGGCCCTGATCGCCCGGATGTTCAAGATACCCGATGGCTCGGTGAGGGTGTTCCTACAGGGATTGGCCAGGATACGGCTGGTTGACATAACGCAGGCAGAACCCTATCTCAAGGGGCGGGTGGAGGTGGTCGAGGAGGTAGCACAGGCCGGCACCGAGATGGAAGCTCTGGGCCGGAATCTGCTCAGCCTGTTCCAGAAGGTGGTGGAGATCGCTCCCAATCTGCCCGGCGAGCTGAGCGTGGCGGCGGTGAACATCCCGGACCCGGGCAATCTGGCCGATTTCATAGCGGCCCACATCGGACTGAAGCAGGGCGAGAGGCAGGAGATCCTGGAGACCCTCGACGTGGCCCAGAGGATCAAGAAGCTGACCGAGTACATCAACCGGGAGTTGGAGATCCTGGAGTTGGGCACCAAGATACAGTCCCAGATCAAAGGGGAGATGGACAAGGCCCAGCGCGAGTTCTACCTCCGGGAGCAATTGAAGGCCATCCAGAGGGAGTTGGGCGAGGTGGATGAGCGGTCCGTGGAGGCCAACGAGCTAAGGAAGAAGATCGAGGAGGCGGGCCTGCCCCCCGAAACTCGGAACGAGGCGGAGAGGGAACTGGACCGTCTGGCCAAGATGCCTCCGGCCGCAGCGGAGTACACGGTGTCCCGAACGTATCTGGACTGGCTGGTCAGCCTGCCCTGGACCAAGAGCAGCGAGGACAGCCTGGACATCAATCAGGCCGCCCGCGTCCTAGACGAGGACCACCACGATCTGACCAGGGTCAAGGAGAGGATCCTGGAGTACCTGGCGGTGCGCAAGCTGAAGTCGGACACCAAGGGGCCCATCCTGTGCTTCGTCGGTCCCCCGGGCACGGGGAAGACCTCCATGGGGCAGTCCATTGCCCGGGCCCTGGGCAGGAAGTTCATCCGCATGTCCCTGGGCGGCGTCAGAGACGAGGCGGAGATCAGGGGACACCGGCGGACCTACGTCGGAGCCCTGCCCGGGAGGATCATCCAGGGCATCCGCCGTGCCGAGACCAACAACCCGGTGTTCATGCTGGATGAGATCGACAAGGTGGGCATCGATTTCCGGGGAGACCCCTCGGCGGCGCTGCTGGAGGTGCTGGACCCGGAGCAGAACTTCGCCTTCATGGATCACTACCTCGATGTGCCCTTCGATCTGTCCAAGGTGATCTTCATTACCACGGCCAACATCGTCGACCCCATCCCTCCGGCCCTGAAGGACCGGATGGAGACCATCGAGCTGCCGGGCTACACCGAACAGGAGAAGCTGCACATCGCCCAGGAGTTCCTGGTGCCCCGGCAGCTGAAGGAGAACGGCCTGGGCCCGGAGAGGCTGCAGTTCTCGGAAGAGGCGGTGCTGGAGATCGTCAGGAGATACACCCGCGAGGCCGGGGTGAGGAACCTGGAGAGGGAGATCGGCGCCGTCTGCCGCAAGGTGGCCCGCCGGGTGGCCACCGCCTCCGAAGGACCGATCGCGGTGGGCGCCGGTCAACTGCATGACTACCTCGGGCCCATCCGCTTCCGGTATGAGGTGGCGGAGGAGGCTGATGGGGTGGGCGTGGCCACCGGTCTGGCCTGGACCCAGGCCGGAGGCGATATCCTGTTCGTGGAGGCCACCCCGATCAGCGGGAAGGGCAGCCTGATCCTCACCGGCAAGCTGGGGGAAGTGATGCAGGAGTCGGCCCGGGCGGCACTGACCTACGCCCGGAGCCGGGCGGCCTCTCTGGGCATCGATGAGGCCTTCTACGAGAAGAAAGACATCCACATCCACGTCCCCGCCGGCGCCATCCCCAAGGACGGCCCCTCGGCCGGCATCACCATGACCATGGCCCTGATCTCCGCCCTGACCGGAAGGCCACTGGTCAGGGAGATCGGCATGACCGGGGAGATCACCCTGCGGGGCAAGGTCCTGCCTGTCGGCGGCATCAAGGAGAAGGTGCTGGCGGCTCACCGCGCTGGGCTGAGAAAGGTCATCCTGCCCAAGGAGAACGAGAGGGATCTGGAGGAGATCCCCGAGGAGATCAGGGAGAAGCTGGAGTTCATTCCGGTGGACAACGTGGACCAGGTCCTGGACATGGTGCTTCAGCCCACGAAGCGGGGCAGGATGCCGCGGGTCCGGTCTGGACGCTCTACGAGGAAGACCCCCCGAGCCTGACCCGGCAGGCGGGCTGCCATTCCTCCAGTCCGCAGGCGTTGCAGCCCGACTGGCAGTCGGGCGTTTCTTCTTCCCGCCGGGCGCGGAGGTACTCCTGCTTCAGGAAATCCTGACGGACTCCGGTATCCACATGGGCCCAGGGCAGGGCCTCATCCAGGGGTCTCTCCCGGTGGGCGTAGAAGCCCGGGTCGAGTCCCGCCCAGTGAAAGGCCTCCAGCCAGGTGTCGTACTTGAAGCGTTCGTTCCAGGCGTCGAAGGTGCTGCCGGCCTGCCAGGCGCGGTGGATGACGCCCCCCAGGCGGCGGTCGCCGCGGGCCAGGACAGTCTCCAGCAGGCTGGTCTCCGGGTTCTCCCAGGAAAGGTGGGTCCGCAGGCTGCGCAGTCCCCTTCTGAGGATCTCGTACTTGGCCCGCAGTTGCTCCTGGCTATCCTGAGCCGCCCATTGAAAGGGGGTGTGGGCCTTGGGCACGAAGGCCGACACGCTCAGTCTGATCCGGGCCTCCCTTCCCCTCCCCGGCTGGCGCAGCCGGCCCACCAGGCCGATGATCCCTTCGACATCCTCCATGGTCTCGGTGGGCAGTCCGATCATGAAGTAGAGCTTGATGTTCCGCCAGCCCCGGCTCACGGCGGTGGCCACGGTGTCGATGATCTGGGCGTCGGGGACGGCCTTGTTGGCCGCCCGCCGCAGCCGCTCGGTGCCGGCTTCGGGGGCGAAGGTCAGTCCGGGCTTCTTGACGAAGCGGAGGGAGTCCATCAGCTTCACCGAGAAGGCGTCGATGCGCAGACTGGGCAGGGAGATGGTCAGCTGACGGCCGCTGTGTTCCTGGGTCAGGGCGCTGATCAACCTGTCGATGCCGGGGTAGTCGTTGGTGGCCAGGGAGACCAGGGACATCTCGCCATAGCCGCAGTTGCGGATGATCTGTCCGGCGGCCTCCACCACCTCCGCCTGACTGCGGTGGCGCTGAGGGCGGTAGCCGAAGCCCGCCTGGCAGAAGCGGCAACCGCGGGTGCAGCCCCGCTGGATCTCGATGGCGCCCCGGTCGTGGACCGCCTCGATGAAGGGGACCACCGGCCTGACCACTGGGGGTGGCAGGGTGGCCACCGTGCGCGGCCGCACCGTTGACGGCGTGCCGGGGAGGTGTGGCACATAGACCCCGGGGATGGCCGCCAGTCCGGAGAGGATCTCATTCCGGGAGCAGGCGTCGGCCTTGTATCTCCGGAAGGCGTCGACCAGCTCCAGGGCCAGTTCCTCGCCGTCGCCTATGGCGAAGACGTCCACGAAGTCCGCCATCGGCTCGGGGTTGAGGGTGCAGGTGCCCCCGGCCAGCACCAGGGGGTGCGATCCGTCGCGGTCGGCGGCCAGCACCGGGATGCCGGCCAGATCGAGCATGTTGAGGACGTTGGTGTAGGTCAGCTCGTAGCCCAGGGAGAAGCCCAGGATGTCGAACTCCCGCAGCGGCCGACCCGACTCCAGGCTGAGGAGGGGGATGCCGGCTTGGCGCATGGCCGCCTCCATGTCGATCCAGGGGGCGAAGACCCTCTCGGCCAGGACCTCGGTCTGCCGGTTGAGCAGGTCGTAGAGAATGGGCAGGGCCAGGTTGGACATGCCGATCTCGTAGATGTCCGGGTAGGCCAGGGCCACCCTCACCGGGGTGGCCTGCCAGTCCTTGACCACGCTGTTCCACTCCCCGCCGGTATAGCGGCCCGGCCGGGCGACCTTGCGCAGAATGCCGTCGGGGTAGCCCATAGCGCACCTGTCCCTTCGCTGACCTGACATTATATTCTGCGCCCAATTTGATCTCAACAGAAGTAGGATTCCTCTCAGTTTCCTTACACTTTCCGGGCCAGCTTTGGGGGCGCGGTTCCTTCATCTTGACAGGCCTATCCCTTGCCCTTAGCATTTATCCTCAGTGAACCTTCACCAAGATCCCATGTGCCTGAGATAGGAGGAGGCTGGTTTGCTGGCCCAGAAGCAGATGGACCAGGTGACCGATAGTTTTATCGAGCGCTTGGCTTTCCAGGGATACAGCGTGACGCCCAGTGCCAGCGTGCAGGGCAGGTCCGGCATCGAGCGCGCCTTCGACTATCTGGTGCAACGCCAGTACGGGCTGATAACCTACGTTATCGCCATCGATGTGATCACCAACGCCGAGGACCCGGAGGTGAGCCTGCAGCGGCTCTTCGCCTTCGAGGACAAATGCCTGGACTGCAACATGGAGCACCGGGCAATCATCGCCGTCCCCCACCTCAGCTCGGTAGCCGGCCAGTTCGCCCAGAAGGACGGGGTGAAGGTCTTCGACAACACGGCCATGCGGGCCTTCCTGGACCGCCCCGCCGTGGCCCGCGAGACAGCGGCGGAGATCCCTTCAGAGTTCAAGGAGAAGTCGGACGTCATCGCCGCCCTGCGGCATGCCGGCTATCAGGTGGTGGAAGGCGCCAATCTCACTGGCGTCTCCGGGACGAGCCATGTCTTTGAGGCCATCGCCTTTCTGGACGACGGCTTCCTGATGTCGCGCATCGGCATCGACCACGCCGGCGGGGAGTCGGTGGACCTCGGTCAGGTGTCGCTGTTCGACGTGAAGTGCAATGACACCGGCATCAGGGAGAAGATCCTCCTGGTCTCGGAGAGGCCCACCGCCGCGGCCAGGGAGTTCGCCGAAGAGCACAAGATCCGGCTGATCGGCCTGCATGACGGGGTGGCGCCGGTTGAGGTGGTCCCGGAGGCGGAGCCGAAGGCCTTCACTATGAGGAGCGTCGTTGACCAGCTGCTGGTGGTCCGGTCCAAGCCGAAGCGCGAGGAGAAGCCGGAGAAGAAGAGGAAGCCCCGGGGTGGGACGGCCATTGGCTCTCCTGAGGCAGACACCGTGGCGGAGTCCACGGCTCATTTCGAGGAGGCTGCGCCGCTGCCGGAGATGGTGGTTCGGGAAGCAGTGACCGCGGCGGCGGAAGCGCCGCCCGTTGTGGAGGACCAGAGTCCGCCCGTCGCTGAGACCGTGGCGCCGTCCGCTGAGGCGGTGGCCGAGGCGGCCCCGGCTGCGCCCGAGGCCAAGAAGGTCCGGGTGGTCCGCGAGCCGCCCAAGCCGGTGGTGGAGGAGGTGGTCGAGAAGCCCAAGGTGAAGCTGCGCAAGGCGGCCCGCCCTGAGGCTCTGCGCATGGTGCCGGAGAACACCGCCCGGAGGTTCTCCGTCACCCCCATTGACGTGGAGGACAACAGCCTGGTGGTGGCCATGGTCAACCCCAGCGACATCGGCACCATCCAGGTCCTGGAGCATCAGACCAAGATGAGGGTCAAGGCCGTGGCCGCCGAGAAGGCCGAGATCCTGGAAGCCATTGATTTCAACTACAAGAAGTTCGGCCAGATTGCCGAGCAGATCTCGCGGATCGATACCGGCATCGAGGCTGCCGCGGGGGGCCAGGATCTGGTGGCCGCCACGGCCAACGCGCCGGTGGCCTCGGCGCTGAATCTGGTCATCGAAGAGGCGGTCAAGGCCCGGGCCTCGGACATACACATCGAGCCGGAGGAGAAGAGGCTGCGCATCCGCTATCGCATCGACGGCGTGCTGCACGAGGTGATGTCGCTGCCCATCAAGATCCATCCACCGTTGACCTCCCGGGTCAAGGTGATGTCCGACCTCAATATCGCCGACCACATCCGGCCGCAGGACGGTCAGTTCTCGGTGGAGGTGAAGGGCAAGGGCATAGACGTCCGCGTGGCCACCAGTCCCACCGTGCACGGCGAGGCGGTGGTCATGCGTCTGCTGGACAAGTCCGTGGCCGTGCTGGACCTGCCCCAGCTGGGCTTCTCGGGCGACTCCCTGAAGAAGTACCAGAATATGCTGGCCGTTCCTTTCGGGATGATCCTGATCAGCGGTCCCACCGGGGCAGGCAAGACCACCACCCTCTACGCCTCGGTGAACACGCTGGACAAGGTGACCGGGAACATCATCACTGTCGAGGACCCGGTGGAGTACCGGTTCGAGAACATCAAGCAGATCCAGGTCAATCCCAAGGCCGGGGTGACCTTCGCCGGCACCCTGCGGTCCATGATGCGCCTCGACCCGGACGTGATCCTTGTGGGCGAGATCCGCGATGGAGAGACGGCCACCATCGCCGTCAAGGCGGCCCTCACCGGCCACCTGGTGCTGTCCTCCATCCACGCCAATGACGCCATCGGCGTGGTCTACCGTCTCCTCGACCTGGGCATTGAGCCGTTCCTGGTCTCCACGGTGGTCACCGGGACGGTGTCCCAGCGCATGGCCCGGAGGATCTGCCTCAACTGCGCCGCCGAGGTGGAGCCCTCGGAGTCGGAGAGGCTGGCCTTCCAGAAGGCCACCGGCGAGGAGCTGGTGAGCTACCTTTCGGGCAGCGGCTGCGACCTGTGTTCTTTCACGGGCTACCGGGGCAGGCTGGGCCTGTTCGAGATCCTGGTCATGAGCGAGAAGACCAGATCGCTGATCGCCAAGGGGGCCAGTTCAGCCGAAGTGAAGGAAGCGGCAGTAGAGGAAGGGATGGTCACTCTGCTGAAGGACGGCATGCTCAAGGTGAAACAGGGACTGACCACCGTGGCCGAGGTGCTGCGCAATGCCTATTCTCTGGAGTAGTGATGGGCAAGGGAATCAACGCGTGCCGGGGGAGGTCAGATGGGCGCGCGAATCTATATGGGGGAACACCGTGGGGGGGGAAGAAAGAGGCTCGCCGTATCGGGTGAGCCGGATCGGAGGATGAGATGGACTATCGTTACGTAGCCTACAACCAGCAGAAGGAGCTGGTGAAAGGGAAGGTCAACGCGCCCACGGAGGCGGTGGCCCTGGATCTGCTCGGCTACAGCGGACTGAAGATCCTCAGTCTGAAGGAGAGCAAGCCGCTGATCAACAAGGAGAAGGTCAATGCGGCCTTCTACAAGATCACGCCGCGGGAGATCGTCATGTTCTCCCGGCAGCTGGCCCTGCTCATCGACTCGGGCTTCGACATCGCCGCTTCCCTTGACCTGCTGGAGGACCAGATCAGCAACAAGGCCCTGAAGCGCATCGTGGGCGAGGTGGCCAAGGACATCCGCAACGGCCTCAAGCCGTCCCAGGCCATGGCCAAACACCCCATGGCCTTCTCCTCGCTCTACTGCCGGACCATGGCCGTGGCCGAGGAGACGGGGAACATGGAGAAGTCCCTGCGCCAGATGGCCGACCACATCGAGAAGAACGCCAACGCGGCGTCCAAGGTGCGCAATGCCATGATCTACCCGGTGATCGTTTTCGTGCTGGCCATCCTGGTGGTCATCGTCCTGGTGGCCTTCGTCGTCCCCTCGTTTGCGACCCTGTACGAGTCGCTGGACACGGAGCTGCCGTTGGTGACCAGGATCCTCCTGGGGACCACGGACATCCTCACCGCGTACGGCCTGTACATGCTGCTCGGCCTGTTCCTCCTGGTGGTGGGTATCTTCATCGCCACGAGATCGGATGAAGGGAAGTACAAGCGGGACCAGATCATGCTCCGTCTGCCGTTGTTCGGGCGGATCATCATCCTCAGCGAGCTGGCCCGCTGCGCCGCCACCATCTCCACCCTGTTCCGCGCCGGCGTGCCCCTGCCGGAGATCATCACCCTGTGCGCCAACAGCAGCACCAACAGGGTGGTGGCCAAGGGGCTGGTTGATGTGAGACAGGAGATGCTTCAGGGTCACGGCCTGTCCCGGCCCATGTCCCAGAATCCCATCTTCCTGCCCCTGATCGTCCAGATGGCCTCGGTGGGAGAGAACACCGGTAACCTGGACAACACCATGGACACGGTGGCCCAGAGCTACGACATGGAAGCCAACGAGAGGACTACCATGATGACCTCGATGATCGCGCCGGTGACCACGCTGATCATGGGCGGCATGGTGGCCTTCATCGCCATCGCCCTGGTGTCCACCATGTACGGCATCATGGGCTCGGTGGGCGGCTAGAGCCGGGTCTCCCCGGTCTGTCGACCACTGGCGAATTGCACAACAAGGGTGGTGAGGTCCGCCTCACCACCCTTTCGCCGCCTTCTGCCCCTTCACAATGCCATTGACCGGGGATGGCACAAGGACTAGAATGCTTCCACAGTCCACTGTGGAGTCGCCATGCAGTCCAGCCTGATCGGCAAGATCGAGAAAGCCAAGCGCTATGCTCAGGAGAAGGACCGGGTCCTGTTCACTGACTTCAGGGTGAGTTTCCGGGGGGACAACGACAGCTACCTGCTCAGCTATGGGGACGGGAAGTGGAGCTGCTCCTGCAACTTCTTCTCCGTCCGGGGCATGTGCAGCCACACCATGGCCCTGCAGAGGATCCTGGCCGAGATGCTGCCCCAGGAAGCCGTCCCGCCGCCCCCCGAGCGGGACTAGCGCCGCCCTGATAGACCCGGGCCTCAGTGGCCGGAGTACTGCTCCTGGGCCACCCCCTTCAGGTATGCCGTGACCTCGGCCACCACGAAGAGCGATCCGGTGGCGCAGATGAGGTCCCCCGGCCTGGCCTTCGCCAGTGCCAGATCTACCGCCGCAGCCAGGCTATCGGTCATCTCCGGCCGGGGGCCCCACTTGGAGAACTCCGCGGCCAGGACGTCGGGGCTGGTGGCCCGGGGATTGCCCGAGCGGGTGACTATGACCTCACCGGCCAGGCCGGCCAGCTCGGCCACGATCCCGGCCATGTCCTTGTCCTTGGAGGTGCCCACGATGAGCACCACCCGGTCATACTGGAAGTACTGTGCCAGGGCCTGCTTCAACTTCCGGGCGGAGTCGGCGTTGTGGGCCCCGTCCACGATGAACAGAGGCTTCTCCCGGAGGACCTGCAGCCGTCCCGGCCAGTGGACCCCGGCCAGTCCGGCGGCAATGGTCTCAGGCGTGATCCCCGCCCCCGAGTCGGCCAGCGCCTCCAGACAGGCCGCGGCCACGGCGGCGTTGTCCAGCTGGAACTCCCCCAGCAGGGGGATGACCAGATCGTACTCCTGGCGCAGTCCCCTGAGCCGGAAGGACTGTCCCCGGTGGCTGCTCCGGCCCGCCCGCCAGGTGACATCCCGGCCAACCAGGATGAGCCGGGCCCCCTTGCGGCGGCAGACCTCAGCGATGACCTCCTTCACCTCCCGGGACTGGGGGGAGGAGACCACGGTGACGCCGGACTTGATGATGCCGGCCTTCTCCGTGGCGATCTTGGCCAGGGTGTCGCCGAGCACCTCGGTGTGGTCCAGGCTGATGGAGGTGATGGCGCAGACCGCCGGAACCACCACGTTGGTGGCGTCCAGCCGCCCGCCCAGTCCTGTCTCCAGCACCTGGTAGTCCACCCCGCTCTCCTGGAAATGGGCGAAGGCCAGGGCGGTGAGGATCTCAAAGGTGGTCAGCTCGCCGGCCGTGCCCTGGTGATTGATGGTCTCGATCTCGGGCCGCAGCCTCTTCAGCAGGGCGACGAGGTCCGCCTCCCCCACGGGCCGGCCGTCGACCTGGATCCTCTCCCTCATGGTGTGCAGGTGGGGCGAGGTGTATAGTCCCGTCCGGCACCCGGAGGCGGTCAGGACGCTGGCGATCATGGCCGAGGTGCTCCCCTTGCCCTTGGTGCCGGCGATGTGCACCGACCGGGCGGCCAGATGGGGCCGGCCCAGCCTCTCCAGCAGGGCCTCC
>VGOM01000033.1 GCA_016875915.1 Chloroflexota bacterium
GACACCGTAGAGGGTGTTCGAAGTGCCGCTGGTCATGCCATTCCAGGTGGTGCTGCCCACAGCGCAGCGTCGAATGGTGCCCGACGAGCCGACTACATAGGTGTAAGAGGAATTCCCCCAGACACCGTACAGAGTGTTCGAAGTGCCGCTGGTCATACCATTCCAGGTGGTGCTGCCCACGGCACAGCGGCGGATAGTGCCCGACGCCCCGACAACATAGGTGTAGGAGGAGTCGCCCCAGACGCCCCGGAGGTCGCTGGTGGTGCCGCTGGTCATGGGGTCCCACAGGCTGCCATCGCCATTGTTGTCCACGCCGTCGTAGTGGAGGATGGTGCCGTTCTGCCCCACCGCGTAGATGTTCGTGGCGGAGCTGCCCCAGATGGCATAGAGGTTCCTGGTGGTGCCGCTGGTCATCCAGTTCCAGTTGGCGCCGTCGTAGTGGAGGATGGTCCCAGCCGAGCCCACGTTATAGACATCCGTGCCGGAGCTGCCCCAGACACCCTGGAGGGGGTTGGTAGTGGACGCATCCCAGGTCTCGGCGTGCCCCACGGTGTACCGGGCGTTGCCCCCGAAGGTGATCCCTCGGTCGGCGTAGTACTGCCTGACCTCTTCGGTGACATCAGCGAAGCAGGCATAGGACCAGCCGTGCTGCGAGCTCGGGGTGCCATTGGGCAGGACCTGCCAGGAATCGGCCATCACAGTGGTTTCATAGACCACCCCACTGTACTCCACCTTGAAGCTGACCCTGTCCACCAGGTTGTCGGGGACCAGCGCCGAGCGCTGGGCATCGCTGAGGTCCCAGGCATACCAGGGGTAGTTCTTCCAGCCCGACCAGTAGAGCCGCAACTGCTGCACATTGGCCCGCGCCGGCAGAGCAGTCACCCCGGCCGATGTGGCCAGATAGACCCTCTCCCGGTGGTAGCCTTCACCATCGTGGTCTCTGAGCAGGGTATTGCCCACGGCCTCGTAGTCAGCCAGCACAGAAACCCCGAAGTTCTTCAGCTCTTCCTTGCTGGTGTAGACGATGATGGTGGCATCATCGCCGGTATCCGGGTCTTCGCCGATTGAGGTGATCTGGTAGATCTTGTCCCCGCTCCACCAGAGGTAGGGGGCGACAGCCGGGGTGGCGTTGCCCGGCGAGCTGACCCAGCAGAAGGCACCATAGGGTATGGTGGTCGTCGGCGTGTAGCTGAAGCTGACCACCCGGCGGTTGGGCTCGCCGATGCCGTAGCGGTTGCCCACATCGCCGGAGTCGAACAGATTGGATAGCAGGGTGAGATCGGAGGCACTGTTGTAGTTGCTGACCACCCCCCACTGGTCGTCGGTGATGTCCCAGACGGCACGCCCGGCATCCGAGACCTGGAACTGGTTGCTCACCGTATCCCTGAGGTGATTGGCGCTGTAGGAGGTGACCGTCCCGGATTTGTCCAGGGGCAGCCTGGTGTAGTCCACCGGCGAGCCATAGGCAGCGACATAGTCCCAGACAATGGCTGTGCCATTGCGGAAGGTGTAGGTCGTCGGCGTGCAGCGGTAGCCGGCGGGCGGCAGGGGAACGCTGGCCTTCTCCAGATTGCTGGAACCGGCCACATAGCCGAATCCAGACGGCAGCCAGACCCCTATCCTCTCGATCATCAGCGGGCCGGCGAAGCCGGCATCCTTCAGGATGGCCACCTCGTACTTGCCCACCCCGACCACATTGCCAGAGACCTCAACATCGCTGTTGGGTGTTCTCCCCTGCCCCGTCTTGGGCGTCTCCAGTCCCTCCAGCAGCCAGGTGGGCTGGATGCGCACGGTGATATCCTTGTCATTGAACTGGGGTATGGTGTATTCCCAGTAGGCGGGATCGTGATTGAAGGTGGCGTCGCCCCAATCCCCCCTCATCCAGTCGGGCCAGTCCCCGTCTTCGTAGTTCCTGATCCTCCACATGGCGTCTTCAATGCCGGCATCGGCGGCATAGAACTCATGCATGGTTTCCTCATGGGACTGCTCCTGCCTCAGCCCGCTGATGGCGAAGGCCAGAGTGGGCGTCAGCACGATGCCACCAAGGACAAGCACAACCAGCACCGCGGTGAAGCTGGTCTGCCCCGTTTCCCTTCCGACGAGGCACCTGCACAATCTCCGCAATCCTCTGGTCACTCTTTTCATCTCAACTTCTCCACTTCACCGGCCCGCTCCAGCGGCCTCCAAACCGGTTTCTCTTTCCTTCAACATCATCCTGAAACCCCGCCGGCGCTCCGAGAAGAACCGCTACGACCCGGTCCTGGGCCTGATCTGATACGACCGGACCTCCTCCTTGCCCCCCATCAGCGATCTGACCGTGAAGACGAAGGTGGTCTGGCTGTACCCCGACGGTTCGCCGGCATCGGGTTCCCAGCGGCAGGTGGTAGCAGCCCCATCGATGTTCCGGGCCACAATGATAGTAGTATCGCTAGTCACAACGCCGACAGCGTTGGTGATGATCTCATGGCGCTCCAGTTGCTGCAGGGTGCCTGAGGGCATGTTGACCAGCGAGTAGGTCACCTGATGGGTCTCGTTCACCGGTGGTTCCGCTTCCGTGTCCCAGAAGCTGTAGGTCAAGGTGAAGGGCATTCCCGGACCGGTGGTGCCGATGCCGCTGGTGCTCAACGCCTGGAGACCGTCACGGCTGACCCAGCCGCCGGCCGTCTGCACCTGCCTGGTGACATAGGTGCTGGCATTGACATCGTTGGTGCGCAGGAGCTGAATGATCACGCCGGTGGCCGCCGCCACAACCAGCGCGGAGATGGGGATGACCACCAGCAGCTCCAGCAGGGTGAAGCCGCGCTGCCTGCCTCCCGGCCGGTTCATCTGTTCACCTTGGTGGTCTCCGTTATCAGAACCACCTCGCCCTGATGACTGACGGTGATGGTTATCCGCTGCATGCCCAGCGGGTCCACCGTACCTCCGTATGTGGCCGGATCGATGTACTCGGCGTCGACGGCCACATCATAGCCGGCCGCCGACCTGGAGCTGTCCCCGACGGGATAGCCGCCGTCCCTGACGCGCTCTATCTCGGTCCGGGTCAGGCTCTCGGCCATGGTCTTCTGGTCGGCCATGATTACACCGTGATAGGCAGTGACCATGGCGCTGAGAAAGGCCACGGCGACCACCCCCAGGATGGCCATGGCCACCAGGACCTCGGCCAGCGAGTCCCCCCGCTGGCATCGCAACACCTTCAGAACGGACATCCCCTTCTTTCCCATGCTGGTCATATCATACCGTGCCTTTCATGAAGGGATTGTCTCAAGTGACCCTTCGGTTCTAACAATACCACCCGCTGTCAAGTCCCCGGGCTGCCGCCAGCCCGGTATCTGCCTGCCGTCTCCGCAGCCCGATCAGTCGGTCCACAGGGAGCGTGGCTTGATTTCATACTGGTCTTGGTCGCTCCCAGACGAAACAATCACCCGAAACAGCTTCCACCGCTCTGAAGCGCTCACGAAGGCAGTCTCGGCATACGCCAGCCATCATACCACGCGAGCGCGCACAAGAACGTCACAAGCCGACCGGCAGAAATCACAAACTCCTCTCAACGGGTTTGGGGTGTCTGGGCAGGGCCTTATGTCAAGTTGGCGGCGGGTGAGGCACTGATGGGAGACGGGCGGTGGGGCATCCTCCCAGTGTCATGCCGCACTTGATGCGGCATCCATGGCTGGGGTGGTGCGGTGCTCCGCCAGGTGCTGGGGGGGTCGGGGGGAGGGAGCGGATGAAAACAGACTGCGGGCGCTGAAGCTGCTTGGCAGGGCCGGCTGGCAGCGGTTTGCCGGGGCCTTCACCGCTCAGTCCACGGACAGGGATCGAGGCTTGATCTCGTAGGTGCGGGTCTCGGCTTCCTGATCCACCTCTGCCGCAACGGTGAAGATGAGCAGCACCTGCTCATTCACAACCTGCTGGCTGCAGGTGGCCTGGGTCAGGTTCCTGGCCACATTGGTGGTATTCACCACCGGAGCACCCGGGTTGGTTATGTCCACGATGGTCTCGACCCGCCGGAGCACGAGATTGCCGGAGTCCCCGGTGACTGAGTACGTCACGGTGTGCCGCTCATTGTCATCCGGGTCGGTCCAGACCAGCGTCAGGGGAAAGCCGCCAGTGACAGCATCACCGGGAGTCAAGGCGACGCTGTCGCTCTGCAGACCGTCCGTGCTCATCCAGTAGCCGGCCGTCTGCACCTGCCGCAGGGCCAGCATGCGGGCGCTGGCGTCCTTGGAGTCAAACAACTGGATCAGGCCCGCGGTGGCCGCAGCGACCACCAGGGCCGCAATCGGTATGACCACCAGGATCTCCACCAGGGTGATGCCCCTTTGGCCTCGTCCAAGCAGTCTCCTGATCTGTTTCATTTCATCTCCGAGCTAGCTGGGCAAGTTCTTGTTGGGGTCAACCTTGTAGGTAGCTGTGGTCAGCAGCAGCTCACCATCATGGCTCACCTCAACCGTCACCAGCTGGATGGGCGAATCGGTCTCGTCAACATCGCTGACTATGGCCGTGATCCAATAGCCCGGCAGGGCTTCTTCGGGACCATGGCCCGACACCGGGTAGGTGGCCTGCCTGATCCTTTCGAACTCCGTCCGGGTCAAACTCTCCGCCACCGTGTTCTCATCGGCCAGCACCAGGGCCAGGTAGCCCGACGTCAGGGCGCTGAGGAAGGCCACCGCCACCACGCCAACGATGGCCACGGCCACAAGCACCTCTATCAGCATGTAGCCCCTCTGGCCCTTCAACATGCTGGACCGGCGAACTTCAGAGTTGGTCGATGACATACGTCTCAATGTTCATCCACCGATAGCGGGGGAAGTTGACATCCCCAGCGTCCTCCGGAGACATGAGTTCGGATCCTGATGAGAGCTCCACCGTACCGGACCCGGCCAAGGACCCATGGAACTCGCCGTTGGGCTGCAGATCCACCCACTCAGTGAGCGACTGCAGGAAGACGAAGTCCTCCGCATTGTCCCCAACCGCGTACGCATTGGAGGATGAGCTGCCCCAGACACCGTTCAGGTTGTTGGTGCTAGGGCTGGACATCTGCGTCCAACTGCCAGAACCCAGATAGCGGATGATGGCGCCTTGCTCTCCAACCGCAAACACGTCGCTGGGTGTTGCGCCCCAGAGAGCCATCAGGTCCGGGCTGGCACCTCCCCCAATGCTCATCGAACTCCAGCCGCCGTTCTCGAAACGCCCGATGGTACCCGCGTCACCTACGAAGAAGATGTCAGTCGCCGAACTGCCCCAGACATCGTTCAGCACGACCGTGGTGCCGCCGCCCATACCGGTCCATGTCCCGGGCACACTGCCATCATACCATCTGATGGTGCCCTCCGCTCCGACTGCATAGACCGCAGAGCCTGAGCTCCCCCACACAGCGTTCAACTGCACTGAGGTCAAGCTTTCCATGCTAGACCAGGCGCCATCCCTGTACCGCAGAATGGTGCCCCCGTTGCCGACAGCATAGACCACATTGTCAGAGACACTACCCCAGACATCATTCAGGTTGTTGGTAGTGCCGCTGGTCATAGCACTCCAAGCAGACCCATTGTAGTGGAGGATGGTCCCGCCGTCCCCCACTAGTGTAGATGTCGTTGGCCGCTGCACCCCATATGCCGCTCAGATTATTGCCAGTATTGCTGGTCATGGCTGTCCATGCGGCACCACCGTTGCTGGTGACCAGGATGGTACCCCCTTGCCCGACAGCGAAGACGCTAGTGGCAGAGGCGCCCCAGACATCCTTCAGGTCCGCTGACGCCGGGCTTGTCTGCTTCGACCATACGCTGCCGTTATACCGCAAGATGGCGGAGGCGTCGTCACCCGCCACGATATTCGGATGGAAGAACACGGTGCCCACGGCGATGATCAGTCCGGAACCCTTGACACGGGAGCCCGGTGCGAAGTCGACGTCGCCCAGACAGTAGATCGTCTGGCCATTGAGGTTCACCAGTGTCCTAGGCGTGACCTCGAAATCGCCCGTGACGAAGATTGTGTCGTTCAGCCTGACTTCGCAGGCCTGGGTCTTGGTGTCTATGGTCAGGTCACGCGCCGCGCCCCTGTTGGTATACCCCATGTACAGCGGCCCTATGGAGCCGCAGGTGTTCACGATAGTACTGGGGAAGTTGCTGCTTGGCACCTGGTCCAGGTAGAAGCTGGTGAGATACTCCTCCCGCGGCCAACTCTCTTCCAGATCTGTGAAGTCCGGGGGCGGAGCCGCCGTCGGCGTGCCAATCACCGTGCCCATCGATTGCAGCGTGGTGTACTCGACGTTTCCGTAGATCGTCCCACGGTTGTCCAGCTCACGGCAGTGGACATCCCCATAGATGATCCCCTTACTGTAAAGGCGCCCGCACATGACGTCACCCCTGATTATCTGCCCCGGGTATATCGTTAGAGTGCCCTCACACTGGACATCTCCATTGCATTCCCCGTACATATCCACATCGTCCAGGCCGGTGATGCCGTTGGCAAAGAAATTGCCCTGATAGCCATACGTGGGGGTTACCCGAGCCCTGACCCTGGTCATTGATCCCGTGGCCAAGTCCCTGGCGTCCGAGACAACCTTGAAGAACACCCCTTCGTCGTTCTCGTTCTCCACGCTGACAGTGACATTGTCGCCGTTTACTTCAAAGGGATCCAGGTCCCTTGTCCCGGTGAAATTCGCCGTCCCGTCGTCCGCCAGGAGTCCCCCGTTCTGCAGCTGCCAAACGGCGTACTCAACCCCGGCATCAGCGCTGTAAAGCTCCGTGGTTCTCTGCTCATGGCTCTGCTGGGCCCGGAGGCCGGTGATCATGAAACCCAGGAGCGGGCCGATAACGATGGCCCCCAGGATGAGGAAGGTCAGCACTGCCGTGAAGGCAAAACCCGATTCCTTGCCGGAGAATACCCTCTTGGTCTGCCTCAGGATCTTCATCACTCTATCATCCATTGCGGTCCCCCTCCGCCGGGCACTGGGCCCTATGCCACCATTGGACGGTCGCGCGGTATCTCCGGCAAGGCGGTCTTTTGCAGCCTGGCCAGCCACAGGACCAGGCTCCACACAACATGGTCGCCAAGCCTACCGATTCCCCTCGATCGGTCCCCTCTTCGTTTCAAACCTAGCACAGAGTGTTCGGATTTGCAACCGGTGGGAGACCGGGGGTGGCCCATCCCACCACCCAAGCCCTGGATCCGCCTGAGGGCGCCCGACCGGTGGATGCCACGCCGCCCGGCCCCCTGGATGCCGCATCAAGTGCGGCATGACATAGGACAGCCGAGGTGTTCGGTGTTTGGCGGCTATGTGGCTGGCGGCTGTCGGCTGTCAGCCAAGGGGGCTGATCTGGGCTACCTGGCGGACTTCTTGAGCAGCCAGTACTCCAGGCTGTCGGCCAGGGCCAGCCAGCTGGCCTGGATGATGTTGCTGGAGCTGCCCACCGTCCGCCACTGGTTCTCGCCGTCGCTGGACTCGATGAGCACCCTGACCTGCGACTCCGTGCCGGCGCTCTCCTCCAGGATGCGGACCTTGTAGTCCACCAGCTTTACCTGGGCCACGCCCGGATAGAACCAGGTGAGGGCCTTGCGCAGGGCGATGTCCAGGGCATTCACGGGACCGTCCCCCTCAGAGGCGGTGTGCATCACCTGGTCGCCCACCTTAACCTTCACCATGGCCTCGGCCAGCACCTCGCCCCCGCCGGCGGCGGGACGGCGCCGGCTCTCGATGACCACCATGAAGTCCACCAGCTCGAAGGGCGGCCGGTGGTCCGGCTGGGCCCGGTGCACCAGCAGCTCGAAGGAGGCCTCGGCCTCTTCGTACTGGAAGCCGCGGCCCTCCAGCAGCTTGACCTGCTCCAGAATCCGCCGGGCCTCGTCCCCCTGGGGCACGGGCAGGCCCCGCTCCCGGGCCTTGTAGACGATATTGCCCACCCCGGACAGCTCCGAGACCAGCACCCCGCTGCGGTTGCCCACGGCATCGGGGTCGATGTGCTCATAGCTCTCCTCCCACTTGTTCATCCCGGCCACGTGCAGCCCCGCCTTGTGGGCGAAGGCCCGGGCACCGACATAGGGCTGCCGGGGGAAGGGCCGGAGGTTGGCCAGCTCGCTGACGAACCGGGCCACCTCGGTCAGCTTCTTCAGCCGCTCCGGTCCCAGGACGGGCACCCCCATCTTCAGCTCCAGCGAGGGAATGATGGAGCAGAGGTTGGCATTGCCGCAGCGCTCGCCGTAGCCGTTGATGGTCCCCTGGACCTGGACCGCCCCCGCCATGACCGCCATCAGGCTGTTGGCCACGGCCAGCTCGCCGTCGTTGTGGGCGTGAATGCCCAGCGGGGCGGACACCCCCCTCTTGGCCGCCGCGGTCATCGAGGCGATCTCCTGGGGCAGCGTCCCGCCATTGGTGTCGCAGAGCACAATGCAACTCGCCCCGGCCCGGCCCGCCGCCCGGACCGTCTCCAGGGCGTACTCCGCATTGGACTTGTAGCCATCGAAGAAATGCTCGGCATCGAAGAAGACCTCCAGCCCCCGCGACTTCAGGAAGTCCACGGACTCGGAGATCATGGCCAGGTTCTCCTGCAGCGAGGTCTCCAGCACCAGGGTCACCTGGCTGTCCCAGCTCTTGCCCACCAGGGTGGCCGTCTTGGTCCCGGCCTCCAGGATGGCCTCCAGGTTGGCATCCTGACTGGCCCTGGTCCTCGGCTTGCGGGTGCTCCCGAAGGCCACGAGCGCCGCCCGCGACAGCCCCATCTCGCCCGCCCGGCGGAAGAACTCGGCGTCCTTCGGATTGGAGCCCGGCCAGCCGCCCTCAATATAATGTAGGCCCAGCTCGTCCAGCCTGGCGGCGATCTTCAGCTTGTCCTCGACGGAGAAGGAGATGCCCCCCTGCTGCGCGCCGTCCCGCAGGGTGGTGTCGTAGAGCTGTACGTGTGTCGGCTGGGTCAATCGGTCACCGCCTGTGGATGATGGCAGCCATTATACCATCATGGCACGCGCCTCATCTGTGTCTTGCCGCACTTGATGCGGCATCCATGGGCGGCGTCATGGGCCCCTGCCTTCGCAGGGGTGACATACGGAGAGAGGGTGTCATCCGCCGCACACCCCACCGATGTCATGCCGCACTTGATGCGGCATCCAGGGCAGGGGTTGTGTGGGGCATGCCGTCAGTTCCTTCCGCGGAAGGATCATGCCGCGCGTCCCGTTTGTGTCATGCCGCCCGCCTCCGGCGGGATGCGGCATCCATGTGGTTGCGGGCGGGGCGGGGCTGCCCCCACCACTTGACACGTCCGCGCTCAGCCAAAGATAATCACCTCTAGAAGCGCTGCCGAGTTGTGTAGCGGTAGCACAGCGGACTTTGGATCCGTTAGCCCTGGTTCGAATCCAGGCTCGGCAGCCAGCATCTACCCCTGGCGGTCCATCTCCACCCCGTGCTGCCTGATGAAGGGGCAGGCCAGACCCTCCACTTCAGCATCGGCCACGCCGTAGTAGCGCAGGGTGTGCCGGACGAACTCCAGGCTGGACTCCAGCGCCGGCTCAACCACCTCCGATATGCCGATCCCCCGCAGCTGCTCCGCCATGGACCGGTCCGCCATCACGGCCACGATGTCGATGTCCCTGTTCACCTGCCTGGCATAGGCCGAGGCGGTGGTCTCCGCCAGAGGGTCGGGGCAGGTCAGCGCCAGTACGCGGGCCTCCTTCACATGGGCCAGGTCCAGGATCTGGGCGTTCCCGGCATCACCGTAGATGCAGGGCACCCCCTCCGCCAGCAGATCGGCGACTATCCCCGGATTGATCTCCACCACCACGTAGAGGATGCCGTACTTCTTGAGCACGCTGACCAGGTTGCCCCCGGTGCGGCCATGGCCGCAGACGATGACATGGCCCGACATCTCCTGCCCGCCCCCCACCAGCCGCTGATCCACCCGGGGCGGCCTCCTCACCGCCAGCCGGCCCGACGCCGACAGCCGGCCGTAGGCCATCTCGGTCAGCTTCATCACCACGGGGGTGCACAGGATGCTCACTATGGCGCTGGACAGGATCAGCGAGTACAGGTCGGTGGAGATCACCCCGGCCTCCAGTCCCGCCTGGCCCACTACGAAGCTGAACTCCCCCACCTGGGTCAGCCCCGCCCCCACGAAGAGGGTCGTCTTCAAGGTGAACCCAAAGGACCAGGTGATCCCGGAGCAGATGACGAACTTCCCCACGATGATCACCGCGGCAGCCAGCAGGACCATGCCCAGGTGGTCCAGGATGTAGCCCGGATCGCCCAGCAGTCCCAGCGACACGAAGAACAGCGCCGCGAAGGCCGTCCTCAGTGGAACGACGTCCGCCAGCGCCTGGTGGGCGAACCGCGACCGGCTGATCAGCATGCCGGCGGCGAAGGCCCCGAAGGCCTCCGACACGCCCAGGTAGGAGGTGCCGTAGGCCGCCCCCAGACATATGGCCAGCACGGTCAGCAGGAACAGCTCCCGCGACCGCACCCCCGCCGTCTCCCCCAGGAAGCGGGGCACGATCCAGAGTCCGATGACGGTCATCCCTCCCAGGAACAGCGCCGCCTTCCCCAGGGCTATCCCTACCGTCCGGGCCAGCTCGCCCGCCTCTCCCCCCAGTGCCGGCAGCACCACCATCAGAGGCAGGACCGCCAGGTCCTGCACCAGCAGAATGGCGATCATGATCCTGCCGTGGGCCGTGTTGGTCTCGCCGCGCTCCTGGAGGATCTTGACCACTATGGCCGTGCTGCTCAGGGCGATGAGGAAGGCGAAGAAGGTGGCGTCGGTCACCGACCAGCCGAACAGCATCCGGCCCACCAGGAAGCCCAGTCCGGCCGTGATGACTATCTGCAGAGTGCCGCCGCCGAGCCCGATGCCCCCCACCCGGCGCAGGTCCCCCAGCGAGAACTCCATCCCCAGGGTGAACAGCAGCAGGACCACCCCCACGCTGGCCATGGTCTCGATCATCTCCACGTCCTCCACCACCTCCAGCGAGTACGGTCCGATGAGGATGCCCGCCAGGATGAAGCCCAGAGCCGTGGGCAGCCGCAGCCGGTAGAAAAGCAGACCGCCGCCCAGGGCGGCGGCCATGATTATGGCGAAATCAGCCATTCAATGCGTCCTCTCAACAGTCGCCCGGACGCCGCGAGGTCATCCCCGTGCGCGGGCTCCGGGCGGGCGCGGCCCTATCCCCCGTCGGTCTGGGGGAAGGCCACCTGCGTGTACAGCGACTCCACCCGCTGCTTGTGCTCCATCTCCTGCGCCGCCAAGTCCAGCAGCACCCTCCTCGCCTCGCCCGGCGGGTGCATCCCGGCCAGCCCGGTATAGAGCGCGTGCGAGGCCTTCTCCCGGTTGGCCGCCAGCAGGAAGGTCTCCTTCAGCCCCATGTCCTCCGACGGCTCGGCCTTACCCGCCATCTCGGCGATCTTGTAGTCCACCGCCTGCTTGGTGCTCAGCGTCCCGCCGCTCAGCCGGCCCTCCAGGTAGCCCTCCAGCCGCTTCTGGTGCCCCTTCTCCTCCCGCGCCAGTCCCTCCAGCGCGTGCCGCGCCTCCTCGTCCTTCACCCTCCGGCTCAGCCCCGTGTACAGCCGCTGCGCCTCGATCTCCTTCTCGATCGCCCCCTCCAGGACTTCCTTCAGACTCATCTCCTTCGCCACTCTGCTCACCTCCGAATCAGGGTACCGCCGTCACTCCATAATGTACCATACGACATGTCCTGCCGCACCCCCGGGGGGCCGGGGTGGGGCCTTCCGCGGAAACCGCCCGCGCCTCTGACTTCCCCTCTGAGCGTAATTGGTGTAGAATAACGCTCCAGTAAGGTTCCCCGATAGCTCAACGGTAGAGCGGGCGGCTGTTAACCGCTAGGTTGTAGGTTCGAGTCCTACTCGGGGAGCCAGCTTGTTCAATAGACAGAACTCCCCGATCGCTCATCCCGCCTTGATCCGCACTCATCGGGATGGTGTAGTTGAAGGTCACCTGTCCAGGTTCGAAGTCAATCCTCTTCACAAATGACCTGAGAAAGCTCTTCCGCTCGACGAAGCTCCCATTGGAAAGCAGCTCCTTGAGATCCTGAGCATATTCCAGCACCTGTTTGGTGTCCATTGTCCGTGGCTCGACCTCGTCCCTTTCGGCCAACGCATCATCCCTTGCCCTCTGCAGTCTCATTTGCTCTGAGCGCAATTCTCGAATCCTTGGTGCGGCATCTCCATCACTTATGGTTCCCTTCTCAAAGGCAAGGTAGTACTTCAGCAGTTTCTGATTCGCGGATTCGATCTCCTTCTCAATCCTCTCCAACCTGTCCTTCTCGTTGCATTTGAGGAACGTGATCTCCTCATTCACCATCCTGACGAGTTCAGCCAGGTTCTCTTCGGTTAGCACCCTCTCCTTGAGACGATTGACGACGAAGTCCTCTATCTTCTTCTTGCTGAGCCAGCCGCCTGGACACGTGTTTGGCCCGAACCGCAGTACCCTGTTGCACCTGTAGTATGAGAATCGTCCGGACTTCGCCGTACAACCTATCATCGGGGCTCCACACTTGGCACAATGGAGGAGAGAACTGAGCAGGTAGTGACTGCTTATGGTCCTCGGATGCCTCACCCGGGGCCGTCTATCCTTCTGAAGCCGCTGTACTCTCTGAAAGTCCTCCGCTGACACCAGAGCAGGGTGTGCACCCTGTGATCGGATGACTTCATTATCCTTTGCGGTCCACATCAAGGTCCCCATATAGACTTCGTTTCGCAGCATGTAGTTGACAGTGGTGGTGCCCCACATGTTCCCTAACCGAGTCCTCACACCCTCGGCATTCAGTTTCTTGGCGATATTCTTCCCACCCTCTCCACCGAGAGCCATCTGGAAGACTCTTCTCACCGCCTGCGCTTCCGCCTCCATCGGGCGGAGTCTGGACTTCTCGACACCCATGACAATCGAGGTGACTCTCTCATAGCCAAACGGCATGGAGCCACCGTTGTAGAAGCCCCTCTCGGCATTCTCCTTCATACCTCTGAGAGTATCCTCAGCCAGATTCGTGGAATAGAACTCATCTATTACCTCTATCATTCCCTCCAGCAACTTACCCGCAGGGCTGCTGTCCACGGGTTCGTTTATGGAGATGACCTGAACCCCAAGCCGCTTGAGCAAAGACTTGTAGATGACTGAGTCTTCCCTGTTTCTAGCGAACCGTGAGAGCTTCCAAACGAGAATGACCTCAAATGGTTTGCTCTTCCTTCTGGCCACGGCCACCATCTCCTTGAATTTCGGGCGGTTGGTGGTTCTGGCGCTTTCGGCCTCATCAACGTATTCGGCAACTACCTCCCAACCACGCTCCAAAGCATATCGCTTCAGTGCCTTGAGCTGAGCTGGTATGGAAAGATCCTTCTCGGCCTGTCTCTCTGAAGAGACTCTGGCATAGAGTGCAACTCCCATTTCGGACCTCCTCAGCGCCTACGGTTTCGACGGTCTCGGTTTCCTTTGGCTTCCCTCAGTGCGTTCAGCTCACGTGAATTGGCCCTCTCCTGGCCGACCAGGGCAGCCTCCACAACTGCTTCTCTATCAGGTGGCAGTTCTCCTGACGCACCACCACCACGACGATCTTGGCCAGCCGGCCAAACCAGCGGACGGGGCGAGCCAGGAGACTCATCTGGTTGGCGCCCAGCAGGTCGAATCGTATCTCCCCGTAGTAGACCGGGCCGTTCTCCTTGATGACCTCATCGACGATGAACCCGGGGGAAGGCTTCTCCCCGACCACCGAGAACAGACGCCGCGGCAGGAGATAGGACTTGAAGTTGGCGTGCGTCTTGCTCTTGCTCAATCGAATGCCCGGCGTCTTCACCACGCAGCCGACACGAAAATCATCGGGGCAGCAGTACAGC
>VGOM01000034.1 GCA_016875915.1 Chloroflexota bacterium
CGAGGCCGTCTTCCCCGAGCTGAGCCATGTCCTGGCCGTGAACCGGGCCAGGGAGCTGGCCGAGACCGGGGCGGAGATCATCGTCACCGCCTGCCCCGGGTGCATCATGCAGTTGAAGGGCGGACTGAAGGAGCTGAAGAATGACAAGGTCGAAGTGCTCGATCTGGCCCAGGTAGTCGCCGCGGCCATGGGAGTGTAGAGAGATGTCCATATTCACCGACTACAAGAAAGAGATAATGACCGCCGCCCACAACGACCGGATCAGCATGGCCCTGGCCCGGGCCATCAAGAGCTACCGGGGGAACACCAACGACGCCCTGAAGAAGTTCCCCCACACCATCAAGATGGCCGAGGAGGTCCGCGAGATCAAGGCCCAGGCCGTCCTGAACATGGACAAGCTGGCCGAGCAGGCCTGCCGCGCCGTGGAGGACAACAAGGGCAAGGCCTATATCGCCAGGACCGTCGAGGACGCCCTGAAGATCGTGGACAACCTGGTGGGCAAGGGCAAGCTCATCGTCAAGGGCAAGAGCATGACCGGGGAGGAGATCGGCCTCCGCGAGCACCTGGAGGAGCACGGCAACGAGGTCTACGAGACCGACCTGGGTGAGTTCATCATCCAGAAGCTGGGCTCCCGGCCGATGCACATCCTCTCGCCGGCCATCCACGTCCCCAAGGAGGACGTGGCCGCCCTCTTCTCCAAGATCACCGGGAAGGAGCTGCCCGCCGACATCGGCACGTTGGTGGCCACAGCCCGGGAGTTGCTGCGGGAGAAGTATTTCAAGGCGGACATCGGTATGAGCGGGGCCAACGTGGTCGCCGCCGAGACCGGGACCCTGTTCATCATCGAGAACGAGGGCAACATCCGGCTGGCCACGGGCGCGCCGCCGGTGCACATCTCCCTCATCGGCATGGAGAAGCTGGTGCCCACCCTGGGCGACGCCTACAAGGTGGCCGAGGTCACCTGGCGCTATGCCAACTACACCGTGCCTTCCTATGTCAGCCTGGTCTCCGGACCGAGCAAGACCGGCGACATCGAGAAGGTGACCACCTACGGGGCACACGGTCCCAAGGAGTTCCACGTCATCTTCATGGATGGCGGCCGGACCGAGCTGGCCAAGAACCCCATCCTGCGCCAGGAGCTCTACTGCCTCCGCTGCGGCGGCTGTCTCTACGAGTGTCCCGTCTTTGCCGTCACAGCCGGGCACTTCGGGGACCGCTACTTCGCCGGGATGGGCGCCGTCTGGGCGGCCATGATGGCTGGGGACGAGGAGAAAGGGGCGGCCGTGGCCTACACCTGCCTCACCTGCGGCCGGTGCAAGACCAGGTGCCCCATGAAGATCGATACCCCGGAAGTGGTCGTCGAGCTGAGAAGACTGCTGGTGGATCGCGGCTAGGCGGCTGGGGAGCCGCCGGGCCGGGACCGCCGGATTTGTTCTGGATCGGGGTGAACAATGGCTGAATTGGCTCACATGGTTGACGTCTATGTCATGGGCCGGCACTACCGGGTTCCCCAGGGACTGACCATCCTCACCGCGCTGGAGTACTGCGGCTACCGGGTGGTCCGGGGCTGCGGCTGCCGGGCCGGATTCTGCGGGGCCTGCGCCACGGTGTACAACTTCAGGAACGACGCTCAACTGAGGTACGATCTGGCATGCCAGAAGACCGTGGAGCAGGACATGTACCTGGTCCAGATACCCTTCTTCCCCGCCCTCAAGGCCATCTACGATGTGGACCGCCTCGAGCCCAGCGGCGAGCAGGTCCTGGCCCTCTATCCCGACATCGTCAAATGCTACGGCTGCAACACCTGCACCAAGAGCTGCCCCCAGGAACTGGAGACCATGTGGTTCATGTCCGATGCCCTGAGGGGCGACATCCGCCAGGTGGCCGTCAAGTCCTTCGACTGCGTCATGTGCGGACTCTGCGCCGCCCGCTGTCCCCAGGGACTGGTGCCCTACAACGTGGCCCTGCTCTGCCGCCGTCTGTACGGTCACTACCTGGCCCCCGTCTCGCAGCACCTGGAGGACCGCATCGCCGAGATCCGGGCGGGCAAGTTCGATGCCGAGATGGACAAGCTGAAGAAGATGGGGCGGGGCGACTTGCGGCGACTCTACGACCAGCGCGAGATAGAGCCGGCCTGATGGCCGGGGCTTGATCGGAGGGCATGATGTATCCTGCTCACATGGAAGAGAGCATCAGGAAGGTGGAGGCCACCAGGGGCCGGCGGCTGCAGGAGACCCTGCGGCGGCTGAGCAGCGACGAGAAGGAGCCGCTGCTTCGGGAGCATCATCCCGACTTCATCGCCGGGAAGATGCGCCAGTTGGCGGTGGGACCGAACAAGGGCGAGTACACCCCGAGCGAGTTGGCCGACCTCCTGGAGGGGAACAGCCGCATCGACCCGGACAAGATCGATCTCGGCCGGGTGGATCACGACCTTGATGTGCTGGTCATCGGCGGTGGCGGGGCCGGGGCCACCGCGGCCGTGCTGGCCAAACAGAGCGGGGCCACCGTCCTCCTGGCCACCAAGCTCCGCCTTGGTGACGCCAACACCGTCGGTGCCCAGGCGGGGACGCAGGCGGCCGACAGGCCCAATGACTCGCCACTGATGCACTACCTGGACACCATGGGCGGGGGGCACTTCGACAACATCCCGGAGTTGGTCGAGGCCCTGGTCAAGGATGCCCCCGAGGTCATCCGCTGGCTGGAGACCCTGGGCGTCAACTGGGACAAGAACCCCGACGGGTCGATGCACGAGCTGTCCGGGGGCGGCGCTTCCCGGCTTCGGCTGCACTCCGCCAGGGATTACACCGGACTGGAGGAGATGCGGGTCCTCCGGGACGAGGTGCGCAACCAGGGCATCAGGCATCTGGAGTTCTCGCCGGCGGTGGAGCTGCTCCTGGACGGCAGGGGACACGCCGCCGGGGCGGTCCTGGTCAATCTGGAGACCAATGAGCTGACCGTCGTCCGGGCCAAAGCGGTGGTCATGGCCACCGGCGGCGCGGGCAGACTGCACATCCAGGGATTCCCCACCACCAACCACTACGGGGCCACCGCCGACGGACTGGTCCTGGCTTACCGGGCGGGGGCCCAGATCATCTTCCTGGACACCATGCAGTACCACCCCACCGGGGCCGTCTATCCCATGCAGATCCTGGGCCAGCTGGTCACGGAGAAGGTCCGCACCCTGGGGGCCCAGCTGGTCAACGCCGAGGGCGGGCAGTTCATCATGTCCCTGGAGCCCCGGGACGTTGTGGCCGCGGCCATCATCCGGGAGTGCCAAGGCCGGGGCAAGGGCATCGCCACCCCGGCGGGCCAGGTGGGCGTCTGGCTGGACTCCCCCATGATCGACATGATCCGGGGCGAGGGCAGCATCGCTCGGGAACTGCCGGCCATGGTCCGCCAGTTCGGCCGCTTCGGGATCGACATTGTCAAGGAGCCCATGCTGGTCTATCCCACCCTGCACTATCAGAACGGCGGGATCAGGATCAGTGCCGACGGCTCCACCAGCGTGGCCGGATTGTACGCCGCCGGTGAGTGCGGGGGCGGGGTCCATGGACGGAACCGGCTGATCGGCAATTCCACCCTGGATATCTTCGTTTTCGGCAGGAGGGCGGGCAAGGCCGCCGCCGAGTGGAGCCGGAAGGCGGCGCCGGGGGCGCTCAGCCTGGACCACGTCCGGCGGTGGCAGAAGGGACTGGAGCAGGCCGGGCTGGCCGGATCGCGGCCCGTATCGCCGCTGCTCCTGCCCGACTACGCCCGGCCCATGGCCGACTTCCTGCCTGACAGTGCCAGACGGAGCCTGCCCGTCCAGCGGGTGAAGCTGACCTAGAGATCGGGACGTTCTATGCCGCAACGCATTCAGGTCGATGTCAGCCGGATAGAGCCGGTCCTGAACGAGATCCTCAACACCAAGAGCCCGCCGGTGGCCCGCTGCCGGCTGCTCTCCAGCGGATTCAGCCCGGCCCACGCCCTGAACATCTCGGAGAACATCGCCGGGCACAAGGAGTGCCTGGGCTGCGGCAACTGCGTGGACATCTGCCCCTTCCTCTTCCGGGAGCCGTACCGCCGGGACAGGACGGAGCAGCGGACCTCCATGGCACTGGAGAGCACCGTGGGACAGGACTGCGACCAGTGCTACGCCTGCGTGCTGATGTGCCCCCAGGTGGACACCACCATCAAGCACTATGTGGTCAACCGCCGCCTGGTGGAGGTCATGTCCCGCCTGGAGCAGCGCATCGGGGACGAGGAGGAGCCCGACCTGGATCTGCTCGTCGAAGAAGCCCTGGAGATGTAGCGGAGAGAAGCCAGCCGTGGATTTCAGCCTGCCTGAAGAACTGAGGATGATCCAGAGCCTGGTGAAGGACTTCGTCACCGACCAGCTCAAGCCCCTGGAGAGGGAGCTGCTGGGACGCGCGGCCGGACTGGCCGATGCCCGGAGGTCCCTGCCCGCTGAGGTGGATGAGAAGCTCATGGGCATGGCCATGGAGCTGGGACTGTGGGGACTGAGCGTGCCGGAGGAGCTCGGTGGGGTGGGACTGGGCGCGCTGGGCTGCTCTCTGGCCGAGGAGGAGCTGGCCCAGACCATCGTCCCCTTCACCTTCGGGGATGTCAGCCCCATCCTCTTTGAGTGCAATGCCGCCCAGAAGGAGAGCTACTTCCTGCCCCTGTTCAACAGGCGGAAGGACTGCCATATCGCGCTCATGGAGCCGGGGGAGCCGGCCGGCCGCGCCGACATGGCCACCCGGGCGGAGAGGGTCAACGGGAGATACATCATCAACGGCCGGAAGCTGTCCTTTTCGGTCACCGGCAGGGACTGGTTCGCCGTGGTCTACGCCCGGACCTCCGGGGCGGCCGGCGATGGAGTGACCTGCTTCCTGGTGGACGGCGGCACGGCCGGACTCAGCGCCGGCAGAGGGCCGGCTGACACGGGCTGGCGCTCCCAGGTGAGGGCGCCCACGGCGCTGACCTTCACCGACTGCTCCGTGCCGGCCGGGGCCGTGCTGGGCCAGGAAGGCCGGGCCTTCCACCTGGGCCGGAAGTGGCTCCCCTCCCGGCGCATCGTCCGGGGGGCCAGGGCGGTGGGCGTGGCCCAGAGGCTGCTGGAGGAAGCCAGCACCCAGGCCCAGTCCTGGCAGTCCTTCGGGCAGTTCGTCTCCAGGAGGCCGGACGTCGAGGCGGCCCTGGCCGATGTGGCCACGGACATCCATGCCTGTCGGCTGGTGGTTCACGAAGCGGCCTGCCAGGCCGATGAAGGCCGGCTGACCCGGCGGGGCGCGGCCGTGGTCAAGGTCTTTGCAGCGGAGATGCTGGGCCGGGTGGCCGACAGGGTGACCCACGTCTTCAACGGACCCTCCTACCAGGAGGGGCTGCCCATGGAGCAGCTCTGCCGTGATATGCTGGCCACCAGGTCTCTGGGCATGGCCATGGAGCTGCAGCGGAGCATCATTACCCGGGATATTCTCAAAGGCTTGAAAGTGTGAGGGCGGGAGATGGCCAAGAAGATCGCGCTGCCTCTGACTGACCGGACCCTGGACGAGCTCCGGGCGGGGGACGACGTGCTGCTCAGCGGGGTGATCTACGTCGCCCGCGATGCGGCTCACCGCCGGATGATCGAGGCCCTGGACCAGGGCAAGCCCCTGCCCTTCGACGTCAAGGGGCAGACGGTGTACTACATGGGCCCGTCGCCCGCCAAGCCGGGACAGGTCATCGGCTCGGCGGGGCCGACCACCAGCGGACGGATGGACATCTATGCCCCCCGCCTGATCGCCGAGGGACTGAAGGGCATGATCGGCAAGGGCATGCGCTCCAGGACGGTCAAGGAGGCCATGAAGCAGCACCGGGCGGTCTACTTCGCCGCCATCGGCGGTGCCGGTGCCCTGATCTCCAAGAAGATCAAGAAGTCCGAGGTGGTCGCCTACGGCGAGCTGGGGGCCGAGGCCGTGCTCCGCATCGAGGTCGAGGACTTCCCGGCCATCGTGGTCAACGATATCTACGGCGGGGACCTCTACGAGGAAGGGAAGGCCAGGTACCGCAGACCGTGAGGGTGACTGGGGCCGGTCCCGTTCCCGTATCATCTTGATATCCGGCTGCCCAAAGGATATTCTCAACAGGGAGAAGCTGTGGCCCTTTTTGGAACCAGTGGCGTCAGGGGGATAGTAGGCCAGGACCTCACGGTGGACCTCTGCCGCGAGGTGGCCCAGGCCCTGGGCACGCTCCTGCCCCAGGGGGCCCGGATCTGCCTGGCCACGGACACCCGGCGCAGCGCCGGACTGATCAAGGCGGCGGTCTTCGATGGACTGCAATCCTGCGGCATCGAGTGCACCGACCTGGGGGTGCTGCCCACGCCCATGCTGGCCTTGCTCACCAGGGAGATGAAGTTCGACACCGGGATCATGCTCACCGCCTCGCACAATCCCCCGGAGTACAACGGGATCAAGCTGTTCAACGCCGACTCCGTAGGCTACAGCCAGGACCAGGAGGGGGAGATCGAGCGGCTCTACGCCGGGAAGGACTTCCGGCGGGCCGCCCGACAGGGGGTGGTCCGGCAGGGGCAGGGGATGAGGGAGACCTATCTCCGCTTCCTGAAGGATAACCTGGCCGGGGACGGCCTGAAAGGCCGGAAGGTGGTCGTCGATCCCGGGAACGGTGCCGCTTCGGGCATGGCCAGCGGCATGCTCGCCGAGCTGGGACTGGAGGTTTTCTCCGTCAACGATGTGCCCGACGGCAGTTTCCCGGGCCGCAATCCCGAGCCGAAGGAGGACACCCTGCAGGGGACCATCGCCTTCCTGAGGCAGACGGGGGCCGACCTGGCCGTTTGTTTCGACGGCGATGCCGACCGGGTGGTCTTCTGTGACCGGGAGGGCTTTCTGGGATTCAACGAGTGCATCGCCTTCGTCTCCCGGCTGGCCGCCGAGGACAGCGGCAAGAAGGCCGTGGCCACCACCGTGGAGACCGGCAGGCTGCTGGACCTGGCCGTGGCGGATCTCGGCGTGAAGGTGGCCCGGGGCAAGGTGGGCGATGTTCACGTGGCCTATCTGGCCAAGACCACCGATGCCGCCATCGGCGTGGAGCAGGTGGGGGTCTATGTGTTCCCCAGACTGGGCTGCTACCCCGACAGCCTCTTCGCCGCCCTGACCGTCCTCGCCCGGGTGAAAGAGGCCGGGGAGATCCGGGCCTTCGTGGGCAGACTGCCCCGGCTGGTCTTTGAGAAAGGCAAGGTGGCCTGCCCCAATGGACTGAAGGGCCGGGTGATGGAGGCGGTCGGCGACAGGACCGCCGTCTTTGGCCGGGCCGAGGTGAATGCTCTGGACGGCGTCAGGCTGGAGTTCGGGGATGCCTGGATGCTCATCAGGGCCAGCGGCACGGAGCCGATCATCCGCGTCCTGGCCGAGTCTCCGTCGCTGGCCCGGACCCGGGCCCTGCTGGACACCGGCGTGGGAGAGGTAGAGCGTATTGTGACTGAGGTGCAGGGATGAAAGCGATTCTGCTCTGCGGCGGAATAGGCAAGCGGATGTTCCCCATCACTGAGGACAAACTGCTGCTGCGGTTCCTGGGCAAGCCCCTGCTGCAGCACCAGATCGAGGGCGTGGTCGCCGCCGGACTGAAGGACTTGGTCGTCGTGGCCAACCCCCAGAATGCGGAGAGCATCGAGAAGATCGTCCGGGGCCTCTCCGGAGTGAAGGCCGAAATCGTCCTCCAGCCGAAGGCGCTGGGCATCGCCAACGCCCTGGAGTGCGCTGAGCACTTCCTGGAGGGTGAGATCGTGGTCCTCAATCCCAACGATGTCTTCGAGGGGTCGGTCTATGCCAGCCTGATCCAGGAGGCCCGTCGGAAGGCCGGGGCATCCTGCCTCATCGGCTATGAGGTGAAGGATTACTTCCCCGGCGGGTACCTGGTGGTGGACGGGGAGAACCGGCTGAAGCAGATCGTGGAGAAGCCCGGCAGGGGCCACGAGCCGAGCAACCTGGTCAACATCCTGGTCCATCTGCACCGCGACGGCGCCCGGCTGCTGAGCTACATCAGGAAGGTCCAGACCACCAGGGACGATGTCTACGAGTGCGCCATGGACAGCATGGTCAAAGAAGGCGCGGCCATCCAGGTCGTCCCCTACCGGGGCTTCTGGGCCGCCATCAAGTACCCCTGGCATATCTTCCGGGCGGTGAGGTTCTTCCTGGACGGCAGTCAGCCGAGCATATCCCCTTCGGCCAAGATATCCCCCGCGGCCACCGTCGAGGGCCGGGTGATCATCGGCGACAACGTCAGGGTCCTGGAGAACGCCGTGGTCAGGGGGCCGGCCTACATCGGACCGGGGACAATCATCGGCAACAATGTCCTGGTCCGCGACTACAGCCACGTGGGGGCTAACTGCGTGGTCGGCTACTGCACCGAGGTCAAGGGCTCCTACGTCGGGGACGGCTGCTGGTTCCATTCCAGCTATGTCGGCGACTCCATCATCGCCGATGACTGCTCCTTCGGGGCGGGCACCATGCTGGCCAATTTCCGCTTCGACGAGAAGGACATCAAGGTCAGGGTCGGCGATGAGGTCGTCGATACCGGCCTTGACAAGTTTGGTACCATAATGGGGACTGGCTCCAAGACGGGGATAAACGCCAGTATCCTGCCCGGAACGAGGGTCGGACCCAATTCATTCGTGGGACCCCATGTTTGTTTGACCAAGGACCTGGGGCCGAATAAGATGGCGGTGATGGAGCCCCGCTACAGGGTGATCGACAAGCAGATCGATCTGGATGCGAACAAGAAGCAGGAACTGATGAAGAAACTGGAGAGCCACTGATGTGCGGTGTCATCGGCTACGTGGGGGACGCTGAGGCAGCCCCCATAATTGTCAAGGCGCTGAGGAATCTGGAGTACCGGGGCTACGACTCCGCGGGCATCGCCACCCTGGCCTTCGGCAGGGTCTGGGCGGAGAAGGACATTGGCAAGCTCGATCAGGTCTGCCAGACGCATCAGCTGGACAGCCTGCCCGGCAGTACCGGCATCGGCCACGTCCGCTGGGCCACCCACGGCGAGGTGACCCCGGTCAATGCCCACCCCCACTTCGACTGCAAGCGGGAGATCGCCGTGGCCCACAACGGCATCATCGAGAACTACCAGGAGCTCCGCACCCGACTGGAGCACAATCATCTCTTCGTGTCGCAGACCGACACCGAGGTCATCCCCCACCTCTTGGAGGAGTTCGTCGACGCCGGGGCCTCCCTGGA
Organism: Chloroflexota bacterium; assembly: GCA_016875915.1. GTDB lineage: Bacteria > Chloroflexota > Dehalococcoidia > UBA2247 > RBG-13-53-26 > RBG-13-53-26. The sequence continues at coordinate 9,219 of VGOM01000034.1, forward strand.
GGAGGCGGTGCTCAAGACCACCAAGCTGCTCAGGGGCTCGTATGCCATCGTGGCCGTGTCGCTGAAGGACCCGGGCAAAGTGGTGGCCAGCCGGAAGGACAGCCCCCTGGTGGTGGGCAGGAACGACGGCAAGAACTTCGTCTCCAGCGATGTGCTGGCCTTCCTGGAGCAGACCAACCGGGTGGCCTACCTGGAGGACGGGGAGACCGTGGTGCTCACCAAGGACATCGTCTTCCTTGATGCTGAAGGACGGCAGTTGCAGAAGGAGTTCCGGGAAGTCGACTGGAAGTGCGACGAAGCCACCAGGCAGGGGTACGAGTTCTTCATGATGAAGGAGATCATGGAGGAGCCCCATGCCATCCGCTGCGCCGCGATGCAGGACAAGAGGCTGCTCCTGGAGATGGCCATCGGCATACTCCGCTCCAGGCAGGTGGTGCTCACCGCCTGCGGCACATCCCGCTACGCCGCGCTGGTGGGACGGTATCTCTTCTCCCGGCTGGGAGGCAAGTTCTGCGACGTGATCATGGCCTCCGAGTTCCAGTACTTCTCCGACTCCATAGACCGGAATACCCTGGTCATCGCCATCTCCCAGAGCGGGGAGACCGCGGACGTCATCGAGGGGGTGAAGCGGGCCCGGGCCAACGGGGCCACCATCTACTCGCTGGTGAACACGGTGGGCTCCACCCTGGCCCGGATGAGCGAGCGGGTGCTCTATCTGAACTGCGGACCGGAGATCGGGGTGGCGGCCACCAAGACCTTCATGAGCCAGCTCACCCTTCTCTATATGCTGGCCTTCACCATGGCCAACCAGATGGACGAGGGACTGGCGAAGATCCTGGACATCTGCCCCAAGATCGAGAAATGCTTCAGCAAGAACAGCAAGAAGATCTGGGGACTGGCCCAGCGGACCAAGGGCAGCAACGATTTCTACTACATCGCCCGGGGCATCAACTTCGCCATCGCTGCCGAAGGGGCCCTGAAGATGAAGGAGATCTCCTACGTTCACGCCGAAGGCATGCCCGCCGGGGAGTTGAAGCACGGCACGCTGGCCCTCATCGACAAGGGGACGCCGGTGGTGGTCATCTGCCCCAAGGACTACACCTACGAGGAGACCATCGCCAACGCCCACGAGACCAAGGCCCGGGGGGCGTTTCTCATCGGGGTCTCCGAGGCGGCCAACCCCATCTTCGACGACTGGATAGAGGTGCCCAGCGTGGAGGAGATCTTCCAGCCGCTGGTCACCGTGGTGCCCCTGCAGCTGTTGGCCTACTACTCCGCGGTGGCCCGGGACAGGGACCCGGACAAGCCGCGGAACCTGGCCAAGTCCGTCACCGTGAAATAGACCGCCCGCTTCGCGGGGGGTCGAGGGCCACTGCCGGAGGAGTCAGAATGAAGCTGAAAGCCGCCGCCGTCATAGCCGCCATGGGACTCCTGGCCGTCTCCATTCTGAGCGGCTGTTCCAGCGACACCAAGGACTTCGCCGACATCATGACCGGGATCCCCGTGGGCAGCTCCGATTTCGGCTACTGGGACGTGGGCAAGCTCAGCACCGATGAGGACCTGGCTGAGATCTACGCCGAGTTCCGGTCCAGCCGCCAGGCTGAGCAGCTGATGAACATCGGACTGGGCCTCTTCGTGCTGGACCGGGCCGCCAGGGCCTCCGGGATCGACGGAGAGGTGACCGTCCTGGAGGGCGATCTCAACGGGAAGGACATCGAGAGGCGGCTGAGGGAGAACGACTACATCGAGAGCCGGTACCGGGATACCGGGATCTGGACTCCTCAGGACGGTGAGGGGGATGACTCGCTGGGATTGCAGAAGGACCGCCTGCTCGTGGCCGGCAGCGACTACCTCCGGTCATGCATCGACACCGTGGCCCAGGAGCAGGTCTACTCGCTCTACGACGACCAGTACATCAGGTGGCTGGTGGACCGCCTGCCCCAGGGCCTGATCGTGGCAGTCCACAAAGCGGACTCCGCAGCCGTGCAGGCCTACACCGACATCATCGCCTCGGGTGAGTCCTACCGCAAGGAGGGCAAGGACAAGCTGAGGCTGACCGCCATCTACATGTTCCAGGACAGTGAAGCCGCGGACAAGGGCGGGACGGTCATCGAGAACCAGCTGGGCATCGCCGGGTTCACCGACGTCAAGCTGGAGCAGGACGTCAATTTCGTCCGCATCACCGCCCTGATCTACATCTCCGACTTCGCCCAGACCGTGGCCTTCTGAGGTCCGGCGGTCAGCAGTCGGCGGCGGCGTGCAGCCGGAGGCTCCGTTTCGCTCCGCGCGGCTTCCGTGCCGGACTTCCCCTGCCCCCTTGGGCACCGTGTATAATATCTCCTGACTTGCGGCGCGGGGTCGGGCCGCGCGTGTGAAGCGCAGGATAGAGGAGGCGGCGCTTGCCTGGTGAGAGAAGGCTGACAGTCGACGAAGACCTGCGGCTGAAGATGCTCATGCCCCTCTTCGAGCTGAGCAATGCCCTGATGTCCGAGGTCAATCTGGAGCGGCTCCTGGCCCTTGTCGTGGAGATAGTCAGCCATGAGACCCGGGCCGACCGTGTCTCCCTGATGCTCCTGGATAAGTCCGGACAGGAGCTGGCCATCAAGGCCGCCGTGGGACTGCCCTCCGACGTGGTCAGGACCGCCATGGAGAAGGTGGGCCGGGGCATCGCCGGGTCGGTGGCCAAGTCGGGCAAGCCCATCCTCCTCAACGGAGAGGTGGAGCACAAGGACAGAGTGGTCTCCGGCAGGACGTCCTCGGCGCTCTGCGTCCCCCTGGCCGTGGGGGGCCGGGTCATCGGGGTCCTGAACAGCAGCAAGACCGGAGAGGAGAACCGCTTCACCCAGAGCGACCTGCAGTTGCTTTCCATCCTGGCCGGACAGGCGGCCATCGCCATAGAGAACGCCCGGCTCTTCCAGAGCGTCGAGATCCAGCAGGCCAGGCTGGAGGAGCTCCTCCGGGAGCTGCTCAAAGCGCAGGAAGAGGAGCGGGAGCGGATCTCGGCCGAGATCCATGACAGCGTGGCCCAGTGGATGGTCAGCGCCTCGTATCATGCCCAGTCGTCCAGCGCCCTCATCCTGGAGTCGAAGCTGGACGAGGCCGCCGATGAGCTGGAGCAGGCCACCAGGATCATCGGCCAGAGCATCAGGGAGCTGCGCCGCATCGTCACCGATCTCTATCCGCCCGCCCTGACGGAGCTGGGGCTCCAGGAGGCCCTGCGCCAGAACATCGAGTGCTTCCGCAAAGAGACCGGCGCCCAGTGCCGGCTGCGCGGTGGACTGACCCAGGACCTCTCCCCCGTCCACCAGATCGTGGTCTACCGGGTGGTCCAGGAGGCCCTGAACAACGTCAGGAAACATGCCCGCGCTTCCGAGGTTGACATAAACATCGGATTTCAAAGGGGTCGCTTTCGGGTGGAAATCCGGGATGACGGTCAGGGGTTCAAGGTCCGCTCGGCCCTTGAAGCCGGCTTGTCCGAGGGCAGGATGGGACTGCTCACCATGAAGGGCAGGGCGGAGATGCTGGGGGGCAGCCTCAACATCGAGAGCTCGGAGAAGGCCGGGACCAGAGTCACTCTGACCATCCCGGTTTCCCTGGCGGGGTCCGCCAGGCGCGGTGAGTCGGGTGTCAGAGGAGGTGTCGCTTGAAGCCTATCAGGGTGCTCCTTGTTGATGATCATCAGGTGGTCCGCGAGGGACTGCGGCGGATGCTGGAACTGGAACAGGACATGGAAGTGGTCGGCGAGGCGGCGTCCGGGGAAGAGGCCCTCACCCTGGAGCAGCAGCTCTCGCCGGATGTGATCATAATGGATGTCAGGATGCCTGGCATGGGTGGCATTGAGGCCATCCGTCAACTCAAGGCCAGGCAGGCAGCCGCCCATGTCATCGTGCTGACCGTCTACGAGGACAAGTACCTGGCGCAGGCGGCTGAGGCCGGCGCCGCCGGCTATCTGCTGAAAGGGGTCAACCGCGAGGACCTGGCACAGGCCATCAGATCAGCCTGTGAGGGCCAGTCGCCCCTGGCTCCCGCCGTGACCCGGACCCTCTTCAGCCAGTACGGAGCGCTCTCCAAGGCCAGCCACGAAAGCGTTCTCACCCGCCGCCAGATCGACATCCTGCGCATGATCGCCTCCGGGGCCACCAACAAGGAGATCGCC
>VGOM01000035.1 GCA_016875915.1 Chloroflexota bacterium
GCTGCAGCCTCCGAAAGGCCACCTCTCGGTTCATGGCCTGCGAACGGCGTTCCGAGGCCACCACGGTCACCCCTGTGGGAATATGCTTCAGGCGGACAGCCGTTTCCTTGCGGTTCTTCCGCTGTCCGCCCGGACCGGGGGCCCTGTAGGCCTCGACAATCACCTCTCTCTGCAGCCTCTCCAGGTCAGCTGAGGAGTACCCCGGATCACCCTCTCTGTCGACCCCGGCATCATCGCCTGCTGCCATGAACCCGCCCTCGCATCACCAGTCAGGAACTGCCTGCCGCAATCCAGGACACAACAGGCATGCCCCGATCCGGCGGCTCCATTCTATTGGAACCAGCCGGGGCAGACAACTGCAACTGCGGCCACACGGCAGCGCGGGCGGCACCCCCTGTGGTATCAGGATCATAGGAAATCAGCGCATGTGCTTGACAACACCTGTTCGTTATTGTATTCCATACCCATCGGGGGCGAGGTTCAGATGAATACCGAGGGAGGAGCGGAGAAGCAGTCCGCCGCTGGCCCTGATTCTGAGGTGGCCATTCAGGATCTGATCGACAGCGTCCGGGATGAACTGATCATCGTGGACAGCGACTACCGGATCAGGTACGCCAACGCGGCTGCATTGAACAGGGTCCAGGGCAGCGAATCCCCCGTGGGCCGGCTCTGCTACCAGGCGATGCACCACCGGGACTCGCCATGCGGCGTGCCTCTCTGGGACTGCCGGCTGAAGGAGGTCCTGGACAGCGGCAAGAGGACCGTTCTGGTGTACCCTCCTCCCGTCGACGGCGCCAACAAGTACCTGGAGATCGCCATGCACCCCGTCCGGGACAGCTCGGGAGGCATCAGGGCCGCGGCGGAGGTGACCAGAGATGTCTCCGCAGAGAGGGAACTGGAGACCCAGATCCTGAGGCGACGGCATCAACTCCTGGCACTGAGTCACATATCCAGTACTGTGCTGGAACGCTGGAACCTCGATGCCGTCCTGAGGATCTCCCTTGACATAGCGCTGGAGACTGTGAATGGCAGCATCGGCGGGATTCTGCTCTCGGACGAGGAGAACGGGCCGCTGTACTACCGGATGCAGCGCGGTCTGTCCGCTCGATACGCGGAGAAGATGCGCCTCCACCCCGGAGAGGGCATCGCCGGCATGGTGGCCCAGACCGGCCAGCCCATACTGCTCCAGGACATCTCCAAGGACCCCCGTGTTGAGCATGCCGATCTGGTCAGAATGGAGGGGCTGCGCAGCTTCGCCAGCGTCCCAGTCAAGGCCACGGGGAGGGTCATCGGAGTGATGAATATCGCCAGCCGCATGCCGGGCCAATTCTCGGAGGGGGACCTGTATCTACTGACCTCCATCGGCCACCAGATCGGCATCGCCATCGAGCAGGCCAAGCTTTACGAGCGCCTGGAGGCGGCCAGCGAGAGGTATCAGACATTGCTCCAGCGCGCCCTGACCGCCCAGGAAGAGGAACGAAAGCGGATCGCCCGGGAACTCCACGACGAAACCAGCCAACTGCTCACCAGCCTGTCCCTCAGCCTGCAGGCCATCATCGGAATGGCCAAGGCGCAGGGCATCGATGATGCCCAGTTCCTGGAAAGGCTGCAGCGGGCCCATTCCCACGCACTCCATGCCAGCACCGAGGTGGTCAGACTGATGAAGGAACTGCGCCCCACTCTGCTGGATGAACTGGGCATGGCGGCAGCCATCCGCCGCTACGCCAAGGACACGCTGGAACCCAGCGGTATTGCCGTGGCCACGGCCTTCTCCGGAGCGGACCGACGGCTGCAACCCGAGATCGAAGTGACCCTCTTCCGGGTGGCCCAGGGGGCAGTGGGCAATATACTGAAGCATTCGGAGGGCAGGAAGGCCTCCATCAGACTGGAGTGCAACGACAGGGAATGCGTGCTACAGGTCGAGGACGATGGCAAGGGCTTCGACGTCAAGAAGGTCACCGGGGTGGACCCCAGCGGCCGGGGGGCCGGCCTATTCACCATGAAGGAGAGGGTGAAGCTGGTCGGCGGCGCCTGCCACATCGAGTCCGGCCCGGGCCGCGGGACCAAGGTGTACGTGAAGGTGCCGCTGACGAAGGGTGCCGACGGTGAAGAAGATAAGAGTACTGATAGTTGACGATCACACCCTGGTCCGCGACGGCATCCGGGCCCTGCTGGCGTTGGCCTCCGACATAGAGGTGGTCGGCGAGGCCTGCAACGGCCGGGAGGCCCTGGAGAAGGTGGACGACCTGGTCCCCGACGTGGTCCTCATGGACCTGTCCATGCCGGTCATGGGAGGGATAGAGGCCACCCGCCGGATACGCAAGGATTTCCCGAGGACAAAGGTGCTGGCCCTGACCCAGTACGACGACTCGGAGTACATCGTCCCGGTGATCAGCGCCGGAGCACGGGGATTCATCACCAAGATGGCCGCCTTCGCAGAGCTGGCTCAGGCCATCCAGTCCGTCTACGCCGGTGAATCCTACCTCTCCCCATCGGCGGCGGCCGCCCTGGTCGAGGAGTGCCAGCAGCGGACTTCCGGGGACGGAGAGAAGGACTCCTACAACAACCTGACCAACCGGGAGCGGGAAGTGCTCAAGCTGGTCGTTGAAGGGCGGACCGCCCGAGAGATCGCAGAGATGCTGGTGGTCAGTCCCAAGACCGTGGAATGGTACAAGAGCAGCCTGATGAGCAAGCTGAACATCCACAACCGGATGGACCTGGTCAGATTCGCCATCCGAAAGGGCATCATCGCTCTGCGGTAGGGCACCCACCCCGTCCTCATCATTCAGTCCACCCCTGACCCCGTGACTTTCCCGGCCACCTATCAGGGGTTTTCCCAGGCAGCGACTCCCGTCAAGATGGCCCTCTGATCGCAGGACAAGCTCCATTGCCTCGCCGCCCGGAGAAGCTATCATGGACGGCAGATCCTTATTGCTGTATTCCGTCCTTGCGGGGAGAGGGGGTCCCATGAGCTCAGCAACCGCCGGCGGCATCCGGACTCAGACGGAGACCAGGCCGAAGAAGGCCCCCTGCGACCACAGCCTGATGCCCCCCTGCCAGGTGGCCTGTCCCCTGCATATGGACATCAGGGAATACGTGGACCTCACCGCCCAGGGGAGAATCATGGAGGCCCTGCAGGTGATCCGGGACGGCAACCCCTTCCCCTCCATCTGCGCCCATGTCTGCACCCATCCCTGCGAGGATGCCTGCCGGCGGGGCCAGGTCGATGCGCCCATCGCCATCCGGGCCGTGAAGAGGTTCGCCGTGGAGTTCGGCGGTGACCGGATGATCAGGCCCGAAGCCGAGACCAGCCATGAACAGAAGGTGGCCGTGGTGGGCTCCGGGCCGGCCGGACTGGCCTGTGCCTACTACCTCAGGAAGCTGGGCTATCCGGTGACCATCTTCGAAGCCCATTCTGAGCTGGGCGGCATGCTCCGGGTGGGCATTCCCCAGTACCGCCTGCCTCGGGAGGTGCTCGACACCGAGATCCACAGACTGACCAGCATGGGAGTGGAGATCCGGACCAACGCCAGGGTGGTCTCCATCGATCTGCTCCTAGAGATGGGCTATCGGGCCGTCTTCTTGACCATCGGCGCCCATCAGGGTCTGAAGATGGGCATAGAGGGGGAGGACAGCCCAGGGGTCATCGACGGGGCCACCTTCCTCCGGGAGGTCAACCTGGGGCTGAAGCCATCCCTGGGGGAGAAGGTGGCCGTGGTGGGAGGAGGCAACGTGGCCATCGATGCGGCCCGGACGGCCGTCCGCCTGGGGGTGAAGCAGGTGAAGGTCCTCTACCGCCGCAGCCGGGCTGAGATGCCAGCCAACGAAGAAGAGGTAAGCCAGGCCGAAGAGGAAGGCATCGCCATGGTCTTCTTGGCGGCCCCCACCAGGGTCAGAAGAAGAGACGGGCATCTGGAGGTGACCTGCATCAGGATGGAACTCGGCGAGCCGGACGCCGGAGGGCGAAGGCAGCCGGTGCCCGTCCCGGGCAGCGAGTTCCAGGAGAGGCTCGATGCCCTGATCACGGCCATCGGCCAGGCACCCCAGGCCCCCGGCAGCTTCGGAGTGCGTCTGGGCAGGGGCAGCACCATCCAGGTTGACCCGGTGACCATGACCACCAACAGGGCCGGAGTCTTCGCCGGGGGAGACGCCGTCACCGGTCCGGCCACAGTGGTCGAAGCCCTGGCAGCCGGCAGAAGGGCAGCCACACGGATCAGTGACTACCTCCAGCACCGCTACCCACTGCCGGAGAAGGAGGCGCTGGACAGCCTGGCCGGCGACCTCCGCCCGGAGACGGTAGAGGCCATCAGGAAGATCGGCCGTTTTGAATGGGAGACAGCGCCGGCCGAGGCCAGGGCACAGGACTTCGCCCCCATCGACCTAGTCTATGACTGGCAGGCTGCCATCAGTGAGGCCAGGAGGTGTCTGCGCTGCGGCATGGGGGCTGAGATCCTCGCCCAGGACAGGTGTGCCACCTGCCTCACCTGCCTCAGGGTCTGCCCCTATCATGTGCCCCAGCTTGATCAGGCCGGCTCCGTTCAGATACCGGTGGACCAGTGCCAGGCCTGCGGAGTCTGCGTGGTGGAGTGCCCGGCCAGGGCCATCGTCCTCCGCAAGCCGCACGACCGGCGCCACATCGACAGGGAACTGGATCACATCGTGCAGACAGCGGTGCAGTCCAACACCAAACCGCTCGTCATCGGATTCTGCTGCCAGTACGGACTGTTCGGCACCGGCAGCCTGGCCGGACTGTGGAGGAAGGCCGCAGGCGGCATCTCGATCGTGCCGGTGCTGTGCACTGCCAGGGTCGAGGCGGATCACATGCTCCGGGCCTTCGAGGCGGGGGCGGAGGGGGTGTTCATTGCCGGCTGTGGCGTTCAATGTGCCAGAGAGAACACCGACTTCTGGGTGCAGCAGCGGATCGCCAAGGTGCGGCGGACGCTGGCCCAGCTCCAACTTGAACCGGAGCGCCTGCAGTTCTTCACCACAACTGCCGGCGGCAACGGTGACATGGGACAGAGGCTAGAGGCATTCGCCGAGCGCATAGGAACGCTCTACCTGGCCTCAGTGTTGATACAGGAGGTGCAGAAGTGATCGTGGCCGAACAGAAGAAGCTCGATGAGATCCTGCGCATGGTCGCCCCGTACGAGAGGGTGCTCATCCTGGGCTGCGGCACCTGCGTCACGGTGTGCGGTGCCGGCGGCGAGCATGAGGTGTCATACCTTCACAACGCGCTGAAGGTGGCTCAGAGGAAGAGCGGCAACGGGACGCACGCCCTCTCGGAATACACACTGAAGAGGCAGTGCGATCCCGAGTTCCTGGACATGCTGGCCGGCAGGGTGGAGGACGTGGACGCCGTTCTCTCGCTGGCCTGCGGCATCGGGGTCCAGGCGGTGTCGGAGCGGTTCAGGCAACTCCCGGTGCTCCCCGGCGTGAATACTTCCTTCATGGGCATGCCGAAAGAATGGGGGATCTGGGATGAGCGCTGCGCCGCCTGCGGCGACTGCCGGCTGGCGGAGACAGGGGGCATTTGCCCCATCACCAGGTGCACCAAGGGAATACTCAACGGCCCCTGTGCGGGCACCAAGAGCGGCAAATGCGAAGCCAGCCGGGAGATGGACTGCGCCTGGGTTCAGATCTACCAGCGTCTGGAGGGCCTGCGCCAGCTGGACAGCATGCGCCGCTACTACCCCCCGAGAAACTTCCGGGTGATCCCCAGGCCGCGAAGGATCGTGGCCAAGTCGACGGCAGGAGGGAACGATGGCCAAGTCGCTGCTTGAGGAGAAGCTCTATTCCCAAGAGTTCCTGGTGACCACTGAGATCGGGCCGGCCAAGGGAGCCGATATCTCGGAGATGGTCCATCACATAGACCTCCTGAAGGACAGGGTGGATGCCATCAACATCACGGATCACCAGAGCTCCGTAATGCGCTTCCCCTCGATAGGGGGATGTCTCCTGGTGAAGGAAAGGGGGGGCGAGCCCATCCTTCAGGTCACTTGCCGGGACCGCAACCGTCTGGCCCTCCAGGCAGACCTGCTATTTGCCCATTCCCGGGGCGTCCACAACGTGCTCTGCCTCACCGGGGACTCTATCGATGTCGGCGATCACAAGGAGGCCAAGCCGGTCTTCGACATGGATTCAGTCCAGTTGCTCAGGCTGGCCAGAACCCTGGAATCCGGAACCGACTTCGCCGGGAATCAGTTGAAGGGCAGCCCCCAGTTCTGCCTCGGGTCCACAGTCCACCCCGAGGCTGATTTCATCGAGCCGCAGCTTCTCAAGTTCGACAAGAAGGTGGCTGCCGGAGCGCAGTTCTTCCAGACACAGGGGGTCTTCGACCTGCCGGCCTTGCGCCGTTTCATGCAGTATGCCTCCCAGTTCAACGTGAAGATACTGGCCGGCATCATCGTCATGGCCTCAGCCAGGATGGCCAAGTACATGAATGAGAATGTCCCGGGGATAACCGTGCCGCAGGCTGTTATCGATGAACTGGCCACGGCGGAGAAGGGTAAGGGCCTGCAGAAAGGGGTGGAAGTGGCAGCCAGAATGATGAAGACGATCAGGGAGGAGGGGCTATGTCATGGTGTTCACGTTATGGCAGTGGGCAACGAACGGGTGGTGCCTGACATCCTCGAGGCAGCCGGTTTGGCCTGCGTCCGCGCCTGAAGCGAGGGCAGGCATGCCGGCGGCCGGGGAGAGACAGGCCGGTTTCAATGATCAACAAAGGAGGAACAACGAATGGCAGACAAAGCGAAGATCCTGATTGTGGATGATGAACCCGACTTCAGAGAGGCATTCGCCCGGACGTTGGAGGCCAGGGCCTTTCGGGTGATCACCGCCTCCAGCAGGGCTCAGGCTCAGGAGATGATGGGGCTGGAGCCTGATGTCGTGGTCCTGGGCACGCTGGCGCCCGCGGGACAGGCCTTCGCACTGCACCAGTGGCTGAAGCAGCACCCCGGTCACAAGTACATCCCGCTGATGGTGATCGACTCCCCCTACGAGGAGCGGTTCAACAAGGGATGGCGGAAGTTCGAGGGGATGCAACTGCAGTCCGATGACTACGTCACCAAGCCGGTGGAGCCGTCGTCGCTGGTCCCCCGGATCAGGAGCCTCATCGATCAGACCACTAGAACGATAAGGGTCCTGGTGGTGGACGACCACACCATGATCAGGGAGGGGATCGGCGCGGTGCTCGCCCTGCACAAGGACATCGAGGTGGTGGGAGAGGCGGTGAATGGGCAGGATGCCTACGAAAAGGCCATCCGGCTGACGCCCAACGTGGCCCTGATGGACATAGTCATGCCGGTGATGAGCGGTCTGGAGGCCACCAAACGGATAGTCAAGGAGTGTCCGCAGACGAAGATCCTGGTCCTTACCCAGTACGACGAAGAAGAGAACATGCTCGTCGCCAGGCATGCCGGAGCCCATGGCTTCATTCCCAAGAAAGCCGCCGGCGGCGAGCTGGTCACCGGGATCAGATCGGTCAACGCCGGGAAGTACTACCCGGTGGCCTTTGCCCAGTCCAGCTCCAGTTGAGGGCCACAAAGGGGACAGGTTGCCCGGGGTGCGGGCAACCTGTCCATCGTTGATTCGACCGGGGGATGTTTGCCCCCGGCCAGCACTACTCCGAGGGCACGCCTTTGCCCGCAGCGGCCACCCTGACGGGGGCGCGGCGGCGGATGCGGTCGGTGAGGCTGTAGATCACCGGGATGACCAGCAGGGTGAGCACGGTGGAGCTAAGCAGCCCGCCCAGGACCACGACGGCCAGCTCCGAGGCGATCAGAACGCTCTCTCCCTGCAGTCCCACCGCCAGCGGCACCAAGGCGATCATGGTGGTCAGGGCAGTCATCAGGATGGGGCGGATCCTGGTCCGCCCGGCCTGGACCAGGGCATCGTAGGTGCTCACACCGCTCTTGCGCAACTGATCCACCAGGGCCAAGAGCACAATGGCGTTTGTGAGCACGATGCCCACCAGCATCAGCATGCCCATCATGGCAGAGGCCCCCAGGGGATAGCCGGCGATGAGCAGGCCCACCAGGGCGCCGATCGAAGCCAGCGGCAGGCTGATCATGATGATCAGCGCGTTGAGCAACGAGCGGAAGGAGGCCACCACTATGGCGAAGGAGATGAAGATGGCCACGATGATGGCAATGCCCATGTTGCCGAAGGTCTCTTTCATCTCCTCGGCCACGCCACCGATGCGGATGGAGGTCTGGGGATTGGACTCCTCGACCTCGTCGATCTTGTCCTGAGCCGCCATGCTGGCAGCCCCAATGTCCTTCTGGGTGATCACCGCCGAGATGGTGGCCGCCCTCTGCCCGTCAATGCGTTTGATGCTGGTGGGCTGATCGACGATATCGGCACTGGCCACATGGGCCAGTTTGACGGGGTAGCTCAAGCCGGCGCTGTTGATAATCAGATCGCCAAGCTCAGCGGCACTCCTGGCGCTGCCGGTGGCCCCAAGGACAAGGAGCCCCTTTCCGTCCAGGGCCACTCCGGTTTCGGTCCCGTTCATCAGGCCCATCAGCTCCACCTTGAATTCGTCGTCTCTCAGGCCCTGGGAGACATGAAAGGCCAGCTTGGCCTGGTCGATGTCAACCACCGGCGTCGGCAGGGTGATGGCAACATCGGCCTTGATGTCACTCAGCCCCTCCAGTTCCGCCAGTCTGGCAGTCAACTCGTCCGCAGCCTGGAGCACATCGGCATAGGCATCGCCCTTGATGTAGGCCAGGAAGTCGTTGGAGGAGAAGCCGCCCATGCCCGCGTCCATGGCCTTGACCACTATGCCACCTTGACCGCTGGGTGGGGCGATTCCGGCCTCGTTGATCAGATCCTGGAGAGCGGCCGCCTCCTTCTCTGGATCGCTGCCCCTGCTGAGCATGATCTCGACGGTGGCGGTGTTCGTGCCGCTGCTGCCGCCCATCACGGCGCTCATCCCGCCGACGAAGGAGCTCGAGGTGCCCACCGTGGTGTAGTACAGCTCCACGTTGGAGCTGCCTGCCTCATCGATGATGTCCTCGATCTGCCTGGCTGTCTCCGAAGTGGTTTGGATATCCGTGCCCACAGGCATCTCCACATCCACTACCATCATGGGTTCGCCCATGGATGGTATGAAGGAGGTGCCGATAACGGGGATGAGAAGCAGACTGCCGATGAAGAGGATCAGCGCCACAGCGACAGAGATGGCACGGTGGCCCAGGACCCACTTCAGGGCCGGGACATAGAGCCGCTGGTACCAGGTATTCTCTCCCTCCGCCCTGATCTTCTTGGGCACCAGCAGACCGGCCAGGGCCGGAACCACTGTGAGGGATACCAGAAGGGAAGCCAGCAGGGCGAAGCTGATGGTCAGGGCGAAGGGGACGAAGAGCTCACCCACGATTCCGCCCACAAAGGCCAAGGGCAGGAAGATGGCCACCGTGGCGAATGTGGCCGAGGCGATGGGCATGGCGATCTCCTTCGAGCCCTCCAGAGTCGCCATCCGCAGGCCCTCTCCCTTGTGGAGACGGCGGTAGATGACCTCAAGCATGACGATACTGTCATCCACAATACGGCCCACGGCGATGCCCATGGCACCGAGGGTGAACAGGTTAATGGTCAGTCCCCAGATGCTCATGACCAGGAAGCCGATCAGGATGCTCAGCGGAATCGATATGGCGATGATCAGAGAGCCCCGGACGGTCAGGAGGAAGATGAAGATCACCAGGACGGCCAGGATACCGCCGACCACCGCCTCATTGGCCAGCTCCCGGATGCTGCGCTCGACGTAGTCCGACTGGTCAAAGACGTTCAGCAACTGGACTTCATCGTATCCCTGAGCGGCCAGGGTTTCCTGGACCATCTTGGCCTGGGCCGCAACTTCATTGGCCACCGCGACGGTATTGGCCTCGGGGTCTTTCATGACCACTATGGCGACGCTGGGATCGCCGTTGGTCCGAGTGACGGCCGTCCCGGGCGCCGGCCCGATGGCGACGGAGGCCACATCTCCGACGACGGTGGATGCGGTCAGAGGTGTTGCCTCGATCTCCCCCAGCGAGCCATACTGGTTGGCCTTGACAGCGGTCACTATCTGCGCCGCTGATATCCCCCGGGCATTCATCTCCGTGGCAATCGGGCCGATGAGCACCTTCTCCTGCCCACCCTCGGTGGTCACAGAGAAGACGCCGGCCACCTTCTCCAGCTCTGGAACGATCATGGTATCGGCGATCTCGTCCAGCTCGTTGGGCTCCAGGTCGCCGGTGAGGGTGAGGACGACCACCGGGATCATGTTCATGTTCAGCGGGTAGACCTTGGGGTTCTGGTCGCCGGTCCGATCCGCAGCCTGAGTGACACCGAGAGGGAAGACCAGCCTCTCCAGCCCCCGCTCGATGGCGGCGTTGACCTTGCCCATGTCGGTGCCGTACTCATACTCCGCGAAGACGACAGCCATGTTCTGCAATGAGGTTGAAGCGACCATCTCCAGCCCATGAGTGCCGGAGACCACCTCGTCAATGGGCACGGCCACTTCATTCATAACTTCGTCCGGAGAAGCGCCGGGGTACACCGCTATCACCGTGGTCATGGGCAAGTCGATATCGGGTATCATCTCCTGCTCCAGCCGGAGGGTGGCGAAGATGGAAACACCGATCAGAGCGGCCGTGATAACAATGGTGATCCAGCGCTGGAATACGGCTATTCTAGTCAGCCAATGCATGATCCCGTCTCCCCCTCTTCCAGAATGAGCACAAGAAGACCCACCCTCCCCGGCTCAGGCCTTCGGACGGTGGGGTGATCGCGGTGCGGGGCCGGATGGCAACGTGTACCCAACGGTTCCTTCATACCTGGGTTGGCTGGTTCCCCCTGCTCGAATCAATGAACACGCAATTCTAGCACAGGACAGAAGGCGTTGCACGCCAAGTCACCGATAGACGGCTGCGAAAGGAAAGCGGTAAACTGTGGGCTGGCCCGAGCGGCGCGCTCGTCCAGCAGAGCGGGAAGCGGACAGCAGGGGAACCGGCAGCGATGCAGATGAAGCTGAAGTTCATGGGTGCGGCCCAGAACGTCACCGGTTCCCGGTACCTGCTCCAGGCCAACGGCCTGAGAATCCTGATAGACTGCGGCCTGTATCAGGAGAGGCAACTCAGGGCCAGGAACTGGGAACCCTTCTGCGTCCCTGCCCAGACCATCGACGCCCTCCTGCTGACCCATGCCCATGTCGACCACTGCGGCCTGCTGCCCAAGCTGGTCCGGGAGGGCTTCGGGGGGAGGGTCTACTGCACTCCGGCGACGACCGACATAGCTGAGATCATGCTCTATGATTCGGCCAAGCTGCAAGAGGAAGATGCGGCCTACAAGAAGAAGAGGCATCAGCGGGAGGGACGGGCGGGGCCGCATCCCGAGGTCCCTCTCTACACCACGGACGATGTGGCCGCATCGCTGCCCCTCTTCTCGCCCATTCCCTACGGGGAGGCGGTGGTCCTGGGCCAGGGCATCGAGGCCAGGTTCCACGACGCCGGCCACGTCCTGGGCTCCTCGATGATAACGGTCACCTTCGCTGACTCCGGTGAGCAGCGCACGGTGCTCTTCTCAGGCGATGTGGGCCGGCGGAATGCCCCCATCCTCAGAGACCCGACCACCTTCTCCAGAGCAGACTATGTCGTAGTGGAGGCCACCTACGGTGACCGCCTGCACGAGCAGCCTTCGGTGGTGGCCGATCACCTGGCGGAGGTGGTCAACTCCACCCTGGAGAAGGGCGGCAACATCATCGTGCCCAGTTTCGCCCTGGAGAGGGCACAGGAGGTGCTCTACCATCTGAACAACCTGCTCATCCACGGACGGATACCGCGGGTACTGATCTTTGTGGACAGCCCCATGGCCACCAGAGTGACCGAGGTGTTCGAGCGCCATCCTGACCTCTATGACCAGGAGATGAGCCGGCTGG
>VGOM01000036.1 GCA_016875915.1 Chloroflexota bacterium
TTGGCCACCGTCATCAGCACAGGGAACATGGCGGTCTCCGCGCCATGAAGGCGGCCTCTATTGTTCGCTATGATGAATGACAGAAGGTAGAGGCCGAAGACGGATACGGCGAAGGCGCCGAAGCTGTAGTTCAGGATGGGCGTCGAGCCCGCCCGGTGGATGCCGGCATAGACGTGGTTCAGCAGGACCACTGTCATGCCCACCGCAGCAGCCACAAGGACATATCCTCCGACACGGAGCCAGCCCCACTTCCTCCAGACACCCACTGCCACAAGACAGAGTCCATAGACAGTCCAGGTGAGCGCCAGCGCCAGGGCTCTGGCGTTCTCCAGATTCCGAATGTGCAGATGGCTGCTGTGATCCAGCCTTGCCTCGATGATCCTCCTGCCCGCGAAGTCCACGATGTCGGCGCTGAGCAGCCAGACGGTGAGGAAACAGCCCACAAGCACCATCATCGGGAAGAGCCACGGCTGCAACACCTTTGGATCACGCCGCAGGAAGTAGGCCGCGGCATAGAAGGCCAGGATGCTCATGGCAAACGGCACGAACCTGTCATCATCCATGACGGGGCGGAAGCCGGCCTGGGCTACGACGTTGTCGAAGGCGAAGAGCCGGACCAGCACCAGTCCAAAGACCCCGAGAGCCCACAGTTGCAGCCTGGGGATGGACTGGCGTGTGGCAATCCAGGTCAGCACAGCGCCTTCGGCGGCCCAGGCCACGGTGATCCAGGCCCTGTGGAACTGGATAGGTATGGCAATGGTCAGGAACACGATGGCGATGCCAGCAGCGAACTGGCAGAGTCGCCTGTTGCTGTCACTCCTCCACCAAGCCAGCCAGGCCAGGAGGCCATAGAGGCCAGCCAGCATGAAGCTGAAGGTGCCCAGCCAGCCGCGATAGTCATCCCACATAAGGAAGTAGCTCGCGCTGAAGTAGACTGCCGCGTTGAGCGACATGAGGGCCAGGTCAGTCAACCCCGGGGTGCGACGCCAGACGACGTGGAACAGCATGGTCGCCAACGCGAAGCAGACGAAGATGCCGGTCAGCCCGCCCAGGGTCGTGAGCAGCGATTCCTCACGGCCTGAATCCAGATACCACAAGCCATAGACCAGCAGGGAACCGGTCCATCCCAGCAGGGTGAACCAGCGCCAGTTGCGCAGGCTGGACAGCCAGACGATCCCCGCATCGAGAAGCAGGATGTAGGCGATGAGGAGCCCCGGGCTGTGCCCGCCGGACCCCCCAGCGGGGTCTGAGTGGTCTGATGCCCCCAGAACGATCGGCACCAGGAAGGCGCCGGCGATG
Organism: Chloroflexota bacterium; assembly: GCA_016875915.1. Classification (GTDB taxonomy): domain Bacteria; phylum Chloroflexota; class Dehalococcoidia; order UBA2247; family RBG-13-53-26; genus RBG-13-53-26. Next base: position 1,300 of record VGOM01000036.1, read on the forward strand.
CCGATGATGGCTATGGCCATGGAGTTCTGCCGCAGGGCGATGGCCACCGCCCCCACCGTGACGAAGAACATCAACACGAAGGTGGGCAAGAAGGGCATGAGATCGTGGAGGGCGTAGGAGGCAAAGAACGACAGGTAGAGCGTCGCCACGCCTCCACCGGTGAGGGCCTGTGCCCAGACGCGGTATCTCCTGTTCCAGTGCTGGCCGCCCCAGAGGAGCACGACACCGATAGACAGCCCTGTGAGGAGCTGCACAACGGGACTGATCCAATCACGGTCGTAGGCAAGCTTGGCCAGGAAGCCAAGTCCAATGAACAGAGCCACAATTCCGATGCGTGAAAGCCAGTTGCCCGGAAGCGACTGCTCCCAATCCTGAAACCACCTGGCTCCCCCGGCGGGTCTGCCTCCAACCTGTCTGTCCTCCGCGCCTTCCGGGCGGCGGGGGCGGGGTGTCTCCGGCTTCCGCTGGCGAGGGAGTTCCCGGCTCTTCTGGGGACGTACGTCCGACCGCACTTCAGCGGCCGCAGCGGACGCACCGGTCGACGTGATTCTGCCTGCCACGGGCGACACGGCGGAGAGGGCAGAAGCAACCAGTGACTGGTCCACGGGCCGTGGTGTTGGCTTGCTCAGGCGAGCCGCGACCGGGGCCACGACTTCGACTCTGCGCGGCGGCTCCGGTGTTTCCCGCGGAGTATCCGGGGCTGGAGGGGCCGGCTGGTCTTCACATTCGCCGATGGGCATCCCTCTGCTGATCGCCTTCACCTGCCGCTCCAATGCCGACAACCGCAGCGACATTTGGCGCAGGCGCTGCTTCATATCCTGAAGCTCGTCCGGCTGCGACGCCGGCTGGCGGGGCATCTCCACCTCGTCACCCAGTCGATCACCGCACCAGAAGCAATAGGCCGCGCCCGGGGAGTTGTCCTTCCTGCATCTTGAGCACTTCATGTCTTCTGCCTCTCCAGTTGTTCCTGCCAGATCGGTCGTTCGTAGCATCGTGCCTTGAACCATCAGCACAATGCCGGCAGTTGCGACGTTCACAGTATTGCAGGCGTCCGTCCTCCTGTCTTGAGACCTTGGTCCCTATTTCTTCCGACGACCATGTCCCGAAGCCAGGTATTGGCCTGATGTTGTACAATGTGGTCAATCGCTTGCGAATGCATCGAGACCGCGAGGCGATTGACTATGAGAGTGGTTCCGGGCAGAAAGTCAGAGTCCTTCTCCAGCGAGCGCAGCCTCAAGGAGATGAAGAACCTAGAGTGGATCTTCATTGCGGTTCATTCGCTGGGCGTGCCGGCAGCGGTCCCCATAGGAATGATGCACGGCCCAGCGTCGGTGACCACTGTGGTCCTCTTCGCCGTCCTGCTGGGCGCGTGGAGCGGGATCGCTGCCTATCTCAACCGCAGGATCACCACGATGAACGGTCAGGTCCGCCTGGCTGTCGCCACACAGGCAATCATCGCCGTATTCGCCTGGGCCTTCATCTTCCAGTTCATATCGGGCAGGGAGACGGCCGCCTATGCCGGCTTCGCCATCGTGGTCATTGAAGGGGCCATGCGGTTCGGGCTGACGGGGAGCCTGGTGATGGAGGTGGTCTTCTGCTCGGGCCTGGCCGTGGCCATGCTCTACAGGGAGTGGGAGTATGACCTGACCTTCAGCACCCCGGGGTACGTCTTCTGGACGGTCATGATGTTCTTCGTGGCGCTGTCTGCCGGGCTGGTGACTGAGGAAACCAGAAGAGAGCGCCGCAGGAGCGCCAGGCTCGTCCGCGAACGCACCCTCATGGAAGAGCGGCAGAGGATCGCCCGGGACTTGCACGACACCTCCCTGAAGACGCTTCACGGTCTGGCCCTGGAAGCCCACGCCCTGAGGCGGCAGTTGACTTCCCCTGAAGCCGTGAAGAAGGCCGAATACATCGAGAGCGTCTGCCAGCGCTCCAGCCAGGAGATCCGGAATATCGTCGATGAACTGCGCAGCGAAGCGGAGTCCGGAGGCCTAGCGTCGCAGCTATCCCTCATCCTGCGAAGATGGGGTGATGCCACCGGCATCGAGACGGAGCTCACTCTCTCCGGCAAAGACCGGGCCCTGCCCCTGCTAGCCAGCTACAACGTGAGGAGCATTGTGTCAGAGGCTCTGCACAATACCCGCGAACATTCTTCCGCTTCCCGCGTCACCGTCTCCGTCGAGTTCCTGCCCGGAGAGATGCGCCTGGAGATCGCGGACAACGGTAAGGGGATCGGCTATTCAGGTGAAGGAATCTACGGGATGGCCAGCGAAAGGAAGTACGGAATACTGGGCATGAAGGAGCGTGTGGAGCAATTGAATGGGCAGTTCTCCATCGACAGCCGCCACGGGACCCGGCTGCTGATCACCGTCCCTCTGGCTTCAGCCGGATGAATCACAATGGATAGCATCAGGTTGCTGACGGTGGACGACAACGCGGTCATCCGGCAGGGGCTGCGCAGCCTGCTGGAGACAGAGGCCGGGATCGAGGTCATCGGCGAGGCCTCCACCGGCGCTGAGGCCATCCAGCGGATGAAGAGGGACCCCGCGGATGTGGTGCTGATGGACATCCGCATGCCGATCATCGACGGGATCAACGCCACGGCAGCCATCATGCGCATCGATCCGCAAGCCAGGATACTGATCCTGACCGTCTCAGAGGACCCCCAGACCCTGGCCCGGTCGCTCCGGGCCGGAGCCAGGGGATACCTAGTCTACAGCCGCTTCACTCCCGAGGAGCTGCTGCAGGCCATCCGCTCCGTGGCATCGGGACAGGAGATCGCACCCTCACCCGCCGTCGCCCTTGCCATGGCCACCCTGCCCGAGGAGGAGTCGAGGGCCGAGTACCTCAGGGAACAGCAGGCCGCCGATCCCCTGACCACCAGGGAAACCGAGATCCTGGATCTCATCGCCGAGGGGAAGAGCAATGCGGAGATCGCCCAGGCCCTGGCTGTGGAAGAGAAGACCATCAAGAATCACATCACCCGCCTCTATTCCAAGCTCAGCATCGGCAGCCGCTATGAGGCCATCAGACTCAGACTGGCGCACCTGCGCTGACCGCCCGGGCGGCACATCAGGGATGTCCGGCACATCGATCATAAACATCCATATCTTCTATGACATGATACACTATTGCAAGAGTCCCTGTGCCCTTTGAGACAGAGCTGTGAGCGTCAGGCTATACACTGTGTCAGTGAGATGCGGCCTGAACAAGACCCCCGGCGCCGGCCGGTGGTAGAATGGGACTGCGGATGAAGTCCGAGTTGGAATCCATCGCCCCGGGGCCATCGACAGGGAGAGCTCCTGACCATCGCAGATCCCCCGTGTCCTCAGCACGGGACAAGGCCGGCGGGGAATCACCTGCCTCGCCGGGAATCGACTGCCGCTCCGCTGCCGCGTCGGCTGTGCTGAGTCAGTTGAAGTGGGACGACGTCTTCGCTGAAGCCGAGTCCATTCTGCGCCGGCTGATCCAGTTTGAGACCGTCAACCCCCCTGGAAACGAAAGGCCTGCAGCCGACTACCTGGCCGAGCTTCTTCGCCAGGAGGGCTTCGAGCCGGAGATCTTCGAAGGTGCGCCAACCCGGGCCAACCTGGTTTGCCGCCTGAAGGGGACTGGAGAGAAGCCCCCGCTGCAGCTCGATGGGCATCTCGACGTTGTCTGCGCTGACGAGAGCCAGTGGACTCACCCGCCTTTCGCGGCTGATGTGGCCGGCGGGTACATCTGGGGCCGCGGCGCTCTGGACATGAAACAAATGGTCACCATGAGCCTGGTGTGCATGCTCCTCTTCAAGCGCCTTGGCGTCAGGTTCAAGCGGGACATCATATTCACCGCGGTAGCCGACGAGGAGACCGGGGGAACACACGGAGCGAAGTACCTGGTGGACAACCACGCCGACAGGATCCGGGCGGAGTACTGCCTCGGGGAGATCGGCGGCTTCGGCATCAGCAAGTGGGGAAAGACCTTCTACCCCGTCCAAGTGGCCGAGAAGGGCCTCTGCTGGTTTGAACTGGTCGCCAGGGGCGAGGCCGGGCACAGCTCCATTCCAGACCCGGATTCATCTCTGATACGCCTCTCCGAGGCCATCATCAGGCTGGGCCGGAACGGCCTGCCTCGGCATGACAACGTCGTGGCCGGGCATCTGGCCAAGGCCCTGCTGGCCAGCCAGCGCTTCCCCACAAGCATCGCATCGGCCTTCCTGCTTCACCCGCGGCTGACCTCCTTGGTCCTGAACCGGCTGGTTCCGGAGAGCGAACAGGCCACCATGCTCTCTGCCATGCTCCACAACACCGCCAGTCCCACCACACTCCGGGCGGGCGGGAAGACCAACATCATCCCGGCGGTTGCCCGGGTGGAGGTCGACGGACGGTTCCTGCCGGGTCAGACGGCTGAGAGCTTCCTGGCTGAGGTCAAGGATGTTGTCGGGCCCGGAATCGAGATCAACGTCCTGAAGAAGCTGCAGCCCACCACGGTGGATCCCGACGATCCCATCATGGGAGCCATCGCCCGGGTGCTCAAGAATCACGATCCGCAGGCCGTGGCCCTGCCTGTCATGATCTCGGCCACCACCAACGCCACCCACTACTCCACGCTGAACACGAAGTACTTCGGCTTCTCTCCGGTGAAGGTGGCCCACCACGACAGCTTCCGTTCCATGTTTCACGGCGCGGACGAACGCATCCCCGTCGAGGGATTCCGCTTCGGGATCAGGGTCCTGGCCGAGCTGGTCGAAGAGGTCTGCTCCTGACCTCTCTTGCTCACGCAAGCCCCCGCTGATACAATCTTCCCACAGAGGACATGGGAGTCGGCCGGCAATCCGCGCCATGCCGTACTCCAGTCCGCACCAGATGAGGGGGCTCCAGCAGAGATGAAGTGGTGTCAGGGTCAGGTGGGCAGGGTCTTCATCATCCGCCTCGAGGATGGCGATGTTCTGCCTCAGTGCATCGAGCGTTTTGCCGAGGAGAACGGGGTGGCCGCGGGACACGTCGTCCTTGTGGGCGGTGTCGGCGGGGGTGAGGTGGTGGTCGGTCCGCGGCGCTCCGACGAGAGGCCTCCCGAGCCGATGCTGCTGCCCATCGACGGGGCCCATGAAGTGGCCGGGGTCGGGGTCATCGCCCTTGGTGAAGACGGCAAACCATATCTTCACATCCATGCCGCCCTGGGTCGCTCGGGGAAGACCACCACCGGCTGCCTCAGGCCCGGGGTGACTGCCTGGCTGGTGGGCGAGGCCATCCTCTACGAAATCATCGGGACCAAGGCCACACGCATCGCCGACGCCAGCAGCGGCTTTGCTCTGCTGCAGCCTGGGATGTGATCCTGTGAAAGCTCTTGTCCTGGCGCCATTCGACCCCGCAGTGCTCAGGCAACTGCAGCAGACCGTCGATATCACCTATGAAAGCTGGATGGATACGAAGAAGCTCCTTTCCCCTCAGCAGTTCATTGAGCGCATCCAGGAACACGGAATGAGCATCGTGGTGGTGGAAGCGGACTTCCTCCCCCGGGAGGTATTTGACAAGGCCCGCGGGCTGAGGCTTGTGGGCGTCTGCCGGGCGGACGTGAGTCACATCGATGTGGCAGCGGCCACAGAGTACGGTGTCCCCGTGGTGAACACGCCGGCCAGGAATGCTATCGCCGTCGCCGAGTTGACCATCGCATTGATGCTCTGCCTGGCCCGACACATCCCCTCGGCGCACACCATGGTCCAGTCAGGCCAGTGGACCGACCCCACCGTGGCCTACTTCCATATGCGGGGCTCGGAGCTGTGGAGAAAGACCGTGGGCATCATCGGCTTCGGGGCCATCGGTCAACAGGTGGCCAGGAGGCTTGCCGCCTTTGAGGCCTCGATCCGGGTTTACGACCCCTACGCTGCTCCGGCCGTCATGGCCAACCTCGGCGCCGTTCCATCCGAGCTGGACAGCCTGATGAAGGAATCGGACTATGTCACCATCCACTGCACCACCACTGCCGAGACTGTCGGCCTGGTGGATGCCCGCCGTATAGCCCTGATGAAGCCCACGGCCTACCTGGTCAATGCAGCCAGCGCCTATGTGGTCGACGCAGATGCCCTGGCCTCGGCACTGAGGGAGGGACGCATCGCCGGAGCCGCCTTCGACGTCTACAAGTCCTGGCCGGCCAAGCCGGACGACCCGCTGCTCAAGCTTCCCAACGTGGTCCTCACGCCTCACATAGGCGGAGCCACCGATGAGTCCGTGACCCGTCACTCGCTGAGCATGGCCGAAGACATCCAGAGCTTCCTCAAAGGAGAACGGCCCCGCAACCTGGTCAATCCTCAGGCCTGGAAGTAGCATGCCCGACCATTGCGTCCTAGCCATAGATGCCGGGTCCAGCGGCTGCCGTGCTCTACTCTTCGATCCACAGGGCAAAGCCATCTCGTCCGCCCGTCGTGACTGGAACTACGACACGCCGCCGGAGATCGCTCCCCTGGGCAGGCAGTTCAACCCGGAGGCTTTCTGGACCATCATCTGTCAGATCATCGCCGAGGCCATCCAGAGGTCCGGCCTGACTCCGTCGCGGATCGCCGCGGTCAGCGCCGCCAGTCAGCGGCAGGGAGTGGTGTTCCTCGATCGGGACGGGGTTGAGCTCTATGCCGGCCCCAACACCGATCTCCGGGCCCTGGTCGAGGGGTTCTCCATCGACGGCCAGTTCGGCGGCGACATCCACCGCATCACCGGCCATACTCCCTCGTTTCTGTTCACGCCGGCCAAGCTGCGATGGTTCAAGACCCACCATCCCCAGACATACCATCGAATAGCCACCGTCCTCTCCATAAACAACTGGATCATCTACAGGCTCTGCGGCAGAGCCGTTGCCGACCTGTCCAGTGCCGCAGACACCGGACTGGTGGACATCCGCGAGAGTGCCTGGTCGAGCCAGTTGTTGACCATGTTGGAGCTGCCGCCGGGGGTCTGCCCGGAGATGGCTGTCCCCGGAACGGCCGTTGGCACGGTGTCTCCCGGCAGCGCCGCCCGGACGGGGCTGGCCGCCGGCACGCCTGTTGTGGCCGGCGGGGCTGACACCCAGTGCGGCCTGCTGGGCATGGGAGTGAACAACGAGGCTGAGGTTGGAGTACTCGCCGGCTGGAGTGCCTCCGTTCAGATGGTGACCGCCAGGCCGATCCTCCACCCTGAAGGACGGATCTGGTCAGGCTGCCACGTTGTGCCCGGGAGATGGATTCTGGAGAGCAACGCCGCCGAATCCGGCGGCGCCTACGCCTGGCTCAAGGGACTGCTTTATGAGGACGGGGCCGCGCAAGCGGGGAACGACGCCTACGCGGCGATGGATCGTCTGGCGGAACAGGTGCCGCCGGGCGCCGATGGGGCGCTGGCCTTCATCGGCCCGAGGGTGATGGATATGACCCGGCTGAGACCCGCTCTCGGCGGCTTCCTCTTCCCCATCACCCCGAGTGTGACCGCTGTGGGAAGGAAGCACTTCGTCAGAGCAGCGCTGGAGAATCTCGCCTTCGCCTTCAAAGCCAACTGCGACCAGCTCGCCCAAACCTCGGACATGGATCCGGAGAGGGTGAGCATCGGGGGCGGGCTGGCGCGGAGCCGATCTCTGGTTCAGATGCTGTCCGACGCGCTGGGGCGGCCGGTGGTCTCCTTTGGGACGCCCCAGGTCACCGCCTGCGGGGTGGCCATGTGCGCCGCTGCGGGGGCCGGCTGGTACGGGGATCTCCGGGCCACCGCGGAGGCCATGCGGCCCGCGTCCGAGGTCATCGAACCGGATCAGAAGAGCTCGTCAGAATACGCCAAGCACTATGGGAGATGGCTGCATGCCTCCAGATGGCTGGAGAGTCTGGTCGAGGAGGTGGGATAGACAATGTGGGAACCGCAGAAGCAGGAGGTTCTGGACACCGCTCAGAAGATGTCCCAGAGGGGTTTTGTGGTGGGCACTTCCGGGAACGTCAGTCTGCGTTTCAAGGACTCCGTCGGCAGGGACCTGGTGGCCATCACCCCCAGCGGACGCCCCTACGACACGATGAAACTGAACGATATCGTGGTCGTCGACCTCGATGGACTCCGGGTCGAGGGAGAACTGAGTCCCTCCATAGAGACCATGCTCCACACAGAGATCTACAAGGTCCGCAAGAAGGCGAATGCCGTCATCCACACTCACCCCGTCTATGGAAGCATCATCGCCGTCGCCGGCCTGGAGATCCCGGCCATCCTCGACGACCAGGTCACCCAGATGGGGGGGGAGATCAAGGTGGCGCGGTACGCCCTGTCAGGCAGTCCCGAGATGACGGCGAACGTCCTTGCCGCCCTCGGTCCCCGGAATGCCGCCCTGATGGCCAATCACGGCGCCATAGTGCTGGGCAAGAGCATGCAGGAGGCCTTCACGAACTGCCAGTTGTTGGAGAAGACGGCGCAGGTCTACGTCTTCGCGCTGGCCCTGAAGAACGTCACCACCCTGCCGGCTGAAGCCACTGAAGTGGAGAAGGCCTTCTTCAACGCGGTCTACGGCGAGGGTTGAGCGCTCCCACAGCAACGCCCGCTGCGGCGCCGCCCCCTGACGTCCCCCGGCAGGCGGTACCCCAATGCCTGGGGTGCCTAGCGCGACCGGACCTTCTCGACCTCGATGGGTTTGGCGTGAATGCACTCGGAATGCACGTACATGCAGGCTATCAGCCTATCCACCAAGTCCTGGCAATCCCCCTCGAACTGACAGCCACCGCAGTTGTTGTGCGTCCGACTGCACGCACTAGCCCACCGCTCGACTATGAGGTCGTCGTGCCTCTTCGGATACCACCGCGACCCCTTCCTCGGCGCGCCGGGCTGCTCTCTGATCGACTGAGTAATGACTTTCCCCCTTCAAGCCCAGGAATCACCCTGTCCTGGGTCCAAGTCACTTCTTGCCACTCCTGCCTGTTCAGCCACTCCTGATAGCTCTCCTTGTCCGGATTGGCCAGGCAATCAGACAGGTAGTTCGGGAACTGCCTCTGAGCCCCGCAGA
>VGOM01000037.1 GCA_016875915.1 Chloroflexota bacterium
CAAGCTGGAGTTTGTTGTGGTCGATGATGGCCACCAGGTTGTCCGCTTTGAAATGGGCGGCGGACATGGCTGCCTCCCAGACCTGGCCCTCATCACATTCCCCATCTCCGAGAAGGACATAGACCCGATAGCCGAGGGAGTTCAGCCGGGCGGCCAGGGCGACGCCGATGCCGTAGGACAGCCCCTGTCCCAGGGAGCCGCAGGTCATCTCCACCCCCGGGGTGCACAGCCTGTCGGGATGCCCCTGAAGCCTGCTGTCGAGCTTCCTCAGACTGCACAGCTCGTCTACAGCCAGGTATCCCGTTTGGGCCAGGGCGGCATAGAGCAGGGGTGCGGCATGGGCCTTGCTCAGGATGAAGCGATCGCGCTCCGGCCACTCAGGATCTGAGGGGCGATGGCGGAGGATGCGGAAGAAGAGTGCGGTGACGATCTCCACCGCTGAGAGGGAGCCGCCGGGGTGTCCGCTCCCGGCGGCAGCCGTCATCTTGATGATGTGGCGGCGGAGGGTTCTGGCTGTGCTCTCAAGGTCCTGAACTGAGGCCCGGTCCCTTCGCGCTGCTGAACGGGCGCTGCCCCGGGTCCGGGACTCGGAGATGGCCTGAGCTGACGGAGTTCTCTGACGATGGAATGCCGTGGGAAGCACCTCGCGGGGGGAATTATACTTCAATGGCTAAATCAGGGGCAATCAGCGCGGCGGCTCTGACCGACGGCTGCCGTGCCCCTGCCCAGGGCCACCGCGTGATAGAATTGGGACTGCCCAGACAAGGGAAGAGCATGAATCTGACCATACGTTCCATGGTCCAGGACGACGTTCCCTACGTCAGCCGGATCGACAGAGAGGCTTTCCCGACGGACTGGCCGCCCCCGTCCTTCGGCAAGGAGCTGAACAGCTCCATCATCCGCTACATCGTGGCCCTGAATGACAACGAGGGCCACTGGGGGGGTGACGCCGGTCCGCCCCAGCCCAGCACGGGCGACGGATGGCGCCGCTGGATATGGAGGATGAGGCATCTGCTGGGCCGGGGCGATTCGTCCCCCAGCACAGATATCGCCCGGGACGGGCGGAGGATCGTGGGCTATGCCTCGCTGTGGCTGCTGGTGGACGAAGCCCACCTGACCTCTATTGCTGTGAGGCAGGCGCAGCGCCGTCAGGGCATCGGGGAGGTGCTGCTCATCGGCATCGTCAAACTGGCCCTGGAGATGAAGGCCAGTCTGGTGACGCTGGAGACCAGGGCCTCCAACGCGGGGGCGCAGGCGCTGTATGAGAAGTACGGCTTCAACAGGGTGGGCACGCGCCGCCGCTATTACTCGGACAACGGCGAAGACGCCGTGATCATGACCACGGACAACATAACCTCATCCTCTTTTCGGGCGCGCTTCGGGGAACTGGAGCGGAGGTATGTCGAGAAGTACGGCCAGCCGGAGTGGCAGCTGGCACGGCCTGCAAGGAAGCAGGCCGCAAGCCGGTGAGTCCCTCAGCCGTACTCGTAAGAGATCCCGAAGTGGGCTCTGGGGTAGGACCACTCGATGGCCTCGGGGCCGCATGAGATGTAGCAGCTCCCACATTCCAGACAGCCTTCGTGGCTGAAGCTGATCCTGCCCTCCCGCTCCTTGAAGCATTCCGCGGGGCAGACATAGAGGCAGCTCCGCACCTGGCACTGGAGGCAGACGTCCGGCTTCAGCCGAATGTGGGCCTCGGTGTCCACCTCATACTTGTTCAGCGCCAGCCGCTGCTCCATGGTCATCCCGCTCATACCGACCTCCGGGCCGCCAGGGCATCCCTGAGCAGCGTCCACATGGAGACCCTGCCCTTCATCTCCTCCCGGGCCAGCTGCCACACCGTCTTCTTGGCCTGGCCATCCACCGCGAAGACCTTCTCCGCCAGGCGGCAGGCCAGCTCGGGGTAGACACTGTAGAGACGCCGGTTCTCCAGAAGCTCCGGGGAGCGCCGGAACGTCTTGAGGTCCTGGAGGACGAAGCTCTCCGAGAGGAGCTGGGCGTACTGAGACAGCGTCTGCTGACTGAAGTCGCCCTTCTCCCTGGCCCTCTTGACCGTCTCCGCGGCGGCCATGCCCGAGGCCAGGGCGAAGTTCAGCCCCTCCAGTGCCCTGCCCGTGGCCAGGACCAGCGCGGCGGCATCGCCGGCGAGCAGCAGTCCGTCGGCGTACAGCCGGGGGACCATGGCCAGTCCACCGGCGGGCACGAGGTGGGCGGAGTACTCCACAGTGGTGCCGTCCTTGATCAGCTCCTTCACCGCCGGGTGGGCCTTGAAGCCCTCCATGAAGTCGACGCTCCTGAGCTTGTTGTCGATCAGGGCCTGCAACTGGACCACCACGCCCAGGGAGAGGCTGTCCCGGTTGGTGTAGAGGAAGCCCCCGCCGTGCACCCCCCCGGTGCAGAAGCCCAGGAAGTGGACGGCCGCTCCGCCGTCGGCGGAGACGTTGAAGCGCTGCTCGATGAACTCCGGGGGCAGGCGGATGATCTCCTTCACCCCCTGGTTGACGTTCTCCGGGGTGAGCCTGGGGGCGAGCCCGGCCTTCTTGGCCAGGACAGAGTTCACGCCGTCAGCGGCGATGACCACCCCGGCGGGGATCCTGTCGCCACCGGCCACTATGCCGGCCACCCTGGGGCCATCCCAGAGGAGGTCATCGACGCGGACGCCGGTGATGACCACGCCCCCGGCCTGCTCCACCTTGTCGGCGAACCAGCGGTCGAACCTGGCCCGGAGGACGGTATAGCCGTCCCGGAGGGACTGGTCCAGCCCCGCGGAGTTGAAGTCGATGGAGAGCGAGGTCTTCTCGGAGAGTAGGCTGACCGCGTGGCGGGTGACGCGCCTCTCCAGCGGCGCCTCCTTCCAGGAATCGGGGATGAGGTTGGCCAGGACGGGGCCGTAGAGGACGCCGCCGGTCATGCTCTTCGCCCCGGCGGACTTGCCCCTCTCCACCAGAAGGACCTCCAGTCCGGCCCTGGCCAGGGAGTAGGCCGTGGCGCAGCCGGCGGGCCCGGCGCCGACCACTACGGCGTCGAAGGATTCCTTCATGACTGCCGTAAGTATAGTGGCCGCTTGTGCCTGTGGCAAGAGTGCGTGACTCAGGGCGCCGCTACTTGCGGGCCGCGTGACAAAGCCTCTACAATAACCCCGCAACGATCGGGATTGAGAGAATCGTCGATGAACCTGGCTGTACAGCTGGCCCCCAACCACCCCCGGGGACTGCTGCTGAAGAATCCGGTGATGACCGCCTCCGGCACCTTCGGCTATGGCACCGAGTACGGCGAGCTGGTGGATATCCAGCGGCTGGGGGCCATCGTTTGCAAGGGAACCACCCTCGCGCCCCGGGAGGGCAATCCTCAGCCCCGCCTGGTGGAGACGCCCTCCGGACTGCTCAACTCCATCGGGCTGCAGAACATCGGAGTGGAGGCCCTGGTACGGGAGAGGGCCGCACTGTGGGCCTCGTGGCAGGTGCCCGTCATCGTCAACATCGCCGGCGAGGCGGTGGAGGAGTACTCCGCCGTAGCCGCCCGGCTGGATGGCGTGGCGGGAGTCAGCGCCGTCGAGGTCAACGTGGGCTGTCCCAATGTGAAGTCCGGGGGTATGGAGTTCGGCCGGGATCCCAAGGGCGCCGCCGCCGTGACGGAAGCGGTGAGGGCGGCCACCTCGCTGCCGGTGATCGTCAAACTGACGCCCAACGTGACCGACATCGTGGAGATCGCCCTGGCGGTGAGCCAGGCGGGCGCCGACGCCCTCTGTCTGATCAACACCCTGAAGGGGATGGCCATCGACACCGCAGCGCGCCGGCCCGCCCTGGGCAACATCCACGGCGGGCTGTCCGGTCCGGCCATCAAGCCGGTGGCCCTGTCCATGGTCTATCAGGTGGCCGGGCGGGTGAGCATCCCCATCATCGGCTGCGGGGGAATCAGCGCGGCTGAGGATGCCCTGGAGTTCCTCATGGCCGGGGCCAGCGCCGTCGAGGTAGGCACCTTCCAGTTCGTCAACCCCCGGGCCCTGCTCGATGTCCTGGAAGGCATCGAGGCCTTTCTTGAGCGGGAGGGCCTGAGCGACCTCTCCGGGATCATCGGCGCCGCCCGGCGCTAGCCCGGCGTCCCCGCGCTCGGCGCAATCACGACCGAAGCTGGTATAATTGTATTCGCCAAGATGAACAACATCCTCGCCAAACTGGAAGCCGTGGAAAGGCGCTATGAAGAGCTGAACGAGCTGATGGCCTCAGGCACCAGCCAGTGGAACCTGGCCCAGGAGCAGGCGGGGATCAGCCCCATCGTGTTCAAGTTCCGGGACTACAAGAAGACGGCGAGGCAGCTGGGGGAGACGGAGCCGCTGCTGAAGGACAGCCCGGACCCGGAGATGATGGCCCTGGTGAAGCAGGAGATCGAGGACCTCAGGAAGCGCCAGTACCAGCTCATGGAGGAGCTGAAGGTGGCCCTCCTGCCCCAGGACCCGAGCAGCGAGAAGAACGCCATTGTGGAGATCCGGGCGGGCACCGGCGGGGAGGAAGCGGCTCTGTTCGCCGCCGACCTGTACCGGATGTACTCGCGCTATGCCCAGGTCAAGGGCTGGAAGGTGGAGATCATCGATACCAGTCACAGCGACCGGGGGGGATTCAAGGAGATCATCTTCGAGGTCTCAGGCAAGAATGCCTTCGGCAGACTGAAGCATGAGAGGGGCGTCCACCGGGTGCAGCGGGTACCGGTGACCGAAGCCGGGGGCCGGGTGCACACCTCCACGGCCACGGTGGCGGTGCTCCCCGAGGCGGAGGAAGTGGAGATCAACGTCAAGCAGGAGGACCTGAGGATAGACATCTTCCACAGCGGCGGCCCCGGGGGACAGAACGTGAACAAGGTGGCCACCGCCGTGCGCATAGTCCACATCCCCACGGGGATGATGGTGGTCTGCCAGGAGAACCGGTCCCAGCTTCAGAACCGGACCAAGGCCATGGCCCTGCTGCGTTCCCGCCTCCTGGACATCGAGCAGCGCAAGCAGCAGGAGGAGATCTCCAAGGACCGTCGTGCCCAGGTGGGCACTGCGGAGCGGGCGGAGAAGATCCGGACCTACAACTTCCCCCAGAACCGGATGACGGACCACCGCATCGGCCTGACCCTCCACAACCTGCCAGCCCTTCTCGAGGGCAACCTCGACGAGCTTATCGACGCCCTGGCCACCGACGAGAAGGCGAAGCAGATGGAGGAAGCTTTTGCGTGACCGTCACCCTCAGAGAAGCCCTCAGCCAGGCTGAAGCCAGCATCGCCGCGGAGGGCATCGCCGACCCCCGCATAGAGGCCGAGCTGCTGCTGATGCATTCCGTGGGGATGGGCAGGGCTGAGCTCTATACCCGGCTGGGGGAGCCGCTCCTGCTGACGCACGCCGAGGGCTTCAACCGCCTGGTTAACCGCCGCCTGCGGCATGAGCCCACAGCCTACATCCTGGGACAGTGCCAGTTCCACGGCATCGATCTCCATGTTGACCCCCGCGTTCTGATACCCCGGCCCGAGACGGAGCTGCTGGTGGGGGAGGCGCTGGCCTTTGCAGAGGCGCGCTTTCCGCAGGGGCAGGGATGCCGTGTGGCTGACATAGGCACGGGCAGCGGCGCGGTGGCCGTGGCACTGGCACTGCACTTGCCCCGGGCTGTCATCCATGCCACGGATGTCTCCCCGGGGGCCCTGGAAGTGGCCCGGATCAACTGCGGCAGACACGGAGTGGGCACACGGGTGCAGCTCCTGGAGGGAGATCTGCTGCAGCCCCTCCCGGAAGCGGTGGACCTGATGGTGGCCAATCTGCCTTATGTCAGGGACTCGGACCTGCCCGGCTTGATTCCGGAGATCAGGGAGTTCGAGCCGATGGCGGCCCTGGCCGCCGGTGGGGATGGTTTGGAGAAGATAGAGCGACTGCTTCCTCAGGCCGGCGGGAAGCTCCGGCCCGGAGGCGCCGTCATGCTGGAGATCGGGCAGGGGCAGGGCCCGCGAGTCCTGCAAATGGCCCGGCGGCACTTCCCCGATGCTGCCATGGACCTGCTGCCGGACCTGGCCGGCATGGACCGGGTGCTGCGGATACTGGCCTGACAGCCGGGGAAGGCATGGGAGGCGCAGAGGCATGAGCCATTCACGGTTGTGGGGATTGGCCACATCGGAGCTGGAACAGAGGGGATTCAAGGGCAGTATTGTACCCATCGCGCGCCTGGCCGATCTCAGCAGCGAGATCGAGCGGCATCGCCGGGCCGGGGACTTCGAGGAGGTCTTCTATCAGGAAAGGCTGACCCGCCTTGACTATGCTCTCCCGGCCCAACTCCCCGATGCCTGTTCCCTGATCATAGCCACCGCACCACAGCCTCAGCGGAGGGTGGGATTCCATTTCAAAGACAAACCCTATCATTTCACGGTGCCGCCGACGTATTCCCCGGACACAGACAAAGCGGTGGAATCAGTGCTCACACAGGTGCTCCAGCCAGCAGGATTCCGCCTGTATCCGGCCAGGGTGCCGGAGAAGCTGCTGGCGGTGTGCAGCGGGCTGGCCCGCTACGGCAAGAACAACATCGCCTATGTGGAAGGCATGGGCAGCTTCCACAGACTGGCAGCCTTCTTCTCGGACCTGCCGGCCCCCGAAGACAACTGGGTCGGACTGCGAGCCCTGGAGCAATGCGACAAGTGCACGGCCTGCATGAGCCGGTGCCCCACCGGCGCTATCGTGTCCCACCGATTCCTCATCCTGGCGGAGAGGTGCCTCACCTTTCACAATGAGCGGACTGCGGAGTTCCCCGAGTGGATCGACCCCTCCTGGCACAACTGCCTCATCGGCTGCATGGCCTGCCAGCTGGCCTGCCCGGTGAACAAGAGGTTCTTCCACTGGTTCGATGAGGGGGTGAGCTTCACCGGGGAGGAGACGGCGCTTCTACTGCGGGGAGTCCCCGGCGATCAACTTCCGCAGACGACGGGAGCCAAGCTGGAGAAGCTCGGCTTGCTCGAGGATGTGAACCTGGTGAGCAGGAATCTGGCTGTTCTGCTCAGACAACACGCGGCCTGACCCGCCGGCGGTCAGGGAGCCGGCGCCCTTACGTGGCGGCGCCTCCCCGCGCGTCCAATTCGGGAGTAGCATCGAAGGAGCCTTGATAGCATAGTCGGCTGCATGCGCCAGCTGCCCGGCCGACTACCTGCCAAACGCCCCCTTCTTGAAGACATAGATGGCCCAGCCCAGCGTCTCCCGTCCCCAGCGCAGATAGGCGGCTTTGCCCCCGCGGACCCGCTTCAAGACCTCTTCCACATCAGGGTCGTTGGCGTGCCCGCTGGCCCACTGCTCCGCCGCATACCACTGCAGCCCTTCATACCTGTCCCAGTCATCCTGGCTGCTCACCAGCGTGTATGCCAACTCCAATCCAAACTCATGCCCCGCCTGTGCATTCTGGATGTGTGTCCCGTAGTTGTCGCGTTCGTCCCCGATGGCCTGCAGGTACTCCTTCTCCGGCTCCTGCCGCCAGTAGGGCTCTCCAACTACTACCCAGCTCTCTTGTGGCGCCATCCCTTCCAGCGCCTTCAATGTCCCCCGATGCCCGCCATAGATCCAGCTCGCCCCGATGCAGGCCACCAGGTCGAAGCTCTCTGGCTTCTCCGGCTGATAGTTCGCCCCATCCATCTCGAGAAGAGCCAGTCGAGCATGCGGTGCCCGTTCCTGAAGCTTCCTCCTGGCAGCCGCAACGAAGTGCGGTGAGAGGTCAAGCCCCACGCCTTGAATGCCGTACTGCTCCGCCAGCCGGATGATGAACTCGCCCTTTCCGGAGGCGATCTCAAGCACATGGGCACCAGGCCTGAGCCGCACAAGAGCGATGAGCTGTTCCAGTTTCTCAATGCTCATCGGATTGCAGACGATGTGCTCCCGATGGGTGATGTCAAAGAACTTCCAGTTGTCCACGAGCGAGTCTCCTTCTCTGTCAGCGGTCCGGGCAGGCTGGGGAATCCCCGGCTTCTGCCCACACAGGATGCCTCGCGGTATTCTATCCGGGCGCATCATGGGGGTCAACACAGAAGCCAGCGGTGCCAAACCGGAGAGCTGTCCCGGATGTGCCCCAAAGGCGGATGCCGTTTTGTGATATGGGCTGATATGGGGTAGTATGTGGTTTGCCTGGCAGGGGGGAATCGCCCCCTCTGGGGGTGAAGAGCTTCGGGCATCTGGCTCCCGGCGGACCGCCGATGGCCTGCAGTGCCCGAGGGGGCGGCCGATGAGAGTGAGACATGTTCCGCGCCTGATTCCGGTGGCTGTCCTGCTGGCGGCGTCGGTGTTGCTCTGTGCGCCGGGCTGCGGGGGGAAGTCAGCCGAACCGGCCGACACGGTCGCCATGGAGTTCTACCGCAACCCGGCGTTCCCGGAAGGGCACCGGAATCCGGTGGACCACCTGGCCTACCCGCAGCACCCCTTCCTGGCACCCAACGGCAGCAGCAACATGCACTGCGACGCGTACATGTCGGACAGCTACGAGGCCGGCGGTCCACTGGGGCTGACGCCCCACGTCATCCGGGCCTGCTACGGGACCGAGTGGAACCTGCCGGTGACCATCACCTTTGATTCCCGGGGGCGGATCATCGCCTATGTGAACCGCTGGGCCGAAGGCATCTACATCATGCTCATCGACCCGGAGACGCTGGACGATCTGGCCTACTATGCCCTGCCGCCGCAGCGCAGCGGCGACCTGCTCCATCCCCTGAGCGACACGTCGGGCGGGGCCTACTTCGTGCTGGACAGCCAGGATCGGGTGATCATCGCCGACCGGGACAACGCGGTGCAGATCATTCAGTACTCGGATGAAAAGGGCCGCTTCGAAATGGTGTGGAGATACAGCCTGCAGTCGTATATCCTGCCCGTGGTGAAGGCGCCCCTGGGGGACCGGGTCCAGATGGCGGCGCCCGACTGGGAGGGACGGCTGTGGTTCACCACCCGCTATGGGGTGGTGGGGGTCATAACCCCGCGGAGCAGCCTGGTGAGCACGATGGAGCTGGCGGGCGAGGAGATACAGAACTCCTTCACCATCGGTGAGGACGGAGTCTACATCGTCACCGACCACGCCCTGTACCGCTGCCACGCCGATGGGGCGGGCAAGCCGGTGATCGACTGGCGCACCGAATACGACCGGGGCACTCGGGTGAAGCCGGGGATGATCCACCAGGGCTCGGGGACGACGCCCCACCTGTTCGGGGACCTGGTGGCCATCTGCGACAACGCCGAGCCGCGGATGAACGTGCTGTTCCTGCGCCGCTCGGACGGCCGCGAGGTTGGCCGGCTACCTCTGTTCAACGAGGGACAGAGCACTACCGAGAACGCTATGCCGGGACTGGTCCGCGAAGGAGGGGAGGGCCTGGAGTACTCGCTCATCATCGAGAACAACTACGGGCTGGTCCGCACCGGGCTGTACGATCTGGGCGGCTGCTGCGGGGCAAGCGCCGGGGGCGTCTCCCGCGTGGACCTGGTGCCAGATGGCAAAGGCGGGTACACCTGCAGGGAGGTCTGGTCCAGCGCCGAGAACTCGTGCAGCACCGTGCCGAAGCTCTCCTTGAGCAGCGGCCTGGTCTACCTCCACACCTACTCCTGGCCCGAGGGCGCCCCGGGGCACGGCTATCAGTACTACTTCACGGCCCTGGACTTCGAGACGGGGAAGACGGTGTTCCGGGTCCCGGTTGGCGAGGGTCTGTGGTACTTCGACATGGGGGCCCCGGTGACCCTGGGCACCGAGGGAGGCACGGCCTACATCGGGACCATGGGCGGCCTGGTGCGCATCGCCGACAGGCCATCGGGGTGAGATCGAGGGCGCGTTCCGACCGGCTGGGACCAGGGCCGACACCGGAGCACAGGAACGGGTCCCGATGACGGCCAGAGGTCAACTGATCACAGTCTGGGGAAGGAGAGTCCGGAGATGAGCTGGAGAGAGGAGTACAAATCAAAGCAAAGCAGCCATGCGGAGGCGGCCAGGCTGGTTCATTCAGGGGACCGGCTGTTCACCCCCCTCGGCCTGGGCGAGCCTTCGACGGGCATGATGGATGCCATTGCCGACCGCAAGGATGAACTGCGGGACG
>VGOM01000038.1 GCA_016875915.1 Chloroflexota bacterium
TTCTTTCTGTTGTTGCGCCAATCCCCTATTCTAGCGGTGCAGGAAGACGCCTGCAAACCTGACGCGTCGTGGATAGTCAAGTCTGAGGCATCGCAACGCCGAATCCGACGACACGCTGTCCCCCACAAATATGAATCTAGCTCAACGGATCGATTCTTGTCAACTTCCTGTGGGTAGGGCACTTTCGCGCTCAGCCGGCCGGCTGGCATTGGCAACGGTCGAGGCGCTCGTTGAACTCCTCGGGGCTGAAGGTATAGTCCTGGGTGCCGTAGCACTCCACGGCGAAGGAGGCGCAGACGCTGCCCATCCGGGCGCACTGC
This sequence comes from Chloroflexota bacterium, assembly GCA_016875915.1. Classification (GTDB taxonomy): domain Bacteria; phylum Chloroflexota; class Dehalococcoidia; order UBA2247; family RBG-13-53-26; genus RBG-13-53-26. The sequence goes on from VGOM01000038.1 coordinate 321, forward strand.
TCGATATCCTCGCCCCGGACCAGACCGCTGATCAGTCCACCCCGGTAGGCGTCCCCGGCGCCTGTGGGGTCGACGACCTTCCGGGGTGTCACCGCTGAAACGCGCAACTCACGGCCGGGGGTGAGGACGCGGGACCCCCATTCACCCAGCGTGGTGATGATGGTGCCAGCCCGCTCCAGCAGGTCCCGCCGGGCCAGCCCGGTCTTGCTCATGATCAGGTCCAGCTCGTAGTCATTGGAGATCAGGATGCGGCACCCCTCGATGCTCCGGATCAGTTCGCCGGCACCCCACATGGGCAGCGACTGGCCGGGGTCAAAGATGTAATCGATGCCCTTCTCTCTGCAGTCGCAGGGATAGCTGACCATATCCTCCAGGTTCCCCGGCGCGACGATGACCACGGTATCGGCGGGAGTGAGCCCGTCGAAGTTCATGGCGGCGGGGTACTTCATGGCCCCGGGGTTGAACCCGGTGATCTGGTTGTCGGCCTTGTCGGTGGTGATGTAGGCACTGGCGGTGAACTCATCCTCGATGATCCTGATCCCTGCGGTGGGAATGCCGTTTCTGCCCAGCCACTCGAAGTAACGCTGGTAGTCACTGCCGATGGTGGCCGAGATGGACGGCTTCTCGCCCATCAGGGCCAGGGCGTAGGCTATGTTGCCCGCCGTCCCCCCGAACCTCTCCTTCATGCCATTCACCTGGAAGCAGACGTTCAGGACGTGGATCTTCTCGGGCAGGATGTGGTCGGCGAAGTGGCCGGGGAAGACCATGATCCTGTCGTAGGCCAGGGAACCGGAGACGATGATGTTCATGGGCTCTCAGAATCGGCTAGAGGCTACACCCGCCCTGCCGGGGTGTCAAGGTGAACTTGATTTGTGAGGCCAAGAGTCGTAGACTGCACTCCAGAGCCTGAGAGCGGGGGATGGAGCAGGCTCTCAACCGAGGAAGGACACGGTGCCAAGAAGAAAGAGTCTAGGTTTCGCCAGGGCCATCGGCAACACCCCATTGATTGAGCTGGGCAACCTGAACGGCAATCCCAAGGTGAAGATACTGGGCAAGCTCGAGGGGGCCAACCTCAGCGGGTCCGTGAAAGACCGTCCGGCCCTCTACATGATCGAGAAGGCCGAGGAGTCGGGCGAACTGACCAAGGACAAGGTGATCATCGAAGCCACGTCCGGGAACATGGGCATCGCCCTGGCGGCGATCGGAGCAGCCAAGGGCTACCGCCTGATGCTCTTCATGCCCGAGTGCGTCAGCGTCGAGAGGCAGCGTGTCCTCTCCGCTCTAGGCGCCGAAGTGGTACTGACCCCCGGCAAGGAAGCCACGGACGGTGCCATCAGGGCGGTCCGCCAGACGCTGGAGAAACATCCGGACAAGTACTACATGCCCAACCAGTTCGACAATGAGAACAACTCCCTGGCCCACTACGAGACCACCGGCCCGGAGGTGTTCTCACAGACCAAGGGACAGATCGACGTGTTCATCGCCGGCATGGGAACGACAGGAACACTGATGGGCGCCGGGCGGTATCTGAAGGAGAAGAAGCCCGGGGTCATCATCGTCGCTGTGGAGCCGACGGAGGGCCACACCATACAGGGGCTGAAGAACATGACAGAGTCCATCGTGCCCAAGATCTACCAGCCCAAGGTATGGGATGAGAAGGTGGTCATTGAGGATGAGTACGCCTTCGAGATGACCCGGCTGCTGGCCACCAGGGAAGGGCTCTTTCTGGGCATGTCCAGCGGAGCGGCCGTGGGCGGCGCCCTGCGGATGGCCAAGAACATGGACCGGGGCACCATCGTGGTCATCCTGCCCGACCGGGGCGACCGCTACCTGAGCACCACACTGTTCCGGTCCGTCTGCGCCAAGTGCCCCCCATAGTGTGGTGCTTCGCAGATATCGTTGTGTGTAGCTGTGCCACGCCACCCCAGCCCTGGATCCCGCATCAAGTGCGGGATGACGTCGGTGTCTGGTCCGTCTGCCTCAGGCAGACGACACCCACACAACAAAGCGTAGTTGGCCAGACCGGCGAACCGTTGGATATGCCACACTAGCCGCCGGCGCTGTCACCAAGCCATCGGCTGCCCAGCGCTTCCGCAGTCATGCCTCTGCCGGCATGCCCTCCCATCCACCCCTCCTCGACTGGCAACGACGCCTCGGGACGAAGGAAACACCGGGGATGCTAACCTTCCGGCCGATGGTGTCGTTATAGTAACTGGGAGCAGTCCCGGGGGGAGAAACCGGAAAGGAGGTGACAGCACTTGAAGAAGCGACTGATTCTGGGAATGGTGTTGCTCACCCTTGTGGGGGCATTGCTGGGACTGGCATGCAGCAAAGAGGCGAGTGACACGAACGATAACGACGCGACCTCGCTTCCTCTCGCGGTGACCCAACCGCAGAACGAGAGCGTGGTCAACACGGCTGTAATCCTGGTCAAGGGGACCACCAATCCCGACGCAGTGGTGACCGTGAACGGGACTGTGGCCGACGTTGACGCGGACGGCAACTTCAGCGTCATGGTGACCCTGGAAGAAGGTCCCAACCTCATCGAGGTGTATGCCAGCGACTTCGAGTACCGTGAGGCCAGCGAGATCCTGACGGTAGTCTACGAGACGTAATAGGAAGCACGAAACCGGGGAAATGAACAGAATGAAGGAGACAAGGAGGCCGAAGATGAAGAAGATCCTGCTAGTGGCAACGACGCTGGCCCTGGCCTGCGGGCTGATGCTGGGCACGGGCAGCGTTCTGGCCGCCGAAGGTGGCCAGCAGAGCCAGATCCAGACCGAGGCTTGCCGGGGCCTGTTCGGGACTGTGGATGAGTTCGTCCTGAACAGCGACAACGTCCCGGTGACCATCAAGCTCAGCAACGTCAAGCCGGTGGACAGCACTGCCGACGGCTCGGCAGGCATTACGCTGACGGAGAACACCACGTACCATATTCCCACGGTGACCACGGGCCTGACCGGCGGCGCCTGGCAGAAATGGGACCAGCTCACCGAGGAGAGTCAGGACATAGTACTCGATGCCGACCGCGTGGCCATACTGCTGACTGAGCCGGCCACCGACCAGACCGCTCAGAAGGTGATGATCGTGCCGGCGAAGAAGCTGTACCAGCACCGCTATCAGCACCGCCTGGGGGTGGTCACGGACGTTGAAGGCGACACGGCCACCGTGGCCCGGCGCAACGGTGAGCAGATCACCGTCCAGCTTGGCGAAGGGGCCGAGGTGGAAGTGGGGCAGTTCGTGATCATGGTCACCGACCGGTTGACCAACCAGACACAGATCAGGGCTATACATTCCTACAGAGTGGAGAAGCTGATCGAGCGATTCGAGGGCTACATGGAAGGCGCACTTACCCAGAAGGACTTCGACGAAGCGACGGCTGAACTGCAGGCCGCTCATGAGAGGCACATCGCCATCATGGAGCAGATCCAGACCAAGCTGGAGGAGCAGAACCGCACCAGGGCCGCCAACGCTGTGGGCACAGCCATGCAGTACTGCGAGGCCCGGTATGCCGAGGCGTTGCAGCTAAGGGACCAGATCAGGGAACGGATTGAGCAGGCCGGCGGCTGGGAGGAGTGGCGGTCCGAGTGGGCCGAGATCAGCGGCACAGTGGCCAGCGTCAACCTGGCCAACAGGACTGTGGTCATCGACACCGATGATGGCGCGGTGACCCTGCAGGTCCCCCTGCGGGCCCGGATAGTGAAGGATGGCAACCTTTACGCACTGCGGAGCCTTGAAGCGGGCGACGTGGTGGCCAAGGCCATCTACCACGTGGGTACTGTCAACATAGCCATCTACATCGAGATGGCCTAGCATAGTGGAACGCTGCACGGAGTGGTCCGAGACCTCAGCCCCCGCAGGGGCTGAGGTCTTTTTGTTGGCGATTTGGGCTGGATGCCGCATCAAGTGCGGCATGACACAGGTGGGGGGGGTGCGGCACAACGTAGGACGGGAGAGGGGGACGACACGGGAGGGCACATGGGGACCAAATGGGGGAGCAGGCGGAGGCCATACAGCCGCCGCTGCGGGAATGAAACGGTCAGGGCCGCGGAAGCGACAAGATGGGGGAAGGACGCACTGAGTCCTAGACGGCGGGTGAGGCCAACGGCCTCACTAGGCAGCGCCTCAGGTGGACCCGCTGGGAGCGCAGGTCCCGGCGGAGCCGGAGGAGGACGACCCCGTGGCGAAGCTAGAGAAGACCCTTCTGGGGCTCTTGCTGCCGCACTTGGGGCAGGCAGTCTCGTCATCGACTTCGCTCAGTCTCCGACGAAGCTCAAACCTGTGGCCGCAGCGCAGACAGTGGTATTCATAGACCGGCATGCTTCTCACCACCCTTCATCTTCCCATCTTATCACATGCTTCAACAGGAGAAGCCACGGCGGCGGTGATCAGTGCAGGGCGAGCCGCCCCACGTCCTGCCACCACCCCGCGGATGCCGCATCAAGTGCGGCATGACATAACGGGGTTCGTGCGGGATGACGGATCAATGGGATGGGTAATGATACGGGCGGGGCTGCGGGAATGAGAGAGCAAGCGGATGCCGGGAATGACGCCGGCAAAGGCGGAACCCGTCCGCGCCCTCAGGCCTTCTTCAGGGAATCCCTCACCCGCCGGACCACGCCGCGGTGCTCGGCGATCAGTGAGTCGGGATCCTCCCTGCCCTTCTCCCCCCAGGGCTTGCCCAGGCCCAGGTCCTTGGCAATGATCTTGTAGCAGTTGTAGGACTCCGTCGCCCCGCAGTTGGCCCCCAGATGCCAGGCCGCCCCGGTGGCATAGAGATTCTTGACGGGCGTCCGGTGGTTGGCCAGTTCCGGCGTGGGCCGGTTGCCCTCCACCTGGTAGGCGATCCGGTCGAGAAGGCCCATGGAGCCGTTGGGGGCCAGGTTCTTCATCCGCAGGTTGTCGTAAGGGCTGTTGGTGTCCACCCCGATGACGTTGTCCCAGTTCATGTTAGGGGCGTGCCTCTGCCAGATGGTCATCAGATCCTCGGCGTACTTCTTCTTGATCTCCAGCCACTCGGCTTCCGTGTGCAGGCCGGCGGCCGGGCCCAACTGCTCGTTCTGGGCCACGTGCTTCCCCGGCGGCGCGTATGCCGGGTCCACCAAGCTATGACACCATACCGTGGGCGAGTAGTCCTCGAGGGGCGGGAACTGGCCCAGGCGATTGTAGTGGCATTCCCTGGCCACATGCTCCGGATCGCTGTCCTCCGCGAGGCCCAGCCAGAAGGTCTCATCGATATCGGGGTTGAAGGCCGCCGCCTGGTACTTCGGGGCCTGGTGAATGGCGAAGGAGTACCACATCAAGCAGCAGAAGGAGTTCTCCAGTTGCTCCACCCGCCGGGCCAGCCTGTAGTCCAAGTGTTCCCGGCCGATCAGGTCGAAGCAGAGCTGGCGGGGATTGAGGGTGCTGACCACCAGCTTCCTGGCCCGGACCTGGCTGCCGTCGCTGAGCCGGACGCCGGTGGCGCTGCCATTCTCGATGATCACCCTCTCCACCTCGGCATGGGTGTAGAACTTGCAGCCGTTCTGAACCAGGACCTGGTGGGCGGCGTGGGCAATCTGGTGAGTGCCACCCCTGGCGAAGCAGAGAGTGGGCAGAGTGGCCGCCAGGCCGAAGGTCTGGGCCCCCATGCCCGGATCGCTGACGTCGTAGGCGCCGGAGAGGGCAAACCGGACCACGCAGTACTGCAGCTCCTTGCTCTCCCAGGTATCCTTGGCGGCCCGCAGGTGGCTGGCCGTCAGGGTCAGCCCGTCAGGAGCCACATCGGCCTCTATCAGCAAGGGGTAGAGTCCTATCTGCCGGTTCATGATGTCGGCGGATATGCGGTCCTCCGCCGGATTGAACAGCAGGTCGTACTGCACCCGCATCATGTCGTCGGTCCGCCACAGCTTCCACAGCTTGAGCCACTTCTCGGAGTCCCTCCGGGAGAAGCGGGCGATCTCCTTCGCGGTCCGCTCCTGCTCCGGATCATGCTTCTCGCTGTAGATGGCCAGGCAGGTCTGGTCCTTGCGGAAGATGGAGCCGTCGCTGACGGTGTACTGGTCCAACTGGCCACCGTAGTCCCAGAACTCCGGGAAGTCCCGGTAGAGCGGGGCGAAGTACCAGGGCAGGATGATGTTGGCGTGGGTGTTGCCCCGAAAGCCCGGGGCCGAGGTCTCCTCGGTGGCCAGGCAGCCGCCGATCTCATGCCGCCTTTCGAAGATGCCCACGCTCATCCCGCCGTACTTGCTGAGGTACATGGCCAGGAACAGGGCCTTGTTGCCACCGCCAACGATGACCGCGTCGAACGACAGGTCAGCCATGGCTCCCCCCTTCTTGCGCCCGAACCCCGTCGAATGGCTCGCAGGGGTTCGACAGATGGGCGAATCTATCATGGCTGCCGAGGACCTGTCAAGCGCAACCAAGGCGGCGACGGGTACGCCGGCGTCCTCCCGCGTTGCAAGGAATTTGTGACAGGCGGCGAAGACATTGAGATTGGCGCGAAAGTTCTGGGTGCTAGACTTCGCTCGTTCGTCAATGGGCGAACGAACTTCAGTATGTGAAGAAAGGAGGAATCATGGCTGAAGAGTCACCGTTGCTACAAAAACTGAGCGAGGTGGTAGCCCGTGTCAGGACGGTGGAGCGGGAAAAGGACGAGCTCTTTGCCCGACTCGGCACTCTCCAGAGAGAGAAGGATGAGTGTCACGGCCGCATCAGCATGCTGGAGCGGGACAAGGAAGAACACCTGGCCCGCATCGGCGCGCTGGAGCGCGAGATCAACGAGTTCCGGGCACTGATAGCCATGGCCGAATCGAAGGCCGAGGAACTGCTCCAGTCGAACCAGCCGAAGTACCAGCGCACCCCTGACAACGGCGGGACGACCACAGCCGGCAAGGGCATTCAGGACCTGGTCGGCAAGGCCTCAGCAGGCCAGACGACTCAGGGCGAGACCAGACGGCCATTCCAGCCGTTCTAGTCCACCCGGGGAAGGCAGGTTGATCCTGTGCTCAGATGGCCCGATACGACCAAGGCGGGTGCCTCGAGGATGATGCCTCGATTCCCCGCAGAAGGTGAAACGGACACGGGAGCCGTGATCGAGCTGACCCGGCCTCTGCCCCTTCCAGACGGCAGGACCATCCTTCGAGGTGAAAGGGGAGGTGGTATAGGGTCATGGGGCGCAGACAGGAGAGACCATGCTGCGGGCAACAGCAGGGATCAAGCAAACCAATGCCAACAGGGAAGGAGGAAACCAACAAGATGAGCAAGGTAGACATACGCAACACGGTAGCGTTGTTGGTGGTCATAGCCATGATCGTGGCTATTGCGCCGATGCTGGTCTTCCCAGCCGGCGTAGGGGCTGTCGACAATGCATCAATCGAAGGCACATTCACGCTGGGCAGTGCGGCTCCCATAATAAACACGGTGACCATTCTGGAGTCCGACGGATTGACCCCAGCGACTTCTCTCACCCCGATGAGCACATACTACGTGAGGGTGAACATAACCGATGACAACACCCTCGATGACCTGGCCACCTGCAATGTGACTGTGTTGTACGACACCAACTCCAACAATTCGACCGGCGACATACCAGCCGATGGTGCAACTCAGGCTGCAACCCTGCAGCTGAATGTGGACACCTCAACATGGTCCATCAGCGATGGCGGTAGCACCTGGGACATAGTGACAGGCAGTTGCAGTCAGCCCACCTTGACCAACATTACAGGTGACTTCACCTTCTGTTTCACAGTGGGCAAGATAGCCACGGAGTATAGCGACTGGGATTTCTACGTCGCTGTCGCTGACGATAGCGCGAACGGCGACACGCTTTACGAGGCAGAGAACCTCCCCATGAACTGGTACGGTGAGATTGCCATCACAGACGGCACGCTAGCCTGGGGACAAGTCCTTGCAGGGACCGGCTTCGGCGATGGCGTCAACGAGGTAACCGGCATCGAGGTGAACTACATCGCCAACGGTGCCTATGACGAACAGGTAGCCACTGACGACACGGCATGGGGTGGCAGTTCAACTCTTGTGGCTTCGGAGACTCTGAGCTCCAACCAGTTCGCCATCAAGGTTGACGATGAGGCCACATACGATGGAACCGACCCTCAGCTCGTTAATCTGTACAGTACTGACTGGGCTACGATAGACGTCACTGGAGCCCAGACCACCGAGAGTGGGGACGACGTGACCAACACCTTCTGGCCAAAGCTAGGTTCACCCTTCGTCGACGCCAACTACAGCGGCACCATCTACTTCAAGATAGCCAACGGTAGCTAGTGTCCAAGCGGTTTCGACTAGTGAAGGAACTGTAGAAAGAGGACGCGGGGGCCGGAGTGATCCGGCCCCCGCCCACCACGAACCGGATCGGTTGGGATTGTGCTAGAATGGCGAGCGAAATGAACTGCTGGCGCAAGCGGTGCAAATGGGGGGGCATCAGCCGAGTTGCCCCTTTCATCTTTTTTGTGCTCCTGCTGGTCACGCTGATGCCATTCTTCAGGGCAACGCCGGCGAGGGCCGACGGCGGCATCGCCATATCGGGCAGCTTCTACCGCCAAGTATTCGAGATACCGCAGGGTTCCTCAGTCAGCGGTCCCAGCGTCTACGTAACTGTCTTCAATCAGAGCAGCGGGGTATTCTCCGTTGACATGACTTCGGCAGCGCCCACAGGCGTGACTGTGACGCTTTCTCACGACGACTTCACCCTGCAACCGGGGAGTCAGCAGCAGGTCTGGATAGCGGTGGCAGCGAGCGAGGATGCCGTACCGGGGTACTACGAGAACGGCGTCGAGGTGACCGCACTGGCATGGACAGAGGGGGGCGAGGGCATTCAGATTCTGGGGGCAGCCGCTCAGAACGCCTCACTCCTTGTGACCGGTGAATGGGCTCGTGTCCTGGTTGACAGCGTTGGCCCCAACGGACAACCCGTGGCCACTCAGCTTCGGCTGTTCAAAGTCATCAACGGACAGAACTACGAGTACTCTCACTCCAATACGGGGCACCTGGAGGCCACTGTCTCGCCGGGAAGCTATGTCGCCTACTCCTACAACAATGGGACTGAGCTGGCGCTACAGTCATTCGAAGTCGCCGCAGGCGAAGAGAAACAGGTGACGCTGACCGTAAACACTATCTACTTCAGCCATTTCGAGATACTCCCGGCGTACAACGATGAGACAGGTGAGCTTGGGTTCGTCCAGGTGTCCTACACAGTGAAGAACGTGTATCAGCAGATGGCCAGCGCCTCCGTCAGCCTCACTGTCACTCTCGATGGTGATCTTGTTGACGAGGGGGAGATTCTGAACCTGAGCCCGCTGAACCTTGGCGACTTCGGCGCTCCCTATACCTACATTCCGGCCAGCGGATGGAGGAGTGGCACCTACGGTTTCACTCTTAGATTATACGTCGATGTTCAGCTCTACGCTGGCACACAGGAGCAGACATTGGAGGTAGGAGTAGGCAGCGAAAGCGCACTGCCCTGGTGGATTT
>VGOM01000039.1 GCA_016875915.1 Chloroflexota bacterium
GTGGACGCGGCATAGGTGGACGCCAGTCGCCCCCCGCTGTCATAGAGAGCCGCACCGGCGATGTGGTCCTGACCCATTTCGGCATCAGCGGCCCCATCGTCCTCCTCATGAGCCTGGCCATCGTGGAGGCACTGGAACAAGGCCCGGTGAGCGTATCCATCGACCTCTTCCCCGATCTGGACGAAGGAGGACTCCGCCGGCGCCTGCAGGATGAGTTCCATCGCCACGGCGGACGGGGCATCCGTCACCTGCTGGACGGCCTGCTGCCGCACAAGACTGTGGACCACTTCATCAGGATGGCGGGGATTCCTTCCGAGAGGCTGGGAGGCCAGGTCACTGCCGGGGAGCGGGAGAGTCTGGTGCGGCTCCTGAAGTCGCTGAAGTTCAACATACAGGGGCCACTGCCCGTGGCCTCCGCCATGGTCACCGCCGGAGGGGTGGCGCTGGAGGAGATCGATCCCCAGACCATGGCCTCGCGTCTGATCAAGGGGTTGTTCTTCTGCGGCGAGGTCATCGATGTGGATGGCGGCAGCGGCGGCTACAACCTGCAGGCAGCCTTCTCCACCGGATACGTTGCCGGCGAGCACGCCTGCCGGACGCTTCTGAGCAGGCCGAAATAGCCGTCGCCGTCAGCGGATTGCGAATGTACTGGCCGTGTGCGGACAGGAACAGCGCGGGTGCGTCCCTGGAAACCTACGGTGACTGAAGCACCCGGATGCCGAATTCCCTCAATGCCTGGGCCAGGGCGTTCAGCGGAAGGCCGACAACATTGAAGTAGTCGCCCTCGATCCGCTCCACGATGACCGCCCCCATCCCCTGGATGGCGTAGCCGCCCGCCTTGCCCAGGGGCTCCCCCGATCTGACATAGGAGTCTATCTCGACGTCAGTCAGCTTCTTCATCTGGACCTTCGTCCCCACGGACCTGGTGACGGTCTTCCCGCTTCCGGCGTCCATGATGGTGAAGGCGGTGATCACCGAGTGCCCGCAACCGCTCAGGGCCTGCAGCATCCGTCTGGCTTCGACCTCTGTGTGCGGCTTGCCCAGTATCCTGCCCTGGAAGACAACGAAGGTGTCTGCGGCGATGATGATAGCGTCTTGATGCTTCCCGGCTACGGCGCTGGCCTTCTGCAGCGAGAGGGCCCTTGCCAGCTCATGTGGCTCCGACGTTGGGCCGCCGTGCTCCTCGAAGTTGCTTGGCTCCACCTGAAACTGCAGCCCGATCTGCTCCAGCAACTCCCTTCTGCGCGGCGACGCCGATGCCAGGATGATCCTCTTCATACCGCCGCCATTGTACAGTATGCCGGGGAGGCGGTGCACAGTCGAGGCAAAAGGTATGGGGTCACGTCTTCACGGATGGCGGGTGAAGTGCTAGAATCTGGATGGCTGACCGAAAGGAGCTGATCGCCATGGACAAGATCTACGAGCAGGCCGAGACAGGATGCTGTCCCAGGTTCGACCCCGCACCGTGGGATGACAAGGAAGTGGTACTCCAGGACAGGCTGTTCGTCAGGGACCACATGTGGACCTTCTTCCACATTCCGTTCGGCTTCGGGAAGGTGATGGTGAGGAACATGGCTAGGATAACGGAGGCCGATGCCCTGGCCCCGGAGCCACTGATGCTGTATGAAGGTACGTCGCTCTTTGGGGCCGACCTCTATATCGGCGTGGCCAAAGACGTACCGGGGGCGGAAATGGCCCGGGTCTCGGGCACGTTCCTCAGCAAGGTGTTCGAGGGGCCGTTCAAGGATGCCGGCAAGTGGGTCAGGGACATGAAGACCCATGTCAGGTCAAAGGGCAGGGACATGAAGAAGATGTTCTTCTTCTACACTACCTGTCCGGCCTGCGCCAAGGTCTATGGCAAGAGCTACACCGTCCTCCTGGCGCAGGTCTAGGCGGGCCTGAAGGGGAAGCCCTACCAGTATCTGGGGCCTGCCACGAATCCCGTCACCCCGGCTGTGGCCTGAGCAGTTCCCGGTGGCGCAGGCCCTTGGAGTAGTCGATGAGGTACACCTCGGAAAGGGCCACTCTGACCATGACTGCGCCCCCCGGCTTCCAGCGATTGAAGGTATTGTGCCTGGTGAGCACCGCCTTGGGGACTGCGGCGGTCTCGCCGTCAGTCAGCACTCTGGCCGTTCCTGCGGCCTGGATGCCCTTGATCTCCAGGTCCGATCTGGGAACGGGCGCGTCTTCCTGCATCACAATGGCCACCCTGGGATTGGCCAGGATGTTCTGCACCTTGCGACTGTCTTTGGCCGCATTGAAGTAGAGGTCCAGCCCCGATCTCTTGTAGTAGACGGTGGCAGCGCTGGGCTCGCCGTCGGCGCTGACCGTGGCCACAACGCACACCGGGCAGTTGTCCATGAACTCCGTGATCTGGTCCTTGAGTTCCTCTGCCGTCTCTGCCATCTCCCGCCTCCCCCTGTTGACGCCAGCATCGGGTGAGAATCCTATACCCTTATATCCCAACAGTCAGTTGTTGTCAAAGGCTTCAAAGGGTGCATCGGAGGCCCATCATCGCGCAGGTAGAAACTGACCGCAGTCGTCCGCAGTTGCGCTGGCGGCGGAAGTGCGGAGAGGCTAGAATGTGCAGGTCATCCGGTTGACGCCAGCGGCTGACGACTGCACAGAGAAGGAGTGTTGAATGGGAAGATTGGACAACAGAACAGCTATCGTCACCGGAGCCGGCCAGGGGATCGGACGTGGTGCCGCTCTGGCGCTGGCCAGACAGGGGGCGGCCATCGTTGCCGTTGACCTCAGAGAGGAGAACTGCCTCCGCACCGTGAAGGAGGTCAGAGGGCTGGGCGGCAGAGGGCTGGCCGCGCCCTGCGATGTCAGCCGCCGCGATCAGGTGAAGGCCGTGGTGGCAGCGGCGGTGAAGGAATTCGGCACGGTGCACATCCTGGTCAATGCGGCCCAGGCCATGCGCAACGATGTGCTTTTCGAGGACACCACCGACGAAGATATGGCCCTGGCCCTGGGGTCGGGCCTGATGGGCACCTTCCACTTCATGCAGGAGTGTTTCCCTTACATGAAGGAGCATGGCGGCAAGATCGTGAACTTCGGCTCGGCCGCCGGACTGGAGGGGCACACCGGCTGGACGGCCTACGCCGCCGCCAAGGAGGGCATCCGGGCGCTGACCCGCGTGGCCTGCCACGAATGGGGGCAGTACAAGATCAACGTGAATGCCATCTGCCCGCTGGCCAGTTCGCCCCACATGGTGGAGTGGGGCCAGGCCAATCCCGGAATGCTGGAGCTCATTGCTGCCATGACCCCGCTGCGCCGTCTCGGCGACTGCGAGGAGGACATCGGTGCCGCCGTGGTCTTCCTGGCCAGCCCGGACTCCGACTACATCACCGGCCAGACGCTCATGGTGGACGGTGGCCAGGCCATGCTCCGCTGACGCCCCGGTTTCGAATCGCGCTGACTGAGCTTGACTATCGAGGGCAGGAGTCCTATGATGACCAGCAGTTGGCCATGAGGAGACGCTGCTTTTTCGTCCTGATCGGCATCCTGGCCCTGACACCGTTGATGAGTATGTCCTGTAGCAGTTCCACCAGCCGCACTGCTGTGCTGGAGACCAGCATGGGCACCATCAAGATCAGCCTGTACGAGATCAGTACGCCGATCACCACCGCCAACTTCATCAAGCTGGCCGAGAGCGGCTTCTACGATGGCCTGATCTTCCACAGGGTGATCGATGGCTTCGTCATCCAGACAGGAGATCCCACCGGCACGGGCACGGGGGGTTCAGGCGAAACGATCCGTCTGGAGACCAGCAAGTCGGTGACTCATATTGACGGCGCCGTGGGTATGGCCAGAGGCACGGACCCCAACAGCGCTTCATCCCAGTTCTACATCTGTGATGGCCCGCAGGCGGGTCTGGATGGCAGGTACGCCGTCTTCGGACGGGTCACCGAGGGCATGGAGGTGGTCCGGGCCATCGCTGCCGTGGCCACGGACGCCAGCGACAAGCCCCTGGTGGATGTGGTGCTGACCCGCGTTACCATCGAGCCGTCATAGCCGGATGCCGCGGCCGTCCCTCCGCAGTGCGGCAGCACCCCGGGCGGACCTTCGATTGAGAGGAGACAAACCAATGGCATCACGATACGTTCTGGCGTTTCTCATTGTCGTCGCCCTGATTGCGCCTCTGCTCGCGGGCTGTGCTTCCGAACCGGAGTCCCCTGATGGGGTCAGCGGTGTGGTCTTTGAGGACTCCGACGGTGATGGCGTCAGGGACGAGGGAGAGCCGGGCATCGCCGGTGTCATCGTCTCCAACGGAACTTCCGCCCGCCTCACTGGCAAGGACGGGAAGTACAGTCTGCCCGCGGAGGGAGACTTCGTCTTCATCACCATCCCCGGCGACCACACGCCCACCGGATCCTGGCACCGGCCCGTTGCCGGCGATGATTTCGATTTCGGCCTGCAGCCCGCGCCGGAGAAGGACGGCTCCGGGTTCACTTTTGCCCAGATCACGGACATCCACCTCAGTGCCGATCACCTCCCGGCGTTCAATGAGCTCATCGCTGAGTTGAATCAGATCTCTCCGGATTTCGTGGTGGCCACCGGCGATCTCATCGTCGAAGGCAATTCGGCCACCGTGGCCCAGGCCGGGGAATGGTTCAACGTGTACAGGGATGCCGTGGCCCAGCTTGATGTGCCGCTGTTCAATGCCGTGGGCAATCACGATGTGGTCGGCATCAAGCGTGAGGACATCACCGAAGCCGACCCCGGCTACGGCAAGAGCATATTCACCGAGCTCTTCGGCCCCAGCTACTACTCCTTCGATTGGGGCGAGTATCACTGCGTCGTCCTGGACCCCAATGACATGGCCGATGGCCAGCAGGTCTATCAGATACCTCCGGTGCAGCTGCAGTGGCTGGAAGAGGATCTCAAGCTGCGGAAGGACAGCCCCCTGCTGGTCTTCTACCACGAGCCGACGCCGGCCTGGCGCAACCGCGATGCCGTACTGGAGGTGCTGGATGGGCACCAGACGAGCATGTTCTGCGGCCACCTCCATCAGGATACCGTGGTGGCCGGCAGCGGCCAAGGAGACTCATCGTGGGTTATGGAGCAGATCACCGGCGCCGTCTCCGGGGAGTGGTGGCACGGGCCCAATCCTGATGGCAGGCCCGGTGGCTACCGCCTCGTCTCGATCAATGGCGATGAGGTCGACAGCCTCTATAAGGGAACGGGGGAAGATCGGGTCATCGACCTTGACCTGAGCCATGCGGCCTATCAGCACTGGCCGGTGGTCAGCGGGGAATTGCAGCTTTCCGCCCGGATATACACTGAGAACGGCTCGGTTTCGGCAGCTAGCTATCGGATAGACGGGGGCGCCTCCATCGCCATGGCAGTTGAGTCGGGGGAGCCGTGGAGCGCGGCCATCGCAACCTGGGACGCCGCTTCGGTGACCCAGGACGCCTATCACATCCTCACCATCACCGCCAATGACGGGGCCGGCGACTTCAGCCGCGATGTCGAGGTGAGGATCGGCGCTGACGCCAGGGTGCCCATTGCCGACCTCTACGCCCACTTCGATGCCCATCAGGGGTACTATGTCACCTTGGGGGGCACGGTGCCCTTCGCGGCCATCGGCCCGTTCCCCAGCTTTGGCATACCGGAAGGCATGGGAGGCTTCAAGCTGAGCGATGGGGCGGGGGATGCCAATGCCATTTTCGTCATCGCCGGTGAGTGCTTCTCACCCCCGCTGGATGAGCACAAGTACATCCAGGGCAATTCGGTCAGGGTCATGGCCGTGCCGCTGCGGCTGAGCTGGGACTTCCTCACCTCCAGCGCGGAGTTCTCCATGGTCACACAGATGAGCGCGATGCTGCCGGCCGGCATGCTGGAGAGGGATGGCTCGGGGAAGATCGTGGCGGTCAGGGGATTGCGCCTGCTAAGCGCCGGCGACATAGCGGAACTCTGACCTACAGGGGCTGGCCGCTCTCCGCCGCCCAGACCACCTGGGGCAGCATCACCACGCGGCAGTCCCCCTGTCCCTTCAGCGCCCGCTGCATCTGGTCGGCACAGCCCCCGCACGGGGTGATCACCACCGTGTTCTTGACGCCGGCGGCCAGCCTGTCCATCTCCCCCGGTCTCATGCAGCAGAGCTGGTGGTCCAACTCGTTCAGCTCCAGTCCCTCAATCCGTCCCAGGACACTGGAAACTGCCTCCAGATCGGGCACCGTCCGATTGAGCCTCTGGTAGTAGCGGTGGCAGCCGGCGTAGTAGTCGGCCTTCAGTTCCAGCCTGCCGCCATGAAAGAGACGCTCCAGCAGGGTGGGATACCACAGGATCTCCTCGGGCACATCCTCCCTGAAGCGGTGGAAGACCACGTCACAGCCGGCGCAGAAGGCAATTACCTTGCCCGCTCCCGCCTTTCGGGCCTGGCTCAGGTTGGCCTCCAGGAACTCCGCGGCCAGAACGTCGGCCTGCTTCAGATCCTCGTCGCTCTTGCTCTTCAGCGCCTGCCTGTAGAGCAGATGTCCGCAGCAGTACTCCTTGGGCAGCAGCGTGCAGTCGATCCCGTAGTGCTGCAGCAGGCTGCCGAAAGCCCTCATGGCCTCCGGCACCATGGACGGCAGGAAGCAGCTGGCGATCAGGGCGTACTCCGCTCTCTCCAGCGTGGCGAAGCCCATCTGCCACAGCAGGGCGGTCCGGCCCTCGACCTCGCTCTGACCCTGAGCGATGCCGCTCTCCCTGATGGTGGCGATCAGATTCTCATTCAGCATCTTCGCCCCATCCCTCCTCTGCCGGCCCGATTCACGACCGTATCATCACCAGGGCCATCTTGAATCGGTTCAGAGCTTTCAGCGCGTGAGGCTGATTGGCCGGCATGATGATCATCTCCCCGCTGTTCACCCGGTGCGCCTTGCCGGAGATGGTGATCTCGGCCTCGCCGTCGAGGATGTAGACCAGAGCATCGAATGGCGCGGTATGCTCGCTCAAGCCCTGGCCCCTGTCAAAGGCGAAAACGGTCACCGTCCCCGCCTTCTTGTTGATGATCTCCCGGCTGACCACCGAGCCGTCCTGGTACTCCGCCAGTCCCGCCATCTTCACCGCCCGGGCCAGCAATCCCTCCCCGCCGGCTTCACTCGCTTCTTGTTTCACCGCCTGTACCTCCTCTGACTCACTGGTGCCCTTGGCCGGACTGCGGCCTGTGCCTACTTCCGGCGCTGCTGCGCGCTCTCCCCGATCTTCTTCCCGAACTCCCTGCTGATGTTGGGGTCGCTCTGCCTCTCGAGGACGTTCAGTCCCGGCTCCACCACGTTCATCCCGAAAACGTGCTTCATGGTCTCGGTCATCCGTGGCACCGCTTCGCCGCTCCACCCGTACGATCCGAAGGCGGCCCCCACCTTGCCTCTCAGGTCCGCCTTCTCCATCTCGAAGAGGAATGCCCTAATCGAGGCCATCATCTCGCCGTGGTAGGTCGGGGAACCGAGCACGATAGCGTCGGCATCGCTCAGGTCGTTCGCTGTGGCGCCGGTGGCCTTCTTCACGTTGACGTCCACCCCGGAGTCCCGCAGTCCCTGTTCGATGCTCCGGGCTATGGATTCCGTATGGCCCTTTCTGGAGTCGTAGATAATGACTGCCTTATACATCTCTATCTCACCACCGGGAGTGCACTAGGCGAAGCCCTGCTCCCGGTGCTTCTGGGCGATGGTCTCGGCCAGAGCCTCCACTGCCTTGAGGTCCTCCTCTTTGGGGAAGCCCCTGGCGATCACCGGGCTGAGCACCTCCACCTTCAGGTTGGGGATAAGGGCGCTGAGCTGCTCCACTGCCTTGCTGCCCCAGCCGTAGGAGCCGATGACCGAGACGAACTGGATTCTGGGTCTCAGGGCATTAGCCAGCACGGCAGCGTAGGCCACGTTGGGATGCGGGCCGATCACCACCGTGGGCGTCCCTATCACCAGTGTGCCGGCGTCCACCAGCGCCATGGCCAGCTTGCCGATGTCAGCCGACGTCAGGTTGAACTGCTTCACGGAGACGCCCCTGTGGGCCAGGGCATCCACCAGGTGCTCCACCATCCTCTGCGTGCTGCCATGCATGGAGATGTACGGCAACACCACGATGTTTCTCGGCTTGTCGAACACCCAGCTGTGGTATGCCTTGAGGATGAACTCGGGCCTGTTATGCAGGGGACCGTGGCTGGGGGCGATGACCTCCATCGGGTATTCCTTCAGTCTGGTCAGGTGCTTCTCGATGTTGCTCCGGAAGGGCATCATGATCTCGGCGAAGTACCTCTTGGCCGCTTCGTGGAGCTGCCCTTCGTCGGTGACATACAGGTCTGTTGTGGCCAGGTGCGAGCCGAAGAGGTCGCAGGGGAAGAGTATCCGCTCCTCCTTCAGGTAGGTCAGCATGGTCTCCGGCCAGTGTACCCACGGAGCGTGAATGAACTCCAGTGTCCTGTCCCCCAGCGAGACGGTCTCTCCGTCGTTGACCGCCCTGATCTTCGCCTCGGGGATCGCCAGTAGGTCCACGAGCATCCCTTTGCACTTGGGCGAGGCCAGGACCTCGGCCTTGGGGAACCTCTCCAGCACGTCCGGGATGGCCCCGGAGTGGTCCTGCTCCGCGTGATTGGCGATCACGTAGTCGATGCACTTGCAGTCCAGGTGGTCCAGATTGCTCAGCAGTACATGCCGCATGGTCGGATCCACGGCGTCAATGAGCGCCGTCTTCTGGCTCCCCTTCACCAGATACGAGTTGTAGCTCGTTCCGTCGGGCAGCGGTATCAGTGCATCGAACAGCCTCCTGTCCCAGTCCACCGCCCCCACCCAGGAAATGCCGGGCCGTATCTCTCTTGGCTTCATCCCCTTCTCCTTTCGCCGCCATTGGCCATCATATCTTCCATCATACCGCAGACGGGTTCCTTTTTCGCGGCGCAGTCTCCGCCCGCGGCAGCCACAGGTCCATTCTACATATCCGAGAAGACACTATCCATCTCCGCAGTCTAGTGGTCCCCGCCGGATGGCGCTCTCCCGTAGACAATGGCCCCTGTCGGGCAGACTTGCCTGCACCGGTCGCAGAGGTAGCACTCCTGCTTCAGATTCGTTCTCCCCGCCTCATAGGTGGGGCAGACCTTCTCGCACTTGCCGCAGTCGATGCACAGTTCGTTCCGGTGCAGCCGGAGGCGGCTCTTAACGGCCGCCAGGGATAGCAGCGCCCCGTAGGGACAGAGGAACCGGCAGAAGGGCCTGTAGATGAAAACGCCGATGGCCAGGATCCCCAGCAGGACATAGACGTAGGCCGAGCTGAACTCCAGGTGGAAGAAGTCCCTTACGCCGAGGTAGGTGAGCAGGCCGGTCGAGAACACCAGCGCCGCCACCAGGAATGCTGCCAGGAAGGCCGCGCGGACCCCAATG
>VGOM01000040.1 GCA_016875915.1 Chloroflexota bacterium
CTACCCCAAAGCGGCCAAGGAGATCGTCGCCGCCTGCTCCAGGGTGCCAACGGACTTCGGGGATCAGCCTCAGCAGGGGTAGCAGCCCTCACTACAGCCCCCTGAGGGACTCGGGTCGCAGCGGAGATGCGTCTCCTTCTGCGATGACACGCTCCAGTTGCCCTATCATCTTCTTCTTGTCACGGGGCAGTTGCCCACGCACAGCGAAGTAGTTTGAGGCATGCATGGAACTGAAGAAACACCTGGTGAAACTCGAGTGCCGGACAATGGTCACCAGTTCCTTGAGGGACTCCATCGGGGAGATGAGGCGGAAGGTTCCCTGCCGCCACTCGTCGTACAGCGGTGTCCCCGGTATCAGCACCAGGGTCAGCGCACCGGCGTAGTCCGGGTCCATCTCGCTGAGGACCCTGGACGTCTCAAGGGCATGCCTCTCGCTTCCCTCGACGCCGCCCAGGCCGAGAATGACCGTTACGGAGGTCAGTATCCCTGCCTCCTTCGCCCTTCTGGCGGCCTCCACCATCTGCTTGGCGTTCACGCCTTTGGCCGTCCTCCTGAGCACTTCATCATCCCCACTCTCCAGCCCCATATACAGTATGCCCAGCTTCAGGCTCCTCAGTTGTTCAAGCTGACCGGCGTCTATCCGGAGGATGTCCTGAGGAGTGGCGTAGGCACTGATCCTCTCAACGGAAGGCAACGCCTCGTTGATATGCTGCAGCACCTCGTTCAGTTTCCGCAGCGGGTACACCAAGGCGTCGCCGTCCTGGAGGAACAGCCTCTTTCCATCCCATCCCCCGGCGCTGGAATACACAATGTCGGGCACGCCCGCTACGTAGGCGCCGCTTGTCATGTAGAGGGCCAGGGCGTCGATTTCCCTTCGGACATCGTCCGGATCCCTCATCTGAAGCTTTGAGCCGTGGTAGCCGCAGAAGGTACACGTGTTGTTGGAGCAGCCGCTGGTCAGCGGCAGGAAGTAGCTTCCGGCCTCACTGGGAGGACGGATTATCTCCGGTCTTCTGAAGGACATGATTCAGGTTCGCTGAACCGGGAGTGGAGGCACAACTTCGCCGCCCTTGCCCGCTTCGATAGCCAGTATAACAGCATTCCTCAGAGAGATGGATCCCCGATGACGCGTCGCCTGGGAGCTACTCGATCTGGCTCGGCTCGGTACAGTGAACCTCCAGCTTCGCGCACTACTCGGCTTCACGAAACGCCTCGTTGGCAGAATCAGCCGCCGGCGGCCATTCGGCCTGTGGCCTCGAACCGTTGGTGGTATCGCAGAACTCCATGCTACTATGGTGCTGACACCCCTCGTGCGGGAACGAAATCATGAAATCAGCCAGGAAGATACTGGGTAACTTCTGGTTCATCCACTCCATGGTTCTGCTCGGCTTGCTCGCATTGTGGGGTTTCATCGAGCAAGAGAATGAGTACATCCTGCTGGGCGTCTACATGTCCTTCTCCGGGGCGATGTGCGGGGCTTTCATAAGAGTGGTAGACACGATCAGAAGCAAGAAGTAGAAGGCCACTCGTCTACCTGGAGTTCAGGCTGTCCAGCGGTTGGCGCCGCTTCCGGCGCTCAATGGCATCGCGGCATCCCAAAGCCAGGCAGTACCTGCTAGTCATCATCAGAGTCGTGTGTACCACCAGTCGTGCCACTTCTCGGACCACAATGGCCAGTCTTGGGTAGGTGAACGACGAGAGGAGTGGCAGACATGCACCCCTCCCCGTTTCCCACCCCTTCAGCCCCAGACGATCATGGCGCTGTCTGTGAGGAAGATGTGATCGCGGCGGCTGTGTCTGAGACCCAGGCGTGACCCGCACCTCCTACACTCCAGACAGAACTTTACTGGCACAACAGAGGCGACAATAGCCAAGAGGTTGAGGCGAGAGTCTCCAACGCTCTATGGAGGGGTCAGAAGATGCGAAGCTGTCGGTGGTTTCATGACCTAGGCGCTGGTCTCGCTGTTGTTGTCTCAGCCACAGGCGTTGTTGCCCTTGTCGCTGTCGTGATCCTTGTGGCCTTGAGTCTACTCTAGACGCCTCTCCTTCACTCGGCCACAGGACGTTCGATCATCCTCTCTATCCATTCAGCCCCAGGTGGTCACGGGGTGCATCCCTCTGTATCCAAGCTGAGACTTGGGCCCGATGTCATCGAGTGGGATGTTGGGCGAAGCGGATGGTGGCAGCTACTGGATTTGAACCAGTGACCAAGTTCCAGGTTCCTACACACCGATCATCGAGTCGGCTGTTCAACTCCAGTGCCGCCCATTTGAGCGGACCAGAACCCGCGTCAATACTCCAGCAGGAGACCTTTGACTGGGTCCTGCCTACCGCGCGAAGTGGCGGACTTCAGGCCCAGTGCCAAGCAAAGCCGCCGGGCAGCGCCTCTGGCCGCAGCCATCTGTTTTGCGATAGTCTGCGGATCTCCTGGCCAGCTACCCCCAGGGTGGTATTCAACTTCTGGGCCAGCACTTCTACCAGCCTGGTCTCGGCTTCTTGCGGCGTCGCGGCTCCTACGACTTTGCCCAGTCCCTCAATGGCGTCCTCCTGCAAGAGCTTCCAGACAAACCCGCCGGTCTGCTTGTTCTGCAGAGTCTCGATTCTGCTGGCGTCGCCCAACGCGGCTTCCCTGCGGATGGTCTCCCAGGACATGGCAATGCCCTCATCGTAGCGAGCCATAACCTCCCTTACCGCGGCCACGCCACCTGCCGAAGCCTCTGTGATGACCTCGTTGGCATTGTAGCGGGCCCAGTCCTTGGTCAGGATGCGTACTCCCAATTCCTGGGCTCGCTCAAAGAGCTCGGTGCCAGGGAATGGCGAGAGGTAGTGAAACCCGTACCGGGTGCCCCAGCGCTCCGACAGTTCCATGGCGAAAGCCAGGGTCTCGCGGGCTCTCGCAGGGGTTTCTCCAGGCAGCCCGAGCATGAAAGAGGCGAAGGTGCCTATGCCGGCTTCTGTCGCCAGCTTCACGCCGTGCCTCACCTTCTCCGGTGTAATCCCCTTCTTGATCTTCTTGAGGACCTCCTCGTTGCCAGACTCCACGCCGAACAGCATGCAGGTGCAGCCAGCTTCACGCATGAGGTTCAGGAGATCGGGTGCTAGCGTATCCGCGCGGGAGAAGATGCTCCAGGTCACAGGCAGACGGCGGCGGATCAGCTCGCGGCAGAACTCCGTGGCGTGAGGACGATTGATGGTGAAGGTGTCATCCACCATGTTTATCTGGTTGAAAGCGTATTCCCGGTGCACGACCTCGATTTCATCGACTACCTGAACAGGCGGGCGGAAGCGCACCCTTCGGCCGTACATCCTGGGAGTAGTGCAGAAGATGCAGTCATAGGGACAGCCCCGACTGCTGATCACGGGGCACGCTGCTCCCAGAGCATGGTACCTGGAGAGCGGCAGCAGGTGGCGGGCAGGAACCGGTAGCTCGGCCAGATTCTCAATGAGCCGGCGAGCAGCGGTCTTGACTGCCTTCCCACTTCGGTTTATGTACAGGCCGGCCACCTCTCCTATGTCGGAGCCCCTGTCCAGCGCCGACGCCAGCTCAACCACGGTCACTTCCCCTTCTCCGGTAACTACGACATCGATCCAGGGGGCTCGATGAAACGCGTCCTCGGCGGCGAAGCTGACGTGCTGCCCCCCCATCACCGTGGTGATGCAAGGATCGAACTCCTTGCAGACCTTGAGGATTCTGGCGGCCGCTGGGAAGGTCATGGTGACACTGGTGATGCCCACCAATTGTGGCTGGAATTGCTCCAACTTGCGGCGTATCTTGGCCACTGACGCCTTTGAGGTCAGCAAATCCAGTATCTCTACCTCAAACCCATGGGCCAGGAGACTACCCGACAGGTAGCTCAATGACAGGGGAGGAAGGGGATACTCCTCCAGAGCGTATGGAGGGGCAACTAGCAGTATGCGCACTGGTTCAGTCTTCGCCGGCGTCGGCATTATAGGCTGTCCGACCGCGTGGATTCAAGGAACCAACCTTCGATGCAATTGACCTGCCCATTTCTCATACCATATCCCAGGCTACACCTGCCAGACTGAGGGCCATTTCGAAGCGTCTGGTTCTCGATATCGTACAGTATAGCCCACCGATTGACTACGCAATCCCGTTTCCCTGGCCTCTTCGCCTGGGGAGGAACTTCACTGGCAGGGCACGATGTACTGGTCCGCTGTTCCGGATTTGTGTCCGGCGGTTTCAAGTGGTGCGGCGGTTGCCCGCGCGAGGGCCGGTCTCCGGGATCATCAGCCCGGCGGCGAACAGCAGGAGCGGGAAGAAGCAGGTGACCAGGAGGGCTTTCTCGAGACCTATGGCCTCGGCGACGTGCCCGGCCAACAGCGGGCCCATGCCGGAACCGGCGGTGAACACGGTGTACACGAACGCGGTCGCCAGCACCACTTCATGAGGCTTCGTCCCTGGCAGCTCATAGGGTATGGTCATGATCACCGGATAGTACAGCTCCACACAGCCCCACAGGAACCAGAGAGAGGCCAGGACGGGAAACGAATGAGAGGAGAGTATCCCTGTGGTAACCACGGGCAGCAGCAACCCCGACGCCCAGAGCACTGGCTTCCTGCGGCCGAGCCTCATGGTCATCAGACCCCCGAGAACGGAGCCCGCGGTGAACCCGAAATAGGACAGGCCCTCGCAGAAGCTGGCCTGGTCGAGAGAAATGAAGCCCTCGCGCACAGCGTAGGTCGGCCACAGAGTCTCCATGGCTCCAAAGCAGAGCATGTCCCCGGTGATGCCGATACCAAGCAGCCAGAGAGTCCTGTTGCGTATGACCGCTTTGAGAGCGCCGGGCCCCTGGGCTTGCTCCCTGACCCCTGAGGCAGGGTTCTCCCGGCCCAGAAACAGCCAGAGGACAAGGAGCACGGCGGAGATGGCACCGAAGAGGTAGAAGGTATCTCTCCATCCCCCCAGGGCATTCATGAGGTCGCCCATGAAGAAGACTACGGACCCACCCGCCAGACCCATGCCCACGGTCAGCACGCCGTTGACCAGGGGGATCTTCTCCTTCGGGAACCACTGTTGAATGAGAGTGGGCCGAGCGGCAAACCGTGCCAGGCCGACCGACATATACGCTATGCGGGACAGCAGCAGCACCCAGTAGTTCGGGGCCAGACCCTGTGCGACAAGCAACGGCGCTTCGAACAGACAGGAAATGGTGATCAGCGCCTTGGGGCTGTAGCGGGACAACCGCAGAGCGATGGGAATGGACAGAAGGGCGCTCACCTCCCAGTTCACAGCACCCAGCCAGCTCATCTGGCCGAGCGTCATGCGAAGGTCGTCGGATATGAGGGGCAACATGAGGCCCAGGGAGAAGGTGATGCCCATGATCGCGGCATCGATGGCCAGAAAGGCCCCGATCACCACCCATCCGTAGTTCCGAGTCCTGCCTTTGGATGCTTCCACTGTGCAACCTTCTGGTGAGGGTAGGACGTTGGGGTTACAGATCTTGTTGGGACATGGTAGCGAGTCGCGGTCCTGACCGTCAATCTCCGGCCTGCAGCTGCCAGTACAGGCACCACCACAGAGGAGTTCTACTGGTGCCAGCGACCGGATTTGAACCACGATGTCCCACAATGGTAGATTCAGCACGACGGAGTCCCGCCAATGACTGGTGCGCCAGTAATTGTCAGCAATGAAGATAGAAACTGATAGGCTGATAATCAGGTCGATACAGGAAGCTGATGCTGAATCGTTGGCCACGCTGTGGACTGATCCCGATGTTACGCTCTATATGGGCGGGCCACGCAACTATGAAGAAGTACTGGGGAGTCTGATAGAGGACGCGCAACTCAATCCGCAACCCGTCCTTGACCTATGGCCCGTCATTGAAAAGCGCACTGGCCAGATAATCGGCCATTGCGGAATCATTGAGAAAGACGTCGAGGGTGGGGGCGAATATGAGATTGTCTACGTGCTAGCCAAATCAGCCTGGGGCAAAGGATTCGCAACTGAAGCAGCGAACTCTGTGAAGGACTACGCTTTCAACCACCTTGGTTTGAAGCGTCTCATAGCACTCATTGACCCAGACAATCCAAAATCGCAGAAGACAGCCATGAACATCGGCTTGAAGCACGAGAAAGACACAGTTCGCCCAAATGGCAAGAGCATGCGGGTTTTCGCCATTGATATTGAGGATTGCCAGCGGTAGCTACACAGAACTGGCAGCGACTGGATTTGAACCGGTGACCAAGGGCCTATGAGTGCACGAATCCACAGAACAGAGATCGCTCATGCCGATTCCAGAGCGACCACGTAGTCTCTAATCTCCTGCAGGTATAGATCGAAAAACATGCTGGCCTTCTCCGGGGAGAAGCGGGATGGCCGATAGGTCAGCGCCATATTCAGATTTCCGTTAAAGACGCCCGTGACCAAGCTCATGCCCCATGGAGTCACCACCGGAGTCAATCCGGAGATATCGACTATTCTGGCCGTCCCGATTCTGGGCAGTCCCTCAGCCCCTTTCTCTCCCAGTCTGATAATGCCTGCACTCGTGAGCAGAAAGCTGTCGATGTACACCCTGGTGGCTATGAACAGCCATCCAATGATCTTGAAGATCGAGAAGGAGAGACAGGCCAGGGTGTAGGTGAAGTAGAGCATGGAGAAAGCGTTGCCATTCCTGATGACACGCGCCGATTTCCTGCTGACCTTGCGCAGCAAGGCAACGCGGTCCTTCCTGTCCGCGGACGTGGTGGCCGGTGAGACATAGGACAGTTGGTTCGAGACGATGTGCTGGGATGCTTTCCGCCCTACATCCACCGGAACCATGATGCTTATCTTCCTGCTGACTTTCCCGTGCAACTGATTCCACTTCTCTATGGTCCTGAAGCATGCTGCCAGCAGGAGGTCATTCACGGTAGCGTTGACTGCTTTCGATCCTGCATCAATCTGGCTCAGCTCAAGGGGACTCATAGACCTGTGGATGAAGGCGACCTCTCCTGACGACCCCGACCTGTCATGGAATATTCTGGTGGGAGGAGACCGGAGCGACAGCACAAACCGGTGGAACAGCCTGGCCATGATCTTTGGATAGTAGTAGCGTACCCTGGCTTTCGAACTCTGGATCCACTGCAGCACTTCATCCCGCCTGTGGCATTCGGGGGTGTCTTCCGGCATGGAAGCGTCAGCGGGGCCTCGGTCATTGTACCAGCCAATCACTTCGTTGATGAATCGGAGGGCCCTCAGCGCATCCATTGAGTAATGATGGATGCTGAGGACGAGCGAGTATTCCGCCTCTGCTTTCTTCACCAGAAGCACCCGGAAAGGCAGTTCCTTCTTCAGGTTGAAGCGCCGGTTTGTCCATTCTGACAGACATTTCTCGTACCGGGCATCGATCTTCCCAGCGACCGTATCACCCGCGTTCTCGCTGGCCGTCAGATCGGTGAAATTCAGTATCTCCTCGGCCAGCTCTTCCTGCATCTCCCGGAAATGCCTGAGCAGCCTTCTTCTAAGGATTGTCCTGAGGGCAGGGTGACGGCGGAGAGCAGACCGGAACGCCTGGTTCAGCTTGACAGGGTCCACATTTCCCTGGATGTAGAGTATGACATGATAATATATGCGCTCTATCCTGCTGTCGATGGAAAGCCACGTCTCATCGAAGCAGTTCATCGGGATGACGGTCTTCTTGTCTTTCATCCCTGCAGTCCTCTTCAGAACAGAGACAAGGTCAGCCCCCGAAGGAAAGGGCTGGCGAGGTCAGAGCCGCGATTGTCTGGCCGCAGCGAAGAAGGCGGCCTAGCCAGCCTTCGGTCTGGACGGCCTCCTTTGCGCAAGTGCTCTTACTAGCCCGACTGAGATGGACATGTCATCTTCAACCGGCATGGCGGGTGCAGTCTTGGTGCACCTGAAGAAGCCTGGAGCTGCAGCACGCCATATGTTGACTATCCGCATGGCGTCCTCTGCCGTTCCCGCCTCAAAGAGCCCAACACCCCACCCATCCGGGGTGATATCCCAGCGAATGACGCTGACTCCCTTAGGAGGGAACTTGCCTGAGGAGACGACTTTCTCCGCGATCTTGAGCCTCTGCCTTTCGGGCATTCCGTCACCCAGCTCGAAGTAGGTCATGAAAAGCATCTCACCCCTCCCTCCGCATAGCGAGACTCCTCAGAGATGGAATTATACCTCCAGGAAGCTGACAACGCCACAGGTGACTGTATCATTGCCCAGCCTCTCCGTGGCGATCAGTCCGTTGGCGACGCGTAGCGTCTGCTGGCTGGCTTCCCAACTTCAAGACGAATGAATGTACATGCAGAGTCTGAAACGATGTCTGGTTGATCTTCCTTAGTAGGTCAGGCTAACGAAGCGTTGGAGACACTACAATAGTGGTCCGGAGCCTCTCTTGTCCGGGAGGGCCAATGCAGGAACAGTAGCGTGGCTACGTGTCTCAACGCACATGCCACAACCTCACGAGAGGGGTATATAATGGGCTTGACCGCAGGCCGAGTCGAAGCCTGCCTCGCGTGCTCTGAGGCATCTCTGCGATGAGAAGCACCCTTCCCCTGTTCATGGTCGAACCGTCGGGCCAGGCAACCAGGCGCAGCCTCTCAGGAGCGCTCCTCCGATTGAGTGACCAATCCAGTCCCCAAGACCTCAAGAGCAGACTGAGGGAGATGCGGGAGCGTTGTCTCGGCGACCAGGAGTCTCTGGTGACCGCTTTCAAAGACCAAGTGTCGCGGTATCCGGGAATGGAGTGTCTCTCTGCCCGCGATGGTGTTGAGGCCGCTGAATTCGTCCTGAAGATTGCCCAGGATGCCAGGGCTGTCGTCCTTAACCGGTCAAGTTCAGTAGCCAATGAGCTGAAACCTCGCCTCCAGCGACTCGGCTTGCGGGTCATCGAGCCCTACTACACCGAACTGGGCAACTTCGAGAACAAGATCGGAGACTACTGGGACCTTCCATCTCTGCTGACAAATGGCCTCGTCCCCAATTTCGAACTGAGGGACTTCAATGCGGGCGGCTCGGTGGTGAGGAAGGATTGCGTTGCCTTACTCGGAGTCAGCGCGGCTTGCGCCCAGGACGGCTCAATGTATTTCGTGCAGCACTCCTCCAACATATCCCAGACCCTGGAACAAGCCGCAGAGGTGGTATTGGTCGTCGGCCTGGACAAAGTGGTGAACACCGGGGAAGACGCCGCTCTCCAGACAAGGGGTATGGGCATGTTCGGCCTGGAGGCGATGCTGCTCAATCTGCGGCAGCGGCGGGATGCGGGTCCCAGTATGGCCAGCCTCCCAGCCGCGGCAGAGGCCCCTGGTCAGCGATG
>VGOM01000041.1 GCA_016875915.1 Chloroflexota bacterium
AGGATGGAGATCGATCCTCCGGAGCCGGACACGGAGCCGACGGAGAAATCGGCCGAGGGCTGGGCGGCAGTGCCGAAGGAGGTCTCGGCGGACCAGCCCGACCAGGCCCCCCGGTTGTCCTGGTGGCGGACGTGCCAGTAGTAGGTGCTGGAGTAGCTCAGCACGCCGGAGGGGATGGCCATGGTGGTCAACTGTGCCGTGCGGGTGCCGCTGTCGAAGATGGGACTGGAGTAGTTGCCCGGCGTGGTGGTGATCTGCCACTGGGAGGCAGCGTGGGTGTTGCCGCTGTCCGGGTCGGAGAAGGCCGACGATTGCAGGGCGGGCGTCACCGGAAGTCCGGTGGCCCCGCCGGCCGGTGCTACATTCGCCGGCTGGGCCGGCGGCCGGTTGGTGGGCAGGGGGGTCGACTCGACGAACCAGGTACGGGTGTCGGTCAGCGCCCCGTTGGCCTTGTCGGTCGCCGTGATGGTCTGGCTGCCCGCGGTGGCCAGGCTGATGGAGAAGACATGGACGCCAGCATCTGCTGTCTGGAAGGCGTAGTCGGCGGGCAGTGTAGCCGCGCCGTCCGAGGAGGTGAAGGCGACAGTCCCGGCGTAGGTGATGGCCGGATTGCCATAGGTGTCGCGGGCGGTGACCGTGATGTTGAAGGCCGCCCCCGCACTGGTTGTGCCCGTGACGGGGGAGATGGCGATCTGGCCGGCCGGTCCGGCGGTGACTGTCAGCGTGGCAGTGTCGGTGAGGCCGAGGTAGCCGCCGGTGACCGTCCAGGTGCCCACGTACTGGGAGGAGTAGACGTTGCTGGTCCACGAGCCGCCGGCGCCGGTCTGGATGATGAAGCCGGTCTGGGGCGTGACGTCGCCCAGGCTGTTGTTGAACTGGTCGAAGGCCTGAGCGGTGTAGCTTTGGATACCGCCCGCGGTGATGACCGCCGAATCCGGGGAGATGACGATGTGGTGGGCCGGGCTGGCGATCACGCTCAGGGTGCCCTCATCGGTGAAAGTCTGGTAGGTCCCGGTGACCGTCCAAGTACCAACGAACTGGGAGGTGTAGACGGCGGCGGCCCATGAGCCGCCCGCGGCGGGCGGCACGGAGAACACGGTGGCGGCGGTGATGTCGCCGAGGTCGTTGTTGGACTGGTCGAAGAGCCGGGCGGTGTAGGCCTGCGTGGCCCCGGCGGCGATGGTGGCGGCGTCAGGGGATATGACGATATGGTGGGGTGTCCCGGGGTTAACGGTGAGCGGAGTGGTGTCGATCAGACCGGAGTAGGCGCCCCTGACGGTCCAAGTGCCGATATTGCCTGACGTGTACGTGTTTGCCAGCCACGTGCCCCCGTGCCCGGACTCAACAATAACGAAGATGGTGCTGCCGGTGACGCTGCCAAGGCTGTTGTCTTCCTGGTCGAATGCCTCAGCCGTGTATGCCTGGGAACTCCCGGCGGTGATGGCGACCGCCTCGGGGGATATGACGACATAGGCGGCAGGGCCGGCGTTGACTGTCAGGGTGGCGGTGCCTGTGAGACTGAGGTAGCTGCCCTGCACTGTCCAGGTTCCGGGTTTCTTGGAGGTATAGGAGTTGGCGCTCCAAGTGCCGGCATCACCGGGCTCCTGAATGGAGAAGACCGTACTGCCTGTGACGTCGCCTATTTCGTTGCCGTACTCGTCAAAGGAGGAGGCGCTGTACGCCTGAATGCTGCCGGCAACAATGGAGGCCGTTGGTGGAGAGATATCGAGGTAGGCTGGGTCTCCGGGGTTGACCATCCAGACCTCGGTGTCGGTGAGGCTTGAGTTGTCTTGATCGGTGACCGTGATGGACTGATTGCCGGAGGTGCGCAGGGTGACGGAGAAGGTGCGGGTGCCGGCATCGCCGGATTCGAAGGTGTAGGAAGGGGTCATGTCGATGGCGGTATCTGATGAAGAGAACAGGACGGTGCCTGTGTAGCTTGTGTCCACATTGTCAGAGGAGTCATAGGCGGTCACAGTGATGTTGAAGGGCACGCCCGCCGTGATCGTGCCTCCTTCTGGCGTCAGGTCGAGTCGGGCCGTCTCCGCCAGGGCTGTCTCAGTGTTGACGGCCACCACTGCCATGGGGACAGCGACTGCGAGGGCGATGAGGCAGAGAGCGGCCAGAAACCGAATGACGTTGGACATCTATCGTCTCCTGGTTGTGCCAAACTAAGCGCCAGTATATCACGGAAAGAAGAGGGTGCAAATGGGATTCCGTGCGTGAGAGCCTGATGGGCCGGACTGGGGCCGGGGCCGGCCGTCCGCCATGGGTTTGCCGTGGCTGATCTGGACTCAGGAGACGCGCGTGGACTAGAATCTAGCTGGGTGCTGAGGAAGCGCTCGGCGGCGCGAAGGAGGCTTGTTTGGAGGACGGCTTCGCGGTGGCCCGTCTGAGGTTGGTGGACCAGCTGCGGCGCGAGGTGAAGGACGAGCGAGTGCTCAGGGCCGTGGCTGCCGTGCCCAGGGAGATGTTCGTGCCCAGGAGCCAGTGGCACGTGGCCTATGAGGACAGGCCCCTGCCCATCGGCGCGGGGCAGACGATCTCCCAGCCGCTGATCGTGGCCATGATGACCGAGGCGCTGGGGTTGAAAGGCCAGGAGAAGGTGCTGGAGGTGGGCACGGGGAGCGGCTATCAGGCGGCCATACTGGCGGAACTGTCCCGGTGGGTGGTCAGCGTGGAGCGCCATGAGGAGCTGGAGGCGAAAGCCAGGGAAACGCTGGAGAAACTGGGCTACCTCAACGTGGAGGTTCATCTGGCGGAGCCGATGCTGGGGTGGCATAGCGGCGCGCCCTACGATGCCATCATCGTCAGTGCCGGAGCTCCCAAGGTGCCGCAGGAGCTTCTGGACCAGCTGGTCAGCGGGGGGCGGATGGTCATACCGGTGGGCTCCCGCTATGAGCAGAGCCTGCTGAAGGTGGTCCGGCGCAACGGCGGAACGGCCGTCCAGGACCTGGGGCCCTGCCGCTGGGTGCCACTCATTGGCGAAGGGGCGTGGAACGAGGACTGAAATTGACTACAGGAGCAGCATCGCATAATATACTAGGCGAGCGATTCAGGAACGGAGGTAGCTAGTCCATGGCCATAGCGGAGTACGCCGAGAGATATCGGGACTGGAGATGCCGGGCCTTCAAGTGGAGCCACGAGCTGACCGCGGCGCAGAAGATACTGCTGGCCCTGGGCATGGCCGGCGTCACCGGACTGTGTGCCCAGATCAGGATCTACCTGGGATTCACTCCTGTTCCCGTCACCGGGCAGGTCTTCGCGGTGCTGCTCAGCGGCGTGTTGCTGGGCTCCGGCTACGGTTCGCTGAGCCAGGTGCTCTACATCGCCTTGGGGGCCAGCGGCGTGCCCTGGTTCCAGGGCTGGAGCGGCGGACTGAGCTACCTGGCTCACAGCCCGACGCTGGGATACCTCATCGGGTTCGTGTTCACCGCCCTGCTCATCGGCAGGCTGACGGAGAGGCACGTTGCCGCCCGGGGGTTCCTGCCGCAGCTGGGCCTGATGCTCATCGGCGTCACGGTGATCTACCTGGCGGGGGCGGTCTACTTCGCGGCCTTCATGGGCACGGGTGTGGCGGAGACGGTTGAGATGGCCGTGGTACCATTCATATTCGTGGACCTGGTCAAAGCAGCCGCGGTGGCCAGTATCTCCAGCGCGCTGCTGCCCAAGACGTCGTACAGCGGCGAATACGACGTGTCGAAGTGACGGGGGCGGGTACTAGGAACTGATGGAGATCACCTGGCTGGGTCATTCCTGCTTCAGGCTGAAGAGCAAGGAAGCCACCCTGATCACCGACCCCTACTACGAGGATATCGCCTATCCCTGGGGTTCGCCGTCGGCCAGCATCGTCACCGTCAGCCATCCCCATTCAGGGCACGGCAATTCGGGGGGAGTCGGCGGCGATCCCAAGGTGGTGACGCGACCCGGCGAGTATGAGATCGGCGGCGTCTTTGTCCTCGGCTTCGGCAACTTCCACGATCCGGAGGAGGGAACCAGCCGGGGAAGGAACACCAGCTACCTCATTCAGATGGAGGACATGAAGCTGTGTCACCTGGGAGACCTGGGCCACGTGCCTTCGGCCAAGCAGGTGCAGGAGCTTAGCGATTTGGAAGTGCTGATGATCCCCGTGGGCGGGGTGTCCACCATCGATGGCAAGATGGCGGCGGAGATAGTCAGACTGCTCAATCCGCGGATTGTCATTCCCATGCACTACGGGACGAAGGTGGTGAGCTGGCTGGAGCCGCTGGAGAAGTTCACCACACAAATGGGGCTGAGGGAGGTTGTCCCCCAGCCCAAACTGTCTGTTACCAGGGCGAGCATCCCGCCGGAGACCAGGATCGTGGTCTTCGACCTGTCCCCCCGCTGAGGCCGCCGCCCGGACCGATCTTCGGCTTCCCCTGGAAAATGCCCTGAGGCGCAGTCAGCCCGAAGCTACTTGATCTCGGCCACGGCGCCGGCGGCCTGGAGCTTCTCCTTGACGGAGTTGGCCTCCTCCTTGGAGACGCCCTCCTTGACCACCTTGGGAGCACCCTCGACGAGCTCCTTGGCCTCCTTCAGTCCCAGGGTGGTCACCTCTCTGACGGCCTTGATCACGTTGATCTTGTTGGCGCCCACCTCTTTGAGGGTGACGCTGAACTGGGTCTGCTCCTCTGCCGGCGGTCCGGCAGCGGCACCCGCGGCAGGGCCAGCGGCCACCGCCGGGCCGGCCATGGCCACGGGAGCGGCGCTGACGCCGAACTCTGCCTCGAGGGCCTTGACCAGCTCAGCCAGCTCGAGCACAGTCATGCTCTTGATGGCAGCTATCATCTCGTCCTTTGTCATTGCCTAGCCTCCTTCCAGTTGTTGTTTTCTAGCCTGCAATACCCGGGCCAGCGCCGTCAGTTCGGCGCTGAGAACACCCACAAGGGAGTAGAGAGGACTCTGCATCTGGCGCAGAACCTGGGCCACCAGATAGGCTCTGGGGGGCAGCGAAGAGATGGCCGACACGTCCTGGGCGGTGAGCAGCCTGCCGGGCAGGGCGCCGCCCTTGATGCTCAGGGGGACCCTGTTGGTCCGGATATACTCGGTGAGAGCCTTGGCCGGCTCGTTGACCTCGCCGTAGCCTAAGGCCATGGCCGACGGCCCGGTGAGCAGCTCCTTCAGCTCCCCTCTGCCGGAGTTCTGGGCGGCAAGGGCGGCCATGGTGTTCTTCACCACGCGGTACTCGATGCCGGCGTCCTTCAGCTGGCGGCGGAGCTTGGCCAAGTCACCGACCGTCATGCCCCGGTAGTCGGTGACTATGGCGATGGTGGAATTGGAGAGCATGTCCTGGATCTTCCTAACCGATTCTTCCTTCTTCTGTCTTATCATTGCCGTTCCCTCATCTGCAGTGTTGCCTTCACAATCGTGCGTACTCCGCACGGCCGGGGCAAGAAGAAAGCCCCGGGGTGTTGCCCGGGGCCTGCGGCGAACAGCCGTTGGTAACTGACTGATCTGCCTCGGCAGGCGGACGCTTTAAGCCCTGGGGACACCTGCTGTCTATGGCGACACTGCGACTATTCGATTGTCAGCTATTATATCCTATTCTGCTGGCCAAGGAAAGGGCCGCTGCCCGCTACCTTGATGGTGGCTCGCCGACGATGGTGATTCCGGCGACGAAGTTGCCGGGATGCCCGCCCTGGTTGTGGGCCAGGCCCATCTTGACGTCCTTGAGCTGCCGGGAGGGCTCATCTGCCTTGCCCTGGAACTGCTTGTAGAACTCGTAGACCTCGCGGCCGCCGCTGGCTCCCGCGGGGTGCCCGAAGGCCTTCAGTCCGCCGCTGATATTGACCGGGATCTCGCCGTTCTGTTCCCAGGCGCCGGACTCGATGTCCTCCCTGGCATGGCCCTTCTCGCAGATGCCCATGGACTCCACGGCGATCATCTCGGCCACGGAGAAGCAGTCATGGACCTCGGCCATGCTCAGCTCTTTGCGGGGGTTCTTGATGCCGGCCATGGCGTAGGCCTGCCTAGCTGCCGCCTCGGTCTCTTCCCAGACGGTGTAGCCGTAGGTGGTCCTCTCCTTGCCCCAGCCCGGTCCGCAGGCGATGGCCGAAGCCTTGACGGTGATGAAGTCGCCGTTGGGCCGGTAGCGCCGGGCGTCCTCAGTCCGGCACATGATGGCGGCCGATGCCCCGTCGCAGATGCCGCAGCAGTCGAACAGGCCCAGCGGCCAGGCGATGATCGGGGCGTTGAGCACCTGCTCAATGGTTATCCTGTTGCGGAGCATGGCCTTGGGGTTGCGCGATCCGTTGTAGTGGGCCTTGACCGAGATCTTGGCCAGCATCTTCTTGCCCTCGTCGGGGCTGAGTCCGTAAGTTGAGAAGTACTTGGTGGCGGCCAGGGCGTACCTGCCCACGGCCCCGCCCACTTCCGGGGCGGCGCCGTAGACGGGATGCCACTTGCCGGGCCAGGCCTGGCCGATGCCGCCGAACCCTGCGTCCTTCATCTTCTCCACGCCCAGGGCCAGGACCAGATCATACGTCTTGGAGGCCAGTCCCAGGGCGGCCCCCCTGATAGTCTCGGCGCCGGTGCCGCAGGCATTCTCCACGCGGGTGACCGGGATGTACTGCAGTTGCAGGGCGCTGGACAGGATGATGCCGGTCATGGCGGTGTCCGAGACGGTGTAGCCCACCCAGGCGGCCTGGATATCCTTGGCCGTCACGTTGGCGTCGGCGAAGGCCTCATCGGCGGCCTCGACGATGAGGTCAACGATGTCCTTGTCCCAGAACTCCCCGAAGGGGGTGCAACCCATGCCGACTATGGCGACTTTGTCCTTCAAGCTCTCCATCGTTACCTCTCCTTAGCACCTTATTGGGCGGACGCGCCAGAAGTAGTTGTACAGTCCGGAGCCCTCCAGGGGCAGGGCCTCCGAGGGACCCATCTGTATCCGGAAGGTCATCTCCACCGACATGCCCACGGCGACCTTGGTGGTGTCCCGGTCGGTCATGACGCTGTAGAACCGGCCGCCTTCGTCGAGATTGACCACGGTGAAGACCTTGGGCAGGACGATCTCCTGGGCCCTCTGGTCCATGCTGAAGGTGAACACCTTGCCCGTCTTGTCGGAAAGGCGGATGGGGTCGAAGTTGTCCTTGGCCTGGCAGTAGATGCAGATCCTCTGCCTGGGGTACTGGATGTTGCCGCAGGAACGGCACTTCTGGCCGTAGAGACCGAAGATCATCTGCCTCTCGCGCCAGATCACGGGCAGCGACGAGCGGCGCGCCCCCCGGCGGGCCGATTCCCACTCCATCAGCTCGCGGATCTCCACGTACTTGCCGTAGTTGGGCAGCATCATCTTGGAGGCCAGATGGCGCTTGATGCCCCTCCTGTCGCGGACCTTCTCGATGTGGTCGGTCACCTTGAACAGGAAGGCGTCGGCGCCGTCGCCGTAGGTGGCGAAGAGTATCCGGTCGCCGGGCTTGGCCTCCTCCAGGGCGGAGACGAGGATCATGGGAGCCAGGGCCGTGCCGGTGTTGCCCACGCTGTCCAGCAGGGAGGCCTGGATCTGCGTCTTGGGATCGAGTCCCATGGCGGCGCCGATGGAGGCGTGGGTCCTGGCATCCGGTCCGTAGAAGGCGGCCTTGGTGATATCCTTCGGCGTGAGGTGAAGCTTGCTCAGCAGTCCCTTGACCGCCTCGGGGACTATCTTCATGTACCCTTCGTCGCGGATGAACCGGTCCTCCCAGGTCTGCATGTAGGTGTCGTGGGGCTTCCTCCAGACGTCGACGAACTCGCTGGA
This sequence comes from Chloroflexota bacterium, assembly GCA_016875915.1. GTDB lineage: Bacteria > Chloroflexota > Dehalococcoidia > UBA2247 > RBG-13-53-26 > RBG-13-53-26. The sequence goes on from VGOM01000041.1 coordinate 7,760, forward strand.
GACGTGGTGGCTGCCCTCCAGAGAGGCGGCCACATCGCCTTCGCCGATGAGGAAGGCCGCCGAGCCGTCCCCGAACTGCAGCTCGAAGTCGGAGTTGGGGGCTGGAACCCGCCGCTCCGAGGCGACCACCATGACCCGTCGGGCCGATCCGGCCTTGACGGAATCCAGAGCCACCTTGAGGGCGGAGCCGGCTCCCCTGAGGGAGTGGGCCACATCGAAGGTGAGGATGTCCGGCCGCAGGTCGGCGGCAGCCCTGATGATACTGGCCGACTGCTTCTCGACGTAGGGCGGCGAGTCAGTGGCGAAGTACAGTCCGTCCACAGTGCGCCGGTCCATGTCCCGGAGGCAGTCCAGGACCGCCTCCACGCCCATGGTGACGGTGTCCTCGTCGGCATTTGCCACCGCCTTCTCGCCCTTGGCCACGGCCTTGGACCACATGGCGGCGATGGCCTCGCGGTTGAGCCTGTAGATGGGGATGTAAGCACCATACGAGACTATACCTAGCATGCTTCCCTCCAAAGATAGTCAGAAGTGGGGAATACCGGTGTTGGGGAGGCTACGTGAAGCGTTGAGAAGGGGATGTCTGGCAGGCAATCGCAGATTGCCCGACTTCCTGGAAGCAGTACCATCACGCCCTTAGACAGTGCTGGCAACAGATCGCAGGTCCAGGGCGATGCCGGGTCCCATCGAGGTGGATATGGTGGCACTCTTGATATATATGCCTTTGGCTCCGCTGGGCCTGGCCTTGAGTATGGCCTCCATGGCGGCGGAGAGGTTTTCCGCCAGCTTGGCGTTTTCGAAGCTGGCCTTGCCCACAGAGAGATGAACGTTTCCGGTCCGGTCCAGCTTGAACTCCGCCCGGCCCTTGGTGGCGTCCTTGATCACACGGGGCAGGTCGGATGGGGGCACGACGGTGCCCAGCTTTGGGTTGGGCATGAGGCCTTTCCGGCCCAGCACCTTGCCCAGTTTGCCGATCTTGCTCATCATGTCGGGGGTGGCCACGGTGACATCGAAGTCGGTCCAGCCCCCCTCGATCTTCTTGATCAGGTCGTCAGCGCCGACGAAGTCGGCCCCGGCCTCCTCAGCGATGCGGACGGCTTCTCCCTGGGCGAAGACCAGAACCCGGATCTTCTTGCCCAGGCCGTGGGGGAGTAGGGCGATGCCCCGGATCTGCTGGTCGGCGGCCCGGGGATCGAGGTTCATGCGGAGGTGAAGCTCGACGGTCTCG
>VGOM01000042.1 GCA_016875915.1 Chloroflexota bacterium
CCGGCTGGAGGAAGGAATACAATCAGGTCCGGCCGCACAGTTCACTGCACTACAAGCCACCAGCTCCTGAAGCCAAAATGCTCGTCACTCTAACTCTGTAGGTGGTACCACTACCGGGGGCAGGTCACCAAGACAAAGACCGGTGGATACTCCGAGTCCGAGACATTCATGGTGCTAATGAGATTGCTGGGCTGCTACCCTGCCATATTCCCATTCAACATACTGGACTACAATACGACGAAGGGCATTGACTTCGTTGTCGAGAGACAGGCATCCCCAAAGTACATTGAGTTGAAGGGGACTTTCCGTAGAAAGGTGAACCATTCGTTCCGCCATATCGACAGATTCGTGTGCTACGAACTCGAATTGAATGACGGTGAGGTGATTGAAGATGTTGAAGAACTCAAGACATCACTGCAGGTCAAGAAAGACAACATCTTCGAGTCTCCAGACAAGCGGTTTCACGGCAAGAAATACACAACCTACCAGCTGATCCCGCAGAGTCCGGTTGTCAAGAGCATGGAAATCTTGGTGCTGAAGGGTTTCCTGTCAGAAGTCGTTGGCGCTACCTTCGAGTAGAGCATCATCGAGTCTTCAGACGCTCCGACTTCATGTGTGGAGGCCCGATTCACCCTCTGGCACACGGTGGTCGCCCTAACCCACCACCCCTTTGCAGAACCTCAACCCGTCATCGACTGGGTTTTCACCAACTTGAAGCTCACCTGGTATCGGTAGAAAGCGATATTCGGCGTCATCGCGAGTGCTCGCCTGATCCTCTGGTCGTCTTCCAGCGCGATGATGACACCTTTGACAGTCTGGTTGTCTTCGGCCAGTTCGTCCTGCACGTAGCCCATATACCGCAGCGTCTGGCCCACGACAACATCGCTTGCTCGGCCCTTCTTCAGCTCGATGACCAGTAGCGATCTCTTGTCCTTGCTGACGGCGAGAATGTCAATTGCGCCAGTGTCAGTCAGATACTGCTGCCCAACACGCTCGCCTTCATCTTCGTAGATGTCATATTGTTTGCTCAGTTCCGTTTGGGCCCAGTTCTGCACCAGGAAGTCCTCCAGGTGCTTTTCCATCGCAAACGAAGCCGGGTCCTCAATCGTCTTGTCTGTAGTAAGCGGAGACTCCGAACCGCCGATCAGCCTCTCGATCTCGTTCTGATACTGCGTTACGTTCCTGACTGTTCCAATCACCCATATCGAAGTCTTCAGTGCCTCACTCATGTCCGCGCGGTTGATGCTTTGACTCAGCCAGTGCACAGGTCGTCGGTGCGGAAGAACTCCATCGGGTTGGTAGAAGTAATCGCCGGTGACCTCTCCCACCCGACAGTTATCGCTGCCGCTGGGAGATAGGACAACGTCGCCCACCTTGATACCCTTTGAGACTGTCCACAAAGCCCCGCATGCGAGGCCAGCAGCTATCTTTGACTTGCCCGGCTGCGCCGCCAAATAGATGGGAATGAAGGCATGGTTGAACGCTCGCCAGTCGTCTGGAAGCTTGCCCGACAAGTCCTCTCTAATGTCATAGTCTACTCCTATGAAGCTTCCATCGAAGCATCCCTTCGCATGAATGCTCCTTCGGCCCAACATCACGCGATAGTAGCTCTTCACACTATCCCCTTTGGTAGCCTGTTTGGCCCAACTTGTATCTTCGGGCCTTCATTCTATGAACGCCGAAAGTCGCGTGTCAAAGACACACTGCCGACACAAGGCCGGAACTGTGGCGATCGTGACGCGGCGCACCTGACCCGCCCACCTTGAACCCAAGGTGAGGTCGCGCTTCGTATTACGTAGAGTGACAGGGGAGTCTTGGGCAGTCGCAATGGTGGCAGCGACTGGATTTGAACCAGTGACCAAGGGCTTGTGAGGATGGGCCGTCAGAAGGCGGAGACCGCTCGCCTCCTTTCAGACCGGTATCATACCAGACCAGGCAATGCCTAGAGCCGACGTGGTGAGCTGAATCGCGGCTGTCCTCGCGCCATCATGCTCTTCTCATCGAGATCCCAAGATCGACAGACTTCCAGGCTTTGCGCGGCAAAGGACTCGAACCTCTGACCTTCTGTGTGTAGAGGAAGACCTCAGCCAGCCAAGCGTGGATTCCGGCCCTCCCAGCACCATGGTCGAGATGGATATCAAGATGACGACCAAAGAGGGGAAAGCAGAGGACTTCATCAGGCTGATGAAGCGGTGACCCTGACGTGAAAGCCCTCTCGATCAGACCCTCATAACGCCAGTCCTCGCGCTCTGGCCTTGGCCACAATCTCCGGCTCGCTCCACCAGGGCTTCAGGCCCATGTCCTTGGCCACCAGGTTTGCTGCGTTGTACCCGCCACCCAGCAGAACCATCCCCCCGGGGTAAGTGCTGGCGCCGCAGAGGTAGAGGTTCTTCACTGGAGTGCGGTATCCGGAGCATTCGATATTGGGCCTCATATAGCCCATCTGCAGTGACTCATAGGCACCGTGCTTGAAGGAGCCTCTGACCATGTTGACAAACTTGCTCTCGATATATGAGGGTGGGTTGTCATACCTCCGGATGATCTTGTTCTTCTCCATATTGGAAGCATGCCGCCCCATAAGGTCGAGAAGCGCGTCGCCGTAGCCATGGCTGATGCCGTCCCAGTTCCCCTCGCGGGCCTCAAAGGGGGCCAAGGCCTCGAACCTGACTGTGGCCACCCCCGGCTGCACGTCCTGCGGCGCTTGTATGGGGTCGATATCGCTGACCACAGTAGCGTGGCCGGCGGTTCCCAGTTCCCCCTTCTTGATCTTCTTCAGATGCCCGAGGAAGTCGCCCGGGCTGTCATACCCCATGATCTTGATGAAAGCGCGGTCCACGCCGGGATCCGCCTGCGCCGCTTTGAATACCGGCCTCTCCTTGAGGGCGAGATGGAGGCCATAGAGGCTCCAGTGCTCCCACTTCCACATCTTGGCCGTTTCCGCGCATCCCTTGGAGATGCCGGCCATGACTTCTTCGGAGATGAGCTTGGTGAACGTGGTCACCGGATCGGTGGAGGTGATCACCACCTTGGCTTCGAACGTCTTCCGTCCGAGGTTCTCCGCGTTGGTGAGTCCTACCTCCACCCCTTTCGCCACCCCGTTCTCCACGATGATCCGAGTGACCGCGTAGCTCTCCAGCACGTCGCCGCCGTGGCTGATGATGGCCCGGTGCAGGGCCGAGGAGAACCGGTGAGATCCGCCTCGTATCAGCGACATGTTGAGCATCCGGTTGAGATACAGCGGCACCAGATACCCCATGCCGGTCACCTCGGGGTCCAGCCCCCACATGCAGACCAGGTGCAGGACGAGAGTTTGCAGCAGAGGGTTGTCAAATCCCCACTCGTCCAGAATCTGCACTGGGGTCTTCTCCGAGAGTTCCAGGATCCTTCTGCCGGCCGGGTCTTTGCCGAGCATGACTGCATAGTCCACGGGAGGAACAGGCAGGGTGTATGTTGCCGGAATCAGTGAAGCGTACGAGAGTTCCTCGCATTCCTTGTATACTTCCCGGAATCTCTGCGCATCCCTGGACGAGAGCTTGGCTATGGCCTCCACGCTGCGGTCCAGGTCGCTGTAGAGTGTCAGTGCCTTGCCGTCCGAAGTCAGAAGGGACGCCTGGGCCTCGGGCCGGATGTACACGCAGCCCTCTGACTCCAGTTCCAGGTCCTTGTACGGCGGCATGACATCCATCATCATCATGTACACGGCATGCAGATTGAACCGGAACGCGGAGTGGTCTTCGCTGACCAGCCCGCCACCGGTCTCGTGGCGTCTCTCTATGACCAGGATCTTGGCCCCTGCTCGGGCCAGGTATGCCCCTGCGGTCAGGCCATTGGGTCCCCCGCCTATGATGATGACATCGTAAGTCTGCTTCTCCACGATTCTGCCCTCCTCATGCGCACTGGGCCCGTCAGGCTATCTGCTTGACCTTGGCGCCTATCCGGTCCAAGTACAGTTTCGTATAGTCCCCGGGCTGGCTGGCCCACCAACTCTGATCCTTCACTCGGAGGTCATCAGCCACTGCCTTGGCGCAGGTGTATCCGCCACCCAGCGAGGTAACGGATATGCTCCCCATGGAGTTGCTAATGTACAGCTTGGCAATGGGTGTCCGCGGCGCATTGCAGCCGGCAAAAGGCCGCCAGCTCCACCATTGCCGCTCCCCATAGTAGCCGCTGCTCATATGCCCCATCGAGCTCGGATTGCGTCGCCACGTGTCCCACGGTGTATCACAGTAGCGCGCGACCTTGGCCCGCTTGAGGTTTGGCACGAGCTGGCTCAGGCTGTCTTCAACCTTGTCCCCGTACTCCTCCCTGATGTCATCCCATTTCTGCGGGCCGCCCAGCGGCCTGATGGTCGTGGGCACGTTGGCCCAGGTCAAGACGTTGTACTGACCGGGCGGCGCCTGGGTGGGATCAGCATCGCAGAAGGTGTGAATGCAGTAGCCGAGATTGACTGGCGGATCCGGAGGTGTGTCCAGGATCATGACATGCTCATCCATCCTGAGGACATCGGCCATGCTCTCTGCACCGAAATTGAAGCTGAACCCCCGGTCGATCTCAGGGAACCTGTCTATGCACTTCCACTGAGGCCGTTCATTGAGGACCCACCACGTGGTGAACAAAGGAGATCCTCTGTAGTCGAAATTCCTTCCTCCCACAGCGGCGAACTTGGGCAGCTTGTCCTCGCCGACAAGCTGAATGAACGTCGGATAGGGGCTGAGGTTGCTGATCACGGCCCTTCTCGCCCTGAACTCAGCCTCGGAGTAGATGGCATCCTTGGAGAGGGCCACCCCCTTGGCCTCACCACCCTCCACGATGATCTTGGCCACCGGGCAGCCGGCCAGCAGCTTGCCGCCATGATGGACGAAGCACCTGGCAAGGGCATGGGTGAGATTGTGGCTGCCGCCCCTGCTGGTGCCCACACAGGCGATGCCGGACCCGCCCATCAACGCCGTCATCATCAGGATGATCGTAGAACCCGCGATCCGGCTCGTTATGTCGACGGCCAGCGTCACCGGCCAGCCCGCTATGAATATCTTGCTGCGGTCGTCTTCCCACATCTCATTCAGAATCTGAACGCCGGTCATGTACAGTGCGTCCTTTGGGAAGACAGGCACCATGGCGGAGAACATGTCCAACAGTTGCTGGGCCTGGAGAAAACTGTCGTCCGTCATCGGCTGGAAGAACATCATCTTGAAGATTTCGGCAGCGACACCGCTCTCCAGCAGCGGGGCCACGGCCTTTGATATGTTGCGGAATGTCTCGGCGTCCTTGGCGTTGACCCTCTTCCAGACGTCATATGTCACATTCGGGTCGTACCAGTGCCAGGCCAGTGCTGTGCCATTCTTGAAGGGGGCAAAGTAGACAATCGGTCCCGGCATGAGGAGCTCCCAGCCGAACCTGTCCAGGTCAAGGTCAAGAGGGACCGGACCCACCGCGGCGAACAGGCCGTTGGCGTGGACACTCACCATCGCTCCCGGATGCAGCAGTTCCTGGGTGGAACAGAAGGTACCGACCTCGTCCCGCCTTTCCAGGATGAGCACTTTGAGCCCGGCCTTCTGCAGGTAGCAGCCCGCGGTCAGACCGTTGATCCCTCCGCCGATGACGATGACGTCGTAGTCCTGATCAAGCTTGGCCATTTCTTCCCCTCCGTTTATGATCGCTTCTAATTGATGGGCTCTGGCCCCGAACCGTCACCCAGGCGGTGAATCAGGTTCAGCGCGCTCCCCGAGGCCATCTCAGTGCCGATTCCCCTCGACCCCGCATCGGCCCCGACCAGCCATAGCCCGCTCACGGGGGTGACCAACTCCGGACGCAAGGCACCCACCTGGCCAGGCGTCTGTCCTATCCCAATAGCCTCTCCCGCAAGGTGGTCTGTCAACGCCGTCGCATCAACCCGCGTGGAGCGCAACTGCCACATGATCGAGTCCTTGAAACCTGGGAACAGCTCACAGACCTTGGTATGCACCCGGTCCAGGATGGCATCGCAGAGTTCAGGTGTGGCGCCCGCAGGGGCAGCCGTGCCCGCCACTACGAGCTGTCGGCCCGACGGCGCGAGGTTCGGGTCTATGTTTGAAGGCACTGGCATGAAGATGTATGGGTCATCCGGCGGTCTCTTCTCTTCAACATAATCGAACACCCGCTCCGGAGGCAGGCTCGGCATGTGGAAGACAACCGGATAGGGTATCACCCGGCGGTCAAGCGCGTACTTCAGCGTGACATAGGCGTTGGAGTAGCTCAATCCCTCCGCTCTCTTGACGTCCTCCTCCGGGAACTGCTGCCTGCCGGCCAGATCAAGCGTCCGCACAATGCCCGCATCAGAGATGACCAGTTCCGCGTCGTATCGCCCGGAGGCCGTCTCCACACCCGTCACCTTGCCGTTCTCGATGCAGATGTGTGCCACTGGCTCCCGCAAGCGCACTTCGCCTCCGTGCCTCTCCAGTGCCTGCAGGAATGATCCGGGAATGCGCCCACTGCCTCCCAAAGGGTAGCCGAAGCTCGCCTCGTTGAACATGCGCGAGAAGCACCAAATGAACTCGCCAGCCGACGACTGCCGGTACGAGAGAGCGAAATAGAGCTGGGAGAGGCAGTTCATGAAGAGATGGACCATGTCATCATTGGTGAAGCGGGAGACGTAGTCCTGGAGGCACACACCGTCGTTCTTCTCGACCCCCCGCCCGCTCAGAAGAGAACGCATCAATCGGAACGCGCCGATGTAGTTCTTGGGCCGGACTCCCAGTTGCCTGGCCACGCTGAATTGGCGCAGCAGGGGCCTGATGTTGAGGCGGAAGTCGAACTCGACTCTGCCCATGACGTGACAAGCTGGGTCCCTGGTGATCCACGCCAGATCGCCGCCCACCCGGCGATTGACGGTACCGTGGGGGCCCTTGTTCCCCCTGCTGAACATGTGCACGCCGAAGTCATATGTGAACCCTTCCTTCCCCATGGACGCACAGCGTCCGCCGGGGAAATGGTGCGATTCCAGCAGCGTGATCTGGTGGCCCTCCTTCGCCAGCAGGGCCGCGGCCGCCGCCCCTCCCACTCCGGATCCGATGACCACTACCTTCTTGGCCATTGTCAACTCTCCCCATCCCTCGGGCCGGGTGGCCTTGGTGTCGTGTCAGAGCTACTCTGGTACCAGTCGGTCTACTGTTGCTCAGGAGCACGCATCAGCGAGCGCGCTGGAGTATTCCGCGTTGGAGAGGAGGAAGGCAGAAAGGAAACGCCAGCGGCACAGATAACGAAACGGCCATTGCTGCGGGCCCAAGAGGCCACTTCTGGCCCATCACCATCCCCCCTATGCGTGGTCTTGCGCTGACCTGTGGCTGCTACGAGGACATGCGTCTGCCGTATGCGCCTGAGATGATACCAGGCGGGAGACAGGGGCTGTCAACCTCCCGTATTGCGTCAAGACAGAGTGTTACCGAGACCCGTGGCGTGAGTCGTCAGGGAAAGGGGGACAAGACGCGAAGCTGACCCGCGCTCGATGGTTGTGCGATTTCTCCAGCGAAGCTGCTAGTCCCCGGGGTAGGCAAGAGATTCATTGGTGGCAGCGACTGGATTTGAACCAGTGGCCTCGAATAGTTAAGGCGCATGATGACCGTACTTGTGCCGGCTATGCACGGGACGCAAGATGACTACCCCGGCAAAGTGCAAACTATCTCAGTCGACGCTCTGCATCGCGGCCGAAGAAGGGTGCGCTCCGTCTGCGCGACAGCGGACACCGCGGGACCGGTCTTTCGATGGCACAAGCCATTCTGGTCATTTGGCTATGATAAACGTGTGGGTATGCCCTCCGGACGAACTGGAGGTGACTGAGACCCCATTGCCACCCTCTATCGTCTGGTAGTTGGCTGGTGTGAGAGTGATCGTATGCCTGTGACCGCCCGAATAGGTGGTGTCGATTGTCTTGTCTGTGGCGGGCGGGTTGGCGATGTCAGCAGCTTTGATAGTGACGTCATGGGAATGGCCCGAGTCCACCGATGACGTGATCGTGAGATCTCCTGCGGACCCAGACTTCTTGGAGCACGCCGCTCCCACCGCAATTCCTACCAGAAGCAGGATGACCGTCACGAGCAGGGCGATTCCGACTACACACTTGTGCCGCATTGGGATACCCTCCTTCCTCAACTGTGATCCTACCCAGGAAGCAATGCATCCAACTGGATGTACGGGAGCTAGCGCGGCCAGCCAAGGAACATGATAGCCAGAAATGCGTGCACCACCACCGAGGGCCAGAGTATAGCCCAGAGGTGGCAATGCCTGCCGAAGAAGCGTTTGTACTGTGGGTTCTTCATCAACCTGCTGCCCATCTTCGAAGCGGAGACACATCGGCAGGAGAGGTAGATCAGGAGGACGAGGAGGAAGTTGAGAATACCAAGGACGAGAATCAGCCTGGCAACTGTCACTGATTGAAACACATCCATAGCGCTCCCTTTGGTGTTGTAGTCGAGGAAGTCTGTTCTCTGGAGAGAAGGCTACCCGGCGCCGCTTCAGTTCGGCTGCATCAAGAGGCTCTCCAGCAACTTCCCAGAGGATTCTTTATGGTATCACAAGACAAGGACACCGCCAATCGGTGTCGCCAGACGAACCGCTAATGAGGAAGGTCAGTGAGGAGGGAAGACTTCTATTGGTGGCAGCGACTGGATTTGAACCAGTGACCAAGGGCTTATGAGTCCCCTGCTCTACCGCTGAGCTACGCTGCCTGACGAGGAAACCAGCGTACCACAGGGCATTGGGGGTGTCAAACCTCCGGC
>VGOM01000043.1 GCA_016875915.1 Chloroflexota bacterium
CTTCGACCTTGTCGTTCTTCATCTCCTTGAGTCCGCCCTTCAACTGCATGATGCACCCGGGGCAGGCGGTGACGATGATCTCCGCCCCGGTCTCGGCCAGCTCCCTGGCCCGGTTCACGGCCAGGACATGGCTCAGCTCGGGGAAGACGGCCTCGAATCCGCCCCCGCCGCCGCAGCAGGTGGACCACTCCCCGGCGGTCCAGGCCGCGTCAACCAGCTCGATGCCCTTGATGCCCTTAAGGACCTTCCGGGGCGCCTCGGCCAGCCCCAGGTAGCGGGACATCTGGCAGGGATCGTGATAGGTGACCTTCACCTCCCTGGGGTACCGCATCTGGACCGCGCCCATCTTCTCCGCCACCACCTCCACGAAGTGCTTCACCTCGATGTCGTAGCCGTTCACGTGGGGGGCGACCAGGGTGCGCAGGGTGTAGGTGCATGAGGGGACCACGCCGATGATCCGCTTCACGCCGTGGGACTTGAGCTTCTTGTGGACCTCCCGGGCCCGCTCAGCGAAGTCCTTCTGCAGTCCCACGTAGTAGAGCAGTCCACCGCAGCAGGGCTCGTCCTCGCCGAGATAGCCGAACTGGACGCCCAATCCCTTGAGCACGTTGACGGCATCAATGAGGGGCTCGGCTTCGGCGTCTCCGCCCCGGCCCATGACCTTCCCGTAGACCCCGCCCAGGTCCAGCCCGATCTTCTTCTGCAGTCCGGCCATGGCCATGGGCAGCTCGGCGCCGACGACGCTCTTGTCCAGTCCCCGAATGAGGGACATCAGCGACTCCAGCTTCTTGGTGTACTGGTAGCCGCACCCGGCGAAGAAGACGGTCTCCGCCTCCTTAGGCAGCTTGAGGTCCTTGGCCCACTTGGCCCCTCCACCCTTGGTCTCGCCCATGACGTTCTGCTTAGAGGTGATGTTGTCCGCCAGGTAGGCCAGTCCCGGCGGTATCAGTCCCTTGGCTTTCTTATCCATCTGCTGGTCTCCTGCTTCTCTACCTTAAGATCAGAGTCTGGCTTTGAGCAACCTGGGGATGTCGCTGGGCTTGTCGGCCACGGTCACCCCGGCCTCGGTGAGGGCCTCCACCTTGGACTTGGCCGTGCCCACATTGCCCACCACGATGGCCCCGGCATGGCCCATGCGCTTCTCGGGCGGGGCGGACCGGCCCGCAATATAGGCCACCACGGGCTTGGGATACTTGGTGTCAACGATATACTCGGCGGCCAGCTCCTCGGCCCGGCCGCCCACCTCACCGACCAGGACCACGCCTTTGGTGCCCTCATGCTTGCGGAACATCTCCAGCACCATGACGAAGTCCAGTCCGGTTACCGGATCCCCGCCGATGCCGGTGCAGAGACTCTGGCCCAGCCTGGCCTCGGTGATGTGCCAGGCGATCTCGTAGACCAGGGTCCCGCTCCGGGAGGCGATGCCCACCGCTCCGGGGCTGAAGACGTGGCTGGGCATGATGCCCACCTTGACCTTCAGCGGCGGGGCGATGGTTCCCGGCGTGTTGGGTCCGACGATGATGGTGCCCTGCCGCTGGGCCCTGGCGATGAACTCGATGGAGTCCTTCTGCGGTATGGACTCGGTGATGACCACCACGGTGCGCAGTCCGGCGTCGATGGACTCGTTCACCGCCGCCGGGGCGAACTTGGCCGGGACCAGGACCATGGATGTATTAACTCCGTGAAGCCGGACCGCTTCGGCCACCGTGTTGTAGACCGGCACGCCGTGGACCTGCTGCCCCCCCTTGCCCGGGGTGACGCCGGCAGCTACCTTGGTACCATACTTGAGCATGGCCTCAGCGTGGAAGCGGCCCTCGTTGCCGGTGATGCCCTGGACGACAACAACGGTCTTCTCGTCAACTATGTTTCTCAACGGGCCGGCCCTCCCGACAGCCTGATGGCTTCCTTGGCCGCCGCTTCCATGTCGCTGTAGACCCCAACGCCGGCCCGGCCCAGCATGAGCATGCCTTCGCGCTCATTGGTGCCCATCATCCGAACCACCACCGGCTTCTTGTCAGCAATCTCATTGAGGGCCTCGATCACGCCCTGGGCCACCAGGTCGCAGCGGGTGATACCGCCCAGGATGTTGATCAGCACCGCCTTGACGCCGGCCTTGGACATGACCAGTATCAGTCCGTCCTTGATGACCTCCGGCCGGGCACCGCCGCCGATGTCCAGGAAGTTGGCCGCGCTGCCGCCGTAGTGATTGACCAGGTCCATGGTAGCCATGACCAGTCCCGCCCCGTTGCCGATGATGCCGATGCTGCCCTCCAGGTCCACGTAGGCCAGCCCCTTCTGCCTGGCCCGGGCCTCCCAGGGGGTGTCGTCCACCCTGGCGTTGTCCTTGCCCTCGAACTCGGGGTGGCGGAACAGGGCATTGTCGTCCAGAATCAGCCGGGCGTCGGCGGCCACATACTCACCAGAGGTAGTCTTCAACAGGGGATTGATCTCCACCAGCTCGGCGTCGTAGTCCTGGACCACCTTGTACAGGGCGGCGGTGACCGAGGCCAGGCTGCCGATGTCATCTTTGGTCAGTCCGGCGAACCCGGCCATCATGGACTCGGCAGCGGTCCGGGTCAGTCCATCGCCCGGCTCGATCCAGTACCGGGCTATGCGGTCGGGAGACGACGCGGCCACCTCCTCGATGTCCACCCCACCATCGGCGGAAGCCAGGGCGACATACCTTCTGGCCTGTCTGTCGATGGTGATCCCCGAGTAGTACTGAGCGGCGATGCTCAGCTTCTCCTCGACGAGGAGGGTGTTGACCTTGATGCCCTTGATGCTGCTGCCGATGAGGCGAGCCGCCACGCTCTCGGCCTCACCGGGGTCATTGGCGGACTGGATGCCGCCCGCCTTGCCCCTGCCCCCGACCAGGACCTGGGCCTTGAGGACCACGGGCCGGCCAATCTGCCGGGCGGCTTCCTTGGCTTCGGCGGGGCTGCCAACTACTCTGCCGATGGGGGTGGCAATACCATACTTGCGGAAGACGTTCTTGGCCTCGAACTCGAAGAGCTTCATCCCCCCTTCTACTCCGCAGGCTCCAGAAGCTCGACGAGGGCCTTGGTGGCCTTGGGATGGAGGAAGGCTATCCTGGCCCCTTCCGCGCCTATCCTGGGCTTGCGGTCCACCAGGGGCACTTCCTTCTTCTCCAGCGCCTCGAGCATGCCCTCGATGCCCTCCACCTCCAGCGCCACGTGGTGCAGTCCCTCCCCCCGGTTCTTGATGTGCTTGGCGATGGGCCCCTCGGGGTCGGTGGACTCCAGCAGCTCGATCCGGGCGTTGCCCACCGGGATGATGGCCACCCTGACCTTCTGATCGGGGACCACCTCGATGCCCTTCAGCTTCAGTCCCAGCGCCCCGGTGTACAGCTTCAGGGCCTCGTCGATGCTGTTCACGGCTATGCCGATGTGGCTGACCTTCTTGATCATCTGCTATCCTCCCGCTTTCGCCCTGATGAACTTGGCTATCTCGTCCAGCGAGGTCCCCGGCCCGAACAAGCCGGCCATGCCGGCCCCGGTCAGTTTGGGGACATCCTCCTTGGGGATGATCCCACCCCCGACGACCAGCACGTCCTTGCCCCCCTTCTCCCGGATGAGCTTCACGGTGGCCGGGAAGACGGCCATGTGGGCCCCAGAGAGGCAACTCAGTCCCACCACATCGGCGTCCTCCTGGATGGCCGACTCGGCGATCTGCTCCGGCGTGAGGCGCAGTCCGAGGTAGATGACCTCGAACCCGGCGTCGCGCAGTCCCCGGGCGACCACCTTGGCCCCCCGGTCGTGTCCGTCCAGCCCCGGCTTGGCTACCAGCACTCTGATCTTCTTGTCGCTCACGGCACTCCTTGTCCTACAGTATGCTCGGCTCCCGGTACTCGCCGAAGACCGACCTCAGGGCGTCGCTGATCTCGCCCAGCGTGGCGTAGGCCCTGGCCGCTTCGATCATCACCGGCATGACGTTGTCGTCGGTCCGGGCCACGCTGCGGACCTGCTCCAGCACCCGGGCCACTTTGGCATTGTCCCGCTCAGCCCGGAGCTTCTTCAGCCTCTCCCTCTGCTTCCTCTCCACCTCCGCTCCGATCTCCAGGGTCTTGGGGGTGTACTCATCGGCGGTAACATAGCTATTCACGCCGACGATGACTTGCTCCTTGGAGTCCACGGCCTTCTGATAGTCATAGGCCGAGTTGGCGATCTCCTGCTGGACGTAGCCCTTCTCAATGGCCTTCAGGGCGCCGCCCATGCCGTCGATCTCGGCGATGTAGGCCATGGCCCGCTTCTCGATCTCGTCCGTCAGCCGCTCCACGTACCACGATCCGCCCAGCGGGTCCACGGTGTCCGCCGTCCCGCTCTCCTCGGCGATGATCTGCTGTGTCCGCAGGGCCACCTGCACCGCCTGCTCGCTGGGCAGGGCCAGCGCCTCGTCGAAGGAGTTGGTGTGCAGGGACTGACAGCCTCCCAGCACCGCGGCCAGCGCCTGCAGGGTGACCCGGACGATGTTGTTCAGCGGCTGCTGGGCAGTCAGCGTGAAGCCATCGGTCTGCACGTGATACCTGAGCATCATAGAGCGGGCGTTCTTCGAGGCGAACCTCTCCTTCATGATCCCAGCCCACATCCGGCGCAGCGCCCGGAACTTGGCCACTTCCTCGAGGACATTGTTGTTGGCCGCGAAGAAGAAGGAGAACCGCGGCGCGAAGGAATCCACCTCCATGCCCCGGTCCAGCATGGCCTGAACGTAGGCGATGCCATTGGCCAGGGTGAAGGCGGCCTCCTGCACGGCGGTGGCCCCCGCCTCACGCATGTGGTAGCCGCTGATGCTGATGGAGTTCCATTGCGGCAGCTCCCCGGCGCAGTAGGCGCAGATATCGGTGACCAGCCGCATCGAGGCGGCCGGGCCGAAGATGTAGGTATTCCGGGCGATGTACTCCTTCAGAATGTCATTCTGGACAGTCCCGTTCAGCTTGGCCTTGTCCGCCCCCTGCTTCTCGGCGGCAGCGATGTACATGGCCAGGATGATGGGCGCGGTGGCATTGATGGTCATGGACGTGCTGACATCGGCAAGCGGGATGCCTTCCCACAGCCTCTCCATATCCTGCAGCGAGTCTATGGCCACCCCGCACTTGCCCACCTCACCGGCGGCCAGCGGGTGGTCCGAGTCGTACCCCTCCTGAGTGGGCAGATGGAAGGCCACGCTGAAACCGGTCTGCCCCTGCTTGAAAAGGTACTTGAACCGTTCGTTGGTCTCCTCAACGGTCCCGAACCCGGCGTACTGCCGCATGGTCCACAGCCGGCCCCTGTAGCCGGTGGGCATGATGTGCCTGGTGAACGGATACTCCCCGGGCAGCCCCAAGCGCTCCTCTTTGGAAGCGGGCACATCCGCCGCAGCATAGACCCGGTTGACCTCGATGCCGCCCACTGTGGTCTTGAAAATCTTCTTCCGCTCAGATGACTTCTCGGTCATGCCACCCCTCTGATCGTTCCTGTCTCGATGCCCTACAGATGCAGAAGTCCTGCCTTATTCTGGCAGGACTTCCTCATGAAACCAGCCGCGCCTCAGCGCCTCACGTCTCATCAGCTCGTCAATCTCAAGCCGGCGGGTAACCAGCGCGCTCTCAACCTGTGCTCAAATCTAGCATCTATCGAGTTTCCGTGTCAAATTGAGGAGCGTGGGGGCGGTCGAATTCGACACACAGAGGACTACTTGCAATCCCGGCGCGGTATCTCCGGTTCAAGTCCAGCATAGTGGGCTATACTGGACGAAAGGCAGAACTCGGAGCTTCGAGCTGGCCTTCAGCCTGGCAACTGCGACCTAGGAACTGGCACAAAGATGGGGGGCAGCCCCAAAATCCCACAAAACTAGCGTCTCAGCTGGACCAGTTCTCGGGGAGCAGAACATCGGATACCTGCCAGGTGCCAGGGCCTTCCAGTACGCTGCTCCAGACTGTCAAACGCTCGCCTCTGTTCAGGTTTGGTCGAGCCTCTAGGACCCTTGACTTCAACAAGGCACTAATCCGCTAGATCTTCAAGGGTCATGGCCAGGCGGGCACACCTTCCTCGCTATGCCCCTGGCGACAGCCCCTGACTTTCCGATCGCCGCCGTCCCTCTCGAATCGGGCTAGGTCGGCGGCTGGCATTGACCCCAGTCGCCGATTCTCGCTATCCTGCCGCGCGGCGCGACTGGATTGCCTACCCAACTTCCACGGATCCCAGCGCGGCCTAGGCCTTCTTCCACTGCAACGCAGCAGTGTCCCACACAATGCCTGTACCCCAAGCCGTTTGAGTGCCGGATGTGATGTTCCCGTTGGCGTTGACCGTGTAGGTGCCCTCCAGCGGACCATGCAGGAACGCCTGACAACTGCCTCCGGCCGCAGCACCGTTGACATCGAGGTCAGCCCCTGGTCCGAAGGTGAAGGGAGGGGTTCCAGCGATGGTCGCCACGCCCGTGTCAGCCATGGCTGCGGCGATGGCCGTCTGCGCCTGGTGCCGGTCGGTCTGGGCTGCCTCCAATCGGCCATGGCCCATGAACCGGGTCACGCCCAGCACGGCAACCGCCGCCAGCACGCCGAGGATGATGACCACCACCAGCAACTCAACCAGGGTAAAACCCTTCTCACCTCTGTAGGCTTTCCTTGGACTCTTCACTCTATCACCTGCATTCCGTCAGATTCTGTCGCTTCATCATTTCTACTGATACTCACTCTTCTGGAGGCGGCGGGTGGACTCGAACCACCCCTTAGAGCCTGGCTGGCCCTCGCCCTAACCTCTCGGCTACACCGCCCTCTGCTGCCAAGGTTCTGTGTGTAGTCTATGGCCTGTGAGTCAAGTTTCTATCTCAAACACAGACGCCCATATCACATTATTCTCACACTCGATGACAGCCCGAAGTCCTGAGGGGAACCGCTGGGGTGATGGGATAATGGCCAGGCTTGTGTGCGCCAATACGGCTGTCGAGCTCGTCAGGCGATGCGCTGGCTCACGGGGCAATCGTGATGACGCAGAAGCTCTGTCGCGCCCCACTGAAGACTGAGGGGAGACCTTCGGGTGGCTTCAGCCAGATTTCCCCGTCTCCCACCTCGACGGCCCTAATGAATGCTCCTGCTGAGTACTGATTCTCGCCGTCACGTCTCCAATACGCTGTGTCGCCGTATATGAACACGAGCTCCTGACGTGCCGAGTACGAATTCCACTTCCACTGCCAGCCACTTTCCGTTGTCAGATCCCTGTTGGCTACCCACACACTGGCTTCCACGAACGATTCGCCCCCAACATACATGTCCAGGCTCTCAGGCTTCATCTGAGCATGCGCGGACGGGGCCTTGTTCTCGCAGGCAGTGGGCAGGAGGCTGGCCGCAGTGAGCAACATGATAGATGCGATAGAAATGCCAGTCAGCGTTCGTGTCTCATGTTTCATGGTCAGCAAATAGTAGCACGCCTGCCCTGCTGAGTGTCAATCCCGGCTTGGATGCAAAGCGTGAGGGACTGAGCTCCTAGAAGGCATCCGCTGGGCCGATGACATCGCTGTCACCGAACAGACAAACAGAATGGGCCACAGCTTAGAGAAGGAACACATCTGAAAGGACTGTTGGTAGTCCCGGCTGTGACCCAGCGACACTCTGGCTGAACCATCCGGGGCTGTCAAACGAGAGGGGGCTGTGAAAGCCCCCTTCTTCTTTGTGTGCAGAATCAGGCATGGGATGGAGAACACGCGGCACACCGTCCTGAAGCTCCTCTCGGCTCCAGTCTGGCACCACCGAACGGCACCCTAGTGCTTGCGCTTTCGCTGAGCCACGATAGGCTCAGGCTCTTTGTCACGTTCCGCTGCTGCAACGGGTCGGGTTTCCTCTCCCATCAATCCCAAGGAGGGATTCACCTTTGCTGGCTCACTTGATGGCTGAGCAGGTGGCGGAGGCTCCACAACTGTCTCAACCGAGGCTGGTGCTTTCTCCCCCACAACCGATGACTTTGTCTCCTTGACCATCTCAGCCTGCGGTTGAGCATCCTCGTCACGCTCACTGGACGGAAGAGACTTGTACATCTTGATGCCATACATCGTCACTTTGCCGGCAACAAACCCCATCACTTGTAGTAGCCCCAAAGCCACCGCATAGCCTATTGCTTTGACCACGCCTCCCCACTCTCCCTGCGGTGCTGGGATCAGATCGCGGAATGCAGCAATCCTGGTAGGGGTAAGAAACGCCAGAAGCGCAACGACAAACACCCCAATCAACAAGGCTATTCCGAGAAAGAAGACTATCAAGCCGCCGATGCTACCTTTTCTCGCCATAGGCCATATCCTCCACTTGTGATTGCGATTGCCCCCTTCACACCAGCCTCAGCCTCTAGGCTATCACAGGCGATTCACCATCGAATCTCATAGTGATGTGACCTGCCCCCCAAAAACGGAGCCAGTGCCAATGTTAGACTGGAAATCTAGCAAGAAGGGGGCAGGAAATGGTCAGAAAGGCATTCAAACCCGAGCAGATCATCAACAAGCTTCGAGAGGCCGAGGTCATGCTCAGCCGTGGTGCAACAGTCGGTGAAGCCAGCCGCAAGCTGGGCGTCACGGAGCAGACCTACTATCGCTGGCGCAGGGAGTACGGCGGCA
>VGOM01000044.1 GCA_016875915.1 Chloroflexota bacterium
CTGAAGCAGTTCGTTCCCCTGGCCGGCAGCATGCTGGGCAACCCGATGGACGTCCTAGCGGAGCGGTATGCAGACGCGTGGGCACCGCTGGTCCAGACGCTGGATGACTGGGATGAGCCGGACCTGCTGATATGGCAGATCTCTCCAGAGATCGAACCGCTGAGGGAAGAGATCGTCCGCCAGTACATGATAGACATGAGACGCCGGATGATGCAGGTCTTCTGCGCCGCCAGGAAGCCCAAGGCTGTGGTGGTGCACGCGGTGGAAAGCGGCCCAGGCCTGGAATCGCTGGACGCCCTGCGCCAGATGTGCAGGGAACAGGGAGTGGCCTTCTATCCCTCGCTCTACCGGGCCGCCCGAGCCATGGGACGGTACCTGGACTTCGGCCGGTCAGCAAGAGCGGCACCGCATTCGCCGTCCTGATCGCCCGTCTCCCCGAGCAACGGCATCCCGAATCACCCATCCAGCAGCCCCCAATCACCGCTCTTCGTCCGCGCCCGACTTCAACCCCAAGTGGGGAAACCGACAGCGCCAAAACGACCCGGGATGGAATTGAGACAGATTTGCGAGGTGGATAGCGCGCCCTGAGATGCAGATGCAAGCCCAGTATGGCAAATTGATTCCCTGGCTCCGTTGAGCGGGGAAGTCCCGGGGGACAGTCATTCGGGCAGAAGGTGATGCTGCATCAGTGAGTCTCAGAGAGATGACATCGGACACTCCTCTGCGCCAAACAGCCCTGCGGGGCATGCGCAGTTCCGTCCCGTGGGGAACGGCCATGCCTGACAACCGCCCTCAGGGGAGGCCGCAATGACACTCCGCGTCAAGCTGGTCATGCTGACCTGCCTCATGTTCGCCGCCGCCTGTGCCATGATGTTTATGGTCTCTCAGACCATTCTGATGACACGTTTCGAAGAGCTGGAAGAGAAAGACACCACCCGCAACGTGCAGCGGGCGGTCAGCGCGCTGTACGGGGACTTCTCCACCGTAAGCATCGAGTTCAGCTCCCTCATGCTGGAGAGGGAGGCATTCGCCATGGTCCAGGATGGGGAAGAGATGTACATGAAGATGGTGGTGAGCCAGCCAACCTTTGACACACTGGGCGTGAACTACATCCTGTTTGTGACGTCACCGAGGACTCCACCCCAGGGCATGGGATTCGATCTGGAGACGGGAGAGGCTCTGCCCATCCCCGCCACCCTGGTGCGAGAACTCACCACTGGAGACTGCCCGCTTTCACAGCCCCCAGCAGTGAGTGACAGCAGTGTAACAGGGATACTGGCCCTTCAGGACAACACTCTGCTGGTCCAATCGTACCCCCTAGTGGCCGATACGGACTTCGGTCCCCTTGAAGGCCGAGTGCTCTTCGTCCGCTTCCTGGACGACACTGAGATCGCCAGGCTGGCGGAGCAGACCCATCTCTCTCTGTCACTGACCCGCCTGGACAACCCGGACATGCCCGGCGATTTCCGGGAAGTAGAAGCAGTGCTGTCCGTGGAAGCCCCCACCGTGGTGAGCCCGCTCAACTCGGACAGTGCTGCCGGCTATGGCCTGCTGACCGACATCTATGGCGATCCGGCACTGATCATGAAAGCGGAAGTGCCCCGGGATATCTACAGAGAGGGGCAGACCACCGTTATCTGGCTCATGGTCTTCCTGATGACAGTCTCGGTGGTGTTTGCCCTGGTGACCATCCTGTTGATCAACCGTCTCCTGCTGGCCCGCCTCTTCACTGTCAGCAGCAGCATCAGCAAGATCCGCGGCAGCGGGGACCTCTCGAAGCGGGTGCCCGAACACGGAAAGGACGAACTGTCCGACCTGGGAGCGAACATCAACGGGATGCTTTCATCTCTCCAGCAATCGCAGCGGGAGTTCCTCCAAAGCGAAGCGCAGAATACCGCTCTTGTCAACGCCATACCGGACACGATGTTCCGGATGAACAAGAACGGGGTGCTGCTCGACGCCAAGGCAATCGGACGGGGGAACAAGAAGCCGGGGCTGAGACGGCATTCCCATGTCGACAGGAAGCCCTCGATTGAGTACGAGATGCTGTCCATAGAGGTGGAACAGCGCGGACTGCCTCACGTTCTGCGTGCCCTGGAGACCGGAGAGACCCAGGTGTTCGAGTTCCCCCTGACTTTCGACCACACCGCCACCAACTATGA
The DNA here is from genome assembly GCA_016875915.1 of Chloroflexota bacterium. Taxonomy (GTDB): domain Bacteria; phylum Chloroflexota; class Dehalococcoidia; order UBA2247; family RBG-13-53-26; genus RBG-13-53-26. Next base: position 2,163 of record VGOM01000044.1, read on the forward strand.
GGCCCGGGTGGCCATCAGCGGACGCGACGAAGCCCTGATAATGGTGCGCAACATCACCGAACGCAGGGAAGTCGAGGATGCCCGGAAGAAGGAGGTGCTGCTCAAGGAGATCCACCACAGGGTGAAGAACAACCTCCAAGTGATCTCCAGCCTACTCTATCTTCAGTCGAAGCGGGTCGATGACCAGAGACTGATGGAGATGTTCAACGAGAGCAGCAACCGGATCAAGTCCATGAGCCTGATCCATCAGAAGCTGTACCAGTCCCAGAACGCGGCCACCGTCGACTTCGCAGAGTACATACGTGACCTCACAGATGCCCTCTTCACTTCATATGGAGTCAGGCGAGACATGGTGAGGCTGACGCAGCAGATCGACGGGATCATCCTGAATGTGGACACGGCCATACCGTGCGGTCTGATCGTCAATGAACTCGTCTCCAACTCCCTGAAGTACGCCTTCCCCGACGGCAAGCAGGGCCAGATAGTCGTGACCATGAGAAAGGACGGAGGCGGCCGCTTCACTCTGGTAGTCAGCGACACCGGGATCGGTCTGCCCAGGGACTTCGACCACCGGGAGTCCCCCTCCCTGGGGCTGAAGCTGGTGCACTCCCTGGTGGAGCAACTGGGCGGCACCATCGAGGTATACCGGCAAGGCGGCACCGAGTTCAGAATCACATTCCGCGAGATCAAACAGCAGCCCCCAGGGGGCAACGGCGACGCCGTTGTCGCCTCCCAGGCGGCGGCAGGAGGCCGGTGAGATGGCAAAAGCAAACATCATGGTGGTCGAGGACGAAAGCATCATCTCCATGGAGATCCAGGAGAGGCTGACCACCATGGGGTATCGGATCTGCGCCACCTCTGCCACGGGAGAGGGAGCAGTGAAGAAGGCCGCAGACACGCGCCCCGACCTGGTCTTGATGGACATCATGCTGAAGAACGGCATGGATGGGATTGAGGCCAGCAGGCAGATCCGCAGTCGATTCAGCATACCCGTGGTCTACCTCACAGCCTACGCCGACCAGAAGACCCTGGAGCGGGCCCGGGCAACCGAGCCATACGGCTACCTGCTCAAGCCCTTCGAAGACCGTCTGCTGTATGCCACCATCGAGATGGCCCTCTACCGGCACCTGATGGAGAAGAGGGTCAAGGAAACCGAACAGCGCTATGCCACGACGCTGAAGTGCATCGCCGATGCCGTCATCGTGACGGACACCGGAGGCACAATCACCTACATCAACCCCATCGCGGAGGCGCTGACGGGCTGGGCGCAGAATGAAGCCATCGGCAAGCGTCTCTCAGACGTCTATCAGGTAGTCACCGAAGACAGCCGGTCGCCCATAGCCGACCCGCTGGCCCGCTCTCTGAGCGAGAAGCGGATCATCACCCTGGACCACCCCGGCCTGCTCATCAGCCGCGAACAGGAGGAGATACCCATAGACGATGGCACGGCGCCCATCCTGGACGAGGCCGGGAATGCGGTGGGCGCAGTCCTGGCCTTCCGTGACATCTCAGAGCGGCGCCAGGCGGAGGTGGCCCTGAAAGCATCCCACGAGATACTGGAGAAGCGCGTCCGGGAACAGACGGCGGATCTGCTCAGAACCAACGAGGAACTGCAGGAGGAGATCGCCCAGCGACAGAAGGCTTCTGAGGAACTGGAGCGCAGTCTGGTGAAGGTGGAAAAGACCATGGAGGCGACCATCCGGGCCATCTCCATGGCGGTTGAGGCCAGGGACCGCTACACAGCCGGTCACCAGCGCCGGGTGACACAACTCGCCTGCGCCATAGCCAGGGCCATGAATCTCTCCTCAGGGCAGGTCGCCACCATCCGCGTGGCCGGACTGCTCCACGACCTAGGCAAGATATACATCCCCACGGAGATACTGAGCAAGCCCGGGCGGCTGACCGAGATCGAGTTCACCATGATCAAGACCCACACGGTGGCCGGCTACGACATCATCAAGGCCATCGAGTACCCGCCGCCCACGGCAGAGATCGTGCTTCAGCATCACGAGAGGCTGGATGGCTCCGGCTACCCCTCGGCACTCCGCGGGGAACAGATCCTGCTGGAGGCCAGGATCCTGGCTGTGGCCGACGTCGTGGAAGCCATGTCTTCGCACAGACCCTACCGTCCGGCCCTGGGCATAGACAAGGCACTGCAGGAGATCTCCGAGAAGAGGGGGGTGCTCTATGATCCTGCAGTGGTGGACACCTGCCTGAACCTCTTCGAGAAGAAGGGCTTCGTTCTGGAGGAATAGCCCATTCCCGGATTGGGCCAGCCCAGCGGCCAGCCGCCCGGCGCTAGCCGGCCCCGGTCTCGAAGCGCTGACGGAGCCAGCGGTGGATCTGGTCCAGCGCCGGGGGAGATACGCTGAAGATCTGCACGTCCCCGGGGAACTGCACCCGGTGTCCCTCGGCAATGAAGAGAATAGCCCTCTCAGCAGCCCCCAGAGTCTCATCGATGCGCCGGGCGATGTGCTCATAGCGACGGCCTGAAGCCTCGACATAGGCGTCGCCGACCGCCCGGGCCACCTTCTGGCTCATGAACCCCAGGAGGAGACACCGCTCCCAGTCCATGCTCTCCTCCGCCAATTCCCTGTCCTCTGTGGCCTCGAGGATGGCCCCGTTCTGACACTTGTCCCTGGCAATGCCGCAACTGCCGGCATTCAGCTTCTCAAGGACAGACAACCCCTCCTCGCCGCCTGAGGGAAGCGACTCATGATAGACCCGTTGCACCACGCCGAGGCTCTCCTCCAGCCGGGCGACATGATCGCTGACCTGCTGCCAGTAGAGCTGGTACTTCTCCAGGTACTCCGCAGGTGGGTCTTCACCATGGTACAGCAGAGGAACGACAAAGAGCTTCCTCTCCTGTCCGAATGAGGCAACGAGGGGCTTTTCAATTCGCCCCAGTTCTTCTCCCAACGCCTTTGCCCTTTGTCCGCCCGCCGGTGGTTCTCCTCTTGCCGGTCCGTGAAGCGCGCTTCTTGAGGTCCAGTGCCTCGTACAGAACCCAGCCCTCTCGGCCCTCGCCATACTGCACCCGGGCCCGCTGCGGCTGGCTGCTGAACATCTCCCTCTGCTCCTCCACCACGACCACTTCCGTGGGCTCCCGGAGTTGATCCACCACCTCAGACCCCTCCACGGCGCTCTTCGGATCGCTCCACACGCGAACCACGCCATTCCACCTGGTGATGGTCTCCTCGCTCACCAGAGCCCGATAGGGTTCAACCTTTTCGATCTTCGCCATGACTCTCACCCCCTGATCTCTGTCTCAGCGCCTCCAGTTCTCTGAGGAGTTCCTTCTCCCGGCGGCTCAGCTTGGTGGGCACAACCACCTTGACAACAACGTACTGGTCACCCCTGCTACGGCCATTGAGACTTGGAATCCCCTTACTTGTGATGCGAAGGACGGTCCCGGTCTGGGTCCCTTCCGGGATATCCAGTCTGAGGCTGCCTTTGAGACCGGGCACCTCTACCTGACCTCCGAGGGACGCCGTGGTGATGCTTATCTCCTTCTGAAGATAGAGGTCATCGCCATGCCGTTCGAAGACAGGATGTCTCTCCACGTCAATGACGACGTAGAGGTCACCGGGGAGATCGTCTCCCCCGGCTCCCTCGCCTTCGAGCCTGATCCTGTAGCCGGTATCACATCCCGCGGGGATGTCTACTGATATCTCCCTGGTCTTCTCGTTGACGCCCCTGCCCCGGCACTCCTTGCAGGCCTTCTTGATGGTCTTGCCTCTTCCCCGACAATCCCCACAGACGGTAATCTGACGGATCACGCTGTATCCAGACCTCTGCTCAGTGACCATCTGACCGGTGCCATGACATCTGCGGCAATCAGCCAGTCCGTCCGGCTGGGCGCCGGTGCCGGCGCAGGCGGGGCATTTCTCCACCTTGGGCAGTTCGATGGTCCTGACAGATCCGAAGGCTGCCTCCTCCAGGGTGACACTGAGATCGTATCTGAGATCGGCACCCCTCCGCGGCCCCCTGCGGGCCGAGTTCCGCCCACCGAAGAAACCTCCGAAGATGCTGTCGCCGAATCCGAAGCCGAATCCGCCCAGGCCGAACTCCCGGAACAGGCTGCCGAAGTCGACTCCGCGGAAGATATCTTCCTGGGTGTAGCCCTCCAGGCCGGCATGCCCATAGCGATCATACAGAGCGCGCTTCCTGGAGTCACACAGGACGGCGTAGGCCTCGTTGACCTGTTTCATCCTCTCCGCGGCCTGGGCATCGCCGGGGTTCTTGTCAGGATGGTTCTGCATGGCCAGGGTGCGGTAGGCCTTCTTCAGGACGGCCTGGTCGGCGTCTCTGTCGATGCCCAGGACTTCGTAGTAGTCTCTCTTGGCCATAGGGGATGTGCTCACACGCGACTTCAGAGAGTCTGGCTCTGGACAGAGAGGGGTCTTCTCAGATTCAGAGCGCGGAAGGAAGGGATGGACAACGCTTCCGTGTCATCGCCGATTCAGCCCCGCCGGGACGTCGTCACCACGCTCCCTTGGGGCATCATACCACAACTTCGTTCTTCTTGTCCTTCGCCGGCTCCGGCGTCTCCTTGCTTTCGGCCGGCTTGTCGCCATCGCGCTTTTCATCAAGCTTGGCGGCACTGTTCTGCGCCGCATTGTCGGTGACGTAGAATCCCGGGCCTTTGAAGACGATGGGCACCGGGGAGAAGAGACGGCGGGCCTCTCCGCAGCACTGAGGGCAGTTGGCCTCCACGCTCTCGTCAAAACGCTTCTTCAGCTCAAACCTCAGAGAGCAGGCTTTGCACTGATAGTCATAGGTCGGCATTCAGTATCCTCCATCGCTCGACGGCAACTCGCAAGCACACAATCAGCATAACCCGCACCACCACTCGTCCCTGTCAACATAGCAGGCCCCATGTTGACCTGTCATCGGCACTCCGCCACAGACCTCGAGACGAACCAAGCCGCACCTCTGCGGAGACCACTCCGGCCCTCCCCAGTGTCTTCTCAGGCTGCATGGCATGCATGTGAGGGAAACGCACCCGGTGACTATGCCTTGCCGCCTTCAAGTGTTTCCTTGGCTTTCACCTTGATCTGCTTCGGCTTGATAGCCTCAGCCTTGGGTAGAGTCAGGGTGAGGATGCCATTGTCGAACGTGGCCTGGGCCTTGTCGCTCTGGATGGCAACCGGGATGGTCACCGTGCGGCTGAATGAGCCGTACCGGTGTTCCCTGCGGATGTAGTCCGCCTCCCTGGTGTCCTTCTCTTCCCTGTGCTCACCCTTGATGGTCAGCGTCTCGCCGCTGAGGGATATGTCCACCTCCTCAGGCTTCAGCCCGGGCAGGGCGGCCTTCACGACCACGTCATTCTTCGTCTGGTAGATATCCAGGGGCAGGTTGCCGCCGGACATCTCATACTGCGAGCGCGCCGGCCACAGAAAGGTGTCTTCGAACAGCCTGTCCATGGTCTGCCTCAGACTGAGCATCTCCCTGTAGGGATCCCAACGCATCATGGTCATGACACATCACCTCCACTTCAACCAGTATTCCGGGCTGGCGCTTCCCTCACCTATGCAGCATGGGGGCGGCTTTGACGCCGCCCCCACGACTGACTCTCTACACCTCTAGGCTAGTACTCGGGCGGCATCTGGGGTGCCGGGGCCTTCTCCTTCTCGGGGATGTCGGTGACCAGCGCCTCGGTGGTCAGTATCATCACCGCCACGCTGGCGGCATTCTCCAGAGCAGTCCTGACGACCTTCAGCGGGTCGATGATCCCCTTCTTCACCATGTCGCCATACTCGTTGTTGGCGGCATCGAAGCCCCAGCCGGGCTTGCCCTTCTTGACCGCGTCGACTACAACCGAGCCCTCATTGCCGGCG
>VGOM01000045.1 GCA_016875915.1 Chloroflexota bacterium
CTGGCTCAGTTCGTTGGCGGAGTACCGCCGGTGACCCCCGGGGGTGACGAAGACCCTGACCCTGCCCTCGTTCGTCCAGCGGCGCAGGGTGGTCTCGCTGATCCCCAGGATTCGGCTGGCGGCGCTGATGCCCACAAACGGCTTGCCTGCGAGCCCTTGATCCGGTCTCCTTTGCTGCCCGGTCCCCCGATATTGCTTCAAATGGTGCCCATCCAGCGAAATCTGCTCAAATCTGCCAAATACTGTCCAATACTACAACAGAATGGAGAGGCCAGGCAAGAAAGCACCGGCTGCGCCGCGACTGTACCTTTGTGGCATCCGCAGCCGCGGTGGTATGATTCCGTATCCGACGTGGAACCAGGCGTCCTGGGGAATCCGGGCCAGCGGGGCACGGATGGCGGGGGGGTTGCATCTGAGGCAGAGCCATGCCGCATGCACGCGTAGGCGACATCAGGATCCACTACGAGGTTGAAGGCCGGGGCCAGCCTCTCATTCTGATAGCCAGCATGGGAACTGACCTGGGTGGCTGGCGGCTGCAAAGGCCGGAGTTCGCCGGCAGGTACCGGGTGGTCACCTTCGACAACCGCGGGTGGGGGCAGAGCGATGCCCCCGAGATGCCGTACTCCATCGCCATGATGGCTGACGACACGGTGGGCCTGATGGACGCGCTGGGCATCGACAGGGCGCATGTCCTGGGCAAGTCCATGGGCGGGTACATCGCCCAGGAAGTGGCCATCAGGCACCCCGGCCGGGTGAGAAGCCTGGTCCTAGTGTCTACCAGTGCCGGCCCCCACGTTGCCGAAACGCCCATTCTCAGGGGATGGGCTGAGGCAGCCATGAAGGGTGTCAGCAGAAGGGCCTTCTGCCAACTCATGCTGCCGTTCATCTTCTCCGAATACACCTTCGAGGATCCGGAGATGGTGGACATGGCCATCGAGATGATCGGCGGGCGAGCTATCCCGAAGCAGGGCCATACTGAGAGCCCTCAGTCGCGTGCTCTTCGCAGCCAGTTCATAGCTTGTGTGGAGCACTACGCCCGGGGCCGGCTCAATCGGGTCAATGTGCCTACGCTGGTGATGGCCGGCAGGGACGAGTTCTTCATTCCATTGGAGCTGTGCCGCGAGCTGGCCGCCAGCATTCCCAATGCCAGGCTGGCCATACTGGAGAGTGGAGGCCACGCGCTCAACGAGGATATCCCTGAGGAGTTCAACCGTACTGTGCTCAGTTTCCTGGGGGACACTGCTTAGAGTTCCCGGAGGCAGGCGCGCGGCGCTCTAGCGTTCAGCAGTGCCCGGGGGCTATAATTCGTTCCTGGGAGGGGTGTCCGAGCGGTTGATGGAGACGGTCTTGAAAACCGTTCTCGTCCTTGTGGCGAGCGTGGGTTCGAATCCCACCCCCTCCGCTTTTCAAGTCTCGCGCTGGCGCAAGGTTACTGTCACCCCTTGACTTCGGCTGACCTGCCACCGATGATGGGAGTGGAAGGGGTTGGGGATGCGCAGGAACCCGTCTGACTACATCGACCTCATAGTCGAAGGCCTGGTTGGTGCGGTCGTTGCCTACTTCCTGATCGGCGCGGTGTTCTCAGAGGCCGAGGACAAGTGGTTCTGGATCACCGTCCTGTCACTGATAGAAGTGGGGGCTGCGGCGCTCTTCGTGCGCTCCCTGTTGTCCAAGTGATAGTCAAGGCACGGAACGGGTTGCGGGCGGGGGACGAGTGTTCTGCTAGGTGACTGAGACCTTCGTCAGCAGCGGGACGCCCAGGGGGCTGAGGGCGTAGCCTGCCACGCGGGGATTGACCAGGATGTAGTTCTGGCCGAACCAGAGGGGCAGGCAGACGGCCTCATTGACCATGATCTGCTCCACCTGCCGGTAGAGGGCCAGCCTCTGCTCGGCGTCAGGTTCCACCGCCGCCTGCGCCAACAGGGCGTCAGCCGCTGAGCTGCTGTAATGCCCCACGTTGTTGGCGCTGTCCGATCCGAAGAGGATCTCCAGGAAGTCCTGGGGATCGGCGTAGTCGGCCACCCAGCCGTAGAAGAAGACGTCGTCCTTCTCTTCGTCCAGCCGGTAGAAGTAGGCGTCGGAGTCGATCTGCCTGATGTCGATATCCACTCCGAAGTCGCTGAGGTCCTGGGACCACTGGTAGAGCACGGCGGTCATGGAGGTGGGGACGTAGCCCCCGGAGCCGGGGACGTTGAAGGTGATCGGGGGCAGGCTGCGGTCAGGGCCATAGCCGCACTCCGCGAGAAGGGCCCTGGCTTGGGCCAGGTCGTAGTCCAACGGGTCGAGGGCGGCGTTGAAGCCGGGCATGCCGGGCGGCAGGATGCCTGAAGCTGCGCCGACGGAGTCCTTGAGCACCTGGCTGACCACCCGGTCTTTGTCCACGGCCAGGCAGAAGGCCTGACGCACCCGGGGGTCGTCGAAGGGGGCTGCCTGGGTGTTGAAGCCGAAGTAGGTCAGGCTGAGCTCGGGGAACATCAGCAGTTCGTCATTCAGGGGGTTGTCCTCGTCCATGGCCCGCTCCAGGTCCCAGATTGAGACCCCCACCACATCCACGTCGCCGTTCTCGTACATCTGCATCGGGGCGCCGGCGAGGACGAAGGCGACATAGGAGACGCTGGCCGCATCCCCGTAGTACAGGTCGTTGCGCTCCAGGAGAAGGAGATCGTCGGGCGTCCACCGGGCCAGGGAGAAGGGGCCGGTGCCGTTGGGCTGGCGCCACCAGTCGTCCTCCGATTCCACGTTGGTCTTGTCCACCACGAAGGCCACGGGGTAGGTCATTTTGGCCAGGAAGTAGGCCTTGGGCTGGTCGATGGTGATCCGCAGCGTGGCGGCGTCAAGGGCCTCCACTCCCGAGATAGTCTGGGTCTGGCCGTCGAGGACCTCCCGGACTCCGACGATGTCGTTGAGATAGGTGGGCGCGGTGGGCGATCCGGTCTCCGGCTGGCAGGCCCGCTCCAGGGAGTACTTGAAGTCGGCGGCGGTGACCGCCCGCCCATCGTGGAACTTCACGCCGGGGCGGAGGTGGAAGGTGTAGGCGGTGCCCCGGGCAGTGGTCTCCACGGTCCAGCTCTGGGCGACGTCCGGGATGACCTCCATGTTCTGGTCCAGGGTGACCAGGCCGCTGAAGATCTGCACGATGTAGCTGTGGGAGTCAGCATCCTGAGAGATGGCCGGGTCGAGGGTCAGCGGGCTGCTGCCGAAGATGGTCAGGGTGTTGCTGGTGGGGATGCCGGACTGCGACTCGACGGCAGGCAGAAGACAGCCGCTGCCCAGGACGACCACCGCCAGCAGAAGCGCCGCAAGAACCATCGGTCTGTGCCTACCGATGACAGACGACATTCTAGGCATTGACATAGTCCCGCCACAGGGCGTTCAACTCGACGATGTCCAGGCCGTACACCTGGTCCAGGGCCTCGACGTAGCCGCTCCCGGCCTTGAAGGCGTTGAGCAACTGGAGCATCTTGGCCCGTCCGCCGCGCTCACTGATGAGGTACTCCACGATGCTGTGGCTCTGGGAATAGGCGATGTAGGTGGAGTCGGGATCGGCCGGGAAGGGACTGCACAGGCTCTTGACGGTGAACAATTCGTTCTTGGCGATGGCGCTGTCCAGTATGGCCTGGAACTGAGCCGTCAGCTCCCCTTCGGTGTTCATGGCAATCCCCTCTTCCAGCCAGGTGGGCAGGTCCACGCCGTAGCCGCTGAAGGTAGCCTGCTGAACGGCAAGGTGGGCCAGCTCATGGGCCATGGCCCGCTTTCCCCAGGCCAGGTTGTCCGGCGAGATGCCGATGGCTATGGTGCGGTACTCGGTGTAGGCCACGCCGCCGGTCCACTCCTGGGGGTAGACCATGGCGCCGCGGAGGTCGTCCCCGTCGGCATAGATGTAGATGTCCGCCCCGTCCCGGAGCCCGGCGCCGGTGTCGTCCGCCAGCCTGTCCAGTGCCTCCTCGGCAGCGGCCATCAGTTGCTCGGCGAAGGACCCGGTGCCCTGATACCAGAAGAGGTTCAGGCCGCTTCCGGAGAGGCTGCGCCAGGAGTGGCGCTCATCGTCGAAGCTGATGCTGCGCTCGGGCGTCTGCGCCGCGTGCCCGCCGGCATCCTCGAAGGTCCACCAGTAGCTCAGGTCGGTGCCCGGGGGCAGACCGCCGGTCTGCCTCATGTCCCAGGTCCATCTGGTGCTCACCCGCGTGCCTGGCTGAAACAGGGGGAAGGTGACGCTGGTCACCGGAAAGACGTTGGTCTTCTCCACGCGGTACTCCAGGGTGATCCTGGAGATCTCCTCCGCGGAGGCCGCGGCCACCTCGAAGGCGATAGTGTGGGGGAACTCGACTTGCGGCTGGCTGAGGGTGACCTCGAAGCCGTCGATCTGGATGACCTCCGCTGGTGGGGCCTTCTCCTGGCAGGCCGCCACGGCGAAGGAGGCCAGGACGCAGATGATGACGAGGATGGACAGCTTCCTGATGGTCATCGGCCCTGCATCTTCTCCCTGACGAGGTTCACCGCTTCAGAGGCGAAGTCGTCCTGTATATCAAACCACCGGATGCGCGGGTCAGTCAAGCGGAACCAGGCGTACTGGTGCCGGGCGAAGCGGTGGGTCTCGAACTTGATCTGGCTCACCGCGCCGGGCAGGTCCAGCTCCCCCCGGAGGAAGCGGCCTATCTGGCGGTAGCCGACGCTGGACATGGATGGGAGGTCGAAGCCGTAGCCCCGCTCCGCCAGGCCCTTGACCTCTGCCACCAGGCCCCGCTGCATCATGCCGTCAACTCGACGGTCGATCAGATCGTAGAGCCTCCTCCGCTCGGCGGTGAGGCCGATGATGATGACGTCGAAGGGGGGAGGGCTCTTGCCCTGGACCTCTGAAGCGGGACGGCCGGTGGCTTCATAGACCTCGATGGCCCTGACCATGCGGCGGACGTTCCGGGGGTTGATCCTGCGGGCGGAGGCCGGGTCGAGCCTCTCCAGTTGCTGATAGAGCGGCTCGGGCCCATGAGCGGCGGCCTGCTCCGCCAGACGGCGGCGCAGCTCGGGGTCGGGAGGGACCTCGGGGACGGTCCAGCCCTCGAGGACGGCCCAGACGTAGAGTCCGCTCCCGCCCACGACCACCGGGAGCCTGCCCCGTTGGAGGATGGCCCGGATGGAACGGGAGGCCAGGGTCTGATAGAGGGCCAGACTGAAGCTCTCATTGGGGCTGACGATGTCGATCAGGTGGTGGGGGACGCCGGCCCGCTCCCCGGGGGCGGGCTTGGCCGTGCCGATATCCATGTAGCGGTAGACCTGGCGGCTGTCGGCATTGATGATCTCGCCCCCGACGGTGGCTGCCAGATGAAGTCCCAGACGGCTCTTGCCGATGCCTGTGGGGCCGACGACGGCGACGACGAGGTTCATGCCTGCTTGGCTTTGGCCGTCTGTTCCACGATGCCGATGAAGTCGGCGGCCTTGAGGCTGGCTCCGCCCACCAGGGCGCCGTCGATCTCGGGCTGGGAGATGAACTCGGCGATGTTGGCGGCGGTGACACTGCCGCCGTACTGGATGCGGACGGACCTGGCGGAGGCCTCGCCGTAGAGGGCGGACAGGGTGCTGCGGATGAGCCCGATGGTGCCGTTGGCCTGGCCTCCGGTGGCGGCTTTGCCCGTGCCGATGGCCCAGATGGGCTCGTAGGCGACGACGAGGTCGCGGGTGAAATCCACGCCGGCCAGGGCTCCCTTGACCTGACGGCTGACCACTTCGGCGGTCCGGCCCGCCTCGTTCTCGGCCAGGCTCTCGCCGACGCAGAGGATGGGCTTGAGGCCGGCCTTCAGGGCGGCCTTCACCTTGCGGTTGACGATGTCGTCGGTCTCGGCGAAGTACTGCCGCCGCTCGGAATGGCCCAGGATGACGTACTCGCACAGGCCGGCCAGCATGAGTGGCGAGACCTCGCCGGTGTAGGCCCCCTTCTCCTCGAAGTAGAGGTTCTGGGCGCCGGCCTTGACCGAGGAGCCGGACAGGAGGGCCCTGACCGGGCTGAGCGAGACGAAGGGGGGGCAGACCACCTTCTCCACCCCCTGGATGTTGTCCAGACGGGGCAGCATCTCGCGGACCAGGGCCACCGCCTGATCGATGTTGGTGTTCATCTTCCAGTTGCCGGCGATGATGGGTGTGCGCATGGTCATCTCCTCAAGCTCCGTATTTGTTCAGTCTCCGGGCGTTGGCCAGGGCCAGCGGCATGAGGTCCATGGTGGGGAAGGTGCCCAGGGCCCCCCGGGCGCAGGTCCGCTCTGAGAACCGGGTCACCTCGTCGGGACGGCAGAACTGGGCATGGAGCAGGAAGGGCACCGGGTGCCAGCTGTGGGCCTTCAGCACTGCGGGCGTGGAGTGGTCCCCGGTGACCACGATGACCTCGGGACGGAGGTCCATCAGCTGAGGCATGGCCGCGTCCACTTCTTCGATGATGCGCACCTTCCGGATGAAATCCCCGTCCTCGCCGGCGCTGTCGGTCTGCTTGATGTGGAGGAAGAAGAAGTCGTGCTCTTCGAAGTACTCGCCCAGGGCGGCGAACTGCCCGGCGATGGTGTGGGGTCCATCCACCACCCTCATGCCCACCAGCTTGGCCAGGCCGCGGTACATGGGATAGGTGGCCACGGCCACCGGATGCAGCTTGTAGAGGTCGGTCATGGAGGGGAAATCGGGCAGCCTGGAGAAGCCGCGGAGCAGGACCATGTTGGCCGGCCGGGAGCGGGCCAGCAGGGACTTGGCCCGGGCCACCCACTCGTTGGCCAGGGCGGCGGTCCTGATCGCCTCGCGGGAGAGGGGGGAGACGTCCTTGGCGGGCAATCCGAGTTGCTGCGGGTCGGAGTCGTCCAGCTCGGGATTGAGTCCCTCGCCCCTCATGACCAGCAGAAAGCGGTGTCCCTCAACGGGCGACACCAGGCACTCCACGCCGGGAATGGCGATGGCGGACAGTTGTTGACATAATCTGGCGCACTGCTCTGTGGAGATGCGCCCCGCCCGGCGGTCGACGATGAGGTCCTCGTCGTCGATGGTGCAGAAGTTACCCCGGGCGGCCACGTCCCCGGCGCGGAGAGGAAAGTCGATGCCCAGGGCTTCCAGGATGCCCCTGCCGATGGTGAAGGCCAGGGGGTCGTAGCCGAAGAGGGCCAGATGTCCCGGTCCGCTGCCCGGGGTGAGGCCGGGGCTGATGGGCTCGGCCAGGCCGCAGATGCCGTTCTTGGCCAGGTAGTCGAGGTTGGGGGTCCGGGCCGCCTCCAGCTCGGTCTCCCCGGTGTCGGGGTGAGGCAGCCCGCCCAGGCCGTCCATGACCAGCAGGGCGATCCGGGCCGCCGAGGGGATGCAGAGCTGGCTGAGCTGTGATTGAGTGATCATGCCTACTTGTCCAGCAGGGCAACGATAGCGGGCATGGGCTTGCCCTCCAGGAAGGTGAGCGACGCCCCTCCGCCCGTGGAGACGTGGGTCATCTTGTCCGCCAAACCCATCTCCTGCACCGCTTCGGCAGTGGAGCCGCCGCCGATGATGGTGGTCGCCTTGACGCCGGCCAGCACCGAGGCGATGGACTCGGTGCCCTTGCGGAACTCGGGGAACTCGAACACGCCGAGGGGCCCGTTCCAGATGATGGTCCGGGACTTGCGCAGCTCGGCCGCGAAGCTGTCTATGGTCTTCGGTCCGATGTCCATGATGTACCAGCCTGCCGGCACCTTGTCCACGGAGACTACCCTGTTGATGGCTCCCGCTTCGAACTTGTCGGCCACCACCACGTCCTGAGGCAGGAGCAGCCGGATCTTCCGGGCC
>VGOM01000046.1 GCA_016875915.1 Chloroflexota bacterium
TAGGTCCCTCCCACATCCAGTGCCTTCGACCCCGAGAACCGGCTCATCTTCGCCACCGGCCCTCTGGCCGGGGTACCCGTCATCGGCGGCTCCCGGTGGCAGGCCTGCGCCAAATCGCCCGCCGCCACCCCCCACCACTTCTCCTACGCCAACCTCGGCGGACGCTGGGGGGCGGAGCTTAAGTTCGCCGGCTACGACGCCCTCGTTGTCCACGGCCGGTCGGAGAAGCCGGTCTATCTCTTCATCCACGATGGCACGGCCGAACTCAGAGACCCCTCCACCCTCTGGGGCCGGGGTGCCGTCGAGACCCGCCAGTCCCTCAAGCAGGAACTGGGCAGCTCCGCCCGGGTCGTCGCCATCGGCCCCGCCGGCGAGGGCCTGGCCGTCATGGCCACCCTCCTGGCCGACAACGACGCCAGCGGCTCAGCCGGGCTGGGCGCGGTCATGGGCGCCAAGAAGCTCAAGGCCGTCGTGGTCACCGCCTCCACGCGTGGCGTTCACATTGCCCGGCCCGACGCCCTCCGCGATCTCACCGCCTACTACCGTGGACTCAAGCGGGTCCCCCTCAACACCTCCTCATACCGCTACTCCACATCCGCCGTCCCCAGCCTGAACCACAAGATGAAGCAGCGGGACCCCTGCTACGGCTGCCCCGGCTGCTTCCGCAAGCTCTACCGCTCCGACGACGGCCAGACCGGCAAGTACATGTGCCACTCCGCCATGTTCTATCAGTCCCGGGCCATGTCCTACTACGGCGGCTGGAACGAGGTGCCCGTCCAGGCCACCCGGCTCCTTGACTCCTGCGGACTCGACTCCAAAGCCGTCGACCTCATCATCGACTGGCTCCAGAGGTGCCGCGATGCCGGCCTTCTCGACGACGCCGCCACCGGACTGCCCCTGTCCACCATCGGCAGCCTGGAGTTCCTCGAGGCCCTGTGCCGGAGCATCTCCTCTCGCCGGGGTTTCGGCGACCTCCTGGCCCAGGGACTGGCCCGCGCCGCCGACTCCGTCGGTCCGGCAGCCAGGGAGCTGACCCGCCAACTGGGCTACATCTCCCTGCCCCAGTACCGCGACATCTACGGGCCCAGGCTCTACACCACCCACGCCCTCCTCTACGCCACCGAGCCCCGCCTGCCCATCCAGCAGCTCCACGAGGTCGGCGCTCTCATCCCCAAATGGGTCCGCTGGGCCAGGCAGCAGCCCGGCGCCGTCGTCTCCTCCGCCGTCGTCCGCGCCATTGCCCGCCGCTTCTGGGGCGGCGAGCTGGCCGCCGACTTCTCCACCTGTGAGGGCAAGGCCCTGGCCGCCCGGATGATCCAGGACCGCCAGACGGCCAAGGAGTGCCTCATCCTCTGCGACTACCTCTGGCCCATCACCGACCTGGAGTCATCGCCCGACCACGTTGGCGACCCCACCCTGGAGAGCCGACTCGTCGCCGCCGTCACCGGCCGTGACATAGACGAACAAGGCCTCTACGGGATCGGCGCCCGGGTCTTCAATCTTCAGCGGGCCATCCTGGCCCGGGAGGGCCGTTCCGGAAGGGACCACGACACCCTGCCCGAGTACTGCTTCACCGAGCCCCTCCAGTACGACCACCTCAACCCCGACTGCCTGGTCCCCGGCAAGGACGGCCAGGTCATCTCCCGCAAAGGGGCCGTCATCGAACGGGCCGCATTCGAGGGAATGAAAGAGGAGTACTATCGCTTGAGGGGCTGGGACCCCGCCACCGGACTCCAGACCCGCGCCTCCCTGGAACGTCTGGACCTGGGGGATGTGGCCGACGACCTGGCCCGCGGCGGCCTTCTGGCCGAACCGGCTACATAGTCAGCCCGCACCTGATCCGGCACCCAGGGCTGGGGCGGGGTGCCTCCGCCACGTCCTTCCCGTCAGGGAAGGATCATGCCGCACTTGATGCGGCATCCAAGGGTGGCTGGGCAGGGCGGGGTGGCGCGGCGTGGGGCAACGCACCGCAGGTCCTTCCCCGCAGGGAAGGATCATATCGACTTCACCGCCTTCTGCTTGCAGGCCTCGGCGCACCTGGCACAATCGGGGCAGGTCGAGGGACTGACCAGCGGGTACTCGTACGGCGCCTCCTGCCTCAGCACCTTGTGGGGACAGGCCAGCGCCGCCGCACAGATCCCATTCTCACACTCTTCAGGACGGCACTTGCTGTAGTCGACGGCTACCCTCTTCGCCGGCATGATCGCCTCCCGCGCAGCCGCTTCGCGCCCCGCCTCCACCACCCCACCACCCGCGCGCCTCAATGTTCTATCACGGGCTGACCAGAAAGACAAGGAACCGGCCCCCGGCCCCCGAAATGCAGAGAGGCACCCCTGCCCCGGCAGGGTATGCCTCTCTCGTTGTCTCCCTCGAAAAGGGACTAGTCGCCTGGCTTGGCCGTGGCGATCACCGCCTTGATGGCGATGATGATCGCGGCCGGGGCCATCAGCAGGGCAAAGGCGCAGACGATGCCGACCAGGTTTTCCGCCAGCACCTCGGATATGTCCCCAACCGGATAGAATGCGGGGGTGAACCCCCAGATGCCCAGGATCACCAGGGCCACGGCGGCCGACAGCACGATTGCGGCCTCCTTGGCTGTGACGTTGAGCAAGCCGATGAGGATGCCCGCGATGAGCAGCACCCAGATCACCGCATCGTTGGTCGGTACGGACTTGCCGCCCCAGATGCCGCCGATGAGGGCGAACAGCACGCCCACCACGAACGCGGCCTTGCCCACCATTCCCATAGTCTTGGCCACTCCTTACCTCCTTTCAGGCCTTGAAGGGTCTCCTGACCCGCTGGCTTTCAAGGCTCTCGTTACCTCTCTTCGGTCATGGCGACCGTGACCCACGATCATATGACCCCCTGGGCCCGTTGGGAAGTGATTGCATTCTAGAATACTGTTCTAGAGACGAACGAAGCCGGGCCCAATTCCCCCACAACTCCCCCGCATTGACATCCGCCACACCCCTGTGATACGGTCGAAATTGGATGACCCGCGCGCCTGTCCACCGCGAACCCGGCCCGCGCGGCTCCCGCTGCACAAGCAGCAGCACAGCGCCACCGCAGAACAGACCGCATTCACAGCACCGCAGCGGACGGAATCACACCGCAGAAGGAGGCAACGCCATGACCGACCGCAGAGGCACTTCGAACCGCGACTGGTGGCCCAACCAGCTCAACCTCAAGGTCCTCCGCCAGCACTCGCCGCTCTCCGACCCCATGGGCCGGGACTTCAACTACGCCCGGGAGTTCAACAGCCTCGACTTGGCGGCCGTGAAGAAGGACCTGCGGGCCCTGATGACCGGCTCGCAGGACTGGTGGCCGGCGGACTTCGGCCACTACGGGCCCCTGTTCATTCGCATGGCCTGGCACAGCGCCGGCACCTACCGCGTGGGTGACGGCCGCGGCGGTGCCGGTGCCGGCCAGCAGCGTTTCCCGCCCCTCAGCAGCTGGCCCGACAATACCAACCTGGACAAGGCCCGCCGCCTGCTCTGGCCCATCAAGCAGAAGTATGGCCGGAAGATCTCCTGGGCCGACCTCATGATCCTGGCCGGCAACGTCGCCCTGGAGTCCATGGGATTCAAGACCCTCGGCTTCGCCGGCGGCCGCGCCGATGTCTGGGAGCCGGAAGAAGACGTCTACTGGGGTTCCGAGACCAAGTGGCTGGACGACAAACGCTACTCCGGCGACCGCCAGCTCGAGAACCCGCTGGCTGCCGTGCAGATGGGACTGATCTACGTCAATCCGGAAGGGCCCAACGGCAATCCCGACCCGGTCGCCTCCGGCCGCGACGTTCGGGAGACATTCGCCCGCATGGCCATGAATGACGAAGAGACGGTAGCCCTGGTCGCCGGCGGTCATACCTTCGGCAAATGCCATGGCGCCGGACCTGCCACCCATGTCGGTCCGGAGCCCGAGGCCGCCCCCATCGAGCAGCAGGGCCTGGGCTGGAAGAGCAGCTTCCGCAGCGGCAGGGGCGGCGATACCATCACCAGCGGCCTCGAAGGCGCCTGGAAGCCGCGTCCCACCAAATGGGACTCGGCCTATCTCAGGATCCTCCTCAAATACGAGTGGGAGCTGGTCAAGAGCCCCGCCGGCGCGCATCAGTGGCTGGCCAATGACGTGGCCGAGACTGACATGATCGCTGATGCCCATGATCCGTCAAAGAAGCACCGGCCCATGATGACCACGGCAGACCTCTCCCTTCGCTTCGACCCCATCTACAAGAAGATCTCCCAGCGCTATCTCAAGAACCCCCAGGAATTCGCCGACGCCTTCGCCCGCGCCTGGTTCAAGCTGACCCACCGCGACATGGGCCCCCGCGCCCGCTACCTCGGCCCGGAGGTTCCCGCCGAGGAGCTCATCTGGCAGGACCCCATCCCCGCGGTCAATCACAAGCTCATCGGCAAGCGGGACATCGCCTCCCTCAAGAAGAAGATCCTGGCCTCCGGCCTGTCTGTCTCGGAGCTAGTCTGCACCGCCTGGTCGTCGGCCTCCACCTTCCGCGGCTCCGACAAGCGCGGCGGCGCCAACGGGGCCCGCATCCGCCTCGCCCCGCAGAAGGACTGGGAGGTCAACCAGCCGGCCCGGCTGGCCAGGGTGCTCAAGGCTCTGGAGGGCATCCGGAAGGAGTTCAACAGCGCTCAGTCGGACGGCAAGAAGGTCTCGCTGGCCGACCTCATCGTCCTGGCCGGCTGCGCCGCCGTCGAGCAGGCCGCCGGGAAAGCCGGGCACAGGGTCACGGTGCCCTTCACCCCGGGCCGCATGGACGCCTCGCAGAAGCAGACCGACGCGGCATCCTTCGCCGTTCTCGAGCCCAGGGCGGACGGCTTCCGCAACTACCTCAAGGCCAAATACGCCGTACCGGCCGAGGAGCTGCTGGTGGACAAGGCCCAGTTGCTCACCCTCACCGCGCCCGAGATGACCGTCCTCGTCGGCGGCCTGCGCGTCCTGAACGCCAACTTCGGCCAGACCCGGCACGGCGTCTTCACCAGGAAGCCGGAGGCGCTCACCAACGACTTCTTCATCAACCTGCTCGACATGGGCACGGAGTGGAAGGCGGTCTCCAAAGACGCCGCCCTCTTCGAAGGGCGCGACCGCAAGACCGGCAAGGTCAAGTGGACCGGCACCCGCGTCGATCTCATCTTCGGCTCGAATTCCCAGCTCCGGGCCCTGGCCGAGGTCTACGCCAGCGCGGATGCCCGGGAGAAGTTTGTCCGGGACTTCGTGGCGGCCTGGACCAAGGTGATGAACCTTGACCGCTTCGACCTCGCCTCAAGGTAACGTCAGCCCCTTCGGGGGCTTCGGAAGCGGCGGCTGCCTTGCCTTTGCTGTGTCATGCCGCACTTGATGCGGCATCCAGCACCGAAGTAATGACACGCCATTCACAGAAGTAATTGACAAACAACGCAGCACGTGGTCTATTATGCTTAGGAGCTCCTGAAAACGTCCGAAAGCTGGTTTCGGGAGGGTGAGAATAGCGTATGGAGTGTGTGCATATCTAGATTGACGCCCTGCGTATCGCAGAGCGCACGGAACTCAGACTCGGCTCGTTGCGACAAACAGAGTGGTAGTCTTTGAACACCACCTGCGGTTGTGATAACCGCGAGTGAGTTGGGTCTGGGGAGGCAAACCCGGGGAGGGTAATCACATTACCCTCCCTTCTTATTTGAGCTCAGCCATTGACGGCGGTTGGCTTACCAGGGTGACCGCCGGTTCCCACTTCTTGTCATTGCGAAGAGGCCGCCTCAGGCGGGATCCAGGGCTGGGGTGGAGCAGGGCGCCGTCAGGTCCGCCTCCAGCCGTATTCACACAAGGCATACCCCATGTATAATGACTATACCTAACATGAAGCGATCAAAGGCGAAGCAAATACCCGCTGAGCAATTCGACAAGAAGTTCGATTCTGGTAGGAGCGTTGCGGAGCATCTGGATCTCTCCGGCATTCGAAGGCCGGTGTTTGAGCAGAAACGGGTCAACGTGGATTTCCCCGTCTGGATGATAGACTCGCTCGACAGGGAAGCCAGGCGCGTTGGCGTGCCTCGCCAGGCCCTCATCAAGCTTTGGATCGCGGAGCGGCTTGAGAAGGCCCACGCCAAAGGCCGGCAGAAACGCTCGGCAGGCTGAGTGGCCACCAATCCCGCCTGACACCCAGCGGAGGCTGGGGCGTCCCTCCCCCCTAAAACTCCCCCGGGTGCTCCGGCTCCCTCACCCAGCGGCGGGAAAGCATCACCCTCAGGTTCGAAGGCCTCAGCAGCGACCTGATCACCACCCACATATCCGGCAGGCTGATCCCCGCCCGGATCTTCCACCGCACCGGCTCCAGCGTGTCCACGATCAGGATCAGGTAGTCGCCCTGCCTCTCCACCCCCGCCACTCTCGCCTTCAGCTCCGTCTTCCCCAGACCCGTTGACCTGAACAGCATCTCTTCACCGCTCCTTTCTGCTTCCTCCCCCTTCGGCGCTCCTTCTCCGCCGCCCCCTTCCACATCCCCACCCTATCCCTTCCTCCCCACCCCCCTCAGCCTCCCCACCAGCCTCCGCTGCTCGGCGACCAGCGAGTCCGGGTCCTCCTTCCCCTTCTCCTCCCACGGCTTCCCCAGCCCCATATCCTTGGCGATGATCTTGTAGCAGTTGTACGACTCCGTCGCCCCGCAGTTCGCCCCTAGGTGCCACGCCGCCCCCGTGGCGTACAGCCCCTTGATCGGCGTCCGGTGGTTGGCCAGCTCCGGCGTCGGCCGGTTGCCCTCCACCTGATAGGCGATCCGGTCCAGCACGCCGATGGACCCGTTCGGCGCCAGGTTCTTCATCCGCAGATTGTCATACGGACTGTTCGTGTCCACCCCGATCACGTTGTCCCAGGTCATATTCGGCGCGTGCCTCTGCCAGATGATCATCAGGTCCTCGGCGTACTTCTTCTTGATCTCCAGCCACTCCGCCTCGCTGTGCAAACTGGCCGCCGGCCCCAGTTGCTCGTTCTGGGCCACGTGCTTCCCCGGCGGCGCGTAAGACGGGTCCACCAGACTGTGACACCACACGGTCGGGCAGTAGTCCTCCAGCGGCGGGAACTGCCCCATCCGCGCATAGTGGCACTCCCTGGCCACATGCATCGGATCGGGGTCCTCCGCCAGCCCCAGCCAGAAGGTCTCATTGATATCGGCATTGAACGCCGCCGCCTGGTACCTCGGCGCCTCGTGAATGGCGAACGAGTACCACATCAGGCAGCCGAAGGCACTCTCCAGCTGCTCCACCCGCCGCAGCAGCTTCCCGTCCAGGCGCTCCCGGCCGATCAGATCAAAGCACAGCTGGTACGGATTCAGCGTGCTCACCGCCAGCCT
Organism: Chloroflexota bacterium; assembly: GCA_016875915.1. Lineage (GTDB taxonomy): Bacteria > Chloroflexota > Dehalococcoidia > UBA2247 > RBG-13-53-26 > RBG-13-53-26. Next base: position 7,340 of record VGOM01000046.1, read on the forward strand.
CCGCGCCCCCACCTCGCTCCCGTCGGCCAGCCGGATGCCCGTGGCCGTGCCGTTCTCGATGATCACCCTCTCCACCTCGGCATGCGTGAAGAACCTGCAGCCGTTCTGCACCAGGATCTGGTGCGCCGCGTGGGCCATCTGGTGCGTCCCGCCCCGGGCGAAGCCCAGCGTCGGCATCGTCCCGGCGATGCCCATGGTCGTCGCCCCCACGCCCGGGTCGTTCACATCGTAGGCCCCCGAGAGCGCGAACCTCACCACGCAGTACTGCTGACCTGCCCCCCAAAAACGGAGCCAGTGCCAATGTTAGACTGGAAATCTAGCAAGAAGGGGGCAGGAAATGGTCAGAAAGGCATTCAAACCCGAGCAGATCATCAACA
>VGOM01000047.1 GCA_016875915.1 Chloroflexota bacterium
CCAGAGAGAGCAGCATCCGCTTCAGATTCTCGTCATTGCGGCGAACCATGAGTCTGGCCTTGATCCCCCGCTTGTGGCAGGCCTCGATGAATGAGTTGGTCAGCGTCCTGCCTATGCCATGACCCTGATGCTCCGGATCGACGCCGATGATGTTGATCCATCCGCTGAGCGGCAGGGAGTATTCTGCCCCCATGATGACACCCATGATGAAGCCGACCACTTTGCCATCCTGCTCGGCCACCAGGGACAGGGGAGGGTAGTAGGTCTTCAGGTGACTGGTCACCTTCTGGGGCCAGCTCGACGCCCTGTCCTTGCCGGTGATCTTCTTGTCGATCTCCACCAGGGTGGCCATATCGCTGTCCTTCATCTCACGTATCTTCAGTCCCTCTGCAGCTTCCATCTTGCCACCCCCCAGCCGATTTGCCCCATTATATCATCGGGGGTCTGTCCCGGGAGACGGTGAAACCGCGGGGCCGATGGGAAGTCCGCACAGCAGAGGAACTCGGCGCAGCGGTGAGCGTGGGGCAGGTTCCACAAGCCTGACAGCCCGGTCGTTCAGGCTGGCACTGCTGACCGGCTGGTCGCGAGTGCCCTCAGAAGACCGGTGCGTGGCTATCCCAGTCTGATCAGCTTCTTGTTCAGGACCGTCATCACGCCGTCAGGTTGAAGACCCGGCGTCTCTTCTCCGCCCAGCCAGAAGTACTGCTTCAGTTCCAGAGGGCTCTGCTGCCCCGGCGTAGGCACAAGGACTACCGTGGGGGGCTTCTCGTCCCGGCTGCGGCTCTCCTCAGCCTTGGCAGGTGTCTCCGTAGCCTTCTCCGCCGCTGGCGACTCCTTCTTGGCAACAGGCACCTGAGCCTGCTGGTCGCGGGGCTGTTCGGGGGCCTTCGCTTCGGGCTGACGCTGGTCTTCGGGCTTGGCCGCTGCGGCATCCACTACGGGAGCGGTCTCAGGCTGACGCTTTGAGTCGGGCGTCGGCTTGGCCTCCTGCCTCTGGGGCCTGGGCACCGAGGGACGCGGCCCGGACCCAAGCTGCTTCTTCGCAGCAGCCTGCTGGACGAGGGAATCGATCTCGGCCTGGGAGAGTCTCTGCTTCGATGTCTTGTTCACTGTTCCGCCTCAACTGGTTCCCCTGGAGCCTCTTTGAGCGAAGCTGACCTCTTCATCTCACCGCCTCTAGTACTCGAAGGCTCGAGTCACCAGCACATTCTCATACTCGTCGTCCGACAAGTCAAGGTCGAAGGGGGTCTCCACTTCGCTGGAGTCCGGCCCATGGCAGACGCGAACCACGGGGCGACCAACCAGACCGACATTGGCATCAACCACAATGCCCATCTCGCCGGTGTTCAATCCCACCATCACCCCGGCCGGGAACAAGGGGATCTGCTCCATGAAGATCTGTACCAGATCGGGGTCAAATAGCCCCCCGCTGCAGGCCACCACCAGTTCGCCGGCCTCATAGGGTGGAAATGCCTGCCGGTACGGCCTCTTTGAGGCGATGCAGCAGCAGGTATCAGCTATGGCCAGGATCCTGGCCGACAGGTCTATCCTGGTGCCTTCCAGCCCCTTGGGATAGCCACCGCCATTCCAGCGCTCGTGATGCTGCAGGACGATTTCAACAGCCTCGGGGCTGATTCCCGGACACCTGCCCAGTATCTCGGCCCCGTCCTGAGGGTGGGTGCAGATGATCTTCATCTCATCATCGGTGGGCAGTGCCCCGTTGGCGCGGCCACCGTTGTCATCGGTCTTCCAGACGTTCATGAAGGCCAGTTCTTCCCAGGATGCACCGGGGCGCTGGGTTAGCTCCTTCGGGGTCACTTTGACATAGCCGATGTTCTGGAGCAGGGAGGCCACGCCGAGGTTCATCAACTGTATGTCTTTGAGTCCGGCCGCCTTGCCCATCCACAGGGCCAGGCAGGCTGTCCTCACCGGCAGCACGTGATCGTAGTCCTTGAAGGAATGACATCCGGCTATGGTCGGCCCGCCCTTGTCCGTGGCAATCACCTGCTCCACGACACGGCTCATCAGTTGCAGCAGACGGGTCGGATCGGCGCCCTGGCTGACCGTCTCGATCTGGCGAGTGGCCGTCGGACTGCCGCCGGCCAGATCCAGCCTTCTGGCACCGATAACCACGCTGGCCCGCTCCGCGGCCACCTGAACGCCGGCGATGAAGCGGCTCAGAGCTTCCGCCAGGGCCCCCTCGAGCTCCGGCGAGATCAAAGGTGAGACCACTGCATCCTTGTTCCGATCGTCGACCACAAACAGCTCTGCAACAGGCATGTGCCCCAGGACCTGGGCCCATTCGGTGCTCAACTTGGCCCCCTGGCCCAATATGGCATGGCCATAGCCATCGTACAACGGCTTGGCCAATGTCATGCCCGGTCTAGCATACTGTACAGATATCCGCCGCATTTCTCTTACCTCTGGTCATCTCCATTGGGGTATCCCTTCTGTCCGCCTTCATCGACCGCAAGGCTCCCTTCGATGCCTTGGCGTAGAAACCGTGGTCCAATCTGGTGAACCCCATCTGCGTAGCATCGAAGATGCTCTCCGTCGCGCCGATGAACAGGATACCCCCCATCGTCAGCGATTGGCAGAACCGCTGGTTGAGTCTGTTCCTGGCCTGCTCGGTGAAGTAGATGGTTACGTTTCGACAGACTATCACGTCAAACCCTGAGTCGAAGGGGTCAGAGAGCAGGTCATGCCGCCGGAAATCAACGGATTGTCTGAGACAGTCGCATATCCAGTATGACCGTCCAGCGCAGGTGAAGTACCTTTCCAGGACGTCCTGCGGGACGTGCCGCACCTCGGCTGAGCGATACGGCCCCCCGTCTCGGGCCCGGCCCAAGGCCACCTCATCAACATCGGTGGCCACAATCCTGCAGCTCCGCTCGGGGAAAGCCCTGTTCAAGATGAGGGCCACCGAGTAGGCCTCGCACCCAGATGAACAGCCGGCACACCAGACATTCAGACTGGGGCCTCTGCCCGCCAGTCGAGAGCGGATCAGGGCCTCGAGCTGTTCAAATGCCGGCGGATCGCGGAAGAACTCGGTCACCTTGATAGTCAGATAGGCCACCAGTTCGCGCAGCTTGGCGTCGTCTTTCTCCAGCGTGCGGCAGTAGCTGGCGATGTTCGCCGAAGGCGTGCGAGCCACAAACCCGCTGAGACGACGGCGCATCTGCCGCTCTCCATAGCTGCCCAGATCTATCCCGGCCAGGTCCTTCACCCTCACCTTGAGGTAGCCATAGTCCCTGTCGTCCACTACCAGACCTTCCTCTGCAGTCCCGCCGGCTCTAGGCACATCTCGACGATCTGCCGCGGTATCTCCGACAGCGGTGCCACCCTGTCCGCCCTGCCCGACTCCACCACGCTCCGGGGCATCCCGTAGATGACGCTGCTGGCCTCATCCTGGACAATCACCCTGCCCCCGGCCTTGTTTATGGTAGCTGCGCCGTCTCTGCCATCGCAGCCCATGCCCGTGAGCACCACGCCGATGCAGCCCACCCCATAGACACCGGCCGCCGATTCCATGGTGACGTCAACAGCGGGGCGAAGCCCATGCCGGGGAGGCACGGAGCCATTTAGGGTCACCGTGTCCCCTGAACCGATCATGAGATGATATCCGCCAGGGGCGACCAGTGCCTGGCCGGGTCTGATGGCATCGCCGCTCTCGGCCTCCTTCACCCGTATCTGACCTAGTTGATCCAGCCTCTTGGCAAGGGATCCGGTGAACCCGGCCGGCATATGCTGCACTATGAGCAAAGCCGCCGGGAGATCGCCGGGAAGATCCGGAATGAGCTCGCAGAGCGCTTTCGGACCGCCGGTGGAACTGCCGATGACCACCACACTTTGGGGCCGCGCCCGGCCCCGCGTCCTCCAGGGATCATGCTTGGGGCGGCTGCCCTTCAGTTCCCCGGGCTTCTTCCAAGACGATATCTCCGTCAGTCTGCGCACATCCACCCTGGCGGCCAGCTTGATCTTCTCCATCAGGCTGCCTGCGGGCAGCGAGATCCTCCCCGAGCTGGCCAGTGGAGATTTGGGCACAAAATCGATCGCCCCCGCCTCGAGGGCGTGTATGGTTGTCTCGGCATCCTCCGTGGTCAGCCTGCTGAGAACGATCACCGGGGTGGGGCACTCCGCCATGACCTTCTTCAGGGTGCTCAGGCCGTCCATCCTGGGCATCTCGATGTCCAGGGTGACCACATCAGGCCTGATGCTCTTGATCTTCTCCACCGCGTCGATCCCGTCCACCGCCGTGCCGACAACCTCAACCTCCGGGTCCGAGCTGATCTCTCTTGAGATCACCACCCGGGCGAAGGCCGAGTCATCGACCACGAGCACTCGTATGCGGCGAGTCATCTCACACAGCCCCCAGATCAGAACGCGCTACGCCACTTCAGGCACTAGCTCATCAGCTTCTGCACCGCCTGCAGCAGCCGGCCGGTGTCGAAGGGTTTCATTACGAAATCCCGCGCCCCCAGCTCCAGGGCCTCCATGACCATGGCCCTCTGGCCCATGGCGGAAACCATGGCTACCTTGGCGTTGGGGTCGATCTCAATGATCTCCTTCAGCGCTGCCAGACCATCCATGTCAGGCATGGTGATGTCCAGCAGCACCACGTCAGGCCGGTGCGTCCTGTACATCTCGATTGCCTCAGCGCCGTTCTTGGCCTCATCCACGCTGAAGCCCTTCTCCGCGAGCAACCGGACGCACTTCATCCGAGCGAAGACGGCATCATCTACCACCAGTACTCTTGCCATGTTTCACGCTCCTCCAGAAACTACAATTGGATAGTGACGTTCTTCGCGGTGCGAACCATCACTTTCCCTGATCTCACCCAGAACCACACAGATCGACCGTGGTGGCCTCCGGTGTCATAGGCCACCACGGGAATGGCCTCACGCTCCAGGGCGGTCTGCACCGCCAGCACGTTCTTGTTGCCCACGTCGAAGAGATTCTCTGGCATGGTGCCGCGGGTGACCGCGGCTCCGCCGGCGATCTTGGCCATCATGCGTGATCTGACCGCGCCCTGGCCTTCCAGCCACCGGACCAGATGGGTGGTTCCGCTGTCTGCATACTTGCCGGGGTAGGTGGAGCTCACCGGGCGGTTGCCGCTGGAAGGCAGGACCACATGGGTCATCCCTCCCACATGTGTCAGCGGGTCGAAGACGCAGACCACAACGCACGAGCCCAATCCGAACGAGGCCAGCACCACATCAGGGTCCCGGGTCACCTGCACCTCGCCCAAGCCGACAACCATGACGGCGCCGTGGCCGCCGAGACTGATCATACTATCGATGGTAGTGCATTCCGCTAGCATGTCTGCCTCACTCCAGAATGCTCCAGGATGATCCTCAGGAAGCTGACCGAAGGAATCACCAGGAAGGTGCCACTGGCCTGGCGATCGTCCGTGCCGAAGGTAGTCTCCGATACGAACACATCATCGCTCTCCTGGACGATCTCCACGACAGCGACATCCATAATGGCCCCCGCCATGTCCAGAATCACATCGGGGGGAGAAGGACGCAGAGACATATTGAGGCTGTCGGCAATGGCGTTCAGATAGCATGATCCGATGACGTTGCCTAGCTCCGCCAATGCTGATTGCTCCATCTCCTCGAGACTCTGCGTCTTTCCCGGGGGATTGCCCAGGAGCATATCGATGATGGCGAAGGCAACCTCCGGCTGATGAACCAGCAGGATGTGTCCGGTGGCGTCGCCGGTGAATGTAAGGTAGATCCCGATGACCAGCTTCTCGGGCCCGCCCACCAGCTGCGGCGCTTCTCTGGCCGGGACCTGCCGCAGGCTGAGGGATTTGATCCTGACTTGCTGGTTCACCATCGTGGCCAGGCCGGCCATGGCGTTGTCGATGCCTTTCAGGGCCAGGTTGCTCCAGACCCTCATCTCGTCCTTGTACAGTGTCATGTCTTCGCGCATGCCTTCCCTTCCTTCCGGCCGGTTGCGGCCGTGTTCTTCGAGATTGCTGTTGCCCGGTCTGTTCACAATGCTCCTCAGTTCCGGCTGGTCGAAGCCCTGATCAACGTCGGCATGTCCACTACCAGCCCCACCCTGCCGTCACCGAGGATGGTGGCTCCGGCCAGAGCCCGGGCGTTGGCCAGGTACTTGTTCAGAGGTTTGACCACGAACTCCTGCTGATCCACCAGTCCATCGACGACAACTCCGACCGCCTTTCGCTCGTCGCCCGCCACCACGATGATCCGGGCCGCCTCGTCACTGGACGCCGGCCCTTCGATGCACCGCACCGTCTCTATCCTGACCAGCGGGATGATCCTGTCCCTCAATCTGATCACCTCTCTGCCCTTGATGGTCTTGATGTCACCGGGCCCCATTCGCAGGATCTCCAGTACGCCGGACAGGGGCATGATGTAGGTCGTCCTCCCGGATGAGACCATCAGTCCCTGAATCACCGCCACGGTGAGCGGCAGAACGATGGTGAATCTGGCACCCTGGCCCACCTTGCTCTCCACCCTGACGGAACCACCGAGGGCCTCGATGTTCGCCTTGACCACATCCAGTCCCACCCCTCTGCCTGATATCTCATTGGCCGTCTCGGTGGTGGAGACGCCGGACAGAAAGATAAGGCTCATGGCATCAGGATCGGCAAGCCTGGCGGCATCGTCAGCCGCTATCAGCCCCTTCTCAACCGAGGCCTCCCGGACCCTGGCGGTGTCAATCCCCCTGCCGTCATCCTCCAGAATGATGACGATATGTCCCTCTTCCTGATAGGCACAGAGGCGGACTATGGCCGTCTCCGACTTGCCGGCCGCCCTGCGCTCTTCCGGGGATTCCACTCCGTGGTCCACGGCATTCCTCAACAGATGTACCAGTGGATCGCGTATCTTCTCGATAATGGTGCGGTCAAGCTCAGTCTCCTCACCTTCAACCACGAAGCTGAGGGCCTTGTTCTCCTGTCGGGCCAGGTCCCTCACCAAGCGGGGGAAGCTCCCGAAGAGCGTGCCCACAGGAACCATCCTCACCCGCATGACATCCTGCTGAAGCTCGTTGATGACCTTGACGATGTGGTGCGACGTCTGGCTCAGGTCACGGATCAACCGGTCGTCGCCATACTTGGACTCCAGGACCCTGTTGATCTGAACCATCCGGGAGCGGTCGATGACCAGTTCCTCCACCATGTTCATCAGATTGTCCAGGACCCGGACGTCGACGCGCACGCTCTGAGAGGTAATCCGATCATCATGTCGGGGCATAGCGGGGCTCGCCTGTCTGCTCCCTTCGCCGTCGCCCGGCACGGAACGCTGTGCCGCCTGTGACACCGTGGCCCCCGCAGCACTGCCAGTCTCCCCGCCGGCCGCACTGGGAACTCTCTCCCGGTTTGGTACCCTACTGCCGGTGACGGAGCGACGCCCGGGCGTGGAGGCCTTGGCGATCACCTTCTTCAACTGCATTACAGCAGGGGCAACATCGACGGTGCACTCCCGGCCTGAAGCCAGCTCGTCCTTGAGTGCCTTCAGGGTGTCCAGTGCCCCCAGCAGGCAGTCCGTCACCTCCCCGCTTGTCTTCACCTTGTCCTTCCTGAGCATGTCCAGAAGGCCCTCCATGGCATGGGTCA
>VGOM01000048.1 GCA_016875915.1 Chloroflexota bacterium
TGGTAGCGCACCCGCCAGTAGTAGGTGGTGCTCACACCGAGCACCCCGGATGGCACAGTCACCCTGGTCAGCTCGGTCTGCGTGGTGGTTCTGCCGAACACCGGAGACGCATAGCCACCCTGGACAGCGGTCAACTGCCATTGGGAGGACTTGTGGCTGTCTCCCGGCTCGGGATCGGAGAAGGCAGAAGCCACCAGCGTGGCGGCCGTATTCACGTCCAGCGCCCCATCGGCGGGAGAGATGTTGACCGGCTGCCGCGGAGGGGCACCAGTGCGGAAAGACGTCGCCACCGAGTAGTCCGACCAGGCGCCGTGGCAGTCCTGATAGCGCACGCGCCAGTAGTAGGTGGTGTTCTGGCTCAGAACGCCCGCAGGCACCTGGATCTGCACCAGGTTCACCCCGTCCACACCGCTGTCATACACCAGTGTGCAGAAATCCTCCGGCGTGATGGTGATTTGCCACTGGGAAGCCCGGTGAGTGTCAATGCACGGGTCGGAGAACGCCGAGGAGGCAAGGACTACACCCGCAACGCCGAGATGGTCTGCGCCATCCGCAGGCGACTCATTATCCGGCTGGCGCGGGGCGGGGTTGCGGATGTAGGCATACTTCAGGTCGCCGTTGGTGGCCGTGTCATAGCTGATGAACGGAGTGGCGCATACGTCGAAGGCAAGTGACGTGTACCTGCCGGCCCAGTCGGAGATGTCCACGGACTCGACGTCCCACTTCTGACCGCTCCAGTGGGCATAGTGCAGGTCTCCTTCCGAGGCCTCGTGGTAGCTGATGGCCGGGTTGTTGAATCCGTCGAAGACAAGCGAGGTGTGGCTGCCCGCCCAGCCATCGTCGTCCACCACTTCAACCACCCAGTAAGTGCCACCCCAGCGGGCGTACTTCAGATCGCCATTGGTGGCATCGTGGTAGCTGATTGACGGCTTCCCAAAGCAGTCGAAGGCCAGCGAGCAGTAGCTGCCTACATCCCCCCCGCTGTCCACCGTCTGGACGCTCCAGGCAGCGCCATTCCAGGAAGCATATCTCAGATCGCCGGCGGTGGCATCGTAGTAGGCAATTCCCGGATAGCCGGTGATACCATCGAGGGCCAGAGACGAGTACCGGCCGACGTCGTCCGCGCTGTCAACGGTGCTGATCTCCCAGCCCGCGCCGGTCCACCGGGCATGCTTCAGGTTCCCGTTGGTGGCGTCGTAGTAGCTGATGGCCGGATTGCCCGAGCCATCGAGCACCAGCGAGCTGTAGCTGCCCACATCGCCAGCGCTGTCCACGGTGGCGATCTCCCAGTTGAACCCGTTCCAGTGGGCATACTTCAGATTGCCGTTGGTCACATCGTAGTAGCTGATGCACGGATTGTCCAGGGCGTCAAACCTCACTGAGGTGTACCGTCCCACGTCGCCGGCGGAGTCAACGGTCTCGACGCTCCACGTGTCTTCCGCCCAGAGCCAGTACTCTCCCGCCCAGTGGGCATATTTCAGGTCACCTTCAATCAGATCATAGTAGCTGATCCCGGGATCGCCCTTGCTGTCGAAGGCCAGCGAGGTGAAACGGCCCACCCAGGGCACGCCGCTCACCGTCTCCGTCACCCACTTGGTGGCATTCCAGCGGGCGCACTTCAGGGTCTCGTTGGTGGCATCAAAGTAGCTGATGCCCGGCCAGTCTCCGGGCCCGACGTCAATCGAGGTGAAACTACCCACATCGCCGGCGGTGTCCACCTTGGCGATGTCCCACTTGGTCCCACTCCAAGTGGCGTACTTGAGATCATCGGCCTGGTCGTCGTAGTAGCTGATGTGTGGCTGTCCCAGGGAATCGAAGGCCAGAAAGGTATGCTCCCCCATCCAGTCGCCTGAATCCACCGTCTCCAACTGCCAGGCCGTCCCCGACCAGTGAGCATACTTCACACCGCCGTGGGTCACATCATGATAGCTGATGCCCGGGTTTCCGGCGTTGTCCAAGGCCAGTGACGGGTAGCTGCCCGCGTCCCCGTCGGCATCCACGGTCTGCCTCACCCAGCTCAAGCCATTCCACCGGGCGAACTTCAGGTCCTGGCCGGTGGCATCATAGTAGCTGATATGAGGATTCCCCGAACCATCGTAGGCCAGAGAGGTGTACTGCCCCACCCAGCCGACGCCGTCCACCGTCTCGATATCCCAGGTAAGGCCGTTCCAGTGGGCATACTTCAGATCGTCGTTGGTCTCATCGTAGTAACTGATGCCCGGCCCGCCCAGGTTGTCCAGAGCCAGTGAGGTGTGCGCGCCCACATCGCCGGCGCTGTCCACCGTCTGAATAGTCCAGGCAGCGCCCGCGCGCTGGGCATACCTCAAGTCACCGCTAACGGCATCATAGTAGCTGATGCGCGGGCTGCCGGCCCCGTCCAGCGCCAGAGAGCAATACTGGCCCACCCCTCCCTTGTCCACCATCTCCACCTGCCAGGTGATACCATCCAGCACCGCATAGAACAACTGCTCCCCGCCGAACGCGATGTGGGTCCGGTTGTCGGAGCTGATCTCCACCGAGGTGTAGCTGTACGTCCTGCCCCTCTCCAAAACGCTCGACTGCCAGCCGCACTCGGCCTGGGGCGGGGTCGGCGGAGTCGGCCCATCCACCAACGCCACCATGACAGCGTCCACTTCAGGCTCCTCGTATGGACTAGGCCATATGGACTGGATCTTCACGAAGCGATAGGAGCCATCAGCACCCGGGCCATCCTTCCAGTCCCATATTGCCACGTAATCGTCGTTGCAGACGGCATACTTGTCCTCCCCAACGCTGGACCACCCTTTGCGGTAGACAGTATCCAAGTCAGCTGCCACCCATGTCCCCGCGCCGGGGTTTGCCAGGTCAAAGTCATTCGAGCCCCAGAGCTTGTACTCCAGAGCTTCCGCCGGATACGGCCCATGGTCCTGCGACAGGCACGCCACAACGCTGCTCACCGCAGACCCCAGATCCCACACGCCGTAGCGCGGAGCATACAACACAACATATCTACGATCGAGTTCATTGCCCCAACTCATGTCTCCCGGGAGGTCGAATGCATACCCTTCCCTCCCATCACCTGGAGCATATCCATAGGGAACGGGCCCCGACACATAGATAAGGGCACCAGCCTCAGCCCTATCCATCGGCCAGTAGTCATCAATCATGATGTAGTCGGTATCCTCCGGAGGGACAGCGCTTTGAGAGGACACTCCAGGCGACAGGAAGAGGCCGACAACCATCAAGCCCATCACTGCAAGGAGCAGCGTGGGAGCCAGCGCCCGACTCATTCCCTTCCCCTTGTCAACGGCGAACACCAGGCGGTCCCTTCCCTCGGACAGTCATCCCCATTCCCACGGGAGTACATCAATGGGCAGGGATCCTGGGGGTTGGGGGATTTGGATTTGGGGCTTCGATCTTCTTTGGACTTTGGGGTTTGGGATTTCGGGTTTGCTGGCAAGCCACACAGTGGAGGTCTGCCCGCTAGAGCACGTCTCTCTTCGCTTCCAGGCTGACGGCGGCTGCCAGCATACATCCACGCCTCCCGTTCAACCCTCTCAACGAGCCTGCCTGGCCACCTGCTTCCGGGGCTTGGGCGCCTGCGGCGCTTCCTCACGCTCCTCCCAGGGGTACCGGCTGGGGTCGGTCAGCGCCTCAAAGAGGTAGAACTTCTCTGCGGGATCATCGAACAGGCTGGTCAGGTGCCGCGCCGAGTTCATGCGGACAACGGTCTCCAGCACCTCCCGCTTCTCCGGGCTGAGATCGTCCTTGAGGGACGCGGCAAAGACCTTCATCACCCCGCCCGCTTCCGCCGCCTGCTGGGGATTCTTGCGTGACGTCCGCGACAGATGCTGATACCACCGCTGCATGTTGCCGTACCACCAGAACAGGATGGCGGCCACCACGGCCACCGCTATGGCTATCACAGACACGACTATGGTAACAGCTTCTACATTCGACACGAATCCTACCTCATGCTCATTTCCGCCGAATCGAATGCCCCGGCGGGCTCCACATGACGCCTGAGCAGGTTGTACACCTTCATCACGTCCAAGTAGTCCCGGGTCAGCTTGTTCAGCCGCCGGGCGAGGAGCGCCAGCGAGATCATCATGGCTATCAGGGCCACCACAGCCAGTATGGCGACCTTCGTCTCGCCCCACTCCAGCACCGCGGCCACGAACACGCCCAGTACCACGGCTGTCAGCACCGCGAAGACAATTAGCACCGCCATGTAGCGGGCGTGCGTCCGCTCGTAAAGGCTCTTCAGAACATCGAGGTTGGCCTGTGGGTGAGGCCCCTCCCTGTTCAGGAGCATACAGATAACGTCAATGATGGTCAGACTGTCCATAATGGCGAATTGATCGCAGGAAGATGCCTATGCAGACCAAGACTGGTCGCCGGCACAGCGCAGTCCATACACCCCCCTTCCTTGCGGCCATTGTAACCACACTCTCCGCCATTTGTCAACCGCGCTTGACTGACTACGGCGACTGTGCTATCTTCTGCCTCTGCCCGACATGCGCCATGGGCACGCCGGGCGTTGAAAGGGGAAGACGCCAATGCGTCAGAAGTTGTTCAGCAAACTTGCCGACCTCGCGGCCTCGGCCATTCATCGCATAATCGCCGCCGATATCAAACTGGTGGACATCCTGGTACCGCAGAGGGTGATCAACCTCCTGGTCTCCAGGACCGACCGGGTGGCGCCCGGCCTCGGCGGGCTGGTGAACCGGCATTTCATCAGCAGGGTTAGAGAGGCCGACCGGCGCTACCTCAAGGGCACGGTGGCCAAGACGGTGGAGGGCGCGGTGACCTACCTATCGCATGGAATCGCCCCGGTTGTCATCCGGGGGGTTCAGCGCCATGTGCCCGAGGCAACCTCATCCCGCAAGATCAGCACCATCGTCGCCGGGGTAGGCAAGTACGTTCCCGACTCGGTCATCCCCACGGAGTACATCGAGGAATGGCTGCAGCTCAAGGAGCGGTTCGGGCTGACCGCCGGCATGATCGACAGGCTCACCGGAGTGAGGGAGCGGCGCTACGCCGCCGACGGCGAGGCCTCCTCTGACATGGCCGTCCGGGCCAGCCTGGAGGCCCTCAAACGGGCCGGCATACATGCCGAGGACATCGACACCATCATCTTCGCCGCCGCCTCCCAGGACGTCGGCGAGCCGGCCACAGCCAACATCGTCCAGGAGAAACTCGGCGCACGCAACGCCCACGTTTTCGACACCAAGAACGCCTGCAACAGCTTCGTCAACGCCCTGGATGTCATGGATGCTTTCATCCAGACAGGGCGCTCCAAAGTCGGCCTTGTGGCTTCTGGCGAGGTCATCTCCCGGTTCATCAACTGGAACATAGACGACCGCCAGTCGCTGAAGAAGTTCATGGCCGGCCTGACCTTGGGGGACGGAGGCGGGGCCATGGTGCTGACGGCGGGCAATGGACTCGACGAAGGCCGGGGCATACGGGGAGGGACCTTCCTCAGCGATGGCTCCCAATGGCGGCTGGCCACCATCACCGCCGGCGGCAACATGGAGCAGTTCGATCCGGCCAAGGCCTTCTTCGCCTCCAACGGGGCTGAGCTGGACAAGCTGGCCAGCAAGTACATCCCCACGACCATCGAACGGCTCCTCAGGCGGCTGGGCTGGCGGCTGGACGAGGTGGACCTGGTCATATCCCACCAGTACACCAAGCACACCATCAGCAACATCGCCACAATGATGGACTTCCCCCTGAGCAAATGCATGCTCACCGTCAGGAAGTACGGCAACACCGCCTCGGCCAGCATCCCCATCGCCCTGGCCGACGCCATCGAGGAAGGCCGGGTGGGTCCGGGCAGCAGGGTCCTCCTGGTGGGCGGCGCCGCCGGCTTCTCCGCCGGCGTGGTGGGCGTGGTACTCTAGGTATTTCTAGCGTTGACGCAAAGCGTTCTCAGCCCCTTTGTCCGGAGCATAACAAAGGGCAGGTTCGCCTGCCCTTTGTTGCGTATTGATGCTAGAATGAGTCTCCGGGGAAGGCGCGTGGCGAGGAGGCAAATCAGATGAAGTACACACGCATAACTGTCGAACCAGAGAAGATGGGGGGAATGCCCTGCATACGGGGGTTGCGAATCCCGCTGGCAACAGTCGTCAGCATGGTGGCCGATGGCATGTCCACGAAGGACATACTGGATGCCTATCCCGAGCTTGAAGCAGAGGACATCCGCGAGGCTCTGCTGTACAAGCCACCAGCTGCCAGCCATCAGCCACAAGTCATCAGCCACCCTTCTCCGGAAGGATCAACTATGGATCGTGTCAACGCCACCTGAACGGAGGTAAGAACAATGCCTCGGATTACGGTGGATTTGAGCACTGAGGAAATCAAGAATCTGGTGTTCCAGCTTCCTGCACAGGAATTCCTGGCGCTAGTCGATGCCATCGAAGCTCGAGCAGAGACCATCGCCATGATGAGCGTCTCTGAGACCGGGTTCCAGGAGTGGAACGAGGAGGGAGAAGACATCTACGATGCCAAGGCCTAGGCCCAAGCGAGGGGAAATATGGCTGGTGCGGTTCCCTTTCACCACTCTGACACTCACCAAACTGAGACCTGCCTTGGTGCTGGCTGTCCATGGAGAGGATGTCATGATGATGGGCATTTTCTCGCGAATTCCTTCAGGATCGTTCCGGGACACCTGGCTGCAGATTGAAGACCACCATACCCAGTTCTCCCGGACCGGCCTCAAGAAGACGTCTCTGCTCAAGGCAGAGAAGATCGCTGTCATCCATCAATCTGTACTACATCGAAAGCTGGGAGTCTTACCCAGCGATATCATGAGGCAAGTCGAAAAGGCTCTGAAGTTGGCCCTTCAGTTACGGTAGAACGACGCGGGCATCCATGAAGCATCAGCCACGGGCTATGAGCTATAAGCTACAGGCCATGAAGCTAGTCATCACCGGTGGTGCCGGCTTCATCGGCTCCAACCTGGCCGAGGATCTGGCCAAGGACAACCACGTCCTCATCATCGACGACCTCTCGTCCGGCAGAATGGAGAACGTCCAGCACCTGCTGGACAAGGGCAATACTACATTCATCCGGGGCAGCGCAACCGACCTGCCCCTACTCCAGGAAGCGTTCAAGGGTGCGGACTTCGTCTTCCACCAGGCAGCCCTGGCCAGCGTCTCCAGGAGCGTCGAAGACCCGCTGCTCTCCCACCAAGTCAACGCCACAGGAACACTCAACGTTCTGATCGCCGCCAGGGACAATCGGGTGAGGAAGGTGGTCTGCGCATCCTCCTGCGCCCTGTACGGCGACAGCCCCGTCCTGCCCAAGAAGGAGGAGATGCTTCCGGAGCCCCAGTCACCGTATGCCGTGACCAAGCTGGCCGGAGAGCATTACTGCCACGTCTTCAGCACAGTGTACGATCTGCCCACCGTCTGCCTGAGGTACTTCAACGTCTATGGCCCCCGTCAGGACCCCCACTCCGACTACGCCGCCGTCATCCCCAGGTTCATCACCCGGGCCCTCCAGAACGAGCCTCTGACC
>VGOM01000049.1 GCA_016875915.1 Chloroflexota bacterium
TGCTCGGGTTTGAATGCCTTTCTGACCATTTCCTGCCCCCTTCTTGCTAGATTTCCAGTCTAACATTGGCACTGGCTCCGTTTTTGGGGGGCAGGTCAACGTCGAAGTCCTTGTCGATCAGAGTCTCGATGCTATCGCCTACCATCTCGATGCTGTCGAGGCGGTAGGTGCCCAGGCCCGCCTTCTCGCCTAGTCTTGCTGTAGGAACGACCTCCGGATCAAGATTGATGATTCTGCAGGCTGTGGCATCCAGGGCAACGGGATCGCTCGAAAGAAGCAGAACGTTGAGTTTCGTCAGCTTTCCACTTCTGGGCCCGTTGCCCTCCATGGCCACAACACCGTCCATGACGCAGAAGCGTGGCTTGGTGAGCGTGTTCAGGTCGACCAGCATGGTGGCGAAATCATAGGGGTCGGGCAGACTCACATGATATTGGCTCTTCAAGAGGCCTGGTATGCATCCGAACTGGTTCTTCACGGCGCCTGTGAATCGAACAAGCGGGTGAGTCTTCAGCTTTGGCAGATTCACCAGAGCGTCGGAGTCCAGGACTCCGTTGGCGATCTCGAAGCTCTTGATCAGCAGAGCATTCTTGTGGCTGACAGTCCTCCCTTTGTCGAAATCGGCCAATACGATCCCCAGTTCATCAGCCACCTGCTTCAGGCCAGCCCTTCTCATGTGGAAGCTGCTTCCTCCAAAGCTGGGGGAATCACCGTAGCGGACAGTGGCGCCGGCTTTCCTGAGCAGAAGTCCGACTGCCCTGAAGACTGACGGGTGCGTCGAGACGCCCTTCTCAGGGTTGGTGCCATAGAGAACGTTGGGCTTCATCACAATCTTCTCGCCGGATCTCACCAGGCTTGAAACTCCACCGATAAGCTCAACCCCCTTCTCGACGGCCGCCGACACGATCGGCTCGTCGTATGTCTCGCATCGTACTACAGCTACCTTAGACATGGTCACGACTGGTCACTCCTGGATAGGCTTCATGTAGAGGCAGCGCGTTCTCAGCAGTCGGTCAACGGTCCCTCGAGACATCGGCACGCCAGCCAATGCCCCGACCACTTTACGAAAAGGAACCCTTCTGACAATGCGGGCCAGGTGATCTTGACGAATGTCCAGACTCAAGTTCTGAGCGTGGCAGTGAACTTCATCGCCAGCCGCTTGAGACGCTTCCGAACCGTGGCATCTCTGGATACCTGCCTTGGAGTCTTGCCCAGGGCAGTGACGTGACCGACCCATCGCATGCCACAGAGAGAAGAGTATGTTCTTAGGTTATCTAATGCCTTTCCCACGCCTTCTTCTGCTACCGCTATGCCGACAACTGGCTTGCCCTCCAGTTTGGGCCAGATGGGGCAGGTCCTATCCATGAAGTTCTTCAACAGCCCAGAAAGCAGTTCGAAGTAGACCGGCGTGCCAAGAGCCAAACCATCGGCCTTCAGAAGCTTCGGATAGACTTGCTCCATGTCGTCCCGGATTCTGCAGGTCCCCTTGCGCTCTGCGCCTCCCGCCTCGCACGTGAGACAGCCGTCACACCCTCTGATCTCCATCTCCCTCAAGAGGATCAACTCAGTCTCCGTCCCAGATTCTGCAACCTCTTCAAGGAACACCCTGAGCATCCACTCGGTGTTGCCCTTCCTGGGTGAACCGGAAACGCCGACCACTCTCAACGCCATTGAATGGCTGCCTTGGCCTCGGGGTAATGGGTAATAGTAATACCGTGTCTGGCCAAGTGGCAAATCGGCGACGTGCCTGGAGCGAGAGAGGGCGGCTAGTGGCACAAGGCGCTTGGCTCTCCGCCGGTTTGTTGTCTGGTGAATTGCGCGTGGGCAAGCACAGCGTCTGTATGCAGTCAGCTCTGCTGGCTCTGCTTGATGATGTCCCAGTACGCGCCTCGCCCTCCCTTTTCAATTAGCCCACACAGGAGTTCATCATCCGCGTAGTTGTAGCTTCCCTTTTCATCGGGTGCGGATAGTGTCAAGAACCTGGGGTCCCCTTTCACCAAGTGCCGTATCAGGCCGAAGACATCAGCCCCTAGCGAGGGAGATAGATAGAATAGCGGCTTATGAGCCGCCATCTTGGAGGAGGGGTGCAACCCCTTGGTGCCAGGGTCGCCTGCCAGTGCTGCCGCCAGAGGCGTACGGGGGTACACTCTGACTCCAACAGCGATGCCAACCAAAGGTACATCCAATGCCACCACCTGGTCAATGGTCTTCTTCAGCGTCTGTTCTGTCTCTCCGGGCCCGCCTACCAACAGATCGAGCATATAGTTCAGGCCTTCCTTGTCGAGAAGGCCAACCAGATCACGGAGGTCGTCTGAAGAATGCTGCCTACCCAGGCGGCCTAGCTGCTCATCGCAGAATGAGTCCGCGCCGAAGTTGATACCGGTGCAACCAGCACGCAGCATGAGGAGAGCCAGTTCGCTGTCAAAGGGCGTTGGTGAGCAGTAACAGTACCAAGAGATTCTGTCGGCAAGGCCCGCACCCACTATAGCTCGGCATACTTCTTTGCCGTGCTGGATGGGCAGATTGAACTCGCTATCGCAGAAGTGCAGCCATCGTACTCCTTGCCCAACAAGATCCCGCACTTCTTGAACCACAACCTCGGGTGGCCGAAGTCGAATCAGTCTCCCCTTGGCCACTGGGTCGGCACAGTAGATACACCCTTGGGGGCATCCCCTCTTGGTCTCAACGCCAACCATGGCTCCGAACTGCTCGTATCTCCGGTTATCGAAGATGCGGCGGCTGGGCTTGGGCAGGTACCTGAGGTCAACGTCGTGTCTGCGGTTGCGGATGATGCTTCCTTCGCGCCGGTATACCAGGTTGGGGGACTCAGTCACATCATCCCCATTCGAGAGAAACTTGGACAGGACTGTCAGCGCCTCTTCGCCATCGCCCTCGACACCGAAGTCAGCCGATGTGGCTCTAAGCACCGCCTCAGGCATCGTGGAAAACCCGACGCCACCGAGGAATACAGGTGCTGCAGTCAAACCCTTGAGTTGCGCCACAACATCGGAAATCCAGGGCAGGTAGGACTTTCTGGACACGAAAGAGCAGTCATCGGTATTGCGCACCGACAACCCCACCGCCAATGGCTCAGTGTTCCCGAGCCGCTTCCGCAGAACGGCTTTCCAATCAGCCTCAAAGGAGAAGTCCAGAACTTCCACTGGTATCCCAGCGGCGGTGAGACTCTCACCCACGTACTCCAGCCCTACCGGGCTCACCGGCGGACGGGCAACGTTGGCATTGACCAGGAGAATAGGACGCATCCCAGGCCTTCTAGCGGCACGCCTCAACTCTTTCACCAACTCTCACTGTCCTCGCCTCCCGTGACATCTGCTCACCTGTGCGATCATCTTCCCCCTCTGGTATTCCTGAAAATGACTTTTGCGCGACATTCTGCTGCATCAGACCACCAATCAAGGCCAGGACCCGATGTGATCCCGGTCCAGTCTACCCTGCCCGCATGGACTCCAACACCTTCCTCGCCGCGGCCCTCATCTTCTTAGCCGATGCAGTGCCGGCCTCTTCGTACTGTAGCGCCTTGGTCTCACAGAACTTGACGCATATCGGCTCTCCATCGCAGAGGTCGCACTTGACCACCTTCCTGATGGTGGAATCCAGAGACATGGCCCCAAACGGACAGGCCGCTACGCAGAAGCGGCACCCAATGCAGAGATCCTGGTTGATGACCACCCTGTTGAGCCTCTCATCCGCACTCAGAGCTTTGACCGGACACACCATGATGCAGGGAGCCGACTCGCACTGCTGGCAAATCATCGGCATGTCCACGCAGGCCTGCTCCCATTTGACGATGGCGAGCCTGGCCCGGTCTGGGTTGACTGAGCCGTTCTTCTTCGCCGAGCACACCACCTCGCAGAGCCGGCACCCGGTGCACTTGGAGTAGTCTACCGTCAGCATCTTGTACATCTTCTGTCACCTCCTCACCGGCTAGATGACGCGGGAAGGCTCTTTGTCCAGACCCAGTCTGGCCAGAGTCTCACCTGTCGGCAGCCCGGAGTTGTCCCATCCGTGCGCTGCGTAGTACTCGTCGAGCAGCCGCTCGTACTTGTCTCTCTCGATGAGCTTGCCCTTCATGCCCTCCGGCCCCAAGGGAGTGGGCTCGGTGAAGTAGCGCTCCGGCAGCATGTCATCGTCACGTGATGCCCCTTCACGGTTGTTGAACATCCTTTCCAGGGTGCAGATTCTCTCGCCCACTGCCATCAAGTCCGCCGCCGACAGCTCCATGCCGGTCACCCGACGGACCAGTTGGGCGTACTCAGCGAAGCTGACGACGGAAGGGCTCATGTAGAGGGCCTGGAACTTGCACACGCCGAGAGCGTCGGAGATGGCATAGATGAGCTCATGCCACCGCACCAGCTTGCCGCTGTTCTCATAGCCGGTCATCCCGGGCAGGGCAAAGCCGAACAACTTCTCGCCTTGGTCCGGAGGCAGCATGTGGGCGTCCGAACCAGGGCGGCTGCGCAGGTGGTCTGCCCCCCGGCTGGCCGTGGCCACCCCCAGCGCGTGGCTGGGCGCCATCCGGTCATCGGTGTGCAGCCAACTCATGCCTTTGACATGTATGTTGTAGTAGGCCGCATTCTCGCCCAGCTTCTCAATGGCCCGTTTCGGCCCATCGGCCAGCAAGTCGCCGAAGCCCTGCCTGGTGGCCACGCGTTGAATCATCTCGTATATCAATTGCTCATTGCCCCACTCCAGCTTCAGCCCGCCGGTGGTTGTCTCGTTGGTGATCCCCTTTTCGTAGAGCTCGATGGCCCAGGAATACATGCTGCCGAAGTCCAGCGAGTCGACGCCGTACTTGTTCACCAGGTAGTTGCCGACCAGAACCGCCTCCATCCGACGGCAATCCGGCTCCGAACCGAGTGCGCCCAGCGTGGTCCACTCCGGGCCCTCGGCCCACTGGCCCTTGTATTCGCCCTCGGGCACCTGGTATCTGTGGCGGCAGTGCACCGGACAACCGAAGCAGGCCGCCGTTCCGCTGGAGAACTTGAGGATGTTCTCCGCGTAGAGACCCTGCCCATCGGCCAATTGATTGCGCTGAAGGTTGCGGTTCCTCACCTTGCCTATGAGGTCCATCATCATCTGAAACATGGCCGTGCCCAACCGGGATTGTTCCTGCAGCAGGGAATTCTCACGCATCAGTTTGAGAAGGTGCTCCAGATACCGCAGGGCCTCCTCTGTATAGGCCACGGGCAGGTCCTGGCCGCCCCGGGCGGCGATGGCCTTGAGGTTCTTTGATCCCATGACGCAGCCCATGCCCGTGCGGCCCGCCGCATTCTTGAGCCCGCTGATGACGTTGGCGAAACGGACCAGGTTCTCGCCCCCGACGCCTATGCAGATGGTCTTCACTTCTTCGTCGCCCAGATCACTCCGAATGAGGGCCGGCGTCTCCACGGTGTCCTTGCCCCAGAGTTTGGAGGCATCCCTGATCTCGATGTCGCCGTTGTTGATCCAGAGATAGACGGGATGATCGGCCTTACCTGTGACCACCAGATGGTCAATGCCGGCGAACCTCATCTCTGGGGCGAAGAACCCTCCCATATTGGAGCTGCCGATCAATCCGGTCAGCGGCGACTTGGCGCCGATGTGGCATCGGCCGCTCGACGGCGCCAGGGTCCCACCCAGGAACCCGGCGCTGACCGTCAGCGCGTTCTCCGGCCCCAAGGGGTCGGTGCCCGGCGTGATGTGGTTGTACAAGAGGTAGACGTCGATGCCCCGGCCCCCAAGGTACTTCCGTCTCATAGTCTCCGGTATGGGCTTCTTCTCGGTCTCACCTGTGGACAGATTGACGTAGGCTATCTCCTGCTGCCTCATTTCTGCCTCCCTCCCGAATGCCCCGGACGATCCAGTCCATAGGCTCTCTCCAGGAGCTGTACCGTGTGAATGGCCGTGACTCCCGTCCCATGTCTTATCTGCATGCCGCAGGCGGCACAACCGGTGACCACCGTGTCCGCCCCCGCACTCCTGACATCCTCAAAGAGCTTGCGGCCGATGTCCATGGATAGCCTGGAGTACTCCCTCCGGTATCCGTGGTATCCGCCCATGCCGCAACACGTGGCGTTCACGGCGGCGATGGTCAGCCCAGGCACGGCGCCCAACAACTCCAAAGTGCTGCTGCCTTCATCCTGGGCCTTGAGATGGCAGGGGATATGGCAGAGGACCGTCTGGGTGACTTCAGCCATGTCATGCACCAGCCTGCCTTCGTGCCCCAGGCGTACAAGGCACTCGTCGATGTAGGACACGTGCTGGGAAACAAGACTGGCCTCTACCTGCCCGCAGAGTCCTGGGTAGCCGTGCTTCAGCATGAGGGCACAGCTGGGGCAGGAGGTGACCACGTCCCACCCGTCTGTTACCAAGGAAGCCAGCGTGCGGATGTTCTTCTCTGCCTTCCTCCTGAAGCCCGTCATGTTCTTGTTGGCTATCATAGGCATGCCGCAGCACTCATGCGGGGGGAGGATGGCCTCAAGGCCGTTCTTCCTCAGGACCTTGATAACGGCCCTGGCCAGTTCAGGCTGATAGTAATTGGCAAAGCAGCCGGCGAAGTAGGTCACCTTGCCTCGACCGCCTGAGACGCTCGCCTTGGCCTCTCCCTTGTTCTTACTCAACCATCGAGAGAACGTCTCGCGGTGAAATGTGGGCAAAGATCTCTCAGTGTCCAATCCCAGACTGGCGCCGACAAGCGCCTGGGCTGGCTTCAACCGCAGCACGGCATTGAAGACGGGGGCGGCCAACGTACCTGCTTTGGCAAGTATCTCGGGATTCCCCATCACGCGCTCGCTCAGGCTGCGCCCGTGCTTGGCGGCATAGTCCGCCCGGGCCGTCCACATCAGCCCCGGCAGGTCGATGGACAAGGGACACTCGATACGGCACGCTTCGCAATGCAGGCAGGTGTCCATCAGCGGGTTCTGGCCCAGGAGGAACATGAACAGGTGGTCCCTGGGACTCCACACGGCGCCATTCTCACTCATGGAGTGATTGATGGGACACTGCACTACACACCGCTTGCACCCGATGCACAGCAGCAATTCCCTGGTACTGCCGGTCAGGATTCGGCGCCGGCCGTTGTCCAGCAGTATCACGTGCCATCGCTGACCAGGGGCCCCTGCCGTGGCTGGGAGGCAGGCCATACTGACACCCGCATCCTGCCGCTGCCGCAGACTGAGCAG
>VGOM01000050.1 GCA_016875915.1 Chloroflexota bacterium
CCAGGGGCTTCGCCTTCATCGAGATGCCGGCCAAGGCCGAGGGTGAAGCCGCCATCACCGGACTGAAGGGCAAGATGCTCAATGGACGGACCCTGGATATCAGTGAAGCCCACCCCCGCCCTGCCGGTGGCAGAGGCGGCGGCCACTTCCGGGGAGGCCGGGGGGGTGGCGGCCGCGGTTTCGGGGGCAAAGGCCGGAGGTACTAGGCCAACCTCCAAGCGGTCTCTGGTCAAAGCTGTACTCCGCCGGCACCGCATCTTGACCGCACATGAAGGACAAGCCACGCCAGGTAGCCCCAGGGGTGTACATGCTGGAGGCTCCCTTCTCCTTGGGCCTGGGGTCGCGCAACGAAGAGTCCCTCACCCTGTGCTACCTGGTCCATCAGGCCGGCGGCTGGCTCATGGTGGACTCCGGCTACAATGACAGGGGCTGCTATGACGCCCTCTGCCAGCAACTGGATGCCCTGGGCATATCCCTCAGAGATATCCGCTGGCTGGTGATCACCCACTACCATCCCGACCACAGCGGACTGTCCGCCCTGATCAGGGCGGCTTCCGGGGCCAGGGTGGTCCTCCACCGGGATGACTGGAATATCCTGCAGAGCATCGTCGGCTCCTCCGAGGAATGGAACATCCACGGCCTGATTCCCTGGGTCAAATCCCTGGGCGTGCCGCCCACCGAGATCGACGGGTTCCGGCAGATGGCCACCTTCGGACGGCGGCTCTTCCCCATGGGTCTCGATGTGGACGTCCTGCTTCAGGGCGAAGAGAACCCGGTGGGGGACAGTGGACACCTGCGGGCCATCCTGACGCCGGGCCACAGCCCGGGACACATCTGCATCTATGACCAGAAAGACAAGCTGCTCTTCTCCGGTGACCATGTCCTGGTGGAGATCACGCCTCACATCTCTCCCAGCCACCTCACCAGCCGCGATCAGCTCCGCCAGTACCTTGCCGCCCTGCGGAAGGTGCAGCACCTGGACGTGGACCTGGTCCTTCCCGCCCACGAGAGGCCTTTCGGCCACCTGAGCCGCAGGGTGGACGAGATACTGGACCACCACAGCAAGCGGCTCGAGGAAGTGCTGCAGTCCCTGTTCGGGCAGATGCTCAGTCCCTGGGACATCGCCCACCGGGTTGAGTGGGATGTGGGCCGGTGGGACCAGATGGATGCCACCAACCGGGTCCTGGCGGTGCGGGAAACCGTGGCTCACCTGCAACTGCTGGAACAACGGGGCCAGGTGGCTCCGGTGGAAAGGGACGGGGTCAATCTGTACAAGCTCGCCGGAGACGGCTAGACAGGGACCCCACCGAAGAATAGGGACACTCTGTCCGCCCTGAGAATGCCCCCGAAGGCGACCCGGCAACTCCCCTGTGGAACAGGACGGCATGGGCGAGATGACCGAATCCAGAGCCGCGTCCGTATCGAGCGTCCCCCGCAACAGAGCGGAGGCCAAACAGTTCTACGACCGCATAAGTGGGGTCTATGACATCCTCGGCGCCGCTTTCGAACGAAGACACGCCGAAGCGGCGCTGGAGCATTTGCGTCTGCGGGAGGGAGAGTCCATCCTCGAGATCGGCTTCGGCTCCGGGCACTATCTTCGACGAATCGCGGCTTCGGTGGGCACGACGGGCAGGGCATGCGGCATCGACCTCTCCCCGGGTATGCTCAGGGTCACCAGGAGGAGATTGACCAAGGAACAGGTCTCAGACTGGGTAGCGTTGTGCAACGGAGACGCGGTGACGTTGCCCTTCAGAGGCCGCAGCTTCGATGCGGTCTTCATGGCATTCACCCTGGAGTTGTTTGACTCTCCTCAGATCCCTCAGGTGTTGAACGAGGTCAGAAGGGTTCTGAAGCCGAACGGCAGGTTGGGCGTGGTCAGCATGTCCAGGGAAGAGGGACAGACAACGATGCTGAGGATCTACGAGTGGGTCCACCGCAGGTGGCCCAAATACGCTGACTGCCGGCCGATCTACCTTGAGAGAAGCCTGATTGACGGGGGGTACATAGTGCTGTACAAGGCGAAGGCCTTCATGGCCGGACTGCCCCTGGAGATCGTGACAGCTAGCGCCGGTTGCGGCGCCAGCGGATCCTGACTGGCGGCGCATACGGGTCAGCGGCCAGACGGCGGTTCCGACTCGCTTCCACCACCAGCCAGATGGCTATCCCCAACGCCACCACGCCGGAGCATATCATGACGCAGAGGGCCTTGTTCTGCATCCCCGAGGCCAGTCCGCTGATCCCTTTGTAGACCATCTCGTTGCCCTTCTCCACCATGACCAGCTCAGTGCCCTGATGCTCCGAGGGTTCGCCCAACGCGGTCCGGGCATGTTCATCAATGACGTTGGACCGGATCGCCGCCAGGGCGATGACGGTCACGAGGCAGGTGAAGAACAGCACGGCCAGGGCCCAGATCAGCCTGGTTCTCCAGCTGCGGCCGCCCAGGAAGCCTATGCCCACCAGGAGCAGGACGGGGATCAGCCACATCGCCCAGAGCCAGGTCCTGAAATCGTGTATCCTCTGCCGGGCGTTGTCGAACTGCTCCAGATCCGCTTCAGCGTCATTGTCGGTCATGGCCTCCCTCAGATCGGCCTCGGTCAGGTTGTCGCCGTCGGCGATGATATCCCGAGCATCGTCCAGTAGTTCCGCGTTGTCTTCCCCCAGGGACCGCCTCAGCTGCTCGTCAGTGTAGACCCAGGAGTCGGGTATCTGCGCTCCAATCTTCTCATCCACTGAAGAAGCGACGTCGATCCCTGCCGCAGCCTTGAAGCTTTCATAGTCCATGCCGACGGGACGGCAATCGGGGAGCGCATCGTCAGGCAGAGTCAGCAGAGCCTGCTGGAAATCTGCCAGGCTGCACTCCGGCAAACCATTGAAAGCAATCTCCAGCCGCTGGTCGGCCAGGTCTGCCACCCGGTCAAGGGCCGCCGACTTGGTATCGGTGAGGTCAACCACGATGTCTATGCGGTCGATGTCACCCTTGAGATAGTCGGCCAGCTCGTAGATTATCTCCGACAGCCGCTCCTGCACCCAGGTCGGCGGCAGCACCTGGGTGATGGCGGACAGCACCTCGCCCTGGCTGATGGTGACATCGAAGGGCAGATCGACGGCCTGGCCCAGATCGCTGAGGATCTGCCGGCTGAGCAGCTCGTACATCAGGTAGTCGTAGATCTCCGGCTTGCCGGCCACTTCGATGATGGCGGGGGCCAGGATGTCGATGCGGTCGCGCGGCTGGATGTGGATGGCGAAGCTGTTCCTGTCGCCCACCATGTAGGGGACGACCTCGTCCAGCCCCGACTCAACCCTGGTCCGGAGCCAGTCCGGCGGCAGTGTCTCCCTGGTAACCGCGATCAGGTCATCCCTAATGGCATGCAGAGGGATGGGCAGGCCGTTTCCCTGATTCTGTTCAAACTCGTCCAGTGCCACCGGCATAAAGTCGACATGAAGCCAATTGTAGACGTCTGCCCTGCGCAACTGACTTTTGTAGAAGCCGGAGTCGCCCAGAGTACCGCTCAGATGGGTAACACAGAGCAAGGAGATGAAGATGAGGACGAAGAGGAGGATCAGGGGGATGGTGAAGACGCGTCTCAGCCAGATCATTCCGTTGCTTTCAGGCGCAGCTCTGCGGCGTGCGTGGTTGTCCTTCCGCCTCACTGGCCAAAGCTATGTTACGGAAGAGAGCTTGCCTGGGCATCTCAAAGGCCGATCATATCCTCACAAAACCCCATCGGGTCATTTCGAGTCCACTCCCTCCATGACCACCATGCCCATGGAATCCGGGCCGGCGTGGGTGCCGAGTGCCGGGCCGACCCTGGTCACGTGGACGGCCGCCCCGGGGAATGCCCTCCTGACGTCTTCGGCCAGCTTGTCAGCCGCTTCCCGATTGGTGGTGTAGGGAACCGCCGCCTCCGTCAGCCGGGGATAGCCCCTGGCAAAGTCGAAGAGTCGCTGGACCGCCCTGGCCCGCGTCCGGGCGACGCCGCTGAGAGACAGGTCTCCGTCCCGCATGGTGAGCAGGGGCTTGACACCCAGAACCGAACCCAGCATCCCCTGAGCCTTGCCGATGCGCCCTCCTCTGACCACATACTTCAGGGTGTCAACCATAAAGAGAATGTGCGTTCGATGCAGAGAGCGGCGGACTATCTCGGTCACCTGGTCCAGGCTCCTACCCGCCATGGCCTCCCTGGCTGCGGCCATGGCCAGCAGTCCGCAGGCCATGGAGATGGACTGTGAGTCGACTACCTCGACGCGGCACTTCTTCCGCACAAGGTCCCGGCCCAGCCGCGCCGAGTTGTAGGTCCCACTCTCCTTTGCAGTGAGGTGTATGGAGATGATTTCGTCCGTCTCATCGGCCAGCCGGTTGTAGACATCGGCGAAATCCTGCGGTGGCGGCACGGAGGTGGTGGGCAAAGTCAGTTCCGTGGTCAGTCTGCGGTAGAAGTCCTCCTCGCGGATATCCACCCTGTCGCGGTATGTCTTGTCCCCGAAGACGACATAGAGTGGAACCACGCTGATGCAAAGATCCTGCAGTACATCGGTGGGGATGTCAGAGGTGCTGTCAGTGACTACCTTGACCATTGAGCGCTTCTTGAGTGTGTACGATTGCCGGACGGTTCCGTCACCGCCATGCCAAGGGCATATGTTACCACCTTTGACGCCGGCCTGCTAAACCGACTCTGTGCGATGCCCCGCCGTCACCGATGGCACGCTTCGGGATGAGAGATCGCGTGAAGTCCTTGACGGGCGGGTGGGGCAAGCCCTAATATCCTGACAGCCCGCGATGCAGTTCGCTGCAGCCGACACCGGTCCGCCACCCACTGTCCAGTTGCCGCTCAGGGAAGGAGCCAGAGATGCCGATCCTGAGGACCCTCTTTGGCAAGCTGTTCCTGTGTCTGATATTGGCCCTCATAGTGGCCAGCGGATGCGGAGAACCTGAGGAGGCGGTCGAGACGCCGACAAGACAGGGAGCCATACCTGCGGGGGCGGTCAAGATCCCGCCGGCATCGGACGTCTATCCTCCTGTGCTTCACTCCAGTGAGTTCCAGGAGCCGGTGTCGCTGCCGGGGCCGGTGAACACGGCGGGGGCTGAGGATTCCCCCTTCGTCCCCGAAGGCAGGCAGGAGTTCTACTTCTTCTTCACTCCCGACCCCAGCATTCCAGCGGAGAAGCAGCTGCTGGACGGGGTCACCGGGATCTGGTGTTCGCAGTGGCGCGACGGCCAGTGGCAGGAACCGGAGAGAGTCAATCTGCAGGACAAGGGCAAGCTGGCACTGGACGGATGCACCTTCGTTTCGGGGAACCTGATGTACTTCTGTTCGGCGCGTGAGGGCTACACCGATGTGCACTGGTTCACGGCGGAGTTCCAGGACGGCAGATGGCAGAACTGGACCAACGCCGACTTCCCCGAGGAGTTCCAGGTGGGTGAACTGCACATCCGGGGGGATGAACTCTACTATCATTCCTCCTACGCCGGGGGCAAGGGGGGCACCGACATCTGGATGATGAAGAGGGTCAACGGAGAATGGCAGAATCCGGTGAATGTGGCCGCGGTCAATTCCGCGGACAACGAAGGGATGCCGTTCCTGACCAGCGACGGGCTGGAGCTGTGGTTCCACAGGTTCTACCTGGGGAGTCCAGCCATCTTCCGCTCCAGAAGGGTGAACGGGGAGTGGCAGCAGCCGGAGATGATGGTCTCCCAGTTCGCTGGAGAGCCGACGCTCGACTGGGAGGGCAACCTCTATTTCGTGCATCATTTCTACAAGGACAGCCGGATGCTGGAGGCCGATATCTACGTGGCCTACCGCAAGTAGTCCGGGGCTGGCACGCGTGCTCAAACAGATCGAAAGGGGAGGTTGAGATGCAGGACAGGATTTCACACCACGACTCAGTGCGCCGGATGTACCAGAAGATCAAGAAGGATGGCATGGACAACATCTGGGACCGCTACGAGGCCCAGGGCATGGGCGATCCCGACCGGCGATGCCCGTTCTGTCAGGGGGGCACCCGGTGCGACCTCTGCTCCAACGGCCCCTGCCGTTCCGACGCGGCCAAGAACAAGAAGGGCGTCTGCGGGATCACCGCCGATGGCATGGCCATGCGCATGATGCTGCTCCGCAACGTCATGGGGGCAGCAACCTACCACTATCACACTGAGCAGACGGTCAAGACGCTGCGGGCAACGGCGAAAGGCGAGACGCCATTCCAGATAGCAGAGCCGGCGAAGCTCAGAGGCTTCGCGGGACGGCTGGGGGTGAAGACAACCGGGACAGCCAAGCAGATCGCCGCGCGGCTGTGCGATTTCGCAGAGGCCGACTTCAATCGCAAGGCCGATGAGCCCAGCCAGATCGTGGAGTCCCTGGCCCCTGCCGAGCGGAAGGATGTGTGGAGGAAGCTGGACATCTTCCCCGGCGGCATCTACGGGGAGATGATGCGAGCCACCAGCTCCTGTCTGACCAATGTGGACGGCTACTACGTCAGTCTGGCCCTCAAAGCCATGCGCTTGAGTGCCGCCATGGCCTACCAGAGCCAGATCATCAACGAGTACTGCCAGGACATCCTGTTTGGCATCCCCAAACCGCACAAGATGCGGGTTGACCTCGGGGTTCTGGACCCTGAATTCGTCAATGTGCTGCCCAACGGCCACGAACCGTTCCTGGGCTTCGCCATGGTCCAACTGGCCCGTCAGCCCGCGTGGCAGGAGAAGGCCAGATCCGCGGGCGCCAGGGGTCTGCGGGTGATCGCCAACATCGAGACGGGGCAGGAGATGATCCAGCGCTGGCCCATGGACGAGGTCTTCTATGGCTTCACGGGGAACTGGATCATGCAGGAGGCGGTGCTGGCCAGCGGCTGCGTGGACATGTTTGCCTGCGACATGAACTGCTCCATGCCCGTTGATCCCCTGTATGCCCAGCGGTACAAGTTCCGGCTGGTGCCGGTCAGTGACCTGGTGGCTTTCGAGGGGGTCACCGACCGGATCGATTACGAGCCCGCCAAGGCGGAGGCACAGGCGGCGCAGCTCCTGCAGATGGCCATCGACAACTTCCAAGAGCGCCGGGCAGCCATAGAACCAGTGACCCAACTGCCCATGAC
>VGOM01000051.1 GCA_016875915.1 Chloroflexota bacterium
GCTGGCCCGAGCGGCGCGCTCGTCCAGCAGAGCGGGAAGCGGACAGCAGGGGAACCGGCAGCGATGCAGATGAAGCTGAAGTTCATGGGTGCGGCCCAGAACGTCACCGGTTCCCGGTATCTGCTGGAGGCCAACGGCCTGAGAATCCTGGTAGACTGCGGCCTGTATCAGGAAAGGGAACTCAGGGCGAGGAACTGGGATCCCTTCAGTGTCCCACCCCGGACCATCGACGCCCTCCTGCTGACCCATGCCCACGTCGACCACTGCGGCCTGCTGCCCAAGCTGGTCCGGGAGGGCTTCGGGGGGAGGGTGTACTGCACTCCGGCGACGACCGACATCGCCGAGATCATGCTCTATGATTCGGCCAAGCTGCAAGAGGAAGATGCGGCCTACAAGAAGAAGAGGCATCAGCGGGAGGGACGCGCGGGGCCGCATCCCGAGGTCCCTCTCTACACCACGGACGATGTGGCCGCCTCACTGCCCCTCTTCTCCCCCATTCCCTACGGGGAGGCGGTGGTCCTGGGCCAGGGCATTGAGGCCATGTTCCACGACGCCGGCCACGTCCTGGGCTCCTCGATGATAACGGTCACCGTCGCTGACTCCAGAGAGCGGCGCACGGTGCTCTTCTCAGGTGATGTGGGCCGGCGGAACGCCCCCATCCTCAGGGATCCGACCACCTTCTCCAGCGCAGACTACGTCGTGGTGGAGGCCACCTACGGTGACCGGCTGCACGAGCAGCCATCGGTGGTGTCCGATCACCTGGCGGAGGTGGTCAACTCCACCATGGAGAAGGGCGGCAACATCATAGTGCCCAGCTTCGCCCTGGAGCGGGCCCAGGAGGTGCTCTATCATCTGAACAACCTGCTCATCCACGGACGGATACCGCGGGTACTGGTCTTCGTGGACAGCCCCATGGCCACCAGAGTGACCGAGGTGTTCGAGCGTCATCCTGACCTCTATGACCAGGAGATGAGCCGGCTGGTCAGGGCGCATCAGTCCCCCTTCGACCTGCCCGGGCTGAAGATGATCCACAGCATCGATGAGTCCAAGGCCATCAACCGGGTGAAAGGCACGGCCATGATCATCGCCGGGTCAGGGATGTGCACCGGCGGCAGGATCAAGCATCACCTGGTGGCCAACATCTCCAGGCCGCAGAGCACCATCATGTTCGTGGGATATCAGGCGGAAGGGACCCTGGGCCGCTACATTGTGGGAGGCGCCAGCGAGGTGAGGATACTGGGGCAGCAATACCCGGTCCGGGCCAGGGTGGTGCAGATACAGGGCTTCTCCGCTCACGCCGACAGAGACGGGCTCCTGGAATGGCTGCTCGCCCTGGAGAGCCCGCCGAGAAGGGTGTTCGTCAGCCACGGAGAGCCCGACTCCTGCCGCTCCTTCGCCGATCTGCTCGGAAGGCGGACCGGCTGGGAGACAGCCGTGCCGGCATATCAGGATGAGGTCATCCTGGACTAGGTGATATCGCCCGAGGGAGGTGGCCCATGGCCAGAACTGACAAGAATGCAGTGGTCCGGACTGTCTGCAGAACGTCGGACTTCGTGGGGTGCGGGCTTTCGGCCGTGGTCGAGGACGGGGTCATCGTCAGGGTCCGCCCCGCCGATTTCCCCGACCCGGCGGACCGGGGGGCCTGCTCCAAGGGTCTGGCCACGCCCCAGATGGTCTATCACCCCCAGAGACTGCGCTACCCCCTGAAACGGACCGGGGAACGCGGCGAAGGCAAGTGGCAGCGCCTGTCATGGGAACAAGCCTTCAGCGAGATCTCGGCGGCCATGCTGCAATTGGCCCAGAGGCACGGCCCCGGCTCGGTGGCCTGGATGACCCCGGTGGTGCACAACCTGACCTGGGGCGGCTACTCGAGGCTGGCCAGCCTGACCAAGGGGACAGTGGTCGACTGGTGGGGTTGCGGCGATGCCGCCGGACCCTGCGCCGATATCGTCACCTTCGGCCACATGATGGGAGAGGCCCACCTCCGGCCGGCGGGTAGTCCGCAGTCCATCATCGTCTGGGGCTACAACCCGGCGGCGACCCTGCACCAGCATATAAGGGAGATTGTTCAGGCCAGGCGCAAAGGGGCCAGGGTGGTGGTCATAGACCCCCGCTTCACCGACACAGCCCGCCATGCCGACGAGCACATACCCATCCGGCCCGGCACAGACGGAGCGCTGGCCCTGGCCATGATCAACGTCATTCTGCAGCAGGGACTGCGGGACAGGACCTTCATGGTGGACAACACCGTGGCTCCGCTGCTGGTCCGCGACAGCGACGGCATGTTCCTCAGAGAGGCCGATTTCGTGCCCAACGGCAGCCGGGAGGGCCTCTTCATCATGGATGAGTACACCGGGCGACGGCAGCGCTGCGGCACCGCGGAGGCCAAGCCCGCCCTGACCGGGACCTACTCCGTCTCAGGGATAGACTGCCGTCCCGCCGGCCAGTTGCTGGTCGAGATGACCCGCGACTACACGCCGGAACGGGCTGCGGAGATAACCGGCGTCCCGGCCGAGGTCATCCGGCGCCTGGCCACCGGCTATGCCGGCAAGAGGCCCGCCTGGATATACCGGGGGTGGGGCCTGCAGCGGACCTTCTACGGGGATCTGGCCTGCCGGGCGATAAACACCCTGGCGGCGGTCACCGGCAACATCAGGCTGGAGCGGCCCTCCACGTTCGTGCTGAACTCCCGCCCCTTCCTCATGCCGGCGGGACCGTACGGCACCATCCCGGTGATGCTCCTCTATGACGCCATCACCAAGAGCGAGCCCTTCCCGGTGAAAGCCGTCTGGTGCGCCGGCCACAACTTCGTCAACCAGATGCCCAACATGAACAGGATCACCGCCGATCTCCTCAGGCACCTGGAACTGGTCGTGGTAGCCGATCTGTTCATGACCGCTTCAGCGAAGTACGCCGACTACGTCCTGCCGGCGGCCTCCTTCTATGAGTGCACCGACCTGTGCACCTCCAGCCTCAGCCACACCTGTCTGCAGTTGCAGCAGAAGGTCATCGAGCCCCTGCACGAATCCCGGCCGGATTTCCAGATGGCCGCCGAGATGGGGCGGCGCATGGGATTCGGGGACCACTTCAACGGGACAGAGGAGTCATACATCGCGGAACTGCTGGCCTCGGGCCATCCCACCATGGATGGCATTACGCTGGAGCAACTGAGGGAGGGGCCGGTGATGGCCAGACCCCTGGAAAGGCCGCAACAACTGAAGACGCCCACGGGCAGGATCGAGTTCTACGTGGAGAGGCTGAAGGCCTCGGGCCAGGAGTTGCCAATCTACCAGGAGCCGGTGGAGAGCAACCGCACGGAGAAGGCCAGGCGGTATCCCCTCTCTCTGCTGACCACGCACCCCAGGCAGCGGATACACTCCAGCCTGGCCAACATCACCAGCCTGCGCAGGGCCAGTCCCGAGCCGCTGCTGGAGATCAACCCGGCCGATGCCACACCGCGGGGGATCGCCGACGGCGACGTGGTCCGGGCCTTCAACAACCGCGGTCAGGTGAAGCTCAGAGCCAGGCTCAGCTCACGCATCATCCCCGGGGTGGTGGATATCCCACAGGGATGGTGGCCCGAGGACTTCATCGAGGGACATCACAACGAGCTGACCCACGACAGGATCAACCCGGTCCAGCAGTCGATCATGGGCCCGAATGCGGCCTTCTACGACACCCTGGTGGAGGTGGAGAAGGTCGCCGGCCGGGGCCACCAGGCAGGCTGAGCAGCAGCTGCCTCAAGTGGCCCGTCTGACGCAGTAGCTGGTCAGCTTGTCATGCATCTCATCCAGCAGTTCCCGCAACGTCCGGCAGTCCAGTTCGCTGAGGACCATGCTCTTCTCGGAGACAACCACTGGATTGAAGTACGGATCATAGCACCCGGCGGACACCTTGATCTGATCGGTCAGCGGATGGGTATCCACTCTGACGTAGCCGCCGGCCCGCAGGGCCAGATCGTTCTCTGTCAGCATGCAGCAGCGTAGGTCCGGCTCGCCTTCCCACCGCTCGGAAGTGGCCCAGGAGACCGGGGCGTACTGCCAGTCGATATCACCGGCGAAGCGACGGCAAGTCCTGTCCACCATGGCGGCCATCCCCATCATCAGGGGCAGATCACGGCTCTCCGTCCCGGCCCGGCCTGCCGACCTGATGCCGGACGCCCCCTCGGCACCACCAACCCTGTCCACCATCAGCACCGTTCTTCCTGCCATCTTCCTCCTCCTGTCTTCCCTCATTCACCCACCGATACCAGACTCATCCCCAGTCCAGCCTGCGACTGCTGGTGAAGGCCGTCAGCCCGGGGTGTCCCACCCTGTCCGAAAGCCCCCAAAGCCCTGAGTATGGCCCTGTTGAACCTGGGCAGATCTGCCGGCTTCCGGGATGTGATCATGTTGCCGTCCTGGACCACCGCTTCATCCCGCCATTCCGCACCGGCATTGGTCATGTCAACGGCGATAGAGGGCCATGAGGTGACCCGCCGGCCCTTGACTATGCCCGCCGAGACCATGAGCTGCGGCCCGTGGCAGATGGCGGCGATCACCTTGCCCAGGGCGTCGGCTCGTCTGACCAGGTCGACCATAGGCTGACAGAGGCGCATCCAGTCCGGAGCATACCCTCCCGGGATGATCACGGCATCGAACTCACCCGCCCTGGCATCGACGGCGGCCATATCAACGTGAGCCCTGGACCGCCGCCTCCTGCCCCGGTAGCTCTTCTGCGTGCCACCGCCGACCACCACCACCTTGACACCAGCATCGTTCATGGCCCGGACTATCTCCTTGAACTCGGAGTCGTCATAGTCGCGTTCCACCAGAAGAGCCACCCGTCTGTTGTCGTCCATCTCCACAGTCCCCCTTTGGACACTACCCGGAGGTAGCCCCACCCCGGAAACGCCTTGCGTCAGCTGTTGCAGAGGTAGTCCCCGCCGACAAAGCCACCCCAGACCCGCCGCACCCGCAGAGGGTGCACGGGCCTGCAATTGTAGATGGCGGGATGTCAAGAAGTCATAAAATCCGGGCCGAAAAGGTAACGAAGTCGTAACACTTCCGGGGGGATATTCCTCAGCGGCATTCGGGGCAGTAGTGTCGGCCATGGTCCCGGGGTGGCTGCCCACGCCCGGTCTTCAGGACCGGGGTTGCTCCATGACATAGCCCACCTTGGGAATGGTCCGGATCAGCTTGGGGTTCTTCGGGTTGCGCTCCAGTTTGTGCCTCAGCCGGCTGACCCACGTCCTCAGGATGTGGACGTCATTCCGGTATTCCGCCCCCCACACCCGGGTGAGCAGTTCTTCGTAGACCATGAGCCGGCCGGCGTTCTGTGCCAGTTCGCTGAGCAGAAGCCACTCGATCCTGGTCAGCCGCTTGTCCTCTCCTCTGGCGGTGACTCTGCGCTGCTCGAAATCGACGACCATGTCACCGAGTCGAACCACCCCGCTGGTCTTCCGTCTCTGCCCCGGCTGCAGCCTCCGCCTGACCGCCTCGATCCTGGCTACCAGTTCCTCCGGATTGAAGGGCTTGGCCAGGTAGTCATCGGCGCCCAGCTTGAGCCCCCTGATCCTGTCCGTATCAGCGCCCCTGGCACTGAGAATGACCACCGGGATGGGCGAGAAGGCGCGCAGTCTCTCCATCAGCTCGAATCCGTCCATCCTGGGCATGAGCAGATCAAGCACCATCAGATCGGGTTCCTCCGCCTCGATCTGCTCCAGCGCCTCAGCGCCATCTCCGGCGGAAACGACGTCGTACCCGGAGGCCTTGAGCTTGGTTCTCAGGAAGTTGACGATCCTCTGCTCATCGTCAACGACCAGGATGCGAAACCTCTTCAGAGATACCCTCCTCGGATGGCACCGGCTCAATGCTAGCCAGTGCCATGGCGGATGTCAAAGCGAGCACGGGGCTTTCACTTGACGGCCTTCGAGATGAATAATATCATGAGGATCAATACTGGCGTAGTGCCGTTCATATGTGATGTTTCCTCATGCCAGTATGTGCACCGCATCATCCAGGATGCCCCAACCAGTGATGGTCTGCATCGCCTTGTCCAGCAGACCGAGGAGCGAACGTCATGGAACAAGCCAGGGACACGGTAGACGCCAGCCAGATCAAGACCAGCCATACACTAGCCCCTAGAGAGGAGATATGGCGGGCGATCTTCGAGGATTCCCACCTGGGTGTCTGCTTCCTCGACGCGCAGGGCGTCATCGAGGACTGCAATGAGAGACTGGCCCGGATGGCCGGAACTTCGGTAGAGGGCCTGGTCGGCTTCAAGGCCACAGAGCAGATCCGGAATGAAGCCCTGCTCAGGACCATTCAGGAAGCCCTCCGCGGCGAAGCGGGCAGCTTTGAAGGGGAATACACCTCCGCGACGGGGGGCAGGACGGCTGTCCTCCGCGTCACCGCCAAACCGGTTGACCCGGCCTGCCGGCCGACCGTCGTCGTCCTCACCGCCGAAGATATCACCGAGCGCTGGAGGGCCGAGAAAAGCCTGCGGGAATCAGAGGAGAGGTTCCGGCAGCTGGTGGAGAACATCAACGCGGTGGTCTACTCCGTCGACGCCAA
>VGOM01000052.1 GCA_016875915.1 Chloroflexota bacterium
AGAATCCGCTGGTCTTCATGACCGGCCCACTGGTGGGGACGGCCATGCCTTCAGCAGGCCGGTACAGCGTCTGCGCTCTGTCTCCCCTCACCGGCATCTGGGGGGAGTCCAACAGCGGAGGCTTCTTCGGACCGGAGCTCCGCTTTGCGGGATACGACGGAGTGGTGGTTGCCGGCTGCAGCGACAAGCCTGTGTGGCTGTCGATCGTTGACGGCCAGGCACAACTGCACGACGCCTCCGGCATGTGGGGCAGCGACTCATACCGGACCCAGGAGCTCGTGCGGGCTGCTCTGGGCGACCAGAGGACCCGGGTAGCCTGCATCGGGGTAGGCGGTGAGAACAAGGTGAGCATGGCGGCCATCATCAACGATCATGGCCGTGCTGCCGGCCGCACTGGCATGGGCGCTGTCATGGGTTCCAAGAAGCTCAAGGCCATCGGCTTGCGGGGCCAAGCCAGGGTGCCCCAAGCCGATCCGGAGCGGCTGAAGGCGCTGGCCCGCGACATCATCGCCGATCTTCAGGATGCCATACTGCCCCGGGCCCTCCGGCTGGGAGGCACGGCGGCAACCGTGGATTCCATGATCATGTATGGCGACATGCCCGCGGCCTACTACCAGCAGGGATACTGGGAACAGGCCGCCAACCTCTCCGGGCTGCTCATGGCTGAGCAGTATCAGAACAAGATATACGCCTGCTATCGCTGTCCCATCGGCTGCGGCCGCGAGACCAGGGCTCCCAGATACAACGTGGACAGGGTCGATGGCCCGGAATACGAAACGATCAGCGCCTTCGGCTCCCTGATGATGATCGACGACCTGCAGGCCGTCATCTACGCCGGGCACCTCTGCAACGTATACGGACTGGACACCATCAGCGCCGGCTGCACCATCGCACTGGCCTGCGAGATGTTTCACCGGGGCGTCATCACCGGAGCAGATACCGGCGGGGTCGAGATCCGCTACGGCGACATCGCCACGATGCACCGTCTGATTGAGATGATCGCCCGCCGCGAGGGCTTCGGCGAGGCGCTGTCCCAGGGCAGCGCTGCCCTCGCCGAGCGGTTCGGGGTCCCCGATCTGGCCGTGACGGTGAAGCGCCTTGAAGTCGCCATGCACGACCCCCGCGCTTTCACAGGCATGGCGGTGACCTATGCCTTGTCCCCCTGCGGCGGCAGCCACATGCAGGGCGACATGTACGGGGTGGACATGGGGCAGTGCGAGGTGCCCGAGATCGGCATAGAGGCCGGCGACCGCTTTGAGTCATCCGAGGAGAAGGGCCGCACCGGTGCCCGCATACAGGCATGGCGCAATCTGTACAACTCACTAACGTTGTGCCAGTTCCAGGACGTCGGCATGCAGAGGATGCTCACCGCTCTGAAATGTACCGCCGGTTGGGACCTCAGCTCGACGGATCTGTACAACATGGGCAAGCGCATCGTCACCTTGAAACGCCTGCTCAACATGCGCCGCGGCGTCACCCGCGCCCATGATGCGCTTCCTGCCCTGCTCCTCAAGTCCCTCAAGGACGGTGGCACTGAGGGCAATGTACCCGACATGGATGTTCTCCTCAGGGGGGCCTACGCCGAGCTGGGCTGGGACCCGGGCTCGGGCGCGCCCACCAGGGAGGCGATGGGGCAACTGGGGCTGAGCCCACTTGTGGAGCCTTCGAAGTAGCAGGAGTCCGGAGTGACCTATCACAAGATAAGGAACGGCAAGCTGGTCCCCGCGGGAAGGTTCCAGATGATGGTGGACACCTTCTACGTCAGAAACGAGCCAACAATCATAAGGGTCCTGGATGCCACAACACGCTTCTTCCTCAAAGCAAGAGCAAGGCCGGTCCTCTGGCTGCTCTCGCGCTTGATAGGTATCGTTCTCCCCACCGGAGAGGTGGTGACTACTGAACGAGCGCTGGCCTTCATAGATGCCATATCGCTCCTTGACAGGACCGAGATCGCCGTGGGGCCCTGTATGTGCCAGAAAGCCCTGGGCAAGAGGAACGGCACATATATGAAGGATATCGTCATCCTCTACGGTGCGGAGTCGCACAAGATGGCTTCCCCGGAGTACACGGACCTGGGCCCGGATGAGGCGAAGAGACTCCTTGGGGAGCTGCACCACGAGGGGTTGATCCCCACGTTCTACTGCTGCCTGCGCTCCGAGGGATGGATGTATGCCATCTGTAGCTGTGAATCCAAGATATGCTTCCCCGTCCGGGCACATCAGGCGGCGGGCGCTGTGCTCTTCCCCGGGCCGGACGTCGTCGTGCTGAACAGCGACAGATGCACGCGGTGCGGCACGTGCGTCGACCGCTGCCATTTCGCGGCCAACACCCTGACCAACGGCTCAGCGGGGGTTGACCTGGCCAAGTGCTACGGTTGTGGCCTGTGCGTCTCTACCTGCGCCGGACAGGCCAGGACCATGATCCCGAGGCCTGGCTACTCCCAGCGCTACTACCCTATTGGCCTGGCGGCCAATCCGACCGCATGGCTCCCTGCCCGACCGAGCGCCGTCGGGAGCGACCGCGTCAACTGACGGAACAGCGAAA
This sequence comes from Chloroflexota bacterium, assembly GCA_016875915.1. Classification (GTDB taxonomy): domain Bacteria; phylum Chloroflexota; class Dehalococcoidia; order UBA2247; family RBG-13-53-26; genus RBG-13-53-26. The sequence continues at coordinate 2,545 of VGOM01000052.1, forward strand.
CCGAACGTAAGCGGAGGTGGCAAGATGGACTTCGATCTGACCGAACAGGAGAAGATGTACCGGGACAGCCTGCGGGACTTCCTGAACAAGGAGTTTGCCCCCATCGTCGACAAGAGGGATGCCCAGGGGCCTCTCACCAGGAAGGAAGCCGTCGACGTGATGCACAAGTTCAGGAAGCTTGGCATCGGCCTGGATCCGGACAGTATCCGGACCCTGATGGGCTCACCGATGATATTCGGCATCATGACGGAGGAAGTGGGCCGGGTCTGGCCCAGCCTGCTGCCCCTGTTCGGCATGGGCGCCATCCCGGCCATGTTCGCCCCCCTGGCCTCGGAGGACTTCAAGCAGAAGGTCATGCCCCGGCTGGAGAGCGGCGATTTCATTGGCTGCTTCGCCGAGACGGAGTCCGAGGCCGGATGCGACACCTCCAAGTTGAAGACGACGGCCAAGCCTGACGGCGACTACTATGTTGTGAACGGGGCCAAGACCTGGATCAGCAACGCCACCGTGGCCGACACCGCCTTCGTCGGCGTCACCAATACTGAAACGGGGTCGCAGACCTTCCTCCTCATGGAAAAGGAGATGTCGCCCTGGGAGACCAACGAGCTGCACAAGATCGGCTGGAATGCCTCGCCGACCGGGGAGATGTTCTTTGAAGGCTGCCGCGTCCCCAAGGAGAACGAAATGGGCACCATGCTTGCCAATGCCCTGAAGTCCGGTGCCGACATGAAGGAGGTGCTCCCTGTTTCAGACGGGTTCATCAAGCTGCTCACCACGATGGAACCTTTCACCGCCATGATGACGCTGCCCAGGGCCGGCATGTGCCTGGCGGCCGTCGGCATCGGCCAGGCCGCGCTCGATGCTTCGCTGACCTACGCCCGCGAGAGGGTGCAGTTCGGCCGGCCCATTGGCAAGTTCCAGTTGGTCCAGCAAATGCTCTATGAAATGGCCGTGGCAATAGAGACTTCCAGGCTGCTGGGATACCGAGCCCTGGATGCCATCGTCAAAGGCCATCCCGACGCCCGGAAGTTCTCCTGCATGGCCAAGGTGTACGCCGGTGAGGCCTGCGTCAAGGCCACCTACAACGCCATCCAGATTCATGGGGGAATGGGGCTCTCCACCGAGATGCCGCTGGAGAGGTACTACCGTGATGCCCGGCTGATGACCATTCCTGATGGCACCAGCGAGATAATGAAGCTGGTTACGGGCTACACCCTGCTGGGCAAGGGCTTCTCCGCCTACAAGTAGCCCCGCCTTGTCGGCGGTTTGCGGACTGATGGCGCCCGACGCGGCCGCACTACTCCGGGGCCAAGCCGTACCTGGCTGTGCCGGCAGGTCCTGATCCGGTCTAGTACCGGACCGACTTGCCGTACTGCTCTCTGAGCACGGTCTTCAGCACCTTGCCCATGGCGTTGCGCGGCAGGGCGCTGACGAAGTCCACCGACTTGGGCTTCTTGTAGCTGGCCACGTGGGCCTTGCAGAAGTCGATCACTTCTTCTTGGGTCAGGGTCTCGCCCGCCTTGGCGACGACCACGGCCTTGACCGATTCGCCCCAGTCCTGGTCGAAGACACCGATAATGGCACACTCCATGATCTTGGGATGTCTGGCAAGGACGGCTTCGATCTCGGCCGGATAGATGTTCTCCGCACCGCTGACTATCATGTCCTTCTTCCGGTCCACGACGTAGATGTAGCCTTCCTTGTCCTGCTTCACCAGGTCGCCGCCGTGAAACCATCCCCCTCTCATAGCTTCCGCCGTGGCCTCCAAATTCTTGTAGTACTCCTTCATCACCGTGGGGGAACGGTAGACCGCTTCCCCCACTTCGCCCACCGCGACGTCGTTGTCGTTCTCATCGACAACGCGCAGCTCGATGAAGGGTAGGATCTTGCCCACCGAAGCCTCGCGCCCCTCCGATTCGCTGGGCAGCAGGCCCGACACCAGCGCGCTCATCTCTGTCTGGCCGAACAGGTCGAAGATCTTCACGTTAGGGAAGTACTTCTTGATCTGCTTCCGCGTGTCCGTGGGCAGGATCGCGCCTGAAGACCCCCAGACCTGCAGCGAGCTGGTGTTGTACTTGTCGAGATCGGGGAGCATCAGCATGAAGGCCGTCATCACCGGCACCAGGACCGTGGCATTGATCCGCTCCTGTTCGATGGTCTGCATGATGTATACCGGGTCGAATACCTTGGTAGGCAGGACAACGGTGGCCCCCAGGAAGAACATGAACTGGCAGAAGCCGAATGAGGCCAGGTGGAATATCGGCGGGGCAGCCAGGGCGCGGAAGTTCCACAGATTGGACATCCCGGGCTCGGTCAGCACGAACGAAGCCCCCAGCATCCAGAGCACCATCTCGTTCTTGTGGGTGATCACGGCCCCCTTCGGCTTGCCTGTCGTCCCTGCCGTATACATGATGAACAGGGGATCGTCCTCGTCCACCAGGATCAGGGGCTCGTCATCAGGGAACTGCGCAATCCATTTCTCGAAGTTGAGCATGCCCTCCACCGGAGCGTCGCCGATCGCTATGTAGGTCCTCACCTGGGGCAGGTTCTTCTGAATCCCCTTGATGGTCTCCATGAAATCCGGTCCCACGATCAGGGCCTCGGCATCCGACTGGTTGACGATGTACGTTATCTCCTCGGGATGGAGCCGGAAGTTCAGCGGCACCGCCACGCCGCCGATCTTGGCCAGAGCGAAGTAGGTCTCCATGAACTGATTGCAGTTGACCGACAGTATGGCTACCTTGCCACCCTTCTTGACCCCGATGTCCTTCAGGGCATGGGCCAGCTGATTGATCCGGGCATTGAGCTGCCGGTATGTTGAACGTCTCTCGCCGTAGATGAGGGCCTCCTTGTCGGGAAACTTCCGCGCGTTGCGGGCCATCATCTCCCCGAGAAGCAGCCTTCTTCCCAGTTCCTGCCTTATGGCCTCTTTGCTCTTCATGGGCTATCCTCCTTGCGGCGTTGTGCCGTTCGTTTGGGGTCTTGGCGATGGCGTCCGGGTTCCCCGGTCTTCCGGCGTTCGGCCAGAGGGTCCACATTCGACTCCTCACACCACCAGGCCGTTCAACCACCGGTCGGGGATGGCGCCGCTCCCGCCTCAGCCGCTACTCGTTTACCACAAGCCGGCCCCGGAAGTCAACGACGGCTTCAGGGGCCACGCCCTGGCGCTATGGCATCGAGGTCAGGCGCCGAGCCAGGCGCTTCCCGAAAGCGATGAGTGTCCACACCGGGGGAAGCCCCAGTGGTTCAGGGATGATGCTGGTGTCGCACACATAGAGATTCGCTATTGGGGTCTCCAGCTCGGCGTCCACCCCTTGTCCGATGCGGACCGTGCCTCCCGGATGCGCTGCACCCACCGGAGAGGTGTAGATGGTCCGCGGGTCGGCCCCGGCTTTCTTCAGTATCTCCTCTGCCATGGTGGCTCCTTTGTCGAGCTTCTGGCGGTCTTCGTCGGTGATGGGTTTGGACACGGTGCCG
>VGOM01000053.1 GCA_016875915.1 Chloroflexota bacterium
TGATTGTGACAAAAGCCGCGACAACGAGAACGCCCAACGGCGACAACGAGCGCAGCGCAGCTGCGAGAGCCATGCCGATCATGACCCCCCAGGAGCCAAATACGATGAGCTTCCTCTTCACGAATGAACCTGCCCGCCTGGGGTCCGAGGCCCTAGATCGCCCACAGTCTGAGCGCCGGGCCGTGAACAAGTCGGCGAACATTGCTGCCGTGGTTGGTGCCTGACCGGCCAAACCAAGCCATTACATCCTCGTCTGTTATCTGCCAATGATCTCCCCATCCGGCCACGCAATCGCACTTGAATCTCTGGTAGTGTCTCAGGGCCACATCCTTGTCTCTGGTGACATCGTATAGTAACGCCAGGGCCAACTGAGCTGGCCCAGACCCGCCGTAGCCCCAACTGAAGCCGATGGGACAGCCACCAAGAAGCATCTGGCTTGGCACCGGAGGAAAGACAGCCTCATCTTTGGTTACTGTGTAGCAGGCGTCGCTGCAGTGGCCTTCGTAGATGGTCATTTGCCCCCCTGTCATCTGGTACGTTTCAAAACGAGGTGCCATCGACCGGACAAAAAGCAAAACCGACCTCGAAAGGTCGGTTTCACTATTGACTCCGCGCTACCCAAGTGACCAAATGAAGGCAGCGCCTCAGCGTCCCCTGTAGCTTCAGAAGCAGGTCAAATCAATCGATATCTTCCCTATCTGCTTAGTCGCTTGAGGTCCCCCCAAACCCTCGATGATCCCTCCGAAGGGGCTTCTCGCACAATGCGGCGGGACAGAAGGCTGCACTGTCAACAGGCATTCGAGCTGGAGGGGCTCGGTAGTACCCTGTGCCGAGAAAGACGACCTGTACTGGCTGCGCACAGAATGGCAATCCCGTGGATCATGCCGGTCAAACTGACTCCTGGCAGGCCTGCGCACCAATGGCGGCCATCCGCGCGCTGGAGTCCGCGTACGACTCAGCATGCGATGCTGGCGATGCCGCTTCGACATCGCGGCTGTTCGCCAGAGACGCGGTTGCCGTCAACCCGCCGGGCGGCGTGAGTCTAGGACGCAATGAGGTCGTGCGCTCTCCCGGAGCGCTGTTCGCCGGTCGTGGCAGGGGATCGACGCACGCCTCGAATGCCCTATCCGTCCGCTTGGTGTCCGACGACTCGGCGGTCGTCGGAGGTGAAGCCATCATCTGCGGCTTCGGCAGCGGGCCTTCACCTCTGCAACACCGGCCCGCAGACGTCCTCGTTCCCTGCGGCGGGGAGCGGGGTATCTGACGGATGCGCGCCGACGTGTTCGTGCCAGCACCAGCCCCGACGGACGGGGTTGGCATGGCCTAGCAAGCGCAGGGATTTGTCGAGCTTCGGTTCGCGGGCAATGCTCTCGGGCCTTCGAGGGGCTTCGCTCGGAGTCGCTCCACATCCCGCGGCCAAGACGCCGGAGGCGTGGCAGCCCCTGCGAAGCTGTGGCTACGTCCGCGGGCTGCTCCCGAGGCCAGTTGTGGCAATACCCCACTATGTGGTGATAGACTGTCCGGTGGTTCCAGACTCGTAAACGGAATGGAGGGATCGAAATGAGATTGCAGGTCCCCGTACGAGCGGTCTGTGTCTGTGTTGTTCTGGCCATGCTGGCGCTGTCATTTGTCGGCTGTGCCACAAGGGAAGACGACCAGCCGGCTTCAGAAGAGCCTCCGCAGATCCCTCCGGAATCCTCATTCGTCATGGATTTCGATGATTTCGCATCACAAAACCCGAGGTCGCTCATACTCGGCGGTAAGGGGCAGATCGCAGCTCAGGTTTCTCCTGCGCAATCGAATGCAGCCTCGCCTGCTTCCGGCAGATACGCTTTGGGTGATCGTGCGAACTGGGGGTTCGCTGCTTTCAACGTAGGTTTCTGGAACACATTGGCTGTTGTTGGTCTGGCAGTGCCGGTGGCGTCGTTTGGCGAATCCTTCCATCACGTTCCCACGCGACAGCCAGACCACTCGTGGGTCTGGACCTATGAAGTCACCGTGCAGAAAGCCACATACACTGCGGAGCTACATGGCAGGTACACAGAGAGTGGAGTCCGCTGGGATATGTACGTCACCAAGCAGGGCGAGTACTCCAACTTCCGGTGGTACTACGGCGAATCCAACGTGCGCGCTACTGAGGGCTACTGGATCATGATGAATAGGCCAGCCGACCCTAGCGATCTTCTGCGAATAGATTGGCACCGCAACTCGAACCATGGAACCAGTGACATCAGGTACACCAACATCGTCCCTGGCGGACCGGAAAACGGCGGCTACATCTTCTATGAAGTGAGCACAGACAGCCCGTACAACCTTTCCTACGACATCTACAACAAGGGCAAGGATAACCACACGTACATTGAGTGGAGCAACGCCACCAAAGCCGGCCGGGTGAAAGACCCTCTGCATTTCGGCGACAGTCAGTGGCACTGTTGGGATGACAACCTCAACGATGTTGCCTGCCCATAGAGTGGCCTGCCGCGCACGTGGTGGCCACTTGCCAAGCCAACCCCCGGTTGGCCGCAGTCGGGCTTCGTGCCATGGCCGGCCTGCTCCCGGCTTCATGCCGAATTGACCTGCCCTCGAGAACTGGTTCACCTGAGATGCTAGCGCCGCCGCACATGGACCTGCCCCCGTCTTTGTACCCGTTCCTAGGTTACAGTCGCCAGACCAAAGGCCAGTTCGAAGCTTGTGGTTCTCGATATCGTCCAGTATCGCCCACAGTTCTGGACTAGAACCAGGTACGCGCAGAGAGGCCTCCAGCTGCCACAACCTCCTTCGTCTTGGCGCGCGGACATCACACAGATATCACAGGGATTGCATTACCTGGCCTGCCTGTGGGACAATACTGATGCGAGTGGGCACGGGGGACCTCTTGACTGGCGAGGCGTCAGCTCAGGGATCAGCCTGCAAATCGTGCCTGTGGGGCGTCAGCAACACCGGGTTGCTTCACACGCAAGAGGTCAGTGGTTCAAATCCACTACTGCCCATTTCCGGTCCGGACGGACCCATCGGGATTGGGCCGAGGTGGCGGAATGGCAGACGCGCTACGTTCAGGGCGTAGTGTTCGAAAGGACATGTGGGTTCAACTCCCACCCTCGGCACCATACCACGCGCCTGTAGCTCAGTTTGGATAGAGCGTAGCCCTGCGGAGGCTGAGGTCGTGGGTTCGAGCCCCACCAGGCGTGCCAGGCGGGCGGTTAGCTCAGTTGGTTAGAGCGTCTGTCTTACACACAGAAGGTCAGAGGTTCGAGTCCTCTACTGCCCATTTCCCTTGCCCGGCGCCTGCCTAGAAGGGCATGTTGGTGGTCTCCAGGCCGCCGTCAACCTCCAGGACCTTGCCAGTAACCCACTTCGCCGCCGGTGACGCCAAGTAGAGAGCGGCCAGAGCGATGTCGTCCACCTCGCCCAGTCTCTTCATGGGGGTGCGGTCGCACATCTTCTGAAGAGAGGGCTCATCCAGGAAGGTCCTCAGGGCGTCGGTCAGTATGGAGCCGGGGGCTATGGCATTCACCCTCACGTCCGGCGCCAGGTCGGCGGCCATGAGGCGGGTCAGGTGGGCTAGGGCGGCCTTCACCGAGCCGTAGACGCTGAAGTTGGGCTGCACGATGCGGCCCACCGCCGAACTGATGTTGATGACACACCCTTTGCGCTCCTTCAGGTAAGGCAGGCAGAAGCGGGTGAAGGCGAAAGCCGATGTCAGGTTGAAGTCGAAGGCTTCGTTGAAGCGCCGCCGGTTGGTGGTGAGGATCTGATTGGGCATGGCCCCCCCGGCGTTGTTCACCACGATGTCGATCCCGCCCAGAGCCTCCACGGTCCGCGCCGCCAAAGCCTTGAGATGGCCGTCGTCGGTCACATCGCAGGTCACCGCCAGCGCGGAGACGCCCAACGCCCTGGCCCTCTCGGCATTGGCCTTGATGTCGGCCTCCGTCCGGGCGGAGAAGACCACGCTGGCTCCAGCCTCGGCGAAGGTGAGCCCGATGCCCTGGCCGATTCCCCTTCCGGAACCGGTGATGACCGCCACCTTGCCATCCAGCCTGAACTTCTCAGTTGCCATTCAGCCCTCCTCGTGGCGGTGACACGGTGGAGCCCAGGGGATGCTCAGACAGCCCCTTCGGCCTTGAGCTGGGCCAGCTTCTCCGGGGTGAAGCCCAGTATGGCGCTGTAGACCTCCTGGTTGTGCTCTCCCGGCCTGGGACCGGGCATGTCGATGGCTCCGGGAGTCTCGGACATCTTGATGACAACCCCGTTCAGGGGCACCTTGCCGATGCCGGGGATATCGAAGTCGACCAGCATCTCCCTGGCGGCCACCTGGGGATCATTGACCATGTCGGCGATGTTGTTCACCGCCGAGCAGGGGACCCTGGCCTCATCCATGATCCTGATCACCTCCGCCACGGTCTTGTCCTTCAGCCACTCCTCCAGCACCGCCTGGATCACCTGGCGGTTCTCATAGCGGAGCCTGTCGGTCTGGAGCCGGGGGTCCTCTTTCAGGTCCTGCCTGCCGACGGCCCGCACGAACCTCCTCCAGATGGGGTTCCCCGAGATGCCCAGCATCAGCCAGCCATCCTTGGCCCTGAGGCAGTTGGTGTAGTTGTAGTAGCTGGCGTTGCCCTGCTGGCCTCGAATGATGCCGCCGACCTTGTACTCGGCGGCCACGGCCAGTCCTGCCACGCAGGCCACGGCCACATCCAGGAGGGCGATGTCTATGAACTGACCCTTCCCGGTCCGCTGTCGGTGGTACAGGGCAAACATGATGCCCAGGGCGGCGTGGGCACCGGTGCTGAAGTCAACCCAGGCATAGCCCGACCTAGTCGGGGCGGTTCCGGGGAATCCGGTATAGCTCATGGCCCCCGAGAGAGCCTGGGCCATGGTGTCGAAGCAGGGCCGCGTGGCATAGGGTCCCGTGGAGCCGAAGCCCGAGACCTTGGCCACAATGATGGCCGGATTGAACTTCTTCAGGGAATCGTAGCTGAGCAGGCTCTCGTCGGGTGAGCCGCTGACGTAGCTGTGCAGGACCACATCGCTCTTGCGGACCAGTTCAGCGACTATCTCCTTCCCTTTCTCACTGAGGGGGTCAAGGGTGATCCCCCTCCTGTTCTGGAGGGTCACCACCGTGAGCATGCTCTCCCCGTTCGGGGCATACGGTCCGAAGTTCCTCTCTTCCTCGCCGGCGGGCCTCTCCACCCTGATCACCTCGGCGCCCATGGCGGCCAGAAGCGATGCCGCGTAGGGGCCGGCGAACCAGCGGGAGAAGTCGAGAACCCTAACGCCTGTCAATACCTTGTCCAACAGTCAGCCTCCTATGATCTACTTCGTCGCCACGAAGGTTACGATATCAATTCTAGGCTGGCCGCGCCCGGAGGGTCAAGAAAGGCGGACAGCGCCCCTCCTCAGGCCACCCGGAAGCCGCACGGACCGGCACGGCGGGTTGATGCGGCAGGTGTCCCGGGAATAGAATAACCAGGGGTTCGGACGGCCACCGGAACGGGGGTTCCTCCATGAAGAAGCGGGTCTTCTCCAAAGCAGAGCTGGACGAGATGGGCAGGCGCACCCTGGACCTCCTCACTGATGCCATTGAGGCAGGGGACAAGGAGAGGGCCAGGAAGCTGGCCGCCCGGATGCACCGGGAGTTCTCCGTCATTCACGATCTCTACATGAACTGGCTGGCGGATATGATGGATCACGTCTACAGGATCTGGGGGGAGGACGAGCTGTATGCCGCCCTGCGCAAGACCATCGGGGCCTCCCTGGGCCCGATGGTCAACCTGGAGAAGGCCGACTTCCAGCGCCGCGTGGAGATGCTGGCCACCATACTCAGGGGCCACCAGGTAGCCCTGGAAGTGGAGGAGGACGACGAGAAGGTCTGCATCAGAATGAACCCCTGCGGCAGTGGCCAGCGTCTGCTTGAGGC
>VGOM01000054.1 GCA_016875915.1 Chloroflexota bacterium
CACCTCCCAGTAGCCCTCCCGCCTCACCTGGGCCAGCCACTCCCCGCTGTGGACCCGGAGAACCAGGTCCTCGGAGACAAGCGTGGCTTCGAAGAGGACGGCGCCCCGGCCGTCAAGGAGGCCCTCCCGTTTGATGGCATCGAACCCCTTGCCGATGTCCATGTCCATGGGGGCATGATCATTCCTCATGATCTCGTGATAGAAGACGCCGGTCCTTCTCATTGTTCCCAAGGCGTCCCGCGGGGCGCAGCCGGCCGGGTCACCGCATGGTCTTGGCGGCCGTTCCGGCAGGCCGGCGGAAGGGCCCAGCCTAGCACGCCTCGTCGGGGGCTGTCAAAGCCCTCCGGCGGCGTCGAAATTGCTCAAGAAGGGTGAGTGAGCATACAATTGGGAGTTGTTTATCGAGGAGGCGGCGCTATCGCATGAACAGTAACGAAGGCCATCGGCCGGCGCAGGAGATGCAGATTGACGGAGTCATCAGGTATGCCTGGGGTGGGGTCCGGGCCTACCGGATACCGGTGGAGAGCTTCCCCGGCCACGTGACCAACGTCTATCTGGTGATTGACAGCGAAGCCACCCTGATAGACGTCGGCTTCAACAGCGACACGGGCAGGAGCGATCTGGAGAAGGGCTTTGCCACCATAGCCGGTGAGTTCGGCGAGCCCGTGAGCATGGCCGACGTGGCCAGCATCATCGTCACCCACGGGCACGGAGACCATTTCGGCATGCTGGAACACCCTGGGCTGAAGGGGAAGAGGCTGTACATGGGGCCGCCGGACACCAGCATCATCAGGGACTACCACGGCGAGTACCTGGCCTGGAAGAGGCACATCCGCAGTCTGAGCGAGGAAGCGGGCTGCGACCTGGATTTCAGCGACATGTATGACTACGATCACCTGAGATTCTGCCAGGAGGACTACCAACTGACAGAGGTGCACGACCTGGATCGGATCATCAGCGGCTACACCGTGCATCACACCCCCGGGCACACCCCGGGCCACATCTGCATCGGCTGCGGCCCCTTCCTCTTCCTGGGAGACCATCTACTGTCCATCACAACGCCACATCAGGTGCCGAAGAGCGGCTGGAGCGGGGTGGGACTGGAGGTCTATCTGCAGTCCCTGACCAAGGTGGCCGGTCTGGGCTTCGAACTGGGCCTGCCGGCCCATGAAGAGACCATCCGCTCCATCAAGGACAGATCAGAGGAGATCAGGGTCTTTCATCAGCGCCGCCTGGATGAACTGTGCCAGGTTTGCGGCCAGGGGAAGAACCTGTATGAGTTGACCAGGGATTACTACCTCCAGCACCCGGAGCTGATTCAAGCGCCGAGCATTGACCATCTGGGCACCGAGGACTTCATCCTGGCCCTGGAGGAAATCAAGGCCCATGTGGAGCACCTGGTGGAGAGCGGGAGAATGGCGGTGTCAGCCGCCGCCGGCGGGGTCCCCAGGTACGCGACGGCCTGAATGCCGTGACCCGGCATTCCGGAAGCGCCAGATCAAGTCAGTCGCTGGCTTCCCAACGGCTGCTATCTTCCGGCACCGACGCGCAGATTATCCAGAACGGGAAGATGGTCCAGCCGGCTCTGGTAGGCTGGCTCCTGCCGGTCCCGCGGAGTGGCCAGCACCCAAGTCAGGGTCTGGATCTCGGTAAGCAGCATGTGCTGCTCTGCCCGGAGCAATGCCAGCAACTCGGGGTCCTGCTGTCCCAGCCTGGCGATCTGCGTTTGGTGGGCGTCCAGCGCTAGCTTGAGTCTCTCCAGCTTCTGCTCAATGGCCTGCTGCGAACGCATTGGAGCACCTCTCCAACCTGCCCCCCCGTGCTGCCCTCAATTGTGCACAGGATCCCCGGCCTGGTGAAGGCCTAAATGGCCAGATATTCTGACCCAAAGCGCTCGAAAGAGACCGTATGGGAGGAGAACCATCGGGACACGTGGTGGGAGGGGTGCGTTCAGTGGTCGAGGCGAAGCGACGCGGGGATCACCCCGGCGTGCCGGCCTGCCGGGCGCAGTCGGTCGTGCCGTAACCTGCGGGTGTGATGTGTTGTGCCGAGCTTGACAGGGCTTGAGCGCATGTGGTACACACTCAGAAGGAGCACGGACGGAAGCTAATTGCAGGGAAGGGCTGGTGGGTGTGGCAGGGGTTGCCACCAAAGGAGGGTAAACCACCAGCCCAACCTTATTATTATAGCATATCCGCAACCCCACCCGGCGCGATCACGAAGCGGTTGCGCATCTCCCGGATAGCTTGGGCGCTGGTGTCTATGTGGGGACCGGGCACTACTTCGTCGCAGAGCCGGCTATCTTGACCAGCCATATGCGGCAGTCGTAGGGAATGGACGGAGAACCCTCAGGGCACACGACCGCGGCCGCGATGTAGCCCCCGTCTGATGTCTCCCGGGCACACTGAACGCTCTCCCCCTCGCTGGCGCGATAGACCCTCTGCCACTCCTCCATGACCCTGGAATCGGTCTTGATGAGCAGCGAGCCGGTCTCCTTCTTGCTGGCAAGAACGATGTAGCCGCGGTCAGCCGTGGGCTGGACCGACCAGCCGTGTTCGTAGTTGAAGAGCTTCAGCCGCTCCATCTCACCCGCTGGGTCGGTCTTGATCAGCCAGTTCCTGCCCACGAACTCACCGGTCTTGGGAAGCACCTCGCTGGCCAGGAAGACGTACCCGCTATCTTCAGTCTGCTCCACCGGACTGGTGGTTCTCATGTTTTCGTAGGTCTTCGTCCACTCCTCATTCCCGGCTGAGTCGGTCTTGATGAGGCGTGAATCGGTAGTGCCGTTGGTGGGCTGAACGATGTACCCGCCATCCGAGGTCTGTCGGACCGACAGCTCCGACTGCTGCATTCGGGACCACCGGTCCGGTCTGGCGAGGGTCTTCGCCCACTCGGTGTTTCCGGCGGAGTCGAGCTTGACCAGGCGGATATCGCACTGCTGACCGCCTTCCAGAACGACGACGGGGCAGGAGGCATAGGCCCCGACGATGTAGCCTCCTTCAGTGGTCTGCTGCGCTGACGACGCGTAGCCAGGGCCCAGATTCCTTTCCCATTCCCTCTTCCCGTGTGCATCCAGCTTCATCAGCCATGTGGCCGAACCACCCAATTCTTCGGAGACTGCCCAACCGGAGACGACGCAGCCCCCATCAGCCGTCTGTGCCATGGAGTGGACGTATTCGCTTCTGAAGTACTCCCTCCACTCCTCGGCACCAAGCGGGTCGGTCTTGAGGAGCCACTGAGAGCCCCCGATGAGGTATCCGCCGTCCGGCGTTTGGTGCACCGAGAGGGCTTCCCCCAGGCCGTCGAAGAAAGCCTGCCACTCGATGGCCGGCCTCTGGGCGCAGCCCAGCGTGGGGATACAGATGAGCGCTAGGGCCAGGGCGACCGTTGCCATGATCGCTCTGCGCACTGATCCTGCTGCCGGGCCCCCAGCGCGGTTTGTCGACATTTGGTTGCTGCGGCTTCCAGGCAGGCAATCCGGCGAACCCGGCCTGCACCGTGAGCCCAGCGAGAATTATACGGGATGGGGTGTGGGGAAGAAAGGCGGGACTATGGTGTACCGACGCCAGAGGGGACAGCCGGAGAGTGAAGAGAGATGCGAGTGCAGTGTCTCCAGCAGTTCGTCAGACTGACTGTCGTGTGTTGGGTGGATGTCGGGTCCCAGACCCGACATAGATGTCATCCCGCACTTGATGCGGGATCCAGGGCTGGGGTGGCGTGGCACAACCACCCACAACGATATCTGCGAAGCACTACACTAGGCGTGGACGGCCTCGGGAGTGCCCCGCCTGGTCCCGTTCAGAGCACCTTGTTCCATGCGGAAGGCGATCTCCTCCGGGGTGACATCCTCAACCAGGAAGTTGACGCCGCCGAGGGTGAAACTGCGGACGTACCGGGGATAGAAGAGGTTGTAGGCGTACTGTCCGCCGATCTCCTTCTTGTGCACTATGGAGAAGGCCCCCTCATGGGGCATGCCGGCATATGAAATGGATCCCTGAAGCAGGCCGGCGACCCGGCAATCCTCGCCTACCGAGAGGACAATGACTTCTCCCATGCTGCCTCCTTCCCCAGTCCGGTCGCGCGGCAGGGCAGACTCGCAGCCACAGCCGACAGCCTGGGATTCTACCCCAGCGTCCTCTCAACCAGGTCTCGCTATCGCTGAAAGGCCTATCAGTCCATGGGGACCGACCCGCGCGGGCCGGCCGTCAGATGCCGGGCGGCGCGGCCGGTGGTCACTTCTGGGCCAGGGCTATGACCACCCTGGCTCTCAGGGGGTAGGTCTTGGATCCGGTCTGGAAGGTCAGAACGGTCTCGGCCGCCTGGCCCTCTTGCCTTGAGCCCGCCACCGGCCAGAGGGTCTGGGCCACGTCCTGTCCATGGGCCTTCAGCTTGACGCTGACCACGTTGGCGGCCAGACTGCCGGCCTGGGCCTCCTTCAAGGCGATGGAGACATTCCAGAAGCCAGCGTCATCCCTGGCGTAGTTGATGCTCTCCAGTATGGGGTCATCTATCTGCCAACTGAAGTCCGACATGTCCGTACCTCCCCGTCCTGTCTTCCTGCCCTGTGCAACGGCGGCTCTGGCTGCCTGGGACGATATCACATGCAGCCGGGGGCGTCAACCAGTCGCTGACAGCGCCTGCGGGCTGGTGGTGGGTATTCCGCAGGTGCGATAATCTGCGGTGGAGAGCGCTGGTATGAAGAACGAAGGCAGTGCCGGGAGGGCCCGTGGAGACGGGACAGCATTGAAGACGGACGCGGTTCTCAGCCAGGAGCAGATTGAAGAGAAGGCCAGACACCTGCTGGCACGGATGACCTTGAAGGAGAAGGTGCGGCAGATGTCCGGCGATACGCCGGCGATGCTGGGCATCGTCTGGCTGCTCACGGGCTACGGAAGGCGGCCCATCCCCGCCGGTGAGAACCGGCGGCTGTCCGTCCCGGCCATCCGATTCAGCGATGGGCCGCGGGGCGTGGTGGTCTATCATTCCACCTGCTTCCCCGTCTCCATGGCCCGCGGCGCTTCCTGGGATACCGACCTGGAGGAGAGGATCGGCGAGGCCATGGGCATCGAAGCCAGGTCACAGGGAGCCAACCTCCTGGGCAACGTGTGCATCAACTTGCTGAGGCATCCGGCCTGGGGCCGGGCTCAGGAGACCTACGGTGAAGATCCCTACCACCTCGGTGAGATGGGCGCGGCGTCGGTGCGAGGCGTCCAGCGGCACGTCATGGCCTGCGTGAAGCACTTTGCGGCCAACAGCATCGAGAACTCCCGGTTCAAGGTTGATGTCCGCATGGACGAGAGGACGCTGCGAGAGGTCTATCTGCCCCATTTCAAGCGCTGTGTCGACGAAGGCGCCGCCGTGGTGATGAGCGCCTACAACAAGGTGAACGGACGCCACTGCGGTCATCATCACCATCTGCTGCGGGACATCCTGAAGGGTGAGTGGGGATTCCAGGGCTTGGTGGTCTCGGACTTCATGTGGGGTATTCACAGTGCCGAAGCGGCCGCCGCTGGTCTGGACCTGGAGATGCCCTTCACGGTCCATTTTGGCAGGAAGCTGCTCAGGCTGGTGCGACAGGGCAGGGTCCCTGAGACGGTCATCGATGAGGCAGTGCTCCGCATTCTGCGGCAGAAGGTCAGATTCGGGCAGAGAGGAGACCCTGGGC
>VGOM01000055.1 GCA_016875915.1 Chloroflexota bacterium
GAGTAGCGGTAGGTGGGATAGAGGGTGGCCGCCAGGCCGAACTTGTAGCCTGCCTCGCCCCCTCCCTCAGCGATCTGATTCAGGGTGGCGTCATTGAAATCGACCGAATTACCCTTGGCATAGCTGACCAGCGATATGTCCGGCATTTCCAGCTCTGCCTGTCCGTTGGAGCAGCCAGCCAGTGCCATGCCTCCAACCAGGGCCAGACTGAGAATCAGGAAGACGGCAACTTTGAAGGTCCTAGTCATTCGATCCTCCTTTCCCTATTCTTGCAACCCATCTCACTGCCTGCCAGTGATTGCTGCCGACTTTCGCGGGATGTCCTGCATAGTCCTGAATGGATATCACCCCCTCTTGATCGCCGTTCATGAGTCCGGGCAAAGGGTCTCCGAGGATTCACCACTACTTCTATACCAACCGCGACCGGAAAGTCAAGTCCCCCCATGACGGCGACCTTCTGATGAGCACTTCAGCCAAGGGAATCATCCATTTCCCCCTCCTTCTCCTCGTCGTCCTTCACAGGCACGGGGATGTGTGAGTACGGATGCAGCCTGTAGTAGGATTTGAGCTTCTCCCAACGGTAGTACAGTCCTCTGGGCTCCAGGATCATGAAGGCGATGATGATGCCGCCGAAGAGTATCAAGCCTGTGGAGACGCTGATCTGGCCGGCCCAGTCGGGGGGCAAGCTCTTCACCAGGGCGGGATTGATGTAGTCCTTGAGCAGCACGTCTAGGAAACTGAGAGAGATGGCGCCGAAGAAGACCCCGGTGGTGGTCCCCCAGCCGCCGACGATAAGCATGCCGATATACCAGATGGAGTCGATGAGCTGGAAGTGGGATGGGGCCACGCTGCGCTGGAAGTAGGCCCACAGCCAGCCGGCCACCCCGGCGAAGAGACAGCCGATGAAGAAGGCCAGCATCTTATAGCGGAAGACAGGGATGCCACTGACCTCGGCAGCCAATTCGTTGTCCCTGATGGCCACGAAGGCCCTGCCTGGAGCGGTTCTCTGGATGTTCTTGACCAGGAACGCGGCCAGGACCACCACGGCCGTGGTCAGCAGGTAGAAGGCACCGCGGGACCTCAGGTCGATGGGGCCGAGGCTGAGCGGGTCCAGATGCAGGCCGCGGAAGCCCCCGGTGAAGCTGTCGAAGTGCTCGAAGCACCAGATGATGACGAAATGGGCGGCCAGGGTGGATATGACCAGGTAGAAGCCCTTGAGCCGGAAGCAGGGCAACCCGAAGAACAGTCCCACCAGCCCTGCCGAGAGGGCGGAGATGGGCAGGCAGAGCCAACTGTTCAGGCCCAGCTGTGTGGTGAGGATGGCCACCGTGTAGGCGCCCACACCGACGAAGGCCGCCTGAGCGATGGATATCAGGCCGCAGAGCCCGGAGAGAATGTGCAGCCCGAGCACCGCCACTATGGCGATGCCCATGTCGATGAGTATTCCCAGCCAGTAGTCGTCGGCAAACAGGGGCACGGTGAAGACGACGACAAGCGCGACTGCCAGCAGCACCCAGTGCGTCCTGGTGCGCAGAATGGCCAGGTCCGAATCGTATCTGGTGTTGAAGACGCCACCCGGCAGCACGCCTAGATCCTCCGTATCTCCCGCAGTCCAAACAGTCCGTGGGGCCTGATGATCAGGACCACGACGATGAGGATGAAGGGCAGGAGCATGCTGAATCCGGTGACGTGGGGATCGATGTACGTGATGGCCAGCATCTCCGCAACCCCGATGATCAGGGCGCCGATGAAAGCGCCGGGTATGGATTCAATGCCACCCAGGAGCACCACAGGCAGGGCGCGTATGATGGCGAAGTTGCCCAGGTCCTGGTGCACAGGGTTCATGGAGCACAGCAACAGTCCGCCTGCAGCGGCTGAGAGACAGCCGACCACCCAGGCTATGGCGAAGATCCTCTTCACCGCGATACCCAGGCTCTGACTGACCACGGGGTCCTCCGACACGGCCCTCATGGCCAGCCCGCCCCGGGTGTACCGGAAGTAGGTCACAAAGACCAGGAACATCGCCGCGGCGGCGATGAAAGCGGAGAGCCAGGGGTACTGGACGGTGATGCTGCCGACAGTCAGCCTGCCGGATGGGAAGATGGAGGGCATGGGCCGGGGGTCGCCCCCGAACAGCAGGACGGCGATGCCCTGGACCACCGAGAAGCCCAGGACCATGGTCAGGATGAAGGTGGTCAGCCCGCTCTGCCCGATCATCGGCCTCATCATGAGACGATCGATGACCAGTCCGATGACCACGCTGGTTGCGCCGACAATGATCAGGGCCGTCCACAGGGGCAGGTCTGTCGGGGCCAGAAGCCACCACGTGAAGTACGCCAGCAGCATCAGAATGGCCCCGTGGGCCAGGTTGAAGACCTTGCTCGACTTGTAGACCACCACCACTCCCAGGGCCACCAGGGCATAGACGCCACCCTTCATTATCCCGTCAACGATGGCCTGCATTGCCTGGTCTCTGTCATCCACCGGCAGCCTGAGGAAGAGTGCCAGGCAGCCAACGGCAATGGCGGCAACTACGGAGACCACCGCCACGGTTCTCCTCATTCCTCGGGGACGGAGGCCCCGCGCCACGGTATCCTGGTCTCCCAGCAGCCTGTTCCTGCCAGATTCCTTCATGCCCTGCCTTGATGCCCTATTCGATCCTGAGGTCGACTGCGGGAGGCTCCGAGACGATACCTCCCTTGGTGGAGCCGAAGACGTGCTGCAGATTGACGCCGATGGCAGAGAAGAACTGGACCGCTTCCTCAGACAGCGTGTCCCCTGCGACGTAGGCAGCCCTGGCCCTGGTGAAGCCGTGCTTGTCCCTCAGCGGCCGCATGACCAGCAGGTCGGCCAGACCCGCCAGAGCCCTGCCCACCGGCCCGGCACGGCGATGGTCCTGCGCCAGACGGGTCCTCCTGTATCCCAGCGACAGGCTGGACTGGTAGAGCCTCTTCTTCAGCCAGGTGCCATCATCCATATTCTCTTCGATAGTCTCGGCGATCTTCTGCCACAGCTTGGGCGGATAGGCCACCACGCTGGGGGAGATCTCCCTCATGTCCTGGGGAGCGGTGTCGGTCTTCTCCGGGAAGTTCAGCCTCTGGCCGGTGAGCAGAGAAGCGCAGTAGCCCAGCGTCTGCTCGAAGAACCACGCCGGACTGATGATCGAGACGTATTCATCGCTGGAGTCCACGGGATTTGAGGCCAGGGCTGCTTCGGCGGCAGAGAGAAGGAACTTGTGGGTGGCAGGCACCAGCCTCAGCGATTCATTGGCCCCCAGGGTGAAGAACATCACGGCCATGTCTTCGCCTTTGCTGTGGGCCAGCCTCCGCTCGAAGTCCCCGGGATGCCCCTTCTCGTGCTCTTCGCCCATCCTGATCAACTCACTCAGGCTGATCAGAAGGGGGTGGTCATAGCGCTTCAGCCCCCTCTCGTCCCAGTAGATGATCTTCTGGAGAGAGGGAAGGTCCTTCTTGATGGCCAGCAGCTTGTCCACCTGCTCCTGGTCCTGCGCCATGGCGAACCTGGCCCGCGAGAGCATCATCAGACCCTTGGTCTCCTTGATGGAGCCGGCCGGATTCAGTCCCACCACGATGCTGCGTGCCGTCTGCACGGCCAGTTGTGACCAGAACCACTCGGGGTCGTTGTCGGCCAGGATGGACAAGCTGTTTCCCGCCCCCAGTCCCAGGCGCATCAGCCCCAGGAAGATGGATTTGACCTTCCGGTGGCTGTCGGTCCAGGTGTACTCCCGCCAGACCCCGTACTCCTTCTTGCGCATGGCGACGAGGCCGGTGCCCCATCGTTCGTGGTTGCGGTGCAGGAGCTTCGGCAGCGTATCTTCCATGATGCTTTCCCGGCGGTTCACTGAGGAGGCATTCTGTCCCTCAGCGAACCGAGAACGCTCCAGGCCTCGGAAACGGTGCGGTACACCAGTTCCTCAACCCCGGGCGTATCATCTATCCTCCCGCAGACCTGTCCGCTGGGCATAACCCCAAGATCGGCGTCGCCCTCGATCATGGCCTTCCTTATCCGAACGCCGCCGGCGGCCAGGTGCCCCAGCTCCGATATGGACGCCTTGTACTGCTTCCTCATGCTCCAGCCGCCGAGAATGAACCGCCACCAGGAGACCCCCAGCATCCTCCTGGTCTCCATGGCCCCTGATATCTTCTCCCTCCAGGAGGCGGGTCTTTCCCCCTCCTCCAGCATCTGAGTGAACCTGTTGCTGATCACCCTCAGCCTTGTTCCGGTGATGGCCGGCGTCACCACGGTGTCATTCTCACTGCACTCCAGATAGCGCTTCTTGACGCTCACCGGGAGAGGGCTTTCCAGTGTGACGGCGAATCTGGTGCCCATGGCAATGCCTTCCGCCCCGAGGGCCAGGGCGGCCACCAGTCCGGCGGCATCGGAGAACCCCCCGGCGGCCACCACGGGGATCCTGACCTTGCTGGCGATCAGAGGAAGCAGGACCATGGTGCTGACATGGCCGACGTGGCCGCCGGCCTCCTCCCCCTGCGCCATGATGGTGTGAACCCCATCCTGCTCAGCCCGGACGGCGTGCCTCACGCTGCCGACCATGGCCATGATCTTCATGTCCAGGCCTGCCGTGAGGTCAATGAGCCATTTGGGGTTGCCTCTGGAATGACAGATCAGGGGGACCTTCTCTTCCAGGAAGACCTCGGCCAGCTTCTCGTATCCGGGGCTGCCGAAGATGAGGTTTGCGCCGAAGGGCCTGTCGGTGATCTGTCTCACCGCCCTGATGTCATCCCGTATCTCCCCGGCAGCCAGCCGCCCTGAAGCCAGTATCCCGAAGCCGCCGGCGTTGGAGACGGCGGCCACCAGCCGGGGGACTCCCACGAAATTAGCCGGCGCCTGAACGATGGGATATGACACCCCGAGCAGCTCGGTGAGCCTCGTCTTCAGGGGGGGTGGCTTTTGAGGCGGCCCGCCCTGCTCAGCCGGTATCCTTGTCTCTCCAGACTCCGTCAATCAGAACCTTCTTGTCTCTGTCTTTCAGGTGGACTCCTCTGAACGTAGTGGTGTACTCGTCCGGCAGGGTCACCCCCGCCTCGGCGGCGTACTTGATCATCCTGGTGATCTCCACCACTTTGGTGGCCACATTGCGGACCCGGGCCATCCCCGCCTTGTCGTCAAGCACGCCATGCTCCAGATAGGCCGGCCGCTGCCCGAAGGCGGCGGCGCTGGCCACCGCCCAGCCCCTGGCGACCACGAAGCCGGCAC
>VGOM01000056.1 GCA_016875915.1 Chloroflexota bacterium
CACATTCCTCTCGTAGGGGTCGCGGCGCTGGCCAGCAGGGTCCTGGTGTGCACTGGCGAAGCTTCTGAATCTGTCTTCAAGGGTCACTGTTCTCACTCCCTTTCGTGTTCAAGTTTAGTCGAACAAGAGGGTTTACGGTGACTATGATACCACCTCAGACTCAGCTTGGACACAGGTGGGCATGCAGACAGCCCTGCACCGGGTCGTTGTGGGCCCCGCAGCGGGTTGGCATTGCCCCGGTTGGCAAGCGATGAGCCGCTGGGGAAGCACCGGGCGACGGCGGCCGGGACGCACTTCGCCGCGCCGTGCCATCAGGGTCATCGGGGCAGTCTCAGCCCTGGTTCCCTGTCTTCCTCCTGGATGGGAAGACTATCTCACCACCCAGTTTGCCCAGGCCAAGCACCAGCGCGGACATGATGATGACCAGCGCGAAGTAGAGCCAGCCCGCGGCTTCGCGCTCGGGCAGTGCAGTGCGGTTGGTGGCCCAGATTGTGAGGGTGACTGCCTGCAGGATGAAGAGGACGATGGACAGGCTGGCCTTCCCTTTGTATGTGGGGGTGAGCTTGTGTTGATAGTTGAACCACCAGCTGCTCGCGCCCACCAGGGCGGCTATGGGGGACATGATAGCGGCAGTCAACAGCGTGTAGTAGGCCGCGTCCACCAGGCCTATGATGCCCGAGGCCAGATGGCAGACGAGGAAGCCTGCACTGACCAGGGTGAGGGCAATAGGGAAGTGCACCGAAACCGGGTGGGGGTGCAGGTCGAGGTACAGCCTCAACAGCGGGTGCAATGACTTTTGCCCGGGCGTGACCAGCGTGCCTATGGGTGAGATGCGCTGGAAGACGCCCTCGCCGTGGGGGGCGGCGCTGATCTCAGCGGTGAGGTCTGTCCCCGCCCGGTGGCGACGCTGGTGCAGACCCCCGGACCAGAGTTTGCTTCCGGATAGGTCGTACACCTTGCCCTGGAAAGCCACGTAGGCCGGACGGCCATCCTGCCCGTCGCACCTGCTCAGCTCCTCCCGCGTCACCTGCTTCTCCATGCTGCCTCCTGAACTCGGACATATCCGGGACGCTAGAGACTCACCACATTGAACCGGCCCAGCCGCGGCAGGTCTGGTTTGTGTAGACGCTGGACCTGGGGAGGTGTACCTCGAATCATCCAGTCTCAGTCTGGATAGGGGGGGACGGCCTGAAGTTCCGGATGGCGCCGGTCGCCTCTGAAGCAGGCTGTGAGCGGTTCGACTCCAGTAGCTGCCACCGGTGAACCTCCCGGGACCCCGCGGACGCCGACAGCCGGTTCAGGTCATGCCTTGTTCTTGGCGTCCGCCTTGATGCTCTTGCACTTCGCCTCAGCCTCTGCCTTGATCCCTTTGCACTTGCCGTCGGCCTCGGCCTTGATACCCTTGCATTTGGCCTCAGCCTCCGCCTTGAGGGCCTTACACTTGGCCTCAGCCTCGGTCATGATCTTCTCGCACTGCAGTTCGGCTTCAGTCTTCATCCAGTCACCTCCTTCGGGCCTACCAGTTCTTGATGGGTTTGCCGTCCTTGTCCTTCATCGCTCCTGAAACGGCGAAGATGAAGTCAATCAGGGTCCAGATGTACAGGCCCCCGAGAGTTATCAGCATCAGAATGCCCGTGCCGATCTTGCCCAGGTAGAACCGATGAACGCCATTGATGGCGAAGCATGCGGGGAGAATACTCAGCAGGGTTGTCGCCAGCCTGGATTTCGGTGAGACGTTGGCCTCCTCAATGAGTCGTGCGCTGCAATGGGGACAGAACGTGGGATTGCCGGGGAGTTCTTTGCCACATTTCGGACAGAACATGGTTCCCTCCTTTCTTATTCACTGGCGCAGGTGCTTCGCGCCAAGCTCCGCAGCGAGATTATACCATTCAGCGTCAGCCTGGATAGGAAGGGGGTTGCCTGGGATTCTGCAGGGTAGACGAGGGATGAAGCCTATAGCTCTACCGACGCCCCGTCCACCATGGCCCAGGTGTTCTTGAATACCTCTCTGGCTTCCGCTTCGGCCTGCTTCCGATCTGCGATCGACTCATAGACAGCAGCGTCGAAATGAGTCAACAGGAGCTGTTTCACCCCGGCCTGCAGCGCCAGTTGGGCGGCTTCCTCCGGGGTCGTGTGAGGCCAGTCCGTGGAGATGTCTCCCGACTTCATGGCGCATTCATGAATGAGGATGTCGGCATTCCTGGACAGCTCCAGGCTGCCATCGCAGATGCCGGTGTCAGTGCAGTAGACGATGGTCTTGCCATCGAGGCTCACCCTGTAGCCATAGCAGGGGTCAGCGTGCCGCAGGAACCTGCAGGTCACCGGGAAGGGAACCTCATGCGTGCCCTCGGGAAGCTCGTGGATCCTTACATCCATCGGCAGATCGCGGAAGGGGATGGTGAAGGGATGCTGAAGAAGGCGGCCCAGAGTATTCTCCGTTCCCCTTTGACCGTAGATGTCCATCCCCTGGTTCAGTTTGAGCTTGGCCAGAACGTGAAACCCGGAGATGTGGTCCAGATGGAAGTGGCTGAGAAGGAGGTGAACCGGCCTGTCACGAGTGAGGTAGTCGCCCAGTTTGTATATGCCGTCGCCAGCGTCGAAGACCACGCAGTGGCTCTCCGAATCAACGAGCACGCAGGAAGTGCTGCCTGTTTGCGTGCTGTACCATCCGTTGGTTCCCAGGAAGACGATCTTCACTGTTTCCTCCCCGAGCCCGATGCTGTCCCCGCCTCATCCTGCAGCCCCGTGTGCGCCGTGTTCTCCTGACCTCGTGGTGAACCACAGGCTCACTGCCGTGGGCCTCGACGGGCATGATACCGCCAACGGAGCGGGGGCTGTCAATCTCAGCCTGGAGATGAGCCCCGCAGGGTGCCGGCACAGCGAGCGATGTCTTGGATGCGGCAACTGCCTTCTACCGCAAAGGGCTCCGACAGAAGACGCAGCGCCTTCTGGACCTGACGCTTGTCACACCACAGGGGGGCATCTCCTTCCATCAGGGGAGTTGCCGGTGGGCTTGAACAATGAGGCTCTGCCCCAACACCAGCCTGCGCAGGATAGAAGGGAGCCCAAGAGCAGTGCCAGTAGAGCCCATCCGCCGATGCCCTCGGCGAACTCAGGTTCACTCCCCGATAGGGCGACAGACGCGGCGAATCCATACAACCCGCCCAGGACAAGCACGACGCCCAACAGCAGAGCCGCCACACCCAGCACAGCCTTCATTCCTGCCACCTCCTGTCGTTTGTTCAGACCAGAGAGCCTGCGGCTTTGGCTGGCTTGGCCCCCCAACCAGAGCCACGGACGGCTCCGGCGACTATCAGAATGGGCATGACGGGAATGCCAATGGTTGATAGCACACACGGTATTCCTGCAACCATGCCGACCATTGCCCCCAGCAGGGCTCTCCAGAATGAACTCGTCTGATTTGAGAGCTTCTGTGCGAAGGTCGCCCCCCCTGCCGCTCCCAAGACGGCTCCGATCAGAAGCCCCAGACCGCCAAAGAAGATCAACCCAAGGAGAGCGTAGTCGGGGTCGTCGCTGTCGTCATACCGAAGGACCAGAAACGCAGCCAAGACCCCAAGCGCCAGGCCACCGGCCAACAGGCCGACAACAGCTCCAATGATTCTCCGGCCAACCGTTGAAGTCCCTCTCATGGTGCCTCCCTCTCATCCTTTGGCTTGACCATGTACCCAGTATTCCACCCTGGACACCCGCCGTCTTGAGACCTTGGTCCCTATTCCGGGTGATGGGTTCGAGTTGGATGCGGGGGGAACGGATGGGTGGGGTTGTACGGGGGCGCTGACCATCACGAACGCGGCAGGTGTCGGAAGGCCAATTCAAATCCGGTCGCTGCCGGCCGCGAGAGGCTTCCCGGCCCTCAGGCCATGAAGCGCCGCAGGAAGAGCTCGAAGGCCATCACCCGCATGAGCCCGTAGGAGACCTTGATCTTCGCCTTGGCGTGCTGCGCCATGAGGTAGCCGATGTACTCCTGGTCCAGGTATTCCTTCGAGAGGGAGTCGCCGCTCAGCAGCATCGCCCTGAAGTACGACTTCCACGAGTCCTCTTCCCGCAGCCAACCGGCGTGATCGACGTAGTCGGTTCTGTTGCGGAGGCGCAGCCTGCCCCCGGTGGCCTTCCAGGCCAGCTCACCGCGTTTCTCCCGCGCCAGGTAGCGGTAGGCCTTGCCGAACTTCCAGAGCCATAGGGGAGCAGAGGCGGGCATCATGATGTTGTGGTAGGTGACCCCGGCCAGCTCCGGCGACAGAGTCATGGTGACCTGCCGGTGGGTGCGACGGTCTAGACGCTTCTCCGGCGGAACCTTGTATATGGCCTCAATCAGGTCATTGTCGGCAGCGGGGAAGGACACCTCCACCAGTGCCCTCAGGGGAACGTGCCATGATGCTGCATATCCCACGCGCGCGGCCAGATAGAACTCGTCGAAGGTGGTGCTCGGGTCGGCGTGGCTCAGCTTGTCGAGTTCTGCCTTGACCACGCTCGAAGGTATCTCTCTGACCAACTGATGGTACTCGGGCTTGAACAGCCTGATGAGGCTTTCATCCCCGAACAGCCTCATGCCTGTGACGATCCGGGTGAGCAGTTCCTCCTTGCTTCCGGGCTGGATCAGCTCCTTGGTCAGATGGCTGGCGCCCAAAGTGCGGTCCAGGGCAAACCCGTCGAAGACCACGTCTATTTCGCCCCTGATCTGCCGGTACAGCGGATGGAAGAAACTGCCCTCGATGTGGTTTCTCCCTTCTGTGAGCCAGACCAGGTGCTCTGCGTTGTCCAAGATCATCTCCGGCGTGAGCTCCATGAAGCGGTGCCGGGTGCCGCACTTCTCGGCCACCCTCCTGGCGATGGCGACCGCGTCGCAGTATGGCGGACTGTAGCTGAAGGTGGCCATCTCCCTCCGCTTGCCCGGGTCGGTGGCGGCCAGGACAGCCCGGCAGTCCAGCCCGCCGCTCAGCGACACCCCGCACTGCAGGGGCTCTTTCACCCGCCGGGCCATGGCCGTCCTGAAGGCCTCGGCCACCTGCTCCACCATCTCTCCCTCTGAGAGACTGCGGTCGGGCTGATACCGGAACTGCCAGTACTGGCTCACCGAAAGCT
>VGOM01000057.1 GCA_016875915.1 Chloroflexota bacterium
GCTGGGCACATGGATCGAAGGAGGCCTATGTCACCAGCACGGTCATCCGGGACATGGCGGCCAGGTTCCTCGGCAGCGAGATGGCAGCCGATTTCTCGTCCTCTGAAGGCAAGGCGCTGGCGGCCAAGCTGATTCAGGACAGACAGTACGCCGCGGAATGCCTCATCCTGTGCGACTACGGCTGGCCGGTGCTGACCTCGTTCTTCGGCGAGGGCCATGTCGGCGATCCGGCGCTGGAAAGCCGCTTCGTCTCGGCAGTCACCGGCCAATCCCTGGACCAGCAGGCCCTGCTGCAGCTGGGAGAGAAGGTCTTCAATCTCCAGAGGGCCATCCTGGTCCGGGAGGGTCACAGGGGCCGGGAGGATGACAGCCTGCCGGAGTACTGCTTCACCACCCCACTGAAGTTCGATGTCCTCAATCCAGAGATGCTGGTGCCCGGGCCAGATGGCCAGCCCATCTCTAGAAAGGGAATGACTGTGGACAGAGGGGAGTTCGAGAACCTCAAGGGCGAGTACTACCGGCTGAGGGGATGGGACTCCATCACAGGCAGGCCGACCCGGGGGAAGCTGCTTGACCTGGGCCTGTCTGACATCGCCGATGAACTGGGCAGCCGGGGGCTTCTGGCCTGACACGGGCGCGCCGGAAGCGCTCCAACTCAGATCCACCCCACCGACAGACGGCTCCGGCTCGCATTGTGCGCCACTCGGCACCGCCGGCTTGAGAGACAACTGCGATGGAACATCGTGCCGACGAGACCTGTTTGTGACGTCCCTGTTGTACATTAGGTGGCGACAACCCTGGGCCGGCCTTCGGTATCCGGCGTTCTCCCCGGAGGGGATGATCTCCGCGAAGGTGGCGACAGGGTCAACAGGGCAGGGAAGATCAGAACGGGACGGGCACGACCTTGAACTTCAAAGTCATCCTTGTGGCGCTGGTGGCATGCGTCGTGGTGTCGCTGGGCGTGGTCGGCGCCAAGGCGTCGGCAGGCGGTGACGGCAGAGAGGTCACCGATGTCGACATGATCAAGAAGCTGGCCAACAGTCCCGGGGCCTTCGTCTTCGTGGACCTCAAGGCGTTGCGCGCTGATGCCGATCTGGAGAATGTGTACGACGCCCTGGAAAGGGACGTGGAGATCTGGATCGAGCCCCTGGACATGGACTTCGACGAGGTGGACCGCATGGGCCTCGGCGGCAGGGTGTCGGCCTTCGAAGGGCTCTTCAGCCTGGAGCAGTTGAGGTGCAAGCTGAAGGCCAACGGCTTCGTCAAGACGAAGTACAGAGGCGTAGAGACCTGGGAGAAGGACACCGAAGGGGAGATCATCACCTGTCCCAAGGGCGGCCTCTTCTCCTGGATGTCCTGCACCGACTGCAAGAGCCCGTTCACCGGGCCCTGTTTCAACCCGGATGCAGCAGAGGCGGATGAGGAGCCCGAGGAAGATGAGACCGACTGCGGGTACGTGGACTCGGTGGCCTTGATGAGCAGTCGGGGTTTGCTCACGAGAGGGCACGAGACTGTACTGACCGGTCGCAGGGACTGGGTCAGGGATTCCATTGGGGTGATCAAGTATGGCGACGCCTCGATCTATGATGACAGCGATTTCAGTGGGGTCATCAGCTTGCTGCCGAGAGCCACCGTGGTCAAATACCAGAAGGAACGACTGCTTGACCTCTATCACTATGAAGGCCTAGCGGTTTCGGGCATCTCAGTAGACAAGAAGGATACGGGCACTCTGGGCATCAGGGGGGTCTGCCAGTTCGCGGACTCCGAAGCGGCAGCGGCGGCCATGGCAGAGATCCAGGCCGATCTGGAGAATGATCCTTTCTCAAGATGGCAGAATGTGGAAGCCCGCCGGGATGGTAGGTTCGTCAAACTCACCTTCGAGGGTGGCATGGCCCGCGAGGCCATCGTTGATGTGGCTCCTCCATGCATCACCATGGTTGCCGTCGGCGGCATCACCATGACCGGCGCAGTGGTCACCTGGCTGACCGACGAGCCGGCCACAGGCCTGGTGGAGTATGGGGAGAGCGATACCCTGGAGATAGCCCCTGTCGGGGACAGCGGCCTGACCACTGGCCACACCCTGAGACTGAGCGGCCTGTCCCCCGATACGGCATACCAGTTCAGGGTCACCTCCGTCGACGCCAGTGGCAACGACGCGGCGTCCGCCAGGCTGGAGTTCCGCACCCTGGGGCACCTGCCACCCGACGCGTACACCGTCATCGACGACAGCGGCCGAGCGGCCCTGCGGATCCTGCTGTCTCGCATACAGCTCTCCACGGCCACCGCGCTGGAGCTGAGCCTGACCAACCCCAATGGTGTTCGCACGGGCACGGACTCCCTCAACCCAGGTGACACGGAGGCCGTTCTGCACATGGCGGAGCCACACACGGCCCCAGTACCGGGCATCTACAAGCTGGCAATCATCGACGCTTCGGGCAAGGAGATCGTCTGGTCCGAGTTCGCCTTCATCGAGCCACAGATATCGGTCTCTGAGCTTGTGCTTGACTGGGAGTACGTGTCATACGCCGGAAGGTACACGCTGTACGGCGTGGCCTTCAAACTGCAGAATGATGGCGACCTGCCTGTCTACATAGAGGCAGTTGAAGTGACCATCGGCACCCTGCCCTTCGAGATGGGTGTTGACCAAATGGTGCTGCCGGCTGAGGAGAAGACGGTCAGCAGGCCAACCTACTACACGGGCGTGGCCCCCGGGGCCAAGAAGCTCACTATGCGCTTCCTCGACCAGGCGGGGCTGGTCTGCTTCACTCACTCCTCGACGGTCACCCCTGCCTAGACGGACTGGTGGCGCCGGGCGACACCGGCACTCAGCCAAGCCCTGAGGCACAGCCTCGGTGACAACCTTGCCCTCTCCATTCGGTCGACAACCGTTTTACCCGTCGCTCCAGCCTCATCTATAATTGACAGTTGTGTATCCTGACCAGGTGATCCGAGAGTGAGCGGGAACCAGGCGACGAGAATCGTATCCTTCGACATGGACGGCACCCTGACAGGGGGCAGGTTCACCGAGCTCGTCTGGGGTGAGGGCATACCGATGCTCTACGCCCAGTCGAGAGGGCTACCTCTGGCGGAAGCCAGGGAGCAGGTCTTCAGCGCCTATGCCGCCGTGGGAGACAAGAGGACGGAGTGGTATGACATCAAGTACTGGTTCAGCCGCTTCGACCTCGGCGAAGGCTGGCAGGGGCTCCTGGAGAGCTACCGCCATGAGATATGCGTCTTCTCTGAGGTCCGCCGGGTGCTGGACATGCTCAGCCACGAATACTCACTGATAGTGACGTCGAATGCTTCCAGGGAGTCCGTGCACATCGAGCTTGGCACGACCGCCCTGAGGCCCTACTTCACTGAGGTGTTCTCGGCTACCTCAGACTTCGGCCAGGTGAAGAAGACGCCCCAGGTCTATCTCAGAGTCTGTGAGATGGTTGACATTGAGCCTGAGCAGATGGCTCACGTCGGCGACCATCGGGCCTTTGATCATGACGTGCCGCGCGAGCTGGGGATCAAGGCCTTCTACCTGGACAGGACGGGAATGGAGAGCGGAGAGAGCGTCCTTCAGGACCTGGGGCAGTTCGTAGAGAGAGTCCGCCTGCCTGGCTGAGGGCTTCCCCGGAGCTACGAGGTGACATTGGAGTGCTGATTGGCATCCTGGCAGACACGCACATCCCCGAAGCCGTCCCTGAGCTGCCCCCGGGGATAGCCCAGGCCTTTCGGGGCGTGGACCTCATCCTGCACGCCGGAGATATCTATGTCTCCTCGGTGCTGGATGAGCTAGAGAGCACGGCGCCGGTGCTAGCTGCCAGAGGCGACGACGATGTCGGGGAAGTGCTGGCCGACAGACGGGTGCAGTGGAAGCATGTCCTGAAGCTTCATGGCAAGACCATCTGGGTAATCCACTACCTGCCCTATCCGTACCCGGTGATGTCGTGGAGGTCGCCCGGGATCATCCGCAAAGGGCAGGAACCCCCGGACATCGTGGTCTTCGGTCACGACCACTGCACTATCGTGGAGAACCGCGGTGGTGTGCTTCTGGTCAATCCGGGCAGTCCCACGTTCCTGAACTACCGGCCCGGAGCGGGCACCGTGGGATTGCTGAGCGTGAACTCATCCGAGGCAGACGTTCGCATCGTTGACGTCCAGGTGTAGTGACGCCGGGGCTGGCTGCCGCTGCGCAGGCTGATCACTGCATCACGGGCTGCGCCGCCTGGTGTCCGCCTGGGCCGCCCCAGGGCCGTCCTGCATCAGATCCTGGAGTCCCTTCCCAGACTTGGCCGTGGACGGTGCCTCCGGTGAGCCCTTGGAAGCTGCGGACGACAGCGCCGGCTTGAGTATCTCGTCGGCCTTTGACTCAGCCAGGGCCACGAGTCTGTGCAACTCCCTGGTTTCGCTGTCCAGAGTCTTGATGCGGGCCACGGCTTCCTCATTCTCTTTCTCGAGGAATCTGATCCGTTCGATGGCTTCGTCGAGTTTCTTCAGTAATGGCTGCTGCGTCATCTCGATCACTCTCCCCTGCCCAGCAGTAGTGCCCCCTCTGTGCGACTTGACGTCCCGGTCCGGTTGTTCCAGCCAACCTGAGCACAGTCTAGCGGGCCAGCCTCACAGACAGATCACAGGGAGCGCCTCCCGGCTAACAGATTGTCCCTGGCTGGGAGAAGCCCTCCGGCGTTCGGCGGCAAACAGTCCCGGCTTGTCTTGAAAAACCTCTTTGGAAATGTATACAATGCTATTTTGTCGTCTTCACAACGCACCCGAACGGCGTCCGCCGAAGACGAACTGAATCTTGGCGAGGAGGGACGGTGATTTGAATGCGCTGGGGAAGCATCTACTTCTGGAACTGAGAGACTGCAACAGGGAGGTACTGGACGATCTGAGTTACCTTCAGAACACTCTGGTGTCTACAGCCCAGGAAGCCGGTGCTACCGTAGTAGGCAAACACTTTCATCGTTTCGCTCCCCAAGGCGTCAGTGGCGCGGTCCTCATTGCTGAATCCCATCTTTCCTT
>VGOM01000058.1 GCA_016875915.1 Chloroflexota bacterium
CGAAATAGAGGTTGAAGACCACTCTGAAGGTGTTGATCGGCGTGATGGTGGGGTACAGGGCGCTGCTGTCCCCTCCGGGGAGGTAGTAGGCGTTCAGTATGCCCATCTTGTGCCTCAGCTCAGCGCTGGTGGCGGTATCCCAGTTGAACTGGCGGTTCTCGTCCAGCAATCTGGGCGGATAGGGGCCTTCGTCCGCCTGCAGTATGATGATCGGATCCACCTCGGACTTCGCCAGTATCTGCCCGATGAGTTCCTCCAGCAACCTGTTGGCCGCGGTCATCTGGCTGACGTAGTTGTCCCTATCGGTCCGCTGATGCGACTCCTCCGACGGCAGGAAGCTTCCGTCGGCCTCGAAGACGTAGGGCGGATGGGTCACCAGCAGGTGGGCGAAGACGAAGGTGGGGTTGTCGTTCTCGGGCACCGCGGCCAACTGTTCGAACTCGAAGAGGGTCCTCTTCCACTGCCTCATGTAGTTGTCTTCGATGATGCCCATCTCGGCGCAAACGCTGTAGGGCATGGTGGTGGCCAGGATCAGCTCCGAGAACTCGTCCACCTTGGCGCCGTAGTTGATGTTGACGTCAGCCAGCTCGTTCTGCCGGGTCTGCTCCCACCAGGAGCCGAAATGGATGTACTCGTATCCTGCCTGCTGCAATGAGTGCTGCACGGTGTTGTTCTGCAGGCGGAGGTTCAGGGGGTACATGTCCTCTGACTCCGGGTCTATGTCCCTCAGGTAGTCCATGTTGAGTGAGGAGGTGATGGAGAGCAGTGTCCTGACGTAGTTGGCCGTGCTCTCCGAGGCTACGTAGAACCCCTGGTCGGTGAGGTAGTCGACGAAGTAGCCGTTGTCGTAGTCGTAGAAGTTGGCCAGGCTGTCCGCTCTGCCGTACCTGTCCATGATGATGTAGTAGATGTCCGGCAGCGACTCGCCCTCAGCCGGATCGAGTTGCACTGTGGCCGGGATGACCGGGCTGTCCGGGCCGGCGCTGAGCCTCTTGACTTCGTATATCCCCGTTCTGACCGAGTAGCTGAGCAGCATGAAGATGAATATGGAGTTGAGGATGATGGTGGGGTAGCGCAGTGTCTTCCGCGTCCGCAGGATGAGGTAGGCGCTGCCGGGGAAGATGACCGCCCAGATGAGGAAGAGGATGACTCCGCCCAGATAGGGGCTGGTGATGCCGTACCAGGACGCCACGTTGAACACATGGCCGCTGGAGTAGAGCAGGGCCAGGAAGAGGGAGACGATGATCCCGGACTTGTAGGGGTTGCCACAGATGGACCAGGTGATGAGGAACATGAGCAGGGCCAGGCCAATGGGGACCAGCACGGGCAGGACCAGCACGGACAGGCGGAGGTCCTGTGCATTGTAGTAGTACAGAGCCAGGGCAGGGAAGGCAGCCACGATGAAGGGATGCACGACGAAGGACTTCTTCAAGACAGCCCACACAGCAGACATGAGCGTATGAGACATGGCAAGCCGGGATATGACCGGCAGCCAATCGTGGATGATACCACAGGTCCGGCCCTGAGATCAAGCGGGGCCGGACAGGGGCTTTCCTCGGCACCGCCGGGTGGTGGTGCTGTTTGCATCCAGGTGGGCTTGTTAGTATGATGATCACCTTCGGTGTCCGGGGGAACCAGCCCCAGAGAGATGAGCCGGCTGTGAAAGAAGGAAAGGCCAGCCTGACCGCAGAACTTACCACCGCTGCCAGAGCCGCTGAATCGATGCGGCGGGAGGGCAGGAGGCTGTGCTATGACCCGCTGGCCAGGGAGTTCCTGGGCGGGCCGTTGAGGATGGTGGCCAGGAGTCCCCTGTTGACCAGATTCGTGGTCTGGCTGGTGGAGAAGTTGGCGCCGGGAGTCCCCGGGGAGGTGCTCAGCCGCACGCAGTACATCGATGATTGCCTCAAGGCCCGCATCGACGACGGGATCGAGCAGTTGGTCATCCTGGGGGCGGGCTACGATTCCCGGCCCTACAGGTTCGAGGAGCTGAAGAGCAGGGTGACCGTCTTTGAGGTGGACCACGCGGCCACACAGGAGGTGAAGCGGAGGCGCGTGCAGCGGCTGCTGGGGCACCTGCCGGACGGCGTGGTCTTCGTGCCCATCGATTTCGAGAAGGAGAGGCTGGACGCCAAACTGTTCGCCAGTGGGTATGACCGGAACCTGAAGACCTTCTTCATCTGGGAAGGCGTTAGCTACTACCTCACGGCCAGCGCCGTGGATGAGACCCTGGGCTTCGTGGTGAACAACGCGGGACCGGGGAGTTCCATTGTGTTTGACTATGCCTTCGAGAAGGTCCTGGAAGGCGCCTCCGAGGGGAGGCAGATCACCCGGGCCCTGATCGCTTGGCAGCGGGTGGCGGCGCCGCTGACCACCGCCGAGTGCTTCGTCTTTGGCATCGAGGAAGGCACCATCGAGGAGTTCCTGTTAGTCAGGGGGTTCTCCCACGTCGTCAACATCAACCACGACTTCTTCGAGTCGGCCTACTTCAGGGGGGCGAAGCAGGGCAGGGACGTCTCCCGGATCTGCGGATTCGTTCATGCCACGGTGGGTCCCCACAGCAGCTAGAACAGTGTTCTAGAATGGAGTCCCTTCCCAATGGCCCCGGCGCGGCCCATAATTCCACATCATGGTAACCACGGGGACGCGCCAAGAGAGGGCCCCTGAATCGTTGGAGGTCTTCGTCTCACCGTGCACGCGGTGCGGCGGCAAGGGCTTTGTGCTCTGCCCGGACTGCAGGGGGGCGGGCGGAGAACGCGACGAGTTCATGGTCCTTGTCAGCAAGTGTGAGGGCTGCCAGCCCAGCAACAACGGCTACGTCAAATGTCCCCGGTGTCAGGGAGCGGGGGTAGCCAGACACCGGGTGACCCTGCCCTTCTGAGCGGCGGGAGCGGCCTGATCTGACTGCCACTGAGGGCGGTCGGCGGCGCTTTTCCCCGCCCGGTAGCTTTGCCCTGATGCCGGCCGTGTCCTCGGCGTTGGCTTGCCGGCCTCCTTCAGGAAGCCTTTCGACCTGTCGTCCCGCGCCTGACGCGGGAGCCGCATCTGCGTCTCCTTCCCCGGTGAGGATGATCTGCTTCTGAATCCCCGCGGGATTCCTGCGGTGACCCACGGTGCCCGCCCCGTCTTGCAATCATGCTCCGGGGACTCGATAATGGTGACGTGGCCGTGCAGCGCCGCGCGCCGGTTGGCTGCACGGCATCCCTCAGCCCGTGGCACCGTTTGCGACGATATGGACGCCAAACAGCAGAGCTGGCTTGATGATCTCAATCCCGCCCAGCGCCGGGCGGTGATGCATGGCGACGGGCCTCTGTTGATCATCGCCGGCGCTGGCAGCGGCAAGACGCGGACGCTGGCCTACCGGGTGTCCTATCTGATCTCCCAGGGAGTCCCGCCGGACCGCATCCTGCTGCTGACCTTCACCCGCCGCGCCGCAGAGGAGATGGTCAGGCGGGCGGCATCGGTGATGTCCTCAGGCCAGGGCGATGTCCGCCGCGTCTGGGGCGGCACCTTCCATTCCTTCGCCAACCGCATTCTGCGGGTCTATGCCCAGTCCGTGGGCCTCTCCCCGGAGTTCACCATCATCGACCGGTCGGACGCCGAGGACTTCCTCGACGTGGTGCGCAATGATCTGGCGCTCTCCAAGAAGGACAAGCGTTTTCCCCGGAAGGGCACCTGCATGGAGGTATACTCGCGGCGCATCAACGGTGAAGAGGACCTGGAGACCGTGCTCCGGAAGTACTATCCCTGGTGCTGGATGTGGGAGAAGGAACTGGGCAACCTCTTCCGCGAGTACGTCGAGCGCAAACAGAAGCAGAACGTCCTGGACTATGACGATCTGCTGCTGTACCTCTTCCATCTGCTTCAGGACGAAACCCTGCGCCGGTCCGTCAGCGACCGCTTTGATCACATCCTGGTGGACGAGTACCAGGACACCAACAGGATCCAGGCGGCGATACTGGCGGCGATGCGGCGGGAGAACAGGAACATCACCGTGGTCGGCGACGATGCCCAGAGCATCTACAGCTTCCGCTCCGCCTGCATCCGCAACATGCTCGATTTCCCCAAGGAGTTCCCCGGGACCACCGTGGTCACCCTGGAGCAGAACTACCGGTCCACCCAGCCGATCCTGGCCAGCACCAACCGGGTCATCGCACAGGCCCGGGAGCGCTACTCAAAGGAGATCTGGTCGGAACGGCTGGAAGGGCAGAGGCCCAGGCTGATCACCTGTCTCGATGAGCACCATCAGGATGAGGAGGTGACCCGTCTGGTGCTGGAGCACTACGAACAGGGTATTCCCCTGCACAGGCAGGCTGTCCTCTTCCGGGCCGCCTCTCATTCCACTTCGCTGGAACTGACTCTGGCCCGGAAGAACATCCCCTTCCGGAAATATGGCGGACTGCGCTTCCTGGAGGCGGCCCACGTGAAGGACCTGATCAGCTTCCTCAGGGTGTGTGAGAACCCCAGAGACCAGACGGCCTGGTTCCGAGTGCTGCAACTGCTCCATGGCGTGGGTCCGGCCACGGCCACGGCGGCCTTCGGGCATGTTGCCGACAGCAGGTACGACCCCGCCGCGCTGGCGGGCTTCCAGGCACCCTCCGCCGCGCGGCGCGAGATCAGGGAGTTGGGTTTACTGATGAAGGACCTGGCTGACATGGGGGATGACAACCCCTCGGGCCAGATCGAGCGCATCCGGGCCTTCTATGAGCCTATCCTGGAGCGGAGCTACGAGAACTACGTGCCCAGGGCAGCCGACATCGAGCACTTGGGGGAACTGGCCGGACGGTACGATTCGAGGCGCCAGTTCCTGGCCGATCTGATTCTCGACCCTCCGGCGTCCACCGCCGACCTGGCCGGACCGCCCTTCAAGGATGAGGACTGGCTGGTGCTGTCCACCATTCACTCCGCCAAGGGACTGGAATGGGATGTGGTTTACATAATCCATGCCGCCGACGGCTGCCTGCCCTC
>VGOM01000059.1 GCA_016875915.1 Chloroflexota bacterium
GGCCAGTCATACTTGCGCCCAAACGGGGACCGATCCCCCGATGAGGGAGGAGCAGGTGAAGAACGTTGCCATAACAGGGATCTCGGGCTATCTGGGCACTCAGATACTGAAGGTGCTGGACCGGGACAGGGAAGTGGAGACCGTGGCGGGGATAGACATCAAGCCGCCGAACTACTCCACGCCCAAGCTGAAGTTCTACTCCCGGGATGTCCGAGAGCCCATGACCGATGTCTTCATGGAGCACAAGGTGGATACGGCCATCCACCTGGCTTTCATCGTTCCGCCGGCAAAGCACCCGGACATCCGTGGCGTCAATATCGGCGGCAGCCAGAGCTTCCTCAAGGCCTGCGAGGCGGCGCCGGTGGAGGCCCTCTACTATCAGAGCAGCCATACCGTCTACGGTGCGCACCGCGACAATCCGGCGCTGATCACTGAGGACCAGCCGCTGCGGCCGGTTGCTGGTTTCCCCTACGGGCAGTACAAGGCTGAGGTCGACCTGATGTTCCAGGAGCATGCCAAGGCGCATCCCAAACAGCGCGTCATCATCGTTCGCGTCGTGGCGGTGGTCGGACCGGAGGCGGCCCCTTCCGGGCTCAACGTGCTGTTCATGCCGGTGACCATGTACTGCTGCGGCTACAATCCCGGCTGGCAGTTCATCTATGAGCAGGACCTGGCCGGCCTGGCGGTGACTCTGATCAAGGGCGGACACGCGGGGATCTTCAATGCCGGCGCAGGCGGAGCGGTGACCTACCGGGATATGCTGAAGGCCACGGGCAAACCGTCGCTGGGACTCCCCTCGTGGATCTGGTCCCCGCTGATCGGACTGAGCTGGTCGCTGGGCATACAGAAGAAGTCCCCGGCCGGCGGCCTGGAGTTCATGAAATACCCCATAGTGGTCAGCACCGAGAAGTTGGTCAAGACCATCGGATTCAGGTTCAGCCATAACTCGCAGGAAGCGCTGAAGACCTTCATGGATGCCAAGCTGGCCCGCGCCAAGACCGCCAAGTCATCCTGAAGGGGCTGACAAGAACGTGCCGTGGGCACGAATCCCGGTCCGGCCATGTGCCGGGCGCATCTCACCTGGATGAACAATGAAGGGGCTGGCTCTACGTAGCCGGCCCCTTCTGTTTCTGACTGACTTCCGTCTAGGCTGCTTTGGCCGCCTGCTTGCGGACCCTGAGCAGGGCCACGCCGACCATGGCCAGGCCGATGCCGGTGACTATCATGAATATGCCGGCGATCTGGGCCACGGTGGTGAGCCCGTAGGACGCTACCGCGAAGTAGAGGTAGGTCTCCAGGTTGAGGGCCTGCATGTAGGTCACGTGCGCCGGATTGGTGGGGTCAAACCGTCCCCCGGCGAGAAGCTCACCGTAGGTCGGGGCAATTGAGCGGCGGTGCTCCCTTATGGTATCCCCTGCCTTCTGTGCTTCGCCAGCCGTATCCACCAGATTCCCCTGGTCAATCTGCTCCTGGGTCAGCCCCAGGGTGATCTGCTCCTCGCGCATGGCCTCGGTAAGCAGGTCGCTCTTGGCCTTCCCTTCGACGATGAAGCCTATCCCGATGGCCAAACCTGCGATGCCCAGGGCGATGGCTGCGATTGCCAGGTACCTAACCAGATTTCCCATGTTTCACCTCCTTTCTCTATCGTGGATGCTCACTATCCATCTATGGAAACCCAACCAACACCATTATGTTGATGTGGAATCAGTTCGCATGTAACCAAGGTCTCATTGTCACGGGATTGCAGCTTGGCGCAGTGAGCTAGAGGGCCTGCGCCAGGAAGTCGAGGAGGCGGTCACTGGGAGGGCCTTCGTAGGTCACCCTGCCGGCCCGGAGCACGACGGTCCAGTCGGCGAAATCACTGACCAGCTCCAGGTCATGAGTGGTCAGCACCACGCCTTTGGCTTGTGACGCGATGCCCTTCAGCAGTCCGAAGAAGGACTTCCTGGCCAGGATGTCCAGTCCGCCGAGGGTCTCGTCGAGGAGGAGGTAGGGCTTCTCCTGGGCCAGGCCGAAGGCCAGCCAGGCCCGCTGCTGTTCGCCTCCGGAGAGCTGGTCCATCCGCCGCTGGGACAGTGCGTCCATCTGGCAGACGTTGAGACATGACTTGATGATGGCGCGGTCCCGGTCGCCCGGCCGCCACCACAGCCCGGAACGGGGATGGAACCTGGCCAGTGTGGCCAGTTCAGCGACGGTCAGGTACGCCGGAGGCGGGACGTCCTGGGGAATGATGGAGAAACGGCGGGCGATCTGCTGTTCCGTCAGGGAGGTGGAGGGGGTACCGTCGATGACGAATCTCCCCGATCCAGGCCTCAGTTCCCCGGCAAGGATGCGGAGCAGGGTGGTCTTGCCCGCCCCGTTGGCTCCGATGAGGCAGGTCAGGGCGCTGCCGGGAATGGCCGCCGTCACCCCGCTGAGCAGGGATCGGCCGTGACTCTGGAACGATAGCGCTTCCAGCTTGAGCATCACAGCACCCGCCTGGCCACGTAGATCATCAGGGGCGCCCCGACCAGGGCGGTGACCAGCCCCACCGGGATCTCGGAGGGCATGAACAGGAGCCGGGCCGCCTGATCGGCCCACAGGGTGAAGGCCGCGCCGAGGGGGATGGAGACGATGAGGACCCTTCTGAAATCATGGCCCACCAGCAGGCGGGCCAGGTGGGGTATGAGCAACCCCACGAAACCGACCAGCCCGGCCACGGCCACGGCCGCACCGCCCAGGATGCCGGAGGCGGCAATGGCCAGGGAGCGGGTCCTGCCCGGCGCGGCCCCCAGATTGGCGGCCACCCGGTCGCCGAGGGCCAGGACATTGAGGTTGCCCGCTGCGGGCAGGGCCAGGAGCAGGCCGGCTCCCAAGAAGGGAAGCGCAGGCAGCAGGTCCTGCCAGGTCACGTTGGCGAAGCTGCCCCCGATGAAGTTGAGCGCCTGCATGCTGAAGGTCCTGGCCTTGGCCAGGATGCCGGTGGCGAGAGCGGCGGCCAGGGCGGAGATGGAGACGCCGATGAGGGCCAGGCGCGCCGGCGAGATGCCCTGCCGTGAAGCGAACAGGGCGATGCCGGCTGCCCCCACCAGTGACGCCGCCACGGAAAGGGTGCACAGGGCCCAGGTCCCCAGGCTGAGCAGTCCGGCGATGGCCAGGGCCTGAACCAGGGCGGCGCCACCGCCAAGTCCGAAGAGCTGGGGGTCGCCCAGGGGATTCCGGGTGGCGCTCTGCAGCAGGCAGCCGGACAGGCCGAGACAGGCGCCGACCACAAGGGCGGCGGCCACCCGGGGCAGGCGCAGGTCCCAGACCACGGCATGGGCCATGGGGTCCTCGCCGGAGAAGATGGCCTTCAGTACCTGGTGCACGTCCAGCTTCACCGGGCCCAAGGCCAGCCCCACTAGGGCGCCGGCGATGAGCACCAGAAGGAGCCCGGCGAGCACAAGGGCGATCAGTCTCAAGGAATGCCCCTACTGATAGCTATCCATGATGTCCAGCAGGGCCTCAACGGCGTCGGCGATCCTTGGCCCCTGGTTCTGGAGGAACAAGGCCGGATCGAGCTCCACGACGCGCCCTTCCTTGATGGCGGGCATGGTCTTGAATCCGGGGACCATCGACAGCACTGTGGACAGCCGGGGAGCGGGCAGTGGTGCAGGCGTGATGGTCAGAACCACATCCGGGCCGGGATTGCTCTGGGCGGCCAGCTCGGGCGAGAACAGGGCGAAGCCGGGATAGGGCGCCGGGCCCTCCAGATCGGCGGCCAGGTTGTTCAGTCCCAGCAGTGAGGCCACCAGACCGGGGTAAGAGTCCGCCCTGGCGGCATAGACCTTCTGTTCGGCGTCGGCGATGAAGACCAGGACGCCTTTGCCCTCGGGGGCATCCGCCCTGGCGGCGTCGATCCTGCCCTGGATGTCGTCAATGGCCTGCTCGGCGGTGCCCTCGGTATCCATGATCTGGCCCAGCAGAGTCAGGCTCTGGAAGATGTCCTCCAGGGAGGTGGCTCTCACCGCCACCACAGGTATGCCCAGCTGCTCGATCTGGTCCACCAGGCCCTCCTGGGTCAGGGCCTCGATGACGACCAGGTCGGGCTGCAGCCCCACCAGCGTCTCCATGCTGGGACTGTAGGAGCTGCCCACGTCGGGCAGGTCCATCACCTCAGCGGGGTGCTTGGAGGCCCTGTCCCGGCCTACGGCGGTGCCGCCCGCGGCGTAGAGCGTCTCCGTGGCCGTGGGGTGCAGGGCGACAACGCGGAGAGGCGTCCCGTCAACCTCGACGGAGCGGTCCAGCAGATCGGTCACCTTGACCGCCGAGGATGAAGAGCAGGCCATGAAGACCGCAGGAATGGTCAGCACGATCAGGAACAGAGCCACGACGGCGCCAACGGCGCCAGTGAGCCTCCGTCTCCTTTTCGCTCCTTTCGAACCTCCATTGGCCTGTGGACTGCGTCGGCGCATCGAAACCTCCTTGCTCATATTCTTCCCTGTGGCGGCAGCGCGCCGCCGTCATTCCAAGTTGGCTGGGGAGCGATGTCCCGTGCCGGCATTCGGTCCCGCCGGCCGGTAGCCCTGGTGGGCGGCAACGAGGGAAACCAGCGCCTCGTCCAGCACCCGTGTCACCAGCGCCACCGCGGCCACGGCGCGTCTCCCCGGCACCTGGCCGCTCCTGCCGGAGCGCGCCGCCGCCTCGACCAGGAGGGTGCGGTGGTTGACGAACGCCTCCAGTGAATCGACCAGCGTGAATCCCTGAGCGGCCAGAATGGTGCCGTGTTCCTGGCCGATCTCCCGGGCACGCTGGATGGTCGCCGCTCTCTTCGCCGGCCTGGTGACGTATTGGACCACCAGGTCCAGCAGTTGCCTCCCGCTGCGGCCCAGATGGTCCTGGGCTTCCCGGGGCATCTGTGACATGGAGAGTGCCGAGTCCATGCCCGCCCTCGCCGTGGTACGGTGGACAGGCGCCGTATCCTGGAGCTGCCTGGCCACGGTCTCC
>VGOM01000060.1 GCA_016875915.1 Chloroflexota bacterium
CCAAGGCCACCGGTAGAAGGATGATTGGGGCTGCCAGTGCCATTGCCGTTACGATCTCCCATTCCATTTTGGTTCCTCCTTCTCCAGGCGGTGGGCCTTTTTCATTTCCACTACAAGAGTAGCACCGGGCGGGGCCATTCGACTTCCGCCGCCATACCTGTCGCAGCCTGCCGAAAAGTCGCCAATGACAGATCATGTCCAGGGTAGAATCTACCCGGGGAATGCCCCGTGGCAGTAGGCAGATATGCCTATGATGGAGGACGGCCGGGGCGGAAGAGGCAGTCAGCAGGAGCCGGGGTCCGCATAGTGGCGATTGCAGAACCGATCCGCCATAGGTAGAATGACAGCGGCTGAGGGCCGGCCCGCCTGGCGCTGAGCCGGGACCCCGGCGGCAAGACCCGCGCTGGCGGTCCATCCAATGTGGGGAAGACGGCCCGGCCACCGGCCTGCGGCTGGTGCCGAGCGGGAGGACTTGGCATGTCGGCGAAGTACAGCGATCTATCGGGCTACTTCCAGCACAAGGGGCGGCAGTTCGCCGACAGATGCACAAACTGCGGGCTCTGCCTTGAGGCCTGCCCCGTCTTTCCACAGACCAGGGCGGCGAAGGCAGGCCCAAAGGCGGCCATCACCAAGGTCACCGATCTCCTCAAGGGGGGCGAAGCCAGCGACGAAGCGTATGAAGTCGTCTTCAGCTGCAATCGGGGCTGCGGTCTGTGCGCCAAGGCCTGCCCGGAGGGGCTGCTGCCCTACTACCTGGGCTTCATACCGGCAGCGGCCAGACTGATTGAGGCAGGAATGCCGCTGCCGGCGCTAACCTACCAGCACCTGCCCGGTCACCGGTACAACTCCGGCAGGTTCCTTTCCGCTCTGCAGATGAAACCAGCGGAGACCCGGTGGATGATGAGGCCGCCGGGGGACCCGCAGCCTGCGGACGTGGTCTTCTTCACCGGGTGCGCCCCACTGGGCCTGCCCCACGCCCTGTTGGAGACAATGGACATCCTGGACCGCATGGGG
Organism: Chloroflexota bacterium; assembly: GCA_016875915.1. Lineage (GTDB taxonomy): Bacteria > Chloroflexota > Dehalococcoidia > UBA2247 > RBG-13-53-26 > RBG-13-53-26. The sequence goes on from VGOM01000060.1 coordinate 1,015, forward strand.
ATAGGGTTCGCCGCCCTGGCCGGCGGCGACCTGTGCTGCGGAATGGCCGCCACCCTCTGGGGTGATCTCTACGCCGCTCAGAGGCTGGGGCAGGAGTTGGTGGCCGCCATCGCCACCTTCCGTCCCAAGAAGGCGGTGTTCTTCTGCAGCGGCTGCTACGTCATGTGCCTGGGAACGCTGCCCCGTTTCGCGGCTGTTTCCTTCCAGCCATACGAACTGCCCCAGTTCTTGCTGGAGAATGTGGACAAGATCCCCTTCACAAAGACGGTGGACAGGCGCGTCGCCGTTCACGACAGCTGCCATTCGGCGCGGCTCGGCGCGGTTGACGCTCCCCGACGGCTGCTGCAGGCTGTGCCGGGCATCAAGCTGGTGGAAATGGCCCATCACGGAGCGGACGCCCTGTGCTGCGGGGGCTACACCAACTCCGTCCGCCCCGACATAAGTGAGCCCGTGCGTCGGGCACCCATGAACGAGGCCGAGGCTGCCGGGGCCGAAGTGCTGGCCACGATGTGCGCCGGCTGTCATGAGAGCTTCGCCCCGCTGGAGCCCGGGTATCCATTCGAGGTGCGCAGCTTCGTCAGCCTGCTGGCTGAGTCGGTCGGTGTGCACCGGGAGGACAGGTTCAAGCGATACATGCGCCTGGCGAACTTGCCCGCCATAGTGGGCCAGGCTCGTGAGTACCTTGATGGCGGTGACTACACCGTGGACGAGGTGGAGCGCGTCCTGCCGGACTACCTGAGACGTTTCTGCCCCGGACACGGTTTGTTGAGGTGAGGCAGCCATGAACCTGGCGGATCTGGCCGACAACGAGATCCGGCGCCACGGAGAGCACGTCAGCCTGGTGTTCCAGGAACAGCAGTGGACCAACGTGGCCATGAACCGGGCCGCCCGGAAGCTGGGCAATGGCCTGCGGCAGCTCGGTGTCAAGAGGGGAGACAGGGTGGCCATCAACATGCCCAACTGCCCGGAGGTCTTTCAGAGCTTCCAGGCCGTATGGAAGATTGGCGCCGTAGTCGTGCCGGTGAACTATCTGGTCGGCGAGGCGGAGACCAGCCACATCTACGAAGACTCCGGAACGGAGACCGTGATCAGCAGCCCTGAACTACTTCCCAAGATTGAAGCTGCCAGGGCCAGGGCACCGTCCGTGAAGAATGTCATCCTGACGGGCGAACGGGTGACGGCTGGAACATGCGCCTACAGCGAGGTCCTGGAGGCGGGATCCGATCACCTGGAGACCGTGGACACCGACGACGATGAACTGGCCACCCTGGTCTACACGGCAGGAACCACGGGGAAGCCGAAGGGAGTGATGCACTCCCACCATGGTCTGTACTCCTGTGCCCGGACGGTTCTGGACACACTGAGCTGGCCTGAAAAGCAGGTGACCGTCTTCGTTCTGCCGTTGTGCCACATGTACGGCCTGGGGAGCATGGTGACCGACGGCCTCAAGGGCGGGGGCAAGGCCGTGGTGCTGCCCACCTTTGAAATCGAGAGGATCTTTGAGGCTATGGCAAGGCACAGAGGCAACATCTTCGTGGGGGTGCCGACCATGTACGTGTACGTGCTCCTCTACCCCCATCCAGAGCAGTACGATCTCAGCTCCATGTGGTGGTGGCAATCGGGCTCCGCGCCCTTGGCACTGGAGACCTGGAAGGCCTTCAAGGACAGGTTCGGGGCTGAGATCATCGAAGGCTGGGGGATGACGGAGACCGCTGCCCTGAGCTGCACCAATCCCATCCGAGGCCCGGTCAAGGTGGGCTCCATAGGCAAGCCCATGAAGGGCGTGGACATGAGGATCGTCGACAGTGCCGGCAGCGACCTTGCGGTTGGTCAGGAGGGAGAGATCCTCATCCGCACGCCGTCCATGATGAAGGGGTACTGGAAGAAGCCCCAAGAGACAGCCGAGGTTCTGACCAACGGCTGGCTGCACACAGGGGACATCGGCTATGTCGATGCGGACGGGTACTTCTTCATCACCGACCGCAAGAAGGACCTGATCATAAAGGCGGGGGAGAACATCCATCCCCGGGAGATCGACGAAGTGATCTGCGCTCACCCAAAGGTGTGCGAGGCGGCCGCCGTGGGTGTCGGGGACGCGGTGTACGGGGAGGATATCAAGGCTTTCGTAGTCCTCAAACCCGGGGAGACGTGCTCCCAGGATGAGATCATCGACTGGTGCACCGCCAGACTGAAGAGGTTCAAGTCGCCCAGGCAGGTGAGGTTCGTGGAAGCCCTGCCCAAGAACCTGATCGGCAAGGTGCTCCGCAGAGAACTGAGGTCCATGGAGTAAAGCCTCGTTCATCGGGGCGAGCACCCGCGCCCCGGGGGTCGCTGGAGAGGCCCGCCGAGTAGCGAAGTATGTCCCATTCCCACGGATACGCAGGCAGAATCCTGAGGGTGGACCTCTCCTCGAAACACACCTCCACCGTCCCCACGGCCGACTACAGTGGCTTCGTTGGGGGACGGGGCATGGCGACCAGGATCCACTGGGACGAGGTGCCCCCGGACGCTGCTGCTCTTGACCCCCAGAACAAACTGACCTTCCTCACCGGGCCGCTGGTCGGCTTCGCCGGCTTCGCCAGCTCCCGCTGGCAGGTATGCGGAAAGTCGCCGGCCACCGCGCCCGAGCATTTCTGCTACAGCAATCTGGGGGGAACATGGGGGGTGGCCCTGAAGTTCACCGGGTACGACGGGGTCGTCATCCAGGGCAGAGCGGAGAGGCCGGTCTACTGTCTCGTGGCTGAGGATCGGGCCGAGCTGAGGGATGCGGGCCATCTGTGGGGCAGGGGGGCCATTGAGACACGGGAGCTCCTGAGGTCGCAACTGGGGGCATCGGTCAGCGTGGTGGCCTGCGGCCAAGCCGGCGAGAGCCGGGCGATCATGGCCAGCCTCTTGGCGGATCAGGACGCCAGCGGCAGCAGCGGTTTTGGCGCCGTGATGGGATCGAAGAACCTCAAGGCCATAGCGGTCGTCAAGGGCGACGTCAGGCCCGCTTCGGCCCACCCCGAGCGGCTCCGTGAACTGATCCGGCACTACAGCCAACTGCGGGGGCGGTGGAGCGATCAACTGTTCCCCACAGCGCCGGGCAAGACCAGGCGGGACCACTGCTGGGGATGCCCCGGGGTCTGCGGACGCCTGGCCTGGAAGGCATCCGACGGCTCCAAAGGCAAATTCTTCTGTCAAGCAGCCCTTCTGTACCAGATCAGGGCCCAGCAGTTCTATGGCCAAGGCCATGGGGAGGATGTGCCCTTCACCGTCAGCAAGCTGTGCGACAACTACGGCATCGACACTATGGCGGTCCATGCGATCATGAGTTGGCTGTCCAGGTGCCACCGCGAGGGAATCCTCACGGAGGCGGAGACGGGTTTGCCCCTTTCCAGGGTAGGCAGTCTGGAATACGCCGAAGCCCTTCTGCACGCGATAGCCTACAGGGAGGGATTCGGTGATCTGCTGGCCCAGGGCATAGAGAAGGCGGCGGACCAGGTCGGGAGGGGGGCGAGAGAGAAGATCGGCGATCTGATCCACAAGGCCCAGCAGCCCGACCAGTATGGTCCGCGGACCTACCCGCTGAACGGCCTGCTGTATGCCACGGAGGTGAGGATGCCCATCCAGCATCTCCATAAGGTGTGCATACCCGTCCTTGAGTGGCTCGGCTGGGCACAGGGATCGGAGGAGGCCTATGTCACCAGCACGGTCATCCGGGACATGGCGGCCAGGTTCCTCGGCAGCGAGATGGCAGCCGATTTCTCGTCCTCTGAAGGCAAGGCGCTGGCGGCCAAGCTGATTCAGGACAGAC
>VGOM01000061.1 GCA_016875915.1 Chloroflexota bacterium
CCGCTCCGCGCTGGCCGACAGGATCCACGGGCTCCGCAGGGAGCGGAAAGCCATCATACTGGCTCACAACTACCAGCTGGCAGAGGTCCAGGATATCGCCGATTTCGTCGGTGACTCCCTGGAGCTGAGCCAGAAGGCGGCCCGGACGGAAGCCGCTGTCATCGTCTTCTGCGGGGTCCATTTCATGGCCGAGACGGCATCCATCCTCTGCCCAGACAAGACGGTGCTGCTGCCGGTCAAGGAGGCGGGCTGCCCCATGGCCAACATGGTCAACGCGGAGGACGTCCGCCGGCTGAGGAAGGAACACCCCGAAGCCATGGTGGTTTGTTATGTCAACACGACGGCCGAGGTCAAGGCCGAGTCGGACGTCTGCTGCACCTCGGCAAACGGGGTGGAGCTAGTGGAGAAGCTGGAGGCGGAGGAGATCATCTTCGTGCCCGACCAGTACCTGGGTCACCACATATCCACGCAGACCGGTAGGAGGATGATCCTCTGGCCGGGCTACTGCCCCACGCACGTCCGCATACAGGCGGCAGACGTTCAGCGGATCAGGGCGGTCCATCCCCAGGCCGAGGTCATGGTTCATCCCGAGTGCCGGCCGGACGTGGTTGCTCTGGCGGACTTCGTCCTCAGCACCGGCGGGATGATCCGCCACGCCAGCGCTAGCCATGCCAGCGAGCTGGTGGTGGGCACCGAGATCGGGATACTGCACAGACTGAGAAAGGAGAACCCGGGCAAGACATTCATTCCCCTGACCGAGCAGGCTGTCTGCCCCAATATGAAGCTGATCGGTCTGGAGAACATCCTCTGGTCTCTGCAAGAGATGGCCCCCGAGGTGAAGGTGGCGGAGGACACCAGACTCAGAGCCAGGAGGGCCGTGGACCGAATGATCGGCATGGCCTGAGTTCCTGTCGCCTTGCCACTGCCGACGCAGCTGCCGCTCTTGCACCTTTCACAGGCCAGATAGTGACCTCCACATCCTCCCTGCCCGCACAGTCAGCTTGGACGCGCTAGCTGGGCTCAATCCCGCGCAGCGGAAGGCCGTTGAGGCTGTCCGGGGGCCCGTCCTTGTTCATGCCGGCCCGGGCAGTGGCAAGACTAGGGTGATCGTCCACCGGATCGCCCATCTTGTCGCCTCCTGCGGGATCAGCCCGCATTCCATCGTGGCGGTGACCTTCACCAACAAGGCGGCGCGGGAGATGGCCGAGAGGCTGGGCCACCTCCTCGGCCGGCAGGCGGGGGAGCTGTCCCTGGGCACCTTCCACGCACTCTGCGCTGGCATCCTGCGCCGGGACGGCGCGGCCGTTGGGCTCCATCGCAGGTACTCCATCTACGACGACGGCGACCAGATTGGTCTGGTGAAACGGGGTCTGCAGGACCTTGGGTTGGATCCGAGGGCCTACAACCCCCGGGCGCTGCTCACGGCCATCGGTGCCGCCAAGAGCCGTTTGCTCACCGCCGACGAGTATGTCCAGTCTTCCCAGAGCTACTTTGAGGAGGTGGTGGGCAGGGTGTACCTGCGCTACGAGATGCTCCTGGCTCAGAACCAGGCGGTGGACTTCGATGACCTGCTGATGAAGACCCATCATCTCTTTCAGTCCCAGCCCCAGATCCTGGCCCGGTACCAGGCCGGGTATGACCATGTTCTGGTTGACGAGTTCCAGGACACCAACCCCACGCAGTACGCCCTGGCAAGGCAGCTCGCCGCCGGGCAGTCGAACATCTGCGTCGTGGGCGACCCCGATCAGTCCATCTACTCCTGGAGACAGGCAGACTTACGGAACATACTCGATTTCGAGAGGGATTACCCTGAGGCACAGGTGATCTGCCTCGACCAGAACTACCGCTCCACGCAGACCATCCTGGAGGCCGCTCACAGCGTGGTGTCGGTCAACGAGGACCGCAAGGAAACTGAGCTGTGGACTGAGAACGAGAGGGGCCTGCCCGTGGTCGTGCTGGAGGCCGAAAGCGAATCCGACGAGGCGCGTTTCGTGGTCCGGGAGGTGGCCAGGCTCTTGGCTGGCGGTGACGTGAGTCCGGAGGACTGCGCCGTGATGTACCGCACCAATGCCCAGTCGCGGGCGCTGGAGGAGGCCTTCATCCGCCGTGGCATGCCCTACCAGGTCATTGGCGGGGTGCGGTTCTACGAGAGGCGGGAGATCAGGGACCTCATCGCCTATCTCAGATTCCTCTACAATCCCTATGACGACGTCAGCCTGCTGAGGATAGTCAACACTCCTCTCCGGGGCATAGGGCAGCGCACCCTCGATGAGTTCAGGTCGTGGACGGGACAGGTGGGGATTCCCTTGTATGCCGGCCTCCAGAGGCTCTGCGAGGACGGTCCGGCCAATCCCTTCGGCACCCATGCCGCGGCGGCCTTGGGCCGTCTGGCGTCACTGGTGCGGGATCTCTCGGCGCGAAGCGCTGAAGTCGATGTGGCCCGGTTGCTGGACTCCGTGCTCGAAATGACGGGATATCAGGCATACATCATTGAGTCCGCCGACGGCGAGGAGCGGTGGCAGAACGTGCTGGAGCTGAGGGGAATCGCCGCGTCCTATCAGCACCTGGACCCCCAGCAGGGCTTGACCGCCTTCCTTGAAGGGGTCAGCCTCTTCTCGGACACCGATGAGCTTGACGAGAAGACGGGCAGGACGACACTGATCACCCTGCATCAGGCCAAAGGGCTGGAGTTCCCGGTGGTGTTCATCGCGGGGATGGAAGAGGGTCTGCTGCCCCACTTCCGGTGTTTTGAGGACAGGGAACAGATGGAGGAGGAGCGCCGCCTCTGCTATGTCGGCATGACAAGGGCCAAGAAGCGACTGTATCTCCTCCGCGCCGTGAGACGCACCTTCATGGGAGGGGTCACGGCCAACCCTCCATCGCGGTTCCTGGGCGACATCCCCAGGAAACTGACACGATCCGCCACCGTCTACGGGGAGGAAGCTGAACCCGGCTCGCCTGTCGTCGCAGCAGCGGTGGAGTTCCAGGCCGGTGATCACGTGGAGCATCCCAAGTTCGGCCAGGGCGTGGTGGTCGCCTCCCGATCGACAGGCGATGACTCGGAGCTTGAAGTGATGTTTGCCGGTTTGGGGAGGAAGAAGCTGCTGGCCAGCCTGGCCCGACTGAGCAAGTCCAGCCCGGAGTGATCGCCGCCTCACGCCCGAGGAAGGTAGCGAGCCGAGGCCACGGGGTTCCCCTTCTTTGCGGCGGCAGCAGCCCACTGCCCGCGGAGCCAATCCAGCGCCTTCTTGGTGTCGCTGGCAACCCTGGCCTTCTCACTCAGGGAGACGCGGTACCCAAACAGCCAGTAGGTGAACTCGTTGTACTGGTTGAGGGTCAGATGGCTGCCCTCAGCTTGGCCTGTCGCTTCCTGGAAGCTCCTGAGCAGCGTTTGCAGGTCGGCGCCATAGATGCGCCGATAGGCCTCTGCTTCAGCCTCCTCGTGATCGCACACCGCGAAGCAGCCCCGCTCTTTGGAGACCTCTTCCTCCACCGCAGCGAGCAGTGCCTCCTCGACGACTATTCCGTAGAGGTAGTTCAGATAGGCCCGGTACTTCACCTCGCCGATGAGGTGGTGGAACTCCTTCTGCGACAGCTCCACGGGAGGCGACGCCCAGAAGAGAAGGTTCATCTTCTCGTCTTCCGGTATCAGACCATCGACCTCCACGCAGAGGCGCTCCGCCAGGGACAGCCAGTCGAAGGCCTGGCCGGCTATGAGGTAGCTGTAGTGGCGTCCGTTCCAGCTCTCCGCGGCGCTGCACCACAGGCCGATGGCCTCCAGCAGCGCCACGTACCAGTTCGCCCCGCTGTTGATGGCCTCCCTCAGATGTAGGATGGCCTCGCTGTCCGTATGCTGCGCCACCAGGGGATTCGTGGACATGGTATTCAGATTCTAGCATGATCCGGCGGAAGGCTAGCAAGCAACCGCTGCACCGTACCCCTGTCGCGTCGCAGCTGGACGGGCACGCGTGCTGAGGACCTTCATCCGATCTATCTTCCCGGTCCTTGTCCTGTGAACGGGGACTATGCTATCATGGCCCGAATCTGAGAGAACGGAGAGCGATTGATGGAAACTGAGAAATCGAAGGCACTGGACCTGGCAATCGAGCAGATCGAGAGGCAGTTCGGCAAGGGATCGGTGATGAGGCTGGGTGAGGGTGCTGCCAAGCTCACCGTCGAGGTGATACCCACGGGCTCGTTGTCCCTGGATCTGGCTCTGGGAGCGGGGGGCATCCCCCGGGGAAGGATAACCGAGATATTCGGCCCCGAATCCTCCGGGAAGTCCACCCTGGCCTATCACATCGTCTCCCAGGCCCAGATAGGCGGTGGCGCGGCGGCCTACATCGATGTGGAGCACACCTTTGACCCCACGTATGCCGCCCGCTGCGGCGTCAGGGTAGAGGACCTGCTGATCTCCCAGCCTGATACCGCCGAACAGGCACTGGAGATTACCGAGTCTCTGGTCAGGAGCGGGGCCATCGACGTGGTGGTCATCGACACCGTGGCGGCGCTGGTGCCCCGAGCAGAGATCGAGGGGGACATGGGTGACGCTCAGGTCGGCCTGCAGGCCAGGTTGATGTCTCAGGCGCTGCGGAAGCTCACCGGCGCCATCAGCAA
>VGOM01000062.1 GCA_016875915.1 Chloroflexota bacterium
AGGGGCTCTTTCACCCGCCGGGCCATGGCCGTCCTGAAGGCCTCGGCCACCTGCTCCACCATCTCTCCCTCTGAGAGACTGCGGTCGGGCTGATACCGGAACTGCCAGTACTGGCTCACCGAAAGCTGTCCCTCGGCGTAGGTCAATACCGAAGCCGGCGGCAGGATGTGAATCCGCTTGAACAGGGTCCGGTCGGCCCAGAACTCACCGAAGGCCAGATAGCTCACCAGGGCCTCGGTATTGAGCTCCCTCTTGAAGCCGGCCTGCTGGAGGATGGCCTTGGCCTCCGGGGCGAACAGCAGGGCCCCCTCATGAACCGCATAGTAGGCCCGGACCAGGCCGAACCTGTCGTTGGCCAGGATGGCCTTCTTCTGCTTCAGGTCGCAGATGAGCAGCACGAAAGCCCCATTCAGTTTCTCCAGGAAGGAGAGTCCCTGCTCTTCGTAGAGGTGGAGGCAGAACTCCGGGTCGTTGTTCAGGGTGAAGCGGTGTCTGGCTTCCAGTCGCCTCTTCTCTTCCTCATAGCCGTAGACCCGGCCCTCCATGAAGAGGCAGAGGCTCCGGTCCTCATTGAAGACCGGCTGGGGCTGGGGATTGAAGATGCCCAGGTGCACCCTGGCCACGTGGAAAGGAGGGGCAACATACCTGTCGGTGCGGTACCACTCCTCGTGCTTGATGGCGCCGACCATGCGGTCCAGAAGCAGCTCATCGCGGCTATCGCTGGATACGTATCCCACTATTCCTGGCACCTGATCACCTCTGCAACGCCAGCCATTGGGCCAGCCATTTGAAGATCACCCGACAGTCGTTTCTGCTCCGCAGTCTACGCCCTGTCTCTACCGCCTCGGTCTCAAAGGCAGCTATGGCAATCACGATGTCATCACAGAGATAGGGGCGCCGCCGCTGCCACGGTTGGGGGGCTAGCGGCAACCCCATGGACAATGGTACAACTACTGGCGACTGTCGGAAACGGAGCGACGGAGATATGAGAGTCCGGGAAGCGACCCTGGAGGACAGGCCGGCATGGGACGCCTTCGTTGATGGCGAAGGCGGTGGCTTCTGCCTTTACTTCGACTGGAAATACGTCCATGAAGCGGCCGGGCTGCGGTTCATCCCGCTGCTGGCTGAGACCGCGCCGTCCCGGCTGGCGGGCATACTTCCCATGGTCAAAGAGGACCATCGCCTGTACTGCACCCTTGATGCCGGCAGGGCCGGGGGAGGGGCGCAGGGGTTCCTGCTGAAGAGGGGTCTCAGTGACGCCGAGCGGGACGAGGCCACTTCGAGTCTGCTGCAACATGTGGAGGCCCACTACTCGCGGCGGTGCTCGTCCTTCAAACTGGCAGAGGCCCCGCTGGCGGCGGACGATCCGAGTGAGGAGCCCACACCGGGCCTGGTCAACAACGGATTCGGTTTCACATACGACAGGGGAGCCCGGCTGCCCTGCTGCTTCGTGCTGCCGCTGTGCCAGCCCTTCGAAGAGAAGGTGTGGAAGGGATGGTCCAGAAAGCTCAAGCAGGAGATCTACAAGGCGGCCAGAAGCGGGGTAGTGGTTGTCGATGACCGGGAGTTCAGGCATGCCGAGGATTTCGTGGTCATGCTGTCCGAGAACGTGAGGCGGCACGGAGTCAGACCTCCGTCGAGGCAGGAAATGATGCTGGAGATGGAGGTGTTCCGGGAGAAGTCCAAGCTGTTCGTTGCGCTGCTTGACGGAAAGCCCGTGGTGACCCTGCTCTGTCACTACACGCCCTCGACGTGCTATCTGGTGCGGGTGGGAAGTCACGAGAAGGACACCAACAGCGCCAACCGGCTGTGCTACAAGGCAGCCATCGAGGATGCCTGCAACTCCGGTTTCAGGTTCGCCAACCTGGGATACACGCCCACGGAGAGCCTGGCCTTCTTCAAGGAGAGATTCAAGGGGATTCGAGTGCCCGTGCGGGTGTACGAGAAGAGGTACTCCATTCTGGGCACAATCATGGAGAAAGGGCCCGTCCGGATCAGCCGGGTGTGGCATAATCGAGGCCACGTCTGGAGCAATCGGGGCAGGCTCTGGCGCGGGATGGTGCACAGCTGAACCGGGCCGCCGAAGGGGCGGCCTGCCTCATCGAATGGCTTCACGGACCGGGAAGCCTGGGGGCGCTGCGCTGGACGGCTGCTGGCCAGTGTGAAGATGCTTTGATCAGTTGACTCGCTTCCGGGCCGCTTTGGCCTTGGTGGCGACCAGTTTCATGTCCAGGTTGCCGGGGCCGCCGCACTCCGGGACATAGCAGGTGACGTCACTGAAGACGCACTTCTTGCGGCAGGAGGGGCAGGTCTCGGGCGGCTTCTTGACCTCGAACACGTAGTCACACTCACTGCAGATCCACCAGTTCATCATTCCTCCCTCTTGGCAGACGTTCCGGTTCTTGCGCTGCCGCCTAGTCCCAGGGATAGGAGATCTTCCAGGCGCTGCTCTTCTTAACCAGAGCCCGCTCCAGGGTCTCGCTACCGGCGCTGCCGGCCCACGTAAGCGTGACCTCGGCGGTGGCAGATGAACCGCTGACCTGGATGTTGTCCACGCTCTCCAGGGTCACTGCCCCCGTTGCTGCCATGGATTGCTGGAGGGCCGAGCGTATGGCCCCGGCGCCCAAGTTGGTGGCATCATCGATGTGACCCAGGCAGGCGTCCCAGTCCCGGGCGTTGTAGGCCGCGTAGTAGTCCCTGAAGATGTCCGTGATGCTCTGCTCTGGGGTATCGGTGCAGCCCGCCCCTAGGACCGCCGCCAAGACGGCGAAGAGAGCGACAGCGAGGATGCGTCTGATCACTGGTCCTACTCCACCGCCAGCAGTTCCACCTCGAAGGTGAGGGTGGCGTTCGGCGGGATGCTGCCCTGGCCGGTCTCGCCGTAGGCCAGGTGCGGCGGAATGATCAGCTCGCGCTGGCCACCGACCTTCATGCCCACCAGGCCGTCGTCCCAGCCCTTGATGACCCGGCCCGCACCCAGGGTGAACTGGAAGGGTTGGCCCCCAATGGAGGAGTCGAACTCCGTTCCATCCTCCAGCCAGCCGGTGTAGTTCACGGTGAGCAGCTTGCCGGCCACGGCTTCGGCCCCCTCGCCGACGACCAGGTCCTCGACAACCAGTTCGGTGACCTGGGGGCCTTCGGCGGCGCCATCGTCGCGGAGGGCGAAGTACACAGTGACGGCCACCGCGGCCACAACGATGAGGACCGCCATGGCAACGCCTGTGGCTATGAGCCGGACCTTTCGGCGGCGCCTGGCTTCCCTGGCCTCGCGCTTGCGGGTCAGGGCCGATTTCTTGACGGCGCCCTCATCCTGAGACATGTTGCTCCATGCTGGTCGAATGTACCCCGCCCGGCGGTTGATGGCGCGGTTGGCGAGGCACCCGATTGACGCTGCGTCTGGATGAATCATATGGCCGGGTCTCGCGCAGTGTCAAACCCGGTCAGGAGAGGGAAGGCGGGCCGGCGCCCTGCTGCCTGGCGATCCTGTGATTCCTCGAACCGGGGCTGTGAGCGGACTGTGAGGCGCATTCAAGGTGCATCCCCGGGGCAGAACCGACAATAGTAGTAGGGGCCTTCCAAGGCCCGAGCAAGGTACTTCGGCGCAATAGGGAACACGCCCGGAAGTTGTCCGCCATCAAGCCGCCGATCAGCGGATGATGAGCGGAAGACCCCTCCCCGAAAAGGCTGTTCTCCTTTGTGTCAGAAAGAGGGTGAGATCCAGGCAGAGAGTGAACAAGTCCCATGCAGAAACCAGAGTCAACCGAAGTTCGAGAAATCCCAAGGAGAAGGATGAGGTCGATGAAGAAGGCACTGTTTCTTGCGGCAATAGGTCTAATCGTGGCGCTGGCCGTGGCCGTCCCCATGGTATCAGGCGCTGATGGCGGCGCGGAGACCGCCGAGCTCTACGCCGGTAGGGACGCGGACGTGGGCGATGTGAACGTCTCCTATGACAGCGTCAGCGGCAACCTGACGGTGGAGTTCGTTGTGGTCAGCGAGAACTGGACGCTGGCTGAGACCCATGTCCATGTGGGCAAGACCATTGAGGATATCCCTCAGACCAAGAAGGGCAATCCCATTCCGGGGAAGTTCGAGTACTCGGCCGAGTACGCACCTGCGGATCGGGTTACCAGTGACAGCTTCGTCATAGCGCTTGGTCCCATTGATGAGGGTGACACTGTCTACATCGCAGCCCATGCGGAGGTGGTGGAGCTGGATTCCCAGGATGGGGTCATCCAGGATGAGAGCGCCTGGGGAGATGGCGAGGGCTTCAAGGGCGCGAACTGGGCCACCTGCATCGTTTTCACGTACGAAGTGGAGTAGGCCAGCCCGGGACCCTGCCGCTCAGGATGGAAGAGGGGGGCGGAGCCGCAGTGCTGACCTGCCCCCCAAAAACGGAGCCAGTGCCAATGTTAGACTGGAAATCTAGCAAGAAGGGGGCAGGAAATGGTCAGAAAGGCATTCAAACCCGAGCAGATCATCAACAAGCTTCGAGAGGCCGAGGTCATGCTCAGCCGTGGTGCAACAGTCGGTGAAGCCAGCCGCAAGCTGGGCGTCACGGAGCAGACCTACTATCGCTGGCGCAGGGAGTACGGCGGCA
>VGOM01000063.1 GCA_016875915.1 Chloroflexota bacterium
GGCTTGGCTCGATATCACCGGTGCAGGTGTCCTTCCAGTGGGGGCTGACCACAAGCTACGGCAATACCACCACGCCGCAGAGCAAGACCGGCACCGGGGGCTTCAGCTTCGCGCTGAGCGGACTGAGCCCGCAGACCACCTACCACTTCCGGGCCAGGGCGGTGGGTGACAGCACCGTCTACGGCAATGACGTTGCCTTCACCACGGCCACGCCGACCACCACGCCGCCGACGGTGACCACTGGCGATGCCAGCAATGTCGGCCTTGATTCGGCCCAGCTCAACGGCAATCTGACCGCGCTGGGCACCGATACCAGCGTCAGTGTGTCCTTCGAGATGGGCACCCTGCCGGGAGTCTACGGCTACGAGACGACAGCCCAGGTGAGGAACTCCACCGGGGCGTATCAACACACCCTGAGCAGTCTGGCCGGTGGCACCACCTACTACTACCGGGCCAAGGCGGTGGGTGACGGTACCAGCTACGGGGCGGAGAAGAGCTTCACCACTGCCACACCGCCGGCAGTGACCACCGGCAATGCCAGCAGCATCACAGGCACCTCGGCCGTCCTGAGCGGCAATCTGACCTCGCTGGGCACGGCCTCCAGTGTCAGCGTGTCGTTCCAGCTGGGCACCTCGCCGGGGGTCTACGGATTCGAGACCACGGCGGAGGTGAAGAGCTCCGTGGGGACCTTCCAGTTCACCGTGAGCAGCCTGGCCAGCGGCACGACCTACTACTACCGGGCCAGGGCGGTAGGCAGCGGCACCGGCTACGGCGCGGAGAAGAGCCTGACCACCGGCGCACCACCGACCGTAGCCACGAGTGACGCCAGCGGGGTGACCAGCATCTCAGCCACCCTGAACGGCAATCTGGGCTCTCTGGGCGGCGCCTCCAGCGTCAGCGTCTCCTTCCAGTGGGGGACGTCACCGGGAGTGTATGGCAATGAGACCACACCGGAGGTGAAGAACGCCACCGGGGCCTTTACCTTCAACCTGGGCGGCCTGACCGGCGGCACCGCCTACTACTACAGGGCCAGGGCGGCAGGCGATGGCACTAGCTACGGCATGGAACGCAGTCTGACCACCGCCGCGTTGCCCATGGTGACCACCGTTGACGCCAGCAGCGTGACCACCAACTCGGCCCGGCTCAACGGAAATCTGACTTCCCTGGGGACGGCCGGCAGCATAGCCGTCTCCTTCGTCTGGGGGACCAGTGCGGGGTCGTATTCTCAAGAGACCACCGTCCAGGCCATGATGGGCACAGGGACCTTCTACTTCGATCTGAGCGGCCTGGCCCCGGGGACCACCTACTACTGCAAGGCCAGGGCCAGCGGCGCGGAGACCGTCTATGGGGCGGAGAAGAGCTTCACCACCGGCAGGAGCCCGGCGATCGCGGACATGGCCCCGGACAGCGGCAAGCGGGGGCAGGTGCTGACGGTGACCATCTCGGGAACCAACTTCGAGGGGACAAGCGCCGTCAGTTTCGGCCCGGGCATCGTGGTGAAGAGCTTCGCCGTCAACAGCGCCACCGGGATCACCGCCGAGATCTCCATCGACACTGGTGCTGAGCCGGGGGCCAGGGACGTCTCGGTGACCACCGGGTGGGGCACGGCGGCCAAGGTGGGTGGCTTCAAGGTGGCCGGCGGGGGAGGGGGCGTCTGCGGTGGGGGAACGGGGATGGCACCCGGTGCGCCGGGCGAGATGACCGTCACCCTGGCGGCTCTGGGGGCGCTGCTCGGGGCCTGGTACTGCCTGCTGCGTAGGGGCAGGAGCCGGCGTGATCGGGCCCGGCCCGGAATGCTGCCGGATGCTGTCCGGTGAATCCCACTTCTACGGAGGTTGACTGTGAAGAACGTTGAGATGACCGTGAACGGCAATACCCTGACCATCACCGTGGACCTCAGCAAGGAGTTCGGCCCATCGTCCTCGGGCAAGACCATCATCATCGCCTCTACCGAGGGCAACGCCACCGTCCCGGGGCGGACCGAGGTGGTCGGCCTGAACGTGTACCGCAAGAAGCACAGGGGCTAGAGGCCGCGCCGTGCCGGGGCCGGCAGCGGTTTGCCGTGGTGCGCGGCGGCTGCGTATAATCATGTTGGCGGTACATGTCACTCGACTTCATCTTCAATCCCCGGTCCATTGCGGTTGTCGGTGCCACAGACAGTCCCGTGTCTGCCCCCGGCGCTCCCTCCACCTCCTTCAACGCCCACACGCTGATATTCCTCTACACGCTGCTTGACTGGGGCTACCCGGGCAAGGTCTATCCGGTCAACACCAAGGGCGACGAGGTCCGTGGTCTGAAGGTCTACCGCAGCGTGCGCGACATCCCCGGGCCGGTGGACTACGTCATCTGCATCATCCCCGCCGACGCCACGCCGGGACTGGTCCAGGACTGCGTGGCCAAGGGGGTCAAGGGTCTTCATCTCTACACTGCGGGCTACGCCGAGACCGGCCTGGCGGACAGGGCCGCGCTGCAGTCGGAGCTGGTCAGCATCGCCCGCGGCAGCGGACTGCGGATCATCGGTCCCAACTGCATGGGGGTGTACCGTCCCGGAATGGGCATGACCTACGGCCCGAACTTCCCCAGGGAGTCGGGGAACGTGGCCTTCATCTCGCAGAGCGGCAGCTACACCCTGCTGCTGGTCCGGGCCGCCGCGGCGCGGGGGGTGCGTTTCAGCAAGGTGGTCAGCTACGGCAACGCCAGCGACCTGGACGAGATCGATCTGCTGGACTACCTGGCCGACGATGCGGAGACGGAGATCATCGGGGCCTACATCGAGGGAACCAGGGACGGCACGGGGCTGGCCAGGGTGCTGGCCAAGGCGGCGTCGAAGAAGCCGACTATGATCATCAAGAAGGGCGGCACTGAGGCAGGGAAGAGGGGGGCCAGCACTCACACCGGGGCCATGGCCGGCGACGATGCGGTCTGGGACAGCACTCTGAAGCAGAGCGGGGTGATCAGGGTGGAGGATGTCGAGGAGATGGCGGACCTGATGACCACGTTTGCCTTCTTCCCCCTGCCCCGGGCGCGGAGGGCGGTGCTGTTCGGGGTGGGTGGTGGGGCCGGGGTGCGGGCCTCGGACGAGTGCGAGGCGGGGGGACTGATTCTGCCGGCGATTCCGGAGGTAATGCGGGCGGAGCTGGGCCGGTCGGTGACCACCGCGGGCACCATGCTGAGGAACCCGGTGGACCCGGGGCACTACGCGCGGGACTGGACGGCCATGATGCAGATACTGGATGGGTGGGAGGAGGCGGACATGCTGCTGTGGCAGATCGCCCCGGACATCGAGGCGCTGCAGAGCGAGGTCATTCTGCAGTACATCAACCAGATGAGGTACCGCACGCTTCAAACGTTCAACAGCCTGAGCAAGCCCAAGGCGGTCATCGTCCAGGCGGTGGAGAGCGACATCGGGCTGCAGGCGCTCATAGACACCCGGAAGATGTGCGCCGAGAGCCGGGTGGCCTTCTATCCCTCGGCCTACCGGGCGGCCCGGGCCATCAGCCGGTACATGGAGTACCGGGCGCGGCATGATCCGGACCGCGCCTGACCCGCGGATGGTTGGGCGCGCCGCGGCGTGTCCCTCCACAGGCACCCTTCCCCGCCGAGCACCGGGCATCGGCCTGTGCAGGTCTGTCCCAGGGTCGGTTCTCGCCATGTCAGCTCCCTGGAGGGAGTTCGTGCGGTGTGGTTGCCATGGCAGAGGTGTGAGGACTTGGTGACCCCTCCGCTTGAGATTGAGACAACGACGATAGCGGACGGTCGTAGACTGCAGAATGAAGGACGGGGCAGTGTTCGGATCCCAGTCGTCTTCACACGTGGGGCAGAGGTGATCAGATGCCAGGAATAGTGGGATACGTATCCAGCCATAGCCGCGATGAGCAGCTTCTCGACCGCATGGTCGGCGCCATCAAGCACGAGGAGTGGTACCGCACGGACAGGTACGTTGACCCTCCCTTCCACGCCGCCAGGGTGCACCTGGGCATCTTCAATCCCCAGCCCCAGCCGGTCTTCAATGAAGACCGGAGCCTCTGCCTCTTCATGGAGGGCCGGGTCTATGGCTATGAGGAAGAGAAGAGGCGTCTGGAGCCCAAACACCGCTTCACCCTGAACAGCGATCCGGAGTTCTGCCTCCATCTCTATGAGGAACAGGAACTCTCCTTCCTGGAGAAACTGAACGGGGCCTTCGTGCTGCTCATCTGCGACCTGAAGCAGAAGAAGGTCATCCTGGCCAACGACAGGTTCGGCCTAGTCCGGACCTACTATGCGGTTCATGAGGGGGCCCTGCTGTTCGCCCCCGAGGCCAAGGCCATCCTGCAGCAGGCCAGCTTCACGAGGGAACTGAATACCGAGGCCCTGGTCAGCTATCTGGCCTTCGGTGAGTTCTGGGCCGACCGGACCCTGTTCAAGCGGATTCACATTCTGCCGCCGGCTTCCGTACTGACCTACAGTGAGGGCCAGCTTTCGGTGAGCCAGTACTGGCAGTTCCGGTATCAGCCCGACCGCAGTCTCTCAGAGGGAGAGATGGTGGAGCAGGTGGCCGAGGCCTTCAGGACGGCCATGGCCCGGCGGG
>VGOM01000064.1 GCA_016875915.1 Chloroflexota bacterium
CGGCCATCGCCGGAGCCATCGCCGCGGCTCTCTTCTGCCGAGAGAGGACCGGCATCGGCCAGAAGATCGAGCTCAATCTGTACCACCTCGCCATCTGGGGGCTGATGTTCGATGTGGGCACCGCCCTGCACCAGGGGGTGAACCTCCGCCAGACCGACCGGCGGATCGTCACCAATGCCCTGTGGAACTGCTACAAGGCCAGGGACGGCAAATGGATCATGCTGGTCATGCCCCAGACCGACCGCTACTGGCCGGCCTTCTGCCGGGCCATCGGGAAGCCCGAATGGGAGAGGGACCCCAGGTTCGATTCCCACACCAAGCGGATAGAGCAGAACCTGACCCTCATAGCTGCCCTGGACCAGGTCATCGCCGGCAAGGACGCGGCTGACTGGGAGTCCACTGCACAGGAATTCGATCTCGTTCTGGGACGGATCCAGACCCCCCTGGAGGTGGCCCAGGATCCCCAGGCCTGGGAGAACGGCTTCTTCGGGGAGATGGAGTACCGGCCCGGCGTTAGATTCAAGATTGTCAACAGCCCCGTCAAGTTCAGCCGCACACCGGCCCAGGTCAGATCGCTCGCCCCTGAGCTGGGGCAGCACACCGAGGAGATACTGCTGGAACTGGGCTACACCTGGGATGACATGGTCAGACTCAAGAACGAAGGCGCGATTCTCTAGGGCCGTAGAAGGAGGCAACGTCATGGGGATTTGCTACCAGGGCAGAACGCTGAAGCAGGCGGTGGCTGACAAGGAGAGATCGTTCAAGGACACGGGATATGCCTACGGCCTGAAGGACCTCAAGTTGGTGACGGATGATCCGGCCAAGTTCATGAGGTTCCAGCTCAGGCTGGTGGCCGCCTGCATCAATGCCAGGGAGACGGCCAAGTTGATCTCGGCCAATCCCGTGGCCATGCTGCAGGGCGAACTGCTGTTCATGCTGGCCACACCCGAAGGCGACTGCGTCGCCGCCTCCTACGGCCTTGCCGGTCACATTCAGGCCTTTCCCTTCATCGTCAAATCCATCGCCAACCTGGACTTCGAGGAAGACCCCGCCATTGAGGTAGGCGATGTCTTCGCCACCAACGACGCCTACTACGGAGCCCCTCACAACGCCGACAACTACAACTGGGTCCCGGTCTTCCGCGAAGGAGAGCTGATCGCCTGGACAGTGGGACTGAACCACATCGTCGATGTGGGCGGGCTTCAGCCCGGCAACCTGGGCACCCTCTCCCCCAACACCTTCACCGATGGATTCATCTACCCGCCCACCAAGATCGGCGCCAGGTTCAAGACGTACAAGTGGTGGGAGCTGCATTGGAAGAGACGGACCAGGACTGAGGTGTTCAATATCCTTGACGACAAGATGAGGACCGCCGGCGCTGTCTCGCTTCACAACAAGATCCTCGAGATCGTGGAGGAGTTTGGCGTCGAGTACTTCCGTCAGGGGCTGAAGGAGATCATCGAAAGGGAGAGACGCGTTCTGGTGGAGAGGATCAAGGCCATGGGGGTGCCGGGAAGGTACGACTACCTCCACCTCAACACAGTGAACTACAGAGGTGTGATAGGCACCGTCTTCCCCAGGTCAAACAGGAACTGGCTTCTCCACGAGCCCGCTGAACTCAATATCCTCCCCGACGGCAAACTGCACATCGACCTGGAAGGCCTGACCAGCGAGGCCGATTTCCACTGCAACGGCTATGAGGCTGCCGTGCGGATGCTCAGCTCGCTGGGCTGCTGGCCCTTGTTTGCCTACACGGTGACCCTCAACACCGCTCTGCAGTACATGACCAGCTGGAACCTGCCCCCGGGCAGCATGTTCAACCCCCAGAACCCCTACGCGGCGACGGTGATGAGCCTGGCTGAAACTGGCAAGCAGATATACATGTTCCACAACACCCTGAGCTACGCCTACTTCGCCAGAGGCTTTCTGGAGGAAACCTTCCCCGGGGACCCGTCGGGCGTTGGCTACGGACTGGCCGGCATCCTGGCCGACGGGTTCCAGTGGGGCGGCGGGGACATGACCCTGGTCACCTGCTGGAGTTCCGGCGGACTGCCCTACAAGGACGGCGAGGTGGCCTACTTCTGCTCCCCCAACCCTGCGCCCGACCAGGGGGAGACTGAGGCGGGTGAGTTCCTGCAGCCCACCAATCTCACCATTGGCAAGAAGCTGATACCCAACTACTGCGGCCACGGTAAGTTCAGGGGGGGCCTGGGTATCGGCATGTGCCAGATGATCGTCGACCCGGGACAATTCCTCATGATAGCCGGTTTTGGCGCCACCGGCGGGATGACCCGAGTAACCACGGGCAACTGCGGCGGCTATCCCGGGCTGAACGACATCAACTACTTCGCCCACGATACCAACATGAGAGAAATCCTGGCACAGGGAAAGCCTTACCCCAGGGATTTCGTGGAGATACAGCGCTGGATCAAGGATGGAACACTGAAGGCAGGGAGCGTGGACCTGTTCAAAGGGGCCTCGCCCAATGTTTCCTGCAAGGACGGCGACCTCTTCGCCGGTGCCACCTCCGGGATGGGAGGCTGGGGCGACCCCCTGGAGAGGGATTTCGCCCTCGTGGAGAAGGATGTGCACTATGGCTGGATCACTCCCGACGTGGCAACATCCGTCTACGGAGCGGTCATTGACGACAAGGGGAAGGTGAAGACGGCTGAGAGCCAGAACCTCAGAAAGCAGATGCGCGACAGGCGCAGGGAGCGCTCCGTCGATGCCAGGGAGTGGTGGAAGGGAGAAAGGGACCAGGTACTGAAGAAGGACTTCTCAGAGACCGTTCGCGATATGTATGCCGATTGCCTGAGATATCCCAAGTTCCGCCGCAAATTCGTGGACATGTGGCAACTGCCCAAGGACTACGTGCTGTAAGGAGATGCTGAGATGTCAGAACAGATCGCTACCAGAGAGAACCTGAGACTCCTCGTAGAGGGCAAACTTGCCTGGGAGGAAACGAAGAAGCTCATCCGGCTCTCCCCGAAGGACACCGACCGGTTCTGGAAGTACCTGGACATCCTTCAGGAGCGCGTCGCCTGGAAGGACAGGATACTGCTCAGAATCTCGGATCATCTATACATCGTGGCCAAGAAGGGCGGCGGCAGGGTGGTGAAATGCGATTGCGGCCAGGAGCTGGGGGACTACCGGGTGAACTGGAAGCTGAACTGCCGGGTGTATGTCAGGCGCACCCGCGAGGAGATGGCTGAGGTGATCTCGATTGAGGAAGCCCTGCCCAATCCGGAGCTGGTGGAGATGAGGGAGTTCTACTGTCCCGGATGCTATGCCCAGTTGGGCGTGGAAGTCGTCCCCGTCGGACATCCGCTGCTGTTCGAGATCCTGCCCGATCTGGACACCTTCTACAGAGACTGGCTGGGCAGGCCGCTGGAGGACCAGTCGCCGGGCTGGTATGCCGAGAAGACTCCAGAGCTGACCGCCAAGTGGGCGAAGGGGGGATAAGATGACAGACAGGACGAAGAAGGGGTATCTGCTGGCCCTGGATGCCGGCGGGACGATGACCGATACTTTTGCCGTGGACGACAAAGGGCAGTTCGTCCTGGGCAAATCCCTGACCAATCACCAGAACGAGTCGCTGAGCTACATGGCCTCCGTTGCCGATGCCGCGGAGCACTGGGGGACCACGTCCACAGCGCTCCACAAAGCCTCGATATCGTCCACCTACACCGGCACCTCAATGCTGAACATCCTGCTCACCCTGAGAGGCAGCAAGGTGGGACTGCTGATCACCAGGGGCTTCGCTGACATGCCCATCATGGAGAGAGGACTCACCTGGATCGGCCAGTCCTATGAGGACATCCTGCACCAGCAGCTACACGAGCATACCCCCTGGCTGGTCCAGCCACAGCACGTCAGGGAGGTCACCGAGCGGATCTCCGTGGGCAGCTTCTACATGGCCCACCACTACATGCCTGGACAGGTAGTCATCGCTCTGGCAGAGAACGAGGTCCGCCAAGGGGTCAAAGACCTCCTGGATACCGGACTTGAGGTCATCGGCATCCTCACCATCGGTTCGTACGTCAATCCGGCACACGAGAAGAGAATGGCCGAGATCGCCCGCGAAGAGGTCAAAGACCGCGGTGTGGATGTATCTGTGGTCGCCTCTCACGAGATCTGCCTGCTGCCCAACGAGAACGAGCGGTTGAAGACCCTCCTCATACAGTGCTATGCGGCGGAGACGGCCAGGAAGAGGCTGCTCAACGTAGAGGCATCAGCCAAGAAGGACGGCTATGAGTATGATCTGCTCACCCTGCTCGCCTACGGAGGGGCGGCCAATATCCGCTACCCCAAGCTCTGCGAAGCGATCATCTCGGGGCCGACGGGAGGGCTGCTGGGCGGCAAGTTCATGTGCGATTTCACCGGACTGCGCAACATGCTCTGCTGCGACCTGGGGG
>VGOM01000065.1 GCA_016875915.1 Chloroflexota bacterium
GTCGCGGGATGGCAAGTACGTCATAGGCGGCACCAAGCTCTTCGTCCCCGACGCCAATGTCGCCGACTACCTCTTGTGTGTGGCCAGGACCAGGAGGACTGGCAAACCGGAGAACGGCATCACCATCTTCCTGGTCGATCCGAAGGGTCCGGGCGTGAGGTGTACTCTCCTGAAGACCCTGGCCCGCGACAAGCAGTGCGAAGTCGTGCTTGACAATGTGACTGTGCCCAGGGAGAACGTCGTGGGCCAACTGCACCAGGGCTGGCCAGTCATTCAGGGTGTGCTGGAGAAGGCCAGGGTGGCGAAGTGCGCCGAGATGGTTGGCGGGGCCCAGGCATCACTGGACATGGCTGTGGCCTACGCCAAGGAGCGCGTCCAGTTCAACCGGCCCATCGGCAGCTTCCAGGCCATTCAGCACTACTGCGCCAGCATGGTCAGCGATGTGGACGGGTCCCGCTTCATCACCTACAAGGCCGCCTGGAAGGTCTCAGAGGGATTGCCAGCCGCCATGGATGTGGCCATCGCCAAGGCTTGGACAGGCCAAGCCTACGGCCGGGTGACTCTGCTGGCTCATCAGATCTTTGGCGCCATCGGCTTCACCATGGATCACGACATGCACCTCTACTACAGAAGGGCGAAGGCTGCGGACATCATGTTCGGTGACAGTGCTGCTCAACGGGCCGTCGTCGCCCGCCAACTGGGTCTCTAGGGAACGCCACTCTGGAAGGGGGCAGACTTCGGACAATGAACAAGGTGCTTCAGACGTTCGACGAAGCGGTGAAAGACGTCCCTGACGGGGCAGTGATCATGATCGGCAATTTCGCCGGCCCCGGGGGCACGCCCTTCTATCTCATTCAGGCCTTGCGCAGACAGGGGGCCAGGAACCTGACCATCATCGCCAACACGGCGGGCGGCATCGGGCTGACTCTGGACTACGACGACCATCGGGTTCTGTTCGAGAACAAGCAAGTGAGGAAGGTCATAGCCTCGTTCCCTTTCTCCACTTCAGCTTCCCGGCCCAGCGCGGCCGAAAAGCAGATCCTCTCGGGGGAGGTCGAACTTGAGATACTGCCGCAGGGCACACTGGCCGAGAGGATAAGGGCCGGGGGGGCCGGGATCGCGGCGTTCTACACCCCCACCGGGGTGAGCACGGTGATCGAGAAGGGGAAGGAGGTCAGAGTCTTCGATGGGCGGCCGTGCCTGCTGGAAAGGGCCCTCAAGGCAGACTACGCCTTCGTCAGAGCCTTCAAGGCTGACTCCATGGGGAATCTGGTCTACCGAGGGACTCAACGCCAGTTCAACCCCATAATGGCCACGGCTGCACGGACTACCATTGCCGAGGTCGACGAAATAGTGGAGGCCGGCGAGCTGCCTCCGGAGTCCGTGGTGACTCCCGGCCTTTTCGTGCAACGGATAGTGGAGGTCAAGGAGGACCCCGGGTTCCCCCGAAACCTGAAACGCAGCTTCCAGGTGAGACGGGGATAGTCCGGGAAATCCCTCACGCCGATAAGGAGGAGGATGAAGGAACGCCTGAGCCGGGAAGCCATAGCCATGAGAATAGCCAAGGAGCTCTTCGATGGAGCGGTGGTCAATCTTGGCATCGGCATACCCACGCTGGTCTCCAGTTTCGTGCCCGAGGGAATGACGGTCATCTATCACACCGAGAACGGCGCGCTGGGCTTCGGCCCGGTGGTGACCGCCGAGGAGATGAAGGAGAAGGCGGACATAGACCTGGTCAATGCCAGCGGCCAGTACGTCACTCCCCTGCCCGGCATGTGTTTCTTCCATCACGCTGATTCCTTCGCCATGATACGCGGGGGGCACATCGACATCACCGTCCTCGGTGTCCTTGAGGTCAGCGAGAAGGGCGATCTGGCCAACTGGATGTTTCCTGGGCGGGGGGTGGGCAACATCGGCGGAGGCATGGACCTCGCCTTCAACGCCAGGAAGGTCATTGTGGCCACGGAGCATACCACCAAGGATGGCAAGCCCAAGATAGTGAAGGCATGCAGCGTGCCCCTGACCGCTCCAGAGTGCGTGGACCTGATAGTGACCGATGTTGCCGTCATTGAGGTCAAGGACCAGCGCCTGCTCCTCAAGGAGTTGGCGCCGGGCTGGTCGGTTGCAGAAGTCCAGGCGCTCACGGAGCCGGCGCTGACGGTGTCCCCCGATCTGAAGGAGATCGAACTGCTGTAGGAGGTATGAAGAAATGGCTTTCAAGTTCCCCACGGACGAATGGGTCAAGGAATTCGCCAGGCAGATCAACAGCAGCAAGGCCTACGAGGAGGCGGGCAAGGACTGGGAGGGGGACTGGATATTCGTCGTGGAGGCTGACAAGTCCTATCCCCATACCGCGTGCTTCTTCATTGGCCTGTTCCACGGCAAGGTCACTGATGCCGCACTGATCGAGAACGAGAAGGCGCGCGAGGCCCAGTACTTCATGCGGGGTTCCTTCACCACCTGGCGCAAGACCATACAGGGCAAGTTGGATCCCATACAGGGGCTGATGACCCGCAAGTTCAAGCTGGAGGGGAACCTGGCAAAGGTGTTGCGCAATCCCAGCTCGGCCAAGGAGTTGGTGAACTGCGTCCTCCGCGTACCTACCGAGTTCCCTGTCTGATGCCGGGACCGACGCCTTGAGTCATCCGGGGAAAGAGGCCTGCTGAGATGTGGAACTTCGTCTCTCCGAGAATTGTCTTCGGCGAGGGAGCTCTCGATGCTCTTGATGAACTTCAAGGGCGGCGGGCTCTCATCGTCACCGACGTCAACATGGTGCGGTTGGGACTGGTGGACAAGGTCAAGGCGCATCTGGCCAAAGCAGGGATAGACTCGGAAGTCTTCGACCAGGTTGAGCCAGACCCCAGTGTGGAGACGGCCAGCCGTGGAGCCGGGAAGGCACTGGACCTCCAGCCGGACTGGATCATTGCCTTGGGCGGCGGCTCGCCCATCGATGCCGCCAAGGCCATCTGGGTCCTGTACGAGAGGCCCGACATGGAGGCGGGCGCCATCGGCCCGGTGGGCGATCTGGGACTCCGGAAGAAGGCCCGGCTCATCACCATCCCCACCACCAGCGGCACTGGAGCCGAAGCCACCTGGGCTATCGTTCTGACGGACACCGCCGAGAAGCGCAAGATGGGTTTGGGGCACCCTGAGAATGTGGCCGACATTGCCATCGTCGATCCGGAGATGGCGGCGGGCATGCCTCCGAGGCTCACGGCTGACACGGGGTTGGATGCCCTCGTTCACGCTGTGGAGGGATATACCTGCGCCTGGCACACCGACCTCACCGACGGTCTTTGCCTCCAGGCCGCTCGCCTCGTCTTCAGGTACCTGCCTCGAGCCGTGAGGGATGGTGGGGATACCGAGGCCCGGGAGAGGATGCATAATGCCGCCACGTGCGCCGGTCTGGGATTCGGCAACGCCATGGCATCGATGGCACATGCCATGGGCCACTCCCTGGGAGCCGCCTTCCACGTCCCCCACGGTCGGTCTGTGGCCCTTTTCTTGCCCTACACCATCGACTTCTTCGCCTCCGTGGCACCGGACCGCTTCGCCGAGCTGGGCGCCGCCGCTGGCCTTCCCAATGATGGAGGAGAGCAGGGCGCCAGGGAGTTCGCCAGCCACATCCGCGCCCTGTGCCGCGACATCGGCAATCCCACCACGGTTGCCGAGACCGGCATTGCCCGTGACGGCTACGAAGCGCAACTGGACAAGCTTGCCGACGACGCCATGAATGACACCCAGATGGTCACTGCTGTTCGACCCCCGTCGCTTGAGGAGACACGCAGCCTCTTCCTCTACGCCTACGACGGGCGGTCTGTGGACTTCTAGACATGCCGATATCGGGGAGATGTCAATGAACGGCTACATGGACAGGATCCTCCACGTCGACCTGGACAAGGGACGAATGTGGGACGAACCCCTGAACGGAGATGACGCCCGCCACTTCGCCGGCGGCAGCGGGCTGGCAGCCCGCATCATCTGGGACAGGGTCAACTCAGACACCGATCCGCTGGGCCCGCAGAATCCGCTGGTCTTCATGACCGGTCCACTGGTGGGGACGGCCATGCCTTCAGCAGGCCGGTACAGCGTCTGCGCTCTGTCTCCCCTCACCGGCATCTGGGGGGAGTCCAACAGCGGAGGCTTCTTCGGACCGGAGCTC
>VGOM01000066.1 GCA_016875915.1 Chloroflexota bacterium
CCGGCCCCTGGAGACGAAACTACTGCGGCAAGCGCGGCGGGCCGGAGCGCAGACCATCAATGGGGTGGGCATGCTGGTGCATCAGGGCGTGCTCGCTTTCAGGCTATGGACCGGCCAATCACCGCCGGTGGAAGTGATGCGCGCGGCCTGTGAGCGAGGATTGGAGGCAGCCGAAACTGGCGGCGGATGAAATGCGGAGTTGTCTTGGTACGGGGAGTGTAGTATAATCGTGGTGAAGGCATGGAGGTGGCGACCAATGGAGAGACAAATAAAGCCCCATGAGCCAGAAGCGGAACTGCTGGGACCTGAGGATGTGGCAAAAGACATAGCTTCTTTGGAACAGGCACCTGCTCGTCGGTGGGCAAAACGGATGGAGGAACTGAAGGAGGCAATTGGCATGAAGACGATCACTTTGGAAGAACTGCAGGTTAATCCAGCAGCCGTACTGGACATGGCTGACGACCTGCTCATCACCAAAGACAGCAAACCTTATCGCCTGGTCTCTCGGCTGGATGAAGACGTGCTGGATGACGTGCTCCTGCTTCAACACTCGGCCGTTCGAGAAACAATCTTAACCTCGGAAGCAAACCTTGCCGCGGGACGTTACCAAACCGTTGATGCATTGCTGGAAAAGTATGTCCATGAGCTATCAGGTTCTGATTCCTGACAACATCACAGCCAAGTTGGAGACCTTTGCCCTCAGGGAACGGATTCGGATCCTCAGCAAGATTAAAGAACAACTGACGGAGTGGCCCTTCCCGCGAGGCAAGGTTATTAGAAGGGTTCGATACATTCGTGGGACAGTCTTTCGACTGCGTGTGGGTGGCTATCGGGTCTTCTATTACGTGAAGGGCGACGCGGTGCATGTGTTGGAAATCTGTTCCAAGAAAGAGGCAGACCGCTACATCGCCAGCATCAGGAGAGAACAGATTCCACCTGAAGAATGAGTTGTAGGACAGGAGGACGGGAGAAAGCTTGATGGACATCTGGGCACTGATTGCTGGATTGGCCGTCATCGTCGGCATCGCGGCCGGTATTGTCCAGGTGCTGGACTATCTGGAGAAACGGCGAGAGAAGGAGCAGGAGCAAGGTGCTGAAGGGGCCATCGCCCCATCTCCGCCTGCGCAGGCAGTGCCCAGTAACCTGCCGCCGCGGGGCGAGTTCATCGGGCGAGAAAAGGAGAAAGCCAGGGTGCGGGAGGCGCTGGCCTCCCGCTGGCCACTCACCTGCATTGACGGCATCGGCGGCATTGGCAAGACCGCGCTAGCGTTGGAGGTAGCCGGCGACTGCCTGCGGGCCAGCAAGGGCGAAATCCCTGCCGACGGCATTCCGGCCTTCAATGGCTTCATCTGGACCACGGCCAAGGACCGGGAGCTAGCCCTGAATGACGTGTTGGACACCATCGCCCGCACCCTGGACTACCCCGGCGTCGCCCAGCAGCCACTGGAGGAGAAGCAAGAGTCCGTCTGCAGACTGCTGCAAACGAAGCCTTATCTCCTCATCGTGGACAACTTCGAGACGATTACCGACAATCCCGTGCGGGACTTCCTGCTGCGGCTGCCGGAGCCGTCTAAAGCACTGATCACCAGCAGGGAACAGAAGCTGCGCCAGGCATGGGCTGTATCTCTCAAGGGGCTGGAACAGGCAGAGGCGTTGACACTCATCCGCAGCGAAGGCCGGCGGCTGGGGCTGGCGGCGGTGGAGGAAGGCGAGGAGCGGGTGCTATTACACCTCTATCAAGCCACCGGCGGGGCGCCGCTGGCCATCAAGTGGGCCGTGGGCCAGATCAAGCAGAAGGGCCAATCGCTGGACACGGTGCTGGCTGCCCTGCACGAGGCCAAAGGCGACATCTTTGAGGAAGTCTTCGCCCGTTCCTGGTCGCTCCTGTCCGATGACGCCCAACGCATCCTGATGGTCATGCCTATCTTCGCCGCCTCAGCATCGAGGACTGCCATTGAAGCTGCCAGCGACGTACACCACTCCGCCCTGGACGAAGGGCTGGGGCAGTTGGTGGAGATGTGGCTGGTGGAGGCAAGCGAGGAGCTACATATAGCCAAGCGACGCTATAGCATCCACCCACTGACGAGAGCGTTTGCGGGGGCCAGGTTGGCGGAAGATGCACAAAAGAGCGTTTGCGGGGGCCAGGTTGGCGGAAGATGCACAAAAGACGTCCTATCTCTTGTCAAATCCCGAAAGTGACACTCGGGGTAGATGAAATCGGCAAAGGACCGCGTGATACCAGGGGGGCTTCGGGAAGCTTCTGCGAAGTCCCAGAGGATGGAACCTGTATTGGCACCTGAACAACCGAAACCTATCTGGCCTTCACACTAGGAGACAAGAAGCGGCCCAGCGGCTCAGGTCAGGGGCATGGCGTGATCCTCCATGCGTGGATGTTTCTGGCGGTACTGATGATACTCCTCGACCTCCTTGAAGAAGGGGCGCTGGTAGCGCCACATGTCGTAGAGCACATGGGTGACGAAGTCTCGGGCGATGGCCACCAAAGCGAGGCGGTGACCCTTATGCGGTGGCTTACGGGCGACGATGCGTTGGTACATGGCTTGGTAACGGGGCACGCGTTGGCTGAGGTGGAAGGCGAGGTTGACAGCGGCATAGCGGCCATTGGGTGTTCCCTGTTTGGTGATATGTTTCGACTGGAAGAGGGTCGTGCCGGAGATATGTTTGCTGGTGGTCAGGCCCAAGAAGCTGGCCACGTACTTGCCCGCGGGGAAGCGGCTGACGTCGCCGACTTCGGTGACCAGGGCCAGGGTATTGCTGATGCCGGCGCCAACGCTGCCCCGCAGCAGCTTGGTCTCCGGGCGATTCTGGATGAGGCGGTAGCCAGCCTGGAGATAGAGTTGCTGGCGTTGGCGGAAGGTGGTGATGTCTTCGAGGTGATGCTGCACCAGGCAGCGGATCACCTGGCGGTGAATGGGGCGGGGGAGAGCCTGGCGTGCTGCCTCGACCAGTTGTTGAGCCTCCGCCAGGCCGAAGGCAGTGCGGCAGTGGGCCATCAGGGTGACGGCGATGGCCTCCGCCCCAGCTTGGACGAACTCTTCAGGGAAGATGTATTCCTGGAGCAAGGCGTAGACGGCGGGGTGATGCAACTTGCAGCCGGGGAAGGTCTGGGTGAGCGAGGGAGAGTAGGCTCGCAACAGGGTGCGCAACTGGTTCTTCTTGCGGTTGATCTGTTGGGCCAGGTCGCGGGCTGCTCGGGAGTAGTAGCGGGCGGCAAGGAGATCGGCATCCTCCTGGAGTAGCACCTCGGGGGTGCTGCCCAGGCGCAGTTGTTCGGCCAGCAAGAGAGCATCCACGAGTTCGTTGCGCACCTTCTTGGAGAGCACCTCGCCCATGTGCTCGGTAGTGCGGGGGTTGTAGAGCACGCGGGCCAGGCCCGGCTGTTGAGCCAGAAAGTCCCACAGCGCCCAGTAGAAGATGCCTGCCGTCTCGCAGGCGGTGGCGATGATCCGCAAGCCATGCTGGTCACGTAGGGCTTCGGCCCAGGCCATGAATGTGCGGAAGCCTTTGGGGTTGTTGGGACAGTTGGGCAAGGAGCCCAACACCTCGTCGTTGGCATCCACGGCCAGGGCCGTGAAGGTTTGGTCCGCCACGTCAATGCCGATGAACATCGTCAGTCGGTGCAGATAGGTGTGGAGCAGTTTGTTCGGATCTACCCCCGCCACGGCGGGGAAGAGGTCAGCCTTCAGTTGCTGGCTGAGGGCGTCGCGCAAGGGTTGCAGTTCGCGGTACATTTCTAACCTCCTTGGGGTGGGATTAAGGGGGGCCTGGAGCCAGGGGACAGTCTATGACGAACTCGGAAGAGCCGTCCCCTCGCCACCGCCGGTGACGCAGCCTAGTGGCAGATACGGTACAGGGAGCATCGTCCTTTATCCGGGTCCAACCGGACAGGGCGAGGCCTCAGTCTTTTGGACGTGGCGGACCCACGGGAGAAAACACGAGGCTACCCTGGCTCCTGGCAGCTGTGACCACGAGGCAATGGCCTCTTTGTGGCCGGCGCTGTGGCCCTCCCTGAGCGTACCGCGAACTGCCCCAACCCACAAATCCATTATACTAGGAGAAAGAAGCAAGGTTATCAAT
>VGOM01000067.1 GCA_016875915.1 Chloroflexota bacterium
ATTAGCAGTCTCACTTGGAGACTGCTAACCACCAATTTAACATCGGCCTCACCCCCCTGTCAAGAGACACTTGTCACAGCCGTCAGCCTTGAAGCGGTCTCGTCCCGACTGGCCCCAGTGACCCTTCGCGTCCGGATGCAGCCGGTGGCTTCGAGGAAGTGTGCCCTCGATCCTTGCCTTTGGGGGTAGCAGGACTCATAATGAGACCCTGCAATGCAGGCTCTGGAGCTGCTGGATATCCTCTACGGGGTGGCCGTATCGCCCTCAAACACCTTCCGGGACATAGGTCAGAGGCGGCCCTGGCTCTGGGCGGCTGTCACGGCGGTATTCATCGCCTTGATCTTCGCCTTCGTCCTCCTCCCCTACCCGTCTCAACTGGCCGGGGTCATCCTCCAGATGGGCCGCGACGCTTTGCCCTTGGCTCCCGTGCTGCCCGTGTGGGTGCTGATCTTCTTCGTCATCCTGTCGGCCCAAGCCGCCATGTTCCACCTACTGGGCCGGCTCCTCGGGGGCACCGGCACCTGCGCCGGCATGCTCTGCTCAGTGTGCTTCGTCTGGCTGCCAGCGTTCATCGTCGCTCCGGTGGCGCTGCTCCGCGCCATCCTGGACTCATACACCGGCCACATGCTCTACATCGCTGGCTCGTCCCTCCTCTGCCTTTGGGTAGTCTGGCTGTACTTCACGGCCGTGCGCCAGAACTACCGCCTCTCCCCGGCCAGAGCCGCCGTCGCCTGTTTCGTACCCCTCTTCCTGATGTTCGCCCTCCCGCCCATCGTTGTGGCCATCATAGTGGCCTGAGAGCAGGACTACCCCCTCTCCAACTCCCGCAGATACCCCTGGATGTATCGCCTGACCTTGGTCGCCGGCTCATAGATGCCGAAGTGCCCCTCACAGAGGACGTCCGCCCTGAGGTCCATCAGCCTCTGCAGAGAGACCCTGGCCTGTGCGACATTGGAGCCCCTCAGGAAATACGGTCCGTGGATGTCCTGGCCGAACAGGATCCTCTTCTCATCTTCGATGACCACCGCGATGCTTCCCGGGGAGTGTCCGGGGATGTGAATGGCCCGCAGTTCCCAGCCTCCGTAGTACAGAACCTGCTCAGCGCCCCTCAGTATTATGTCAACTTTGCACGGTGTGTAGTCCACACCGTAGAACTCGGCCCCCGTGCCCAGTCCCGTTTCGATCGCCTCCGCATCCAGTTCATGAGCCACTATCTCCGCCCCAAACTCATCGTGGAATCTCCCTAGAGCACCGATGTGATCGATATGGGCATGCGTGGCCACCACCGCTCTGATCTTCCCCGGGTCAAACCCCAGGCTCCTGATGTTGGCCACGATCCGCTCGTAGCCTTGGCCCGCCCCGGAGTCGATCAGCACCATGGCGTCGCCGCCCACCAGATACACCAGGCAGTCATTGCCATGCGACAGCTCCGGCCCGCCCACCACGTAGATGTCCCCCCAGACCCTGAAAGGACCGATAGCCATGTTCCCGCCTCCTTCCTCTGTGGCTGGTCTATTCTACGTTCTTCCCATCCCTGGCTTCCAGCAAGCACTCTACCTCCGTTCCTTCCCACCAATTGACAAACAGAATCCATCGAAAGTATTCTTGATCTGCCCTTGGAGCCTGGGTGCCAGCATGCTGGGGCGGGACATCAGAGGGTCACCGACCGGCATGCGACAGCACCACCTCACGAGGACGGCATCGTGATGAACGAGATAGGCGTCACCAGCCAGATCGATCAGACCATTGAGGGCTATCTGTCCGAGATGCGCCACAACCTGGTCAGACTGCCCGTGGACGACATACGCAAGATGGTGGAGAAGCTCGAGGAGGCGAGGGCGCAGGGGCGGCAGGTCTTCCTCTTCGGCAATGGCGGCAGCGCCTCAACCGCCTCTCATCTGGCTGTGGATCTGGCCAAAGTGACCATCACTCCAGGCAGGCCTCGACTGAAGGCCATCGCCCTCACAGACAACATGGCCGTGATCTCTGCCTGGGCCAACGACTTGGCCTATGACGAGGTCTTCTCGCAGCAGCTCCAGACCCACCTTCAACCTGGAGATGTGGCTATCGGCATCAGCACCAGTGGCAGATCGCCCAACGTGCTCAACGCCCTCAGGCTGGCCAGGTCCATGGGCGCCACCACCATCGGTCTCACCGGGTGCGACGACGGTCAGATGAGCGGGTTGGTGGATCTCTGCATCAAGGTGCCTGACAACCGCACGGGCCGAATTGAGGACATACACCTCATGCTGGGCCACATCGTCACCACCTGCCTGACAAAGAAGCCCTAGAACCGAGACCAGAGTGGTCAGGAGAGCAGTATTCCTTGACAGAGACGGCACCATCGCCAAGAACGTCCACTACTGCAGCTCTGTGGACGACTTCGTCCTGCTGCCCGGTGCAGCTCAGGCGATCGGCCTCCTGAACCAAGGTGGGTTCACTGCCGTGGTGATCACCAACCAGTCCGGCATCGGCCGCGGCTACTTCACCGAGGAAACGCTCTCTCAGATTCACCGCAAGATGGTGGAGGAACTGGCGAAGTATGGCGCCCGGGTGGATGCCATATACCACTGCCCTCATCACCCCGATGACAACTGCCTATGCCGCAAGCCCAAGCCCGCCATGCTCCTCAGGGCAGCCCAGGAAATGGGCATCACCCTGGGCCTCTCATACATGATCGGCGACCATCTCAACGATGTAGAGGCAGGTAGATCTGCCGGATGCCGGACGGTCTGGCTGTCTGCTCCACCACATCAGGAGCGGGGCCTGCCGCAGCATCAATGCCCCGACCACATCGCCGAGAGCCTGTCTGAGGCAGCTACATGGCTGCTGCGCGACGCGCTGTCCAGGCCATCCGAAGAGATCGCTGGGGCTCGCGGGAACAAGGGTCAATGATCATCAGAAGCAGGGCACCCCTGAGGATAAGCTTCGGTGGCGGCGGCACCGATGTGCCGCCCTACCCTGAGGAGAAGGGCGGCGCGGTCCTCAGCAGTACCATTGACAAGTACGCCTACTGCACGCTGGTGACCAGGACTGACAACGCGGTCAGCGTGAAGTCCATGGACTACAACGTGGCCGCCAAGTTCAACGTCAATGGCGAACTACGGTACGACGGCAAACTGGATCTCGTCAAGGCGACAATCCACAGACTGGATGTCAGAACGGGCTTCGACCTCTTCCTTCACAGCGACTCCCCACCCGGCACCGGACTGGGCACATCATCCGCCCTGGTGGTGGCCATTGTCAGCGCCTTCAAGCAGTGGCTCAAGCTACCGCTCACGCCCTACGATGTAGCCGAGCTGGCTTATCATATCGAAAGGGACGAGGCCGGGATCAAGGGCGGCCGGCAGGATCAGTACGCCTCCACCTTCGGCGGCTTCAACTTCATCGAGTTCCTGGGTAGGACGACCATCGTCAATCCGCTGCGGGTCAGCCGCGAAACCCTCAACGAGCTGGAGTACCGCCTGATGCTGTGCTACACCGGGGGCAGCCGGCTGTCTGCCGGCATCCTGGACGACCAGATAGGGGCATACATAGCGCGCGATGAGCAGGTCATCCAGGCCCTTCAGGAGACAAAGGATCTGGCCTTCAACATGAAGAACGCCCTCCTCCTCGGCAAGCTGGCCGAACTGGGCGCACTCCTCCATCAGGCCTGGTCCTGCAAGAAGAAGTTCTCCGGCAAGATAACCCACGCCCACATCGACAAACTCTATGAACTGGCCAGACAGAACGGGGCCATCGGCGGCAAGCTGCTTGGAGCCGGCGGTGGAGGCTATCTGCTCTTCCTCTGCGAGTTCGACAAGTGGCACCGGGTGGCGGAGGCATTGGAGGGCGCCGGCGGAAGGATAGTCAACTTCACCTTCGACCATCTCGGCATGCAGAGCTGGGAAGTGAACGATGCCTGATACCGCAGATCAGGCAGCCGTGGTGGCGAGGCAGGTTCGGGAGAGCATCGCCCTCAAGGAACACCTGATCACGCAGGCAGGGCTCATCATTCAGATAGCCGCACAAATGACAGAAGCTTTTCGTCGCGGGAACAAGGTCATCCTCTTCGGCAACGGCGGCAGCGCCGCC
>VGOM01000068.1 GCA_016875915.1 Chloroflexota bacterium
GGAATACAAGTCAAAGCAGTGCAGCCATGCGGAGGCGGCCAGGCTGGTTCATTCAGGGGACCGGCTGTTCACCCCCCTCGGCCTGGGCGAGCCTTCGACGGGCATGATGGATGCCATTGCCGACCGCAAGGATGAACTGCGGGACGTTGAGTACATCTCCGTCCTCCAGTACCATCCGTACAAGATCTCCGGCCCGGAGTGCCGGGAGTCGTTCAAGCTGGTCTGCGGCTTCTACTCCAAGCTGACCATGTTCCAGCACATGGACGGCAGTTCGACCTATGCCCCAGTGCAGAGTTCCAGTGCGGGCCGCGTGGCCAGGGAGAGACAGAAGGTGCAGCCCCGTCGGCAGGGGATGATCACCCAGGTGAGCCCGCCCGACGAACACGGGTATGTGTCCCTTGGTCTGGACCTGTTCTACACGCCGGACATGTTTGACCAGGTGGACTGGTTCATCGCCGAGGTGAACCCCAACATGCCCCGGACCTATGGGAACACCCACTATCACATCAGCAGCTTCGACAGGTTCGTGGAAACCAACGAACCCCTCTTCTGCCCGCCGCTCCCCGAGCCGTCAGACACCGATAGGAAGATCGCCGCCAACGTGGTCAGCCTGCTGAAGGACAGGGACTGTCTTCAGGTGGGCATCGGGGCAGTGCCGGGGCAGATATCCAAGCTCATCGCCGACAGTGGGTTGAAGGACATGGGCATCCACACCGAGATGGCCCCCATGGGCACACGGCAGCTTGTGGAGAAGGGCGTGGTCAACTGCAGGTACAAGGAGACCCATCCGGGGAAGATATCCAAGCTCATCGCCGACAGTGGGTTGAAGGACATGGGCATCCACACCGAGATGGCCCCCATGGGCACACGGCAGCTTGTGGAGAAGGGCGTGGTCAACTGCAGATACAAGGAGACCCATCCGGGGAAGATCGTCATGGCCTTCGCCTTCGGTGACCAGGATCTGTACGACTTCCTGGGCAACAACCCTATGGTGGAGTTCTACTCTGCCTCGTACTGCAACTCCATTCCCCTGCTGGCCAGGGAGAAGAACCTGGTGGCCATCAACGGGGCGGTGGAGGTTGACCTGGTGGGGACGATCTGCTCCGAGTCCTACGGCGATGACATGCGGTCCGGTACCGGCGGGCAACTCGATTTCGTCATTGGGGCCTACTGGTCTGAGGGAGGCAGGGCCATCAACACCCTGCCCAGCACGCGCAAGGGCGGGACGCTGTCACGCATCGTGCCCTACCTCACGCAGGGGTCCAGGGTGACCGTACCCCGGCACTACGCACAGTACGTGGTCACGGAGTACGGGATCGCCAGCCTGGCGGGACTGGAAGAGAGAGAGCGGGCGCTGGCCCTGATCGAGATCGCCCATCCCAAGTTCAGGGAGGAGCTTCTGGCTGCGGCCAAGAAGCGGCTGAGGTTCTAGAACCTGCTGCGGCCGCCGCCTCTGCCGCCGAAGCCGCCGCCCTTGCGGCCGCCGCCGTATGAGCCACCCCGGTCATCGGTGCGGGGACGCGCCGGATTGACGGCGATAGCCCGGTCCCTGAGGGTCTTGCCATTGAGGCCGGCGATGGCGGCCTGGCCTTCGGCGACCGAAGGCATTTCCACGAAGGCGAATCCCTTGGGCCGTCCGCTGTACCTGTCGGTTATCAGACTGACCGATTCGACCTTGCCAAAGGCTGCGAATTCCTGGCGGATATCGTCCTCGGTGACATCATAGGACAGATTGCCCACATAGATCTTCATTATCAAGGCTCCTTTCGATTGAAGAAGAGGAGAGGGCGGGCTGGCCCGCCCTCTCTCTGCGGCGATCAACTATGCCTGACGGTCTATTTGACCCTGGTGTAGCAGTCCCTGCAGTAAACGGGCCGTCCCCCTCGAGGCTCGAAGGGCACTTCCGTCTGCTTGCCGCATGCGGCACACACCACGGGGAACATCTGCCGCCTGGGGGCGCCGAAGCTCGAAGAGTCGTTGCCCTGGGCTTTCCTGATGGCGCGGCATGATTGGCAGCGCTTGGGATCGTTGGAATAGCCTCTCTGGGCGAACAACTCCTGCTCGCTGGCACTGAAGGTGAACGTGCACCCGCAGTCAGAGCACTTGATGGATTTGTCCACAAAGCTCACTGGATGACCTCCTTTCTTAACATATTTGGCTAGAGTTGGTCATCCAGAGCCCGTGGCTACACTTAGGAAGGCTAACAGACTTGTGATAACCCAAACTGACGCCAGTAGTATCAATCTAGCACATTCCCGGGAAATCCGCAATAGGCATGCACGTCGAAGGGGCATTCGGCGTTCGGGCTATTCCTGAGCGTGCCGGATCCTCTCCACAGCCTTGAGGGCAGCCCAGTGGACGCCCCAACTCTTGTCCTTCACCGCAGCGGTGAGCGCTGCCAGGGCCTTGGCCCCGCCCATCCGCTCCAGGGACTTGGCGGCGGCGTAGCGAACGGGGGAGGATTCATCCTTCAGAGCGGCGGCCAGGGTGTCAACCGACCGGGGATCGCGGATCTGGCCCAGGGCCTCCACGGCGGCCTGACGGACGCTGTGGTCCTCGTCCCCGGCAGCCCCTATCAGACGATCCAGTGCCGCGGGGTCACGGACGGCGCCCAGTGCCTTGGCTGCGCCCCAGCGCACGTTGGGGTCCTTTCCCCGAAGCGCATCCAGTAGACCGGGCAGCGCGGCTTGGCCAATCCGGGCCACCGCCTCGACGGCGGCCTCGCGGACCTCAAGGTAGTCGTCTCCCAGGGCGCGAATCAAAGCTGGAGTAGCGCGGCCATCCCCGATGGCCCCCAGTGCCTCGGCGGCGGCGGCACGGACATGCCAGCTTGAGTCCGAGCCCAACGCCTCGCCGAGGGGGTCAAGGGCCTCGGCGTCGGCAATCATGGCCAGGGCCAAGCCCACCGCGCGGCGAACGTCAGGATCATCGTCCTTGAGTGCCCTCGCCAGTGGGGCAACCGCAGCCGGGTTCCTGATCCAGCCCAGCGACTTGGCGGCCACCAGGCGGACATCGGCGTCCTGGTCGGACAGCCTCTGGACGAGATGGGGAATGGCTGGGCGGCCTATCTTGACCAGTCCCTGTGCCGCTGCCTTCCTGGCTTCCCAGCGGCGGCTTCCCAGTTCGGCGACCAGTCTGGTCAGTTCATCCATAGATATAGCCCCCGATTCCCGGTGGAGAGCATCGGCCCCTGAGGCCGGCTATTCCCCTTCATACTTGAAGGAGACTTTGACCTTGGTGCGGTAGGCCCGTACCCTGCCATCTTCGAGCTGCATGTCCATCTCGACGACCTCGGCGATGCGCAGGTCCCGCAGGGATTTGGCGGCCTTCTGCACGGCGACAGCAGCGGCCTTCTCCCATGACTCGGTGCTGGTCCCGATAATCTCAATGACCTTGTAGACGCTACCCTGTGGCATGAGCCCTCCTTCTCCTGGTTCGCGGAGCGTTCGATCCGACGATCCGCTTCGGCCTGTCGGCTATGTTAGGGTACGGCATGCTGGGTGTCAAGTTGATTGGCCGTGCTTCGGCCCCACGCTGTTGCCGAATGCTATAATCGTCCACAGGGGGCTGGCACAAGGTCCCGTTCGGGAGACGCGCAATGTTGGGTTCATCAGGCAGGAAGGTGGGCTATGCCCTGGGGGGCGGCGGGGCGAGGGGGCTGTCTCACATCGGGGTGCTGAAGGTCCTGGAGGAGCGTGGCGTCTATCCGGAGGCCATTGCCGGGACCAGCATCGGCGCCCTGGTGGGGGTCCTCTACGCCGGGGGGCTCAGGGCGGCGGAGATAGAGGAGGTGGCCCTGGGGGTGAACTTGAGGCGCATGGCGCTGCTGGTGGACCCCACCGTGTCACCCTCCGGCTTCGTCCGGGGCAGACGGATCGCGTCGCTCCTGAAGTCGGTTCTGGGCGACCTGAGCTTCCCCGATCTCAAGGTGAGGTTCGCTGCGGTGGCCACGGACATCGTCAGGGGTGAGGAGGTGATCCTGACCAGCGGTTCCGTAGTCGATGCCGTGCGGGCCAGCATCTCCGTTCCCGGCATCCTGACGCC
>VGOM01000069.1 GCA_016875915.1 Chloroflexota bacterium
CCATGGACGCCCGCCAGCTGCAGTTGGTCAGGGATGCTCTGGAGGCGCTGCTCTCGGCCGGCAAGGTGGCCAAGGAGCACCTCCAGATTGGCAACAACTCCAAGTAGGTGGATTGGCGGGTGCGGCGCAGGGCCGACTCCTGCCGGCGCGGCCGATCCCCTCTCTGTACAACAGACACACCCGCCCCCTGCTTCTTGGTAGGAACCGGAATGCACCGGCCCGGGCTTCACATAGGGCACAGGGACAATGCCGGATAAGCACGACCTCTATCAGCGCTTCTTCGCCAAGGCCGGCGACTCCTTCTGCGTCACCGATCCCGACGGGGCGATAGTCGCTGCCAACGAGGCCTGGCGGTTGCTGCTGGGATATGCGGGCGGCGAGCCGGCGGCGGCCAACATCAATGAGGTCTGTCTCTGGCCGAGGGACTACCGCAGATTCCGGCAGGAGCTGGACGTCAGGGGCCATGTTATGGACTACCGGGTGAGGCTGCGCCGGAAAGACGGGGTGGAGACCAGCGCCCTGCTCGATGTCGCCGTGGAGGCCGATGGGGATGGGAGGGCACGGCGCTACCACTATGTCATCCGGGAGATGACACACAGCAGCCTGGAGATGGATGCCCTGAGGGAGAGCGAGCGACGGTACCGCCTGATGGCCGACAACGTCACCGATGTCATCTGGATCATGGACACCAACCTGCGTCTCACCTACATCAGCCCCTCTGTCGAACGCCTCAGAGGGTTCACCGTCGACGAAGTGATGACCCAGCGGCTGGAGGAGATATTCACCCCGGAATCACTCGGGGTTGCCCTGAAGCTGGTTGAACAGGAGCTGTCCGTCAGGAAGCCGGAGCGAATCGGCCTGGTCAAACTGGGGACAGTGGGGCTGGAGATGCTCTGCAAGGATGGCTCGACCGTCTGGACGGAGACGCGGGTGACCATGCTCTACAGCCGCGACGGTTGGGTGGCCGAGATGATGGGGGTCACCCGCGACATCACCGAGCGGAAGAAAGCCGACGAAGAGCTGCGCAAGTCGGAGGAGAAGTACCGCAGCCTGGTGGAGAACCTGAATGCCGTGATCTACTCGGCCGATGTCAAGGGAAGGATCACCTACCTCAGCCCGGCTATCGAGTCGTTCTACGGGCATGATCCCGCCGAGTTTGGCGACGCCCATTTCTCTTTCTTCGTGCACAAAGAAGACCTGCCTACGGCGATGGCCTCCTTCCGGAAGGCCCTCTCGGGCAAGAACCAGATACTGGAGTTCCGGACGGTGCTGCCCTGGTCGGGTGAGGTGCGCTGGTCCCGCG
The DNA here is from genome assembly GCA_016875915.1 of Chloroflexota bacterium. Taxonomy (GTDB): domain Bacteria; phylum Chloroflexota; class Dehalococcoidia; order UBA2247; family RBG-13-53-26; genus RBG-13-53-26. Next base: position 1,304 of record VGOM01000069.1, read on the forward strand.
TCTACAACCGGCCGATCTCCGATGGAAACCGGGTGGTCGGGGTCCATGGGGTGCTGATAGACGTTACCGAGCGGAAGAGGGTGGAGGAGGCTCTGCGGGATAGCGAGCAGCGCTACCGGCTGCTGGCTGAGAACGTGACCGACGTCATATGGGTCACCGACATGAACTGGAAGCGGATCTACGTCAGCCCCTCCGGAGAACGTCTTACAGGCCGGAGCATCAACCAGGCCATGAGCCACAACGCCCAGGCCTCTCTGACGCCGGCCTCCCGGGAAACGGCGAGGAGGGCCTTCGCCAGGCAACTGGCCATCGAGAAGAGGCGCAAGAAGGACCTGCACCGTTCATGGACGCTGCAGCTGGAGGTGATGCGCGCTGACGGCTCCACCGTGTGGACTGAGGACAGGGTGACGTTCCTGCGGGATCCGGAGGGACGCCCCATAGGCTGCCTTGGCGTCACCAGAGACGTCAGTGAGCGAAAGCAGGCCGAGGATGCGCTGCGGACCCTCTCCCACCGCCTGGTGGAGGTGCAGGAGACGGAGCGCCGGCAGATTGCCCGAGAACTCCATGATGAGATCGGCCAGGCGCTGACCGGCCTGAAGCTGCTGCTGGAGAGTGCCAATCGATCGAAGGGACGGGGTCTGGCCTCGAGTCTGGGTGAAGCGCAGGCCTTGATCAATGAACTGATGTCCCGCGTTCAGGATTTGTCGCTGGATCTGAGGCCGGCCATGCTGGATGACCTCGGCCTGGTGCCGGCGCTGCTGTGGCACTTTGAGCGCTACACCAGCCAGACCGGGGTGGAGGTGCTCTTCGAACACAAGGGGCCGCAGAGGCGCTTCGCCCCGGAGATCGAGACGGCGGTGTACCGGATAGTCCAGGAAGGTCTGACCAATGTGGCCCGCCATGCTCACGTGGGCCAGGTGACGGTACATCTGGGGGTGGGCAAGGCTGGCTTGAGCGTGGACATTCACGACCGGGGTGCCGGTTTTGATACTGAGCGGGCCCTCTCCAACGGGACATCGAATGGTCTCAATGGCATGCGTGAGCGGGCTGCTCTGCTGGGTGGGCATTTCCGGGTTAGCTCGAGCCCGGGTGCCGGGACCCGGCTGGTGGCCAGATTCCCGGCCGGCTCAGCTCGGGCCAGACCGCGACTGGGACAGATGGAGGTGGCGGGAGTTGAACAAGAAGACCATAGTCCTGGCTGACGATCACCAGGTAGTCCGCCACGGTCTGCGCGTCCTGCTGGAGGCGGAATCCGACTTCAGGATCGTTGGCGAGGCCAGCGATGGCCTGGAGACCCTGGAGGCTCTGGTGCGGGCACAGCCGGATATCCTGATCCTTGACCTGATGATGCCCGGGATGAACGGGCTGGAGGTGGCCCGGCAGGCCGGCAGGTGCTCCCCCAGGACGAGCATTGTTGTCCTGTCAATGCATACCAACGAGGCCTACGTGGTGGAGGCGCTCCGGGCGGGGGCCAGGGCCTATGTCCTGAAGTCGGCTACCTCCGACGAGCTGGTCCGGGCCATCCGGGAAGCGGTCGCCGGCCGGCGCTATCTCAGTGCCCCCCTGTCGGAGCAGGCCATCGAAGTCTACACCCGGAAGGCCGAGGCTGTGGTGGTCGATCCCCACGAGACGCTCACCGAGAGAGAGAGAACCGTATTGCAGCTGGCGGCTGAGGGATACACCAGCGCCGAAATCGCTGCCAAGCTCTGTATCAGCCCTCGCACAGCCGAAACCCACCGGTCCAACCTGATGCGCAAGCTGAGTCTTCGGACTCAGAGCGACCTGATACGCTACGCCATCAGGCGGGGCATTATGCCCATGGAACACTAGGCACCGTGCCACTGAGGCGGGGACAGTGCCCCCTCGGTGGAATGGCTCCGCCCCCGGCAACCGCCCCTGCGGAATACGTAGGTCTACGGATAGACAAGAACCGCGACTGCAATGTAGTCTTAGGCGCGCGGTACTTAGGCAAGGGCTGACAATTTCCTCTGTGTGTAGCAAGTACTGCGGGAAGTGGCGATGAACCAGGGCTGTCCTCCCCGGGCGCGAACGATGGGTCGGCAAGGCATTTAGCTCTGGTTTTCGGATCTGATTCTTGTGGTCAAAGGTATCTCAGAGGGAGTCGCGACCTGAGCAGAGGTGGGTGCCACAATGCGTGTTCCCACCCCCCTTGGAGCATGGCTGTCAAACCTAGTCCCACCTCTGCCGCGCGCCCGCTGCTCTCCTGAATCCGGGGTATGGGTTTGTGTCGCGTGAACAGCGGCTACGGCGATCCCCAAGTCACACGGTTGTGCCTGAAGCGGCCGCACTGTCTCTGAGATTCCTCCTTCGAAGCTGAAGAGAGAAGGTCGCAGCACCAGCAGGTGCTGCCGGGGGTGTGGAGAATGATGAAGCTCACCAGTCTGGATCCCAGGGCGAAGTCCGCCATCGGCCATGATTCCAGTGCCCGGCCGCGGGTTGATGTAGGGTGCACCCATCACTGGGTAATCGGCAGGGCAACGGCGTCTGTCAGCAGCGGTGAGTGCAGGGTCTGCGGGGCTCAGAGGCAGTTCCCGAACTACCTGTCTGATTGCCTGGCCAATCCGGACAAGGAGAGCTATCAGGAGTGGCTGAACAGGCAGGAGTGGCAAGAAGTGACTTGGACCCAGGACAGGGCGATTCCTGGGCTTGAAGGGGGAAAGTCATTACTCAGTCGATCAGAGAGCAGCCCGGCGCGCCGAGGAAGGGGTCG
>VGOM01000070.1 GCA_016875915.1 Chloroflexota bacterium
GGCTCTGCCTGGCGTCAACCAGCCTGGTCATGACTCAGGCCGGGGCCTGGCTGGCCCACCGGCTCCGCGCCGGGATGCTCCGGGCGGTCTTCGCCGTTGTCATGCTGCTGGTGGGATTGAGCATGATCGGCGCCTTCGGCCGGCTGGGCTGGCCGGGGTGAGATGCCGCAGCCGGGCGGCTGCTACTCGTCCATCCGGAACACGCTGCCGCTGGCCTTGCGGCTGCTCCTGCTGACCCTCTCCCATTCGCTGTAGATGCAGCCGCAGTACTCCTGCCGGTAGAGATCGAGTTCCTTGCTGGCCCTCCGGCTCTCGGCGTAGCAGGGCCTGAGGTCCTCGAAGGCGAACCTGATCCCCTGCTTCTGGGCCACTTCCTCGCCCGCCTGTTTCAGCAGACCCTGGTTCTGGTAGGGACTGATCAGCAGCGTGGTGGCAAAGGCCTCGAATCCCCTCAGCTTGGCTACCGCAGCGGTCATGGACAGCCGGAGGCGGAAGCAGTAGCCGCAGCGTTCCCGCTCATTGCCCACCACTGCCCGGAAGTAGTCCACAACGTCGTATCCCTCGGCCACGATCAGGGGCAGGCCGGCTTTCTTGGCCCATTCCTGCAGGGTCTGCAGCCGTCGCTGGTGCTCGGCATATGCATGGATATTGGGGTTGTACCAGAAGAGGGTGGGCTCCATGCCCTGGCCCTGCCAGTGCTCGATGCAGCCGGTGGCGCAGGGGGCGCAGCAGGTGTGGAGCAGAAGAGAGGTCATGGTTTCTACAGCAACTGCCCCTGGGGCGTCTGCCGGCTCTTGTTGTACTTCATGCCCAGATGCTCATGGGCCAGCCGGGTGGCCATCCTCCCCCGGGGCGTTCGTTCCAGGAAGCCCAGCTGGAGGAGGTAGGGTTCATAGACGTCCATGATGGTGTCCGCTTCCTCGCTGATGGAGGCGGCGATGGTCTCCAGGCCTACCGGCCCGCCGTCGAACTTCTCGATGATGGTCCGCAGTACCTTGTGGTCCACCTCGTCCAATCCGATGCGGTCCACCTCGAGCTTGGTCAGCGCCTCGATGGACACCTCCTTGGTGATCACCCCAGCCGCCTTCACCTGAGCATAGTCCCGCACCCGCTTCAGCAGCCTGTTGGCCACCCGGGGCGTCCCCCGGGCACGGCAGGCGATCTCCCTGATGCCGCCCTGATGCGCCTCCACCTTCAGGATGCCGGCGGAGCGGGCCACGATGGACTCCATGGCCGGCCGGTCGTAGAAGTCCAGTCTGTAGATGGACCCAAACCTGTCCCGCAGCGGGGGGGTGAGCATGGCATAGCGGGTGGTGGCTCCGATGAGCGTGAAGCGGGGCAAGTGCAGCCGCAGGTTCTTGGCCCCCGGTCCCTTGCCGATGACGATGTCCAGGGCGAAGTCCTCCATGGCCGGATAGAGTACCTCTTCGACCACTCTGGACAGGCGGTGGATCTCGTCGATGAACAGGACGTCCCCTTCCTGCAGGCTGGTGATGATCGCCGCCAGGTCCCCGGGGCGCTCCACCGCCGGACCGGAGGTGATCCTGATGCTGGAGCTCTTCTCCGCGGCGATGATGTGAGCCAGGGTGGTCTTGCCCAGTCCCGGCGGACCGTAGATCAGGATATGGTCCAGAGGCTCGCCCCTCGACTGTGCGGCGGCGATGGCGATCTTGATGTTCTCCTTCACCTTGTCCTGGCCGATGTAGTCGGCCAAGCGTCGGGGACGGAGATTGTTGTCGAGGGCCGCGTCCTCTTCCCTGGGCTTGCCCGAGATTATCCGCTCCATGTCCTTCTCGCCATCGGGCCGGCCGCTAGAGAATGGGCCTGGCCACAATGGTGGCTTCACGGCGGGGGCCAACCGATATGATGTCGACGGGACAGCCCACCACTTCCTCCAGCCTCTTCACATACGATTGGGCCCGGGGGGGCATGTCCTGGAATCGGCGTGCCTGGGTGGTCGGGGATTGCCACCCCGGCAGTTCCTCGTAGACGGGGCGGCATCTCTCCAGGAGCAGGGCGCAACTGGGGAACTCATCGGTGATTCTGCCGTCCACCTCATACCCGGTGCAGATCTTGATGGATTCGAAGCTGTCCAGGACATCCAGCCGGGTGAGGGCCACGCCGGTGAACCCGCTGACCATCGCACTGTGCCGCGTGGCCACCGCGTCGAACCAGCCGCAGCGCCGCGGCCGGCCCGTAGTGGCCCCGTATTCCTGAGCCAGCTGCCGGATGCGCTCGCCGGTCTGGTCCTTCAGCTCCGTAGGCATCGGCCCCGCTCCCACTCTGGTGGTGTAGGCCTTCATCGCGCCCAGGATGTGGTCGATCTTGATCGGGTGCAGCCCGGCTCCCGCGAAGGCACCGGCGGCGATGACCGATGACGAGGTGACGTAGGGGTAGGTCCCGAAGTCGATGTCGAGGAGGGCCCCCTGGGCCCCCTCCAGCACCATCGGCTGTCCCGCCTCCACGGCCTGCCGGACCAGCGGTTCGGTTTCGCGGATGAACGGAGCCAGCCGCTCCCCGTCCTGGCAGAGCTGGGCGAAGACATCGTCCACGGACAGTGGGGCAGCACCGTATATCTTGGTCAGGATGGGGTTCTTGTGTCGCAGAATGAAATCGATGCGTCGCCTCAGGCCCTCTCTATCGGGCAGGTCGCCGGCCCTGATCCCCAGCCGGGCCACCTTGTCGGCATAGGCCGGGCCAACGCCGCTCCGCGTCGTCCCCAAAGCGCCCTCACCCTTCGACTCCTCCTCCAGCCGGTCCAGGAGGATGTGGTAGGGCATGATGATGTGCGCCCGGGTGCTGATCACCAGCTTCGAGGTGTCTATGCCCTTGTCCCAGAGCTGCTTCAGTTCAGCCAGGAGCACTGTGGGCGAGACCACCACGCCGCCGCCGATGATGCAGGTGGTGTGGGCGTAGAAGATGCCCGACGGCACCAGGTGCAGCCGGAACTCCCCATGAGGATTGTGCACCGTGTGGCCGGCATTGGGTCCGCCGGAGAAGCGGACCACCATGCTTGCCTTCTCGGCAAGCATGTCGACTATCTTCCCTTTGCCCTCATCGCCCCACTGGGCGCCAACAACTGCAACTACTGACAATGGGACCTCACAAACCGGGGCAGTCCGATGGACGGCGGGCGGACCACCGACTCATGCAATCGCTACCCCAATGGTAGAGGAATGACCCTGGACTATCAAGTCCGCTCCAGGACATGGCCCGTCCCTAGCCCGGCTCTCTCCTGGTCAACTGCCGCACGTGGAGCAGCCGCTGGCCCACGGTCACGAAGGCCAGTGCGGCCAGCAGGCTCATGGCCACGGCCACCGCCAGCTCCAGCCACTGCCCGATGATCAGCCCGACGGCCAGGACCACCACCCTCTCGGCCCGGGTGAAAAGGCCCACTTCGCACTTCAGCCCCAGTCCCTCGGCCCTGGCCCTGAGGTAGCTCACCATGACCGACCCCACGAAGGTGACATAAGGCAACCAGATCTCCCATGTCCCCTCGTGGTAGACAAAATAGACCAGCACCCCCAGCAACACCGCCGCCTCGGAGAGACGATCAAGTGAGGAGTCCAGCATGGCCCCGAACGTGGTTGCCCGGCCCTGCGCCCGGGCCAGGGGCCCATCGAGCATGTCGAAGGCCCCGGCCAGGAGGACCAGCACGCCGCCCACCACGAAGTAGCCCCAGCCCAGAGCGGCGGCCGCGCCGGCGCTGACCAGGAAGCCGATCACGGTCAAACCGTTGGGGGACACGCCGGTCCTGCTGATGATCCCAACCGCCGGTGGGGTGAGGCGGTCCGCCAGCCTGTGGCGCATCTCGGAGAGGCCGGTCAACGCTTTGCCTCGAACAGCTCCATGTAGTAGTCCAGCGTCTTCTGAGCGATCGACTGCCAGTTGTGGGCTCTGGCCT
>VGOM01000071.1 GCA_016875915.1 Chloroflexota bacterium
GTGGCTTTCCTTTCCATCCCAGGGCCTCCGCCATGTGGGCGAAGTACTCCTTCCTGGTGGCCGCGCCTCCGACGAATGGTCCGCCGGTGAATACTCCCTCGCCGGCCATGGCCGAGGCGTAGGCAGGGCGGAAGCGGAGCTGTTCGCGGGTCAGCCAGTGGGTGACATAAAGACTGCCGCCCTTGAGGCTGAGGTCCTTGATCCGCTGGGCGAACCCGGCATCGATGTGGCTGGGCCCGATCAGCTTGAGGAAGGTCTGCCGGATGTCGGTGGCGCTGATGACGGCCTTGTTGGCCCAGATCCTCTTCTCGCCTACGGTGGCGGTGTCCTTCAACCTGACGCCGACCGCGGTGCCGTTGTTGATGATGATCTCTTCCACCGGGCAGCAGGTGCGCACCGTGACCCCGTGGGCGATGGCGCAGCGCAGGAGGGCATGGTAGTACCCATGGATGTTGCCCCGCGGGCCCACCGGGCGGGGTATGAAGGGTGGGGTGACAGCTATGACACTGCACAGCGCCGGGACAGCCTGTCCCTCGTGATGTCCGAACGCTCCGGACACCGCGGCGACGTAGGCCATCACCGTCTTCATCTGCTCGCCGGTGCTGAAATGCGCATCCATGAAGTCGAACATGGTCCACTGGAGAAGCTCCTCGGTCCAGAGATCAGGTGCATGCTTCTTGTAGACCTGCATGAACGGGATGTTCTCCGCTGTGATTTCGACCTCGGGGGGATGTGGAGGGCACCAGAAGGTGGCCCTGAGGAGCTCGCGGGTGAATGGAGGTGAGCCAAGGTAGCCGGCTATCTTGCCGAAACCCATGGCTGACGTCTCGTCCACCTGGTACATCCCTTCGCCGGTCATGAACCCCGTGGCCATCGGCCGGTACTCGGGATTCCGGGCATGAAGATCCATGCGGAAGCCGTACTTCCACAGCTCCAGTTGCTCCCACCCCGGAGCTGCGCCGCCGTAGTTGGCGATGGCATGGGGGGCGAGTCGCGCGCCGGCGACAGGTTCGGTGTTCTCCTGAGCCCCTCCGCACTCCGGTCTCTCCTCCAGAATGCAGACACTCAGTCCGCACTTCGCCAGATATGCGGCGATGGTGGTGCCGTTGTGCCCACCGCCCACGATGACTATGTCATATCTCTCGTCTTTGGCCATGTCATCCTCCTATCGACAATGCAGACTGCTGCCCTGATGAACCTGGTGGCAGGTTAACATGAATGGAAGAAGCTGGCAAGCGCCAGACTTGTGCCTGATATCTTCTCACCCCCTTGAAGAGGACGGTAGAGCCCCCAGCCGATCCAACCGAGAATACATCAATGAGCGCCAATTAGGATATCAGGATTGCCCTGACCCCGTCATCAGGAATTACCCTACGTACAGGTTCCAGCCCTTCCGTTCGATGTCTTCCTTGTTGACATGACCGTCCGATAGTGATATTTTCGCAGCAAACCTACGGTTTCGGTGCGGCATGTGGCATTCCGGCTCCCATGGTCCAGGCATTCCGCCTGTCCTGTGCCAGAATCAACGAAGGAGGGTCAGACGATGGCCAAGGTTATGATCAAGTGCCCGGAGAAGAAGACGCTGGTGTTCACCGGGGTCTTTGGCGACAAGGCCTTCCTGGACAGACTCCAGATTCAGGAGAACAAGATGGCCCGCTGCTCGGCCTGCGGCAAGTCGCACACCTGGACTAAGCAGGATGCCGTCCTGCAGGACTAGAGGTGTCCCAGGGCTAATGGTCGCTGGCCGTCGCGATTCCGGTCAAGCACCGACTTCAGCCTGGTGTCGCCAGACTGGCCCTGTTGGGCACGTTGTCGGTGAGACCATGCTGGATGGCGAAGCGGCAGATGTCCACGTTGTTGCGGAGGCAGAGCTTCTGCAGAACCCGCGAACGGTAGGTCTCCACGGTCTTGGCGCTCAGACCGAGCGTGGCGGCCACCTCCTTCAAGGCCTGGCCCCGGGCCAGGAGGCAGAACACCTGGAACTCCCTGTCTGAGAGCGACTGGAGCGGGGTGAGGCCGTCCCGGCTGGAGAGAAGCTGGAGGTCTACCACATCCTTGCCTTCGTCGGACAGGAACCTGCGCCCCTGGGCCACGGCACGAATGGCAGCGTGAAGCTCTCTTGTTGAAGAGCCCTTGGTGAGATAGCCCAGGCAGCCGGCCTTCAGCGTCCTGACAGCGTAGTGTTCCTCATGATATCTGGTGAGGATGAGTATGCGCGCCTCAGGGTGGAGGGAGATGAGCCGCCGGGAAGCCTCCATGCCGTCCATCTTGGGCATGGAGATGTCCATTACTACGACATCGGGATTGACTTCGGCGTACTGAGCTATTGACTCCTGGCCGTTGCGGGCCTCGGCCGCCACGACGATGTCGGCGGCCTCATCGATGACCCTTCTGAGGCCGGCCCGGACCAGGCTGTGGTCGTCAACCAGAAGGACTCTGATCATGGCTTGGTCATTGAGCCGCGGCAGTTGCCCGGGTGTCGGTGGTATTCATGGGCAGATTGGCCAAAACCCGCAGGCCTTTGCCCCGGTTGCGGCGGATGCTGACCTTGCCGCCCGCCAGGCTGGCCCTCTCACGCATGCCCAGCAGGCCCAGGGAAGGAGTATCAGGAAGTCGCTTGAAGTCCAGGCCCACGCCGTTGTCGGAGACGGAGACGGTGACGGTGTTGTCCGAGGTGGTGATTCTGATCCTGGCCTGTGAAGCTCCCGAGTGTTTCCACACATTGGTCAGGGCTTCCTGGACGATGCGGTAGGCGCAGGTGGCCGTCTGCCTGCCCAGGACAGGTTCGTCCAGGGGGGCCTCGACGGGACAGGAGATGCCGCTGCGCCGTTCGAAGTCCTCGGCGTACCACTGGATGGCCTTGACCAGTCCCAGCTCGTCCAGGATCTCCGGCCTGAGGCTGACGGCGATGCGGTGGGAGGTGGCGTCCAGGGACTCCACCATGTCGAGCATCGATCTGGCCCTGTCGCGCAGCGGCGGGACGCCGGCCAGTCTCTCCGCCAGGGAGACCAGCTCGATCTTGAGGGCCACCAGCTCCTGCCCCAGCTGGTCGTGCAGTTCCCGGGCGATGCGGGAGCGCTCTTCCTCCTGGACCTCGATGATACGCTGGGACAGCAGCCTGAGCTGGGACTCGGAGTGCTTGAGGGCCTCTTCGGTGCGCTTTCGCTCCGAGATGTCCCTCACTATGCCGATGAAGCCGATGGGCCGCCCCTCAGGGGTCCGCGGGACGGTGACCTTGCTTTCCGTCCAGAGCGTGGACCCGTCGCTGCGAAGGAACTCCAGCTCGGTGGTCCATGACTTGAAGACGTCCTCGGGCCCCCGGTCGAGGCTGGCCACCATGTCCCTGAACGCCTTGCTGGCTATAGCGGCGCACTCGGGGGTCAGGGCCACATCTATCCACTGATCCCAATACTGGCCCAGAGCCTCCTCCACGGAGTAGCCGAGCAGGCGAGTCACAGAAGGGCTCAAATAGATGACGCGCAGATTGAGGTCCAGGACGCAGATGATGTCGGCCACATTCTCGGCCACCAGGCGGTGGATTTCGGTCTCGCTGGCCGGCTGAACCGCGGCGAAGCGCAAGCGTCGGGCAGTGGCGGTGCTGCCGCCGCCAATGGTGTCAGGCTGTTCCGCCTCCCTGGTGGGGGGGCGGCGACGGGGGCGCTTCGCTGGCTGTGACTTGTCTGCCGAGGACACGCTATGCTCCGTGCGATGCCTGAGGACAGGATACTACCATGGTGCGGTTTCATCAACGCGGGGGAACTTGACATATCGCTGAGGGGCCAGTCATACTTGCGCCCAAACGGGGACCGATCCCCCGATGAGGGAGGAGCAGGTGAAGAACGTTGCCATAACAGGGATCTCGGGCTATCTGGGCAC
>VGOM01000072.1 GCA_016875915.1 Chloroflexota bacterium
CGTCATGTACGGGCGCGATACTCTGAAGAAGGCCCTGGACTTCCTGAGTCGTACGAAGACGAAGTATCCTTTCGAGAGGATACTCTCCCGCTCCTACCGGCTGGAAGACATCGACAGGGCCTTCGCAGAACAGGACAAGGGGCTGGTTTCCAGGGCCGCCATCGTCATGTGACCCCCGTTTTCGCAGGGACCCAGCCGCAAATCACTTGACAAATGAGCACGGACGTGATTGAATCATGGTAGAGGAGTTCCACACTAGACCGTCCGACTTGGTTTCGGGAGGTAAAGGATGAGGCTCCACGCAGAGTATGGAATTTGGCAAGTGGATTGTTGAGGCCCTGCCTGCGGGCGGGGCGAATCCAGAATGCCTTGATGGCAGGTTCTATTGAATCTGCCTGAAAAAGCACGGTAACTACCGTGGATAAATTAGGCAAAGAGGCTGATGAGGGGCAATCCTGAAGAGATTGCCCCTCTTGCTTTCTTCACACTGCCGCCACCCGGCCGGAGCCACGAACCCAGAGGGTTTGCTAGGCTTCTGTGATGCCATCCCTCGTCCTGTGACCCAAATGTGAGGCCATCAGGCTAACTTCATCGTTGTGGGCTTCTGCCGGATGGCGTGGTTCAGTAGGAACGGACGAGCGTGCCCTGGATGGGGGCAGATGAGGGCCAGGTGGTACTGACAAGGGCGGCAACCGCGGCCATCGCGGTGATTGTCTGCGCACTGGTGTTGGCCGGCTTCCTGATCCTTCCCGGAGGCTGCAATCCAGCGTCTGCCGAAGCGGGGGATTCCTTTCGGGTGGCCAGGCTCGTCGGAGAGGACGGCCGCGAGATGGTGGCCATCACCGTGAGCGGGAAGCCATCGCCGCTGTCGCCGGAAGCGGTGAACACACCGGATCCTGACACGCAACTGGGGACGAAAGCTCTCTCGGAGGTGCCGGCCTTCGACTGGAGCTATGGGTGCTCGGCCACGTCGGCTGCCATGCTGTTCGGCTACTATGATCGCTCCGGCTACGGCAACATGTACGCCGGCCCGGCCGGTGGTGGGGTCTGCCCCCTGGACAACTCGATATGGGGGGACACCAGGTACCCCAGCATCACCTGTCACGAATGTCCCCTGAGTGCTACCTGCCTCGGTGTGGACAACCGCACATCGGCAGGGCATGTGGACGACTACTGGATTGACTACAACAGCCGCTCGGACGATCCCTTCATCACAGCGGGATGGGCGGAGCACATTCAGGGCGACTGCACCGGGGACTTCATGGGGACGAATCAGTCGCGCCTGGGCAACAGGGACGGTGCGACAACGTTCTACTACTACACCAGCGGCGATCCCCTCCACGACTATCAGCCGTCCGACCCCGAGCGGCGGGATGGCGGTCATGGCATGAGGTTGTTTGCGGAATCCCGGGGGTACGCCGTGGCGGTCAACTTCAATCAGTACATCAGAGGCCAGGGCAGCAATCCCAGCAAGGGATTCACCTTCAGCAACTTCGTGGAGGAGATCGACGCTGGCCGGCCGGTCCTGATCCAACTCGAAGGCCACACCGTCCTGGGCTTCGGCTATTCAACCAGCGGCAACCAGATCTACATCCGCGATACCTGGGATCACAGCGCTCACCAGATGACCTGGGGCGGCAGCTACGCAGGGATGGAGCACTACGGCGTGAGCGTCATCAGACTGGCTGAACCCACCACCCCTCTGGTGGTCACTGACGACGCCAGCGACGTGACCGACACCTCCGCCACGCTGAACGGCAGCCTGGCCCATCTTGGCCCCGCAGCCAGCGTGGAGGTCTCCTTTGAGTGGGGCCTGATCTCCGGGAGCTACACCGGCGACACTGAGAGCGAGATCATGACTGCCACCGGGCCGTTCTCCTGTCACCTTGGCGATCTGACCCCGGGCACGACGTACTACTACCGGGCCAAGAGGGTGAGCGATGAGACCGGCTACGGCATCGAGACGTCATTCACCACCACAACCACCCCGCCTTCAGTGGTCACCGGCAATGCCACCCGGATCACGGCCACCGCCGCCACTCTGAACGGCAGCCTGGCCTCAACAGGCTCGGCGGAGGATGCCAGTGTGTCCTTCGAGTGGGGGACCGCGGCAGGCGAGTATTTGCAGGAGACTGCGCCACAGACTCTGGCCGCAGCGGGACCCTTCAGCTTCGGTCTTTCCGGGCTCAGCCCCGGCGTCACCTACTACTACCGGGCCAAGGCAGTTGGTCATGGGACAAGCTACGGTGACCAGGAGAGCCTGGTTACCCTGACCGTGCCCCCTTCAGTGGTCACCGGCCAGCCCACGGCGGTGGCGGCCAGGGCCGCCATGCTCAACGGCAGCCTGGTTGACCTGGGCACGGCCGCCAGCGCCAGCGTTTCCTTTCAGTGGGGGACCAGTTCAGGATCGTATTCGTCACAGAAGATCCTGGTTGCCATGACGGCCACAGGGCCCTTCAGCTACTACCTCGGTGGCCTGACGCCTGGGACGACCTACTACTACCGGGCCAGGGCCGTGGGGGATGGGACAGGCTATGGCCTGGAGCAGAGCTTCACCACCCTGACCCTACCGCCCACGGTGACAACTCAGGATGTCGCCGAGGTGGGTGTTGATTCCGCCAGACTGGACGCCTATCTGGGCTCTCTGGGGTCGGCAGCATCCGTGGACGTCTCCTTCGTCTGGGGGACAAGTCCGGGCAGCTATCCCAACGAGCATGTTGCGGGCACGATGACCTCCGCCGGGCCGTTTCAGGCAGAATTGCCCAATCTCGCCCCGGGGGCAACGTACTACTTCAGGGCCAGGGCCGCCGGGGAAGGCGTCAGCTACGGGGCTGAGAAGAGCTTCACCACCTCAACAACGCCACCTTCAGTGACCACTACTGCGGCCACTGCGGTGGGCACCAACCAGGCCTGGCTCCATGGTGACCTGACCGGACTGGGTACTGCGCCCGCAGTGGTTGTGTCCTGCCAGTGGGGGACCCGGCCGGGGTACTACTCGGGAGAGACCGAGCCACAGATGGTGACTGACATCGGGCCGTTCGGCTGTGCTCTGCCCAACCTGAATCCGGGCACGACGTACTACTACCGGGCAAAGGCGGCCGGGGACTCCACCAGCTATGGCCTGGAGCAGAGCTTCGCCACTGCAACCCTCCCTCCCAGCATCACGGGTGTGGAGGCCACAGGAGTGACCGCGGACGCAGCCAAGCTGGAGGCTGACCTGGCCTCTCTGGGAACGGCAAACTGCGTGGATGTGTGCTTTCAGTGGGGCACCAATGCCGGAGACTATGACGGCCAGACATCTGCCATTCCCGCGGTGGCTCCAGGAACGGTCTCGGCTCAGGTCACCGGCCTGCTGCCGGAAACGACCTACTACTTCAGGGCCGCGGCCGCCGGCGTCCACGGTGTCTGCTATGGCATGGAGGGAAGCTTCATCACGCCTGCTGTCCCCCCTTCCATGGTCATGGGCCAAGCCGGCGCCATAGCGGAAGCAACGGCCACGCTATCGGTGAATCTGGTGGCTCTCGGTTCCGCCGAGTCGGTGGACGTCTTCTTCAAGTGGGCAACGACTCCGGGCGGTCCCTACACCGAGGAGTCACCAAGCCAGACAGTCACCTCCACGGGGGCAGTCAGCATTGAGATCGGGGGGCTGACCCCGGACACCACCTACTACTATGTGGCGGCATCAAGCGGGGACTTGGTCACCTGCAGCG
>VGOM01000073.1 GCA_016875915.1 Chloroflexota bacterium
CAATCCCCAGTCCGTCGGAATGCATGGGACCATTTGAAAGGAATCGATGTGTTGGGCTAGATTCATATCTGTGGGAGACAGGCCAGGTCCTGGATCCGCCTGGCGGAATCCTGGGTGCATGGCCATGGTGTCCGGTGATTTGCATGCCTTTCCGTACCCCCTAGAATAGAGGGCTGGCGCAACAACAGAAGGAAGCCCAGCAGAGCAGGGGGGTGCACAAAACTAGGACCGATGACGCCTGTTGTGCACTAGACAAGCCCAAGACGATTGCTGATTCTGAGAAAGGAGGGGGATTTGAAAATGAGTCGAAAAATGTTGAAGAAAGCCTGGCTTCCGCTGGCCCTGCTGATCATCGTCTCCATGCTGGCCACGGCAGCCTGCGCTGAGAAGGAAACGCGGGAGATCAAGAACCCAGACAGCTTCATTCAGGCGAAGATCCGCGACGTCGACTCACTCGACCCGGCCTATGCCTACGACACTGACAGCGGCGAGATCATCCAGGCTATCTACGAGCCTCTGATCTACTTCGATGGCAGGAGCACCAGCAAGTTTGTCAAGGTGCTCTGCACCGAGTACAGCATCTCTGATGAAGGCAAGACGTACCGCTTCAAGATCCGCAAGGGGGTCAAGTTCCACAACGGCAATGACCTCACCCCGGAGGACGTGGAGTACACTTTCGAGCGGGGCATGGTCCAGGACCGCCACGGTGGCCCGCAGTGGATGTTCTTTGAACCACTGCTGGGGGTTTCTAGTTCACGCACCGACGACGGGTTGATACCACTTGATGACATCAAGAACGCTGTTGAGGTGGATGAAGACTGGGTCCAGTTCAACCTGGCGGAACCCTATGCGCCGTTCCTGACGGTTCTCACTGGCACCTGGGCCTGTATCGTGGACAAGGAATGGTGCGTCGAACAGGGCGACTGGGATGGCACCCAGGCATCCTACGAGGAGCCTGACAATCCCGAGGCCAGCGCCACCCCGTTGAACGATGAGACCAATGGCACCGGCCCCTTCATGCTGGACCGCTGGGACAAGGGCGTGGAGATCGTCCTGGAGAGGAATGACGACTACTGGGGCAAGAAGGCCAGTTTCAAAACCTTCATCACCAAGGTAGAAAACGAGTGGGCCAACAGGAAGCAGGAACTCCTGAATGGAGACCTCGACTGGACCTTTGTTCCCCGGGTTAACGCAGTGGAACTTGAGGGAGTTGAGGGACTGGAGGTATACACAGACCTGCCTCATCTGAGCAATGACGCCTTGTTCTTCCAGTTTCAGATCGCTGCTGGGAGCAGCTACGTCGGTAGCGGAAAGCTCGATGGCGAGGGCATCCCGCTGGACTTCTTCAGCGACCTGGATGTCAGGCTGGGCTTCACCTACTGCTTTGACTGGGACACCTACATTGAGGATGCCTTCCTGGGCGAACTGGAGCAGACGGCTTCCCCGTTGGTTAGAGGCTTGTCCTACCTGAACCCCGGCCAGGAGATGTACAGCCTCGATCTGGAGAAGGCCGAGGATCATCTGAGACAGGCCTGGAACGGACAGGTCTGGGAGAGAGGCTTCAAGCTCACCCTGACCTACAACCCTGGCAATCTGGAGAGACAGACCGCCTGTCAGATACTGAAGGATAACCTGCTCAAGGTCAACCCCAAGTTCCAGGTTGCTGTCGAGGGTGTGAAGGAGGCGGTGTTTCAGGATGAGGTGTTCGCCGGGAAGAACCCCATCTTCCAGTTGGGCTGGCAGGCAGACTGGCCCGATCCGCACAACTTCATTCGCCCCTTCATGCACAGCCAGGGCTTCTGGTCTGGGATGCAGGGCTATGGCAGCCCCGAAATCGATGCCCTGATCGCGCAGGGGGTCAGGGAGACCGATCCGGGTAAGAGAAAGGAAGTCTACTACGAACTGCAGCAGATCTACCACGATGATGCCCCGGGCATCATGCTTGGTCAGCACTTGGGCCGGCGGTATTTTCAGGACTGGGTCAAGGGATTCATCTACAACCCCGCTGACCCGGCGAATACCGGCCATGTCTCCAACCTGAGCAAGGGGTACTAGGCTGGGCCTGACTGGGCTAGTCTAGTGAATTGGGAAAGAAGGGGCTCCCTCTTGCGGCAGTGAGGGGGAGTCCCCCGACGTAACAGACACTGGAGGCTTGGCGTTGGAGCTGAGGGCCTACATCGTCCGCCGGTTGATACTGCTCATCCCGGTGGTGTTCGGGGTCACCCTGCTCATCTTTGTGGTCATTGCCCTCTCTGCCCGCTGATAGCGCCGTCGCCGGAGGGCCACCTCGATCCCTGCGTCATACCCCGGGTTGGCTACTCGCCGGTGCCTCAGCCGCCTGGCAGTGAGCACTACTTCGGGACCACGGAGGGGCAGTACGACATCTTCTACGGCGTGGTCTGAGGCGCCCGCTCGGCCTTCAAGGTGGGCCTGGCGGTCATCGGCACTGAGTCGGATCGTAGAGGTGGCAGGCGACCTGATGGCCGTCCCCGGCGTCCCTGAGGATGGGGACCACACTGTCGCATGGCCCGAATACTCGGAAACAGCGGGGGTGAAAGACGCACCCTGATGGCGGATTGAGCGGGCTCGGAACCTCGCCCTTGAGCAGTATGACGGAACGGCGGGCCTCCACCTCCGGGTCGGGTATGGGCACCGCCGAGAGAAGCGCCTGGGTATACGGATGCAGGGGGGACTCATACAGGCGGTCCCGGTCGGCCACTTCCACCAGCCTCCCCAGATACATCACGGCCACCCTATCGCTTAGGTGGCGGACCACCGACAGGTCGTGAGAAATGAATAGGTAGGTGACGTGGAACTTCTCCTGCAGGTCCTCCAGGAGGTTGATGATCTGGGCCTGAATGGAGACGTCTAGGGCGGAGATGGGCTCATCACAGACAATGAAACTGGGATTCAGTGCCAGCGCCCGGGCTATTCCCAGACGCTGACGCTGGCCGCCGCTGAATTCGTGCGGATAGCGGTTGGCCATGTAGGGAGCCAGGCCAACGATGTTCAGGAGTTCCTCGATCCTCTCTCTCCGCGCCCGCCCCTTGGGCACACCGTGTATTCTCATGGGCTCACCGATGATATCGGCAGCGGTGAAACGGGGGTCCAGGGAATCGGACGGGTCCTGGAAGATCACCTGAAGCTTCTGTCGCAGAGGGCGCAGTTGCTTGTTTGGTGTCTTACATAGATCCTCTCCTTCAAACAGAACCTCACCCGAGGTGGGCCGGTGGAGTTGCAGAATGCACTTGCCCAGAGTGGTCTTGCCGCAGCCGCTCTCTCCGACCAGCCCCAGAGTCTCCCCTCTGAAGATACTCAGAGAGACGTCGTTCACAGCTTTGACCTCGGCGATTCTCCTCTGCAGCAGGATGCCCGAGGTCACCGGGAAGTACATCTTCAGGTTGTTGACTTGAACGAGCGTCTTCTCCATCGGAGCATCAATTCCTGATTGCGGTTCGACAGGACGTGTAGTGTCCTGGTGTGACTTCGGCAAGTTCGAATATGCCTTCCTTGCAGTGATCGGTGGCCCGGGAACAGCGGGGATGGAAGGGGCAGCCCAGCGGCGGCGAGATCAGGTCGGGCGGTTGTCCCTCGATGGGCACCAGTCGGGCCGTCCGGGGCTCGTCCAGGCGGGGCACTGACGCAATCAGTCCCATTGTGTAGGGGTGGCGCGGATCGTGGTAGACATCCTGC
>VGOM01000074.1 GCA_016875915.1 Chloroflexota bacterium
TATGCCGCGTCCACAGTCCCTGGACACCGTCAGCAAGGGGTCGGTCTCCGCCGCGGCGCTGCGGTAGGCGGTGAGCCGGACATGGCGGAGGCTGATGCCCTGCAGGCTTCTGGCCAGCGCCGCTTCACGTACTATGAGGGGAACCAGGGCGGGACGGAGTCTGGCTATGCTGTGGCCCAGCGCCGTCGCCAGCTGATAGCCGTCGCCGGTAGACCCCGTCTCCGGGTAGCTGGCGCCCCCGGCGGCCAGGACCACGGCGGCGGCCCGGTGCTCCCCGCCATCGGTGATAACTGCAGCGATCCGCTTCCTGACAGCCCGTATGGCTGTCACCCTGGCCCGGGGGATGACCCGGACGCCGCTCTCCGCTGTGTAGCGCTCCAGAGCCCGGACGACGTCATCGGCGCGATTGGATGAAGGGAAGACCCGGCCATCCGGCCTGGTCTCGGTCTCCACTCCATACCGCGACAGGAACGACAGCAGGTCATCGCGGAAGAACTGCCGGAAGGCGCCGTAGAGGAATCTTCCATTGGGCCCGTACATGGGCACGAAATCATCCAGGTCACCGGCGTTGGTCAGGTTGCAGCCGCTACCCCCACTGAGGCGCAGCTTGTTGCCGGGACGCTCCGTCTTTTCCAGGAGCAGAACGCGGCCGCCCAGTTCCGCCGCCCTGCCGGCAGCCATGAGGCCGCTGGCCCCGGCGCCGATGACAACGATCTGCTTCAGGGCAGGGTCTTTGTCCACAGGCATCAGTCAATCATCAAGGCGCGGGCTGAGAGGAGGTTCAGGTGCAGGAAACAGACCGGCGCGCTGGAGCGGGGGAACTCACTCCTCTGCAGGATGCTGGTCGTCCTCCCGGAGGCTGTCCAGGATGTCCCTGGCCCTCTGCGCCTCGGAGGCCAGCACATGGATTTCGCACCGGGTATTGCCCGGAAGGACGTACATGGCCGCGGTGAGATCGCTGCGCCTTATGAGGGAGGGTATCCCCTCCTCCTCGAGAATGCCCTTCCACAGGGAAGCCAGCACTTCGTCCGGAGCGGTGGCGACATACACCAGCGGTTCACGGCCTCTGCCTGACCCGGTCGCGTGCGGCGCGGGCCGTCCGGGGATCAGATGAGCGCCGCAGTTGGGACACGCATCCACCCCGTCCTGGAATTCGTGGCGACACTCGGGACAGCGGGTCATGGCTTCACGGCAGACGGGTCTAGATCTTCCCTACTCGTGGTAGCGGGGGGCTCACCGGCGAACCTTCTCCGGACTGGCCCGGACCTGCCTCTCAACAGGCTTCAGGTCGCAGTAGTAGAAGCGGTTGTCCCGCAGGACGACCTCGCCCTTTTCGCACCGTATCTTCCGCCGGAAGATCGGGCCGTCATAGACAAACGAGTGGAACTCGCCGTTCTCGCCGGAGGGATCGACGGAAGCCGGCAGATCCGCCAGAAACTGCCGGTCGAACACCCTGCCACTGAAAGAACCGTCGAGCATGCTGGAATCAACACAGGTGACAATCGCCTTGAAGCCCAGGTCTATGAACCGGTTGGCCAGCCGTTTCGATCCCTTTCTCCACAGCGGGAAGAGTCCGTTCATGCCGACCCGGGCCAGGTGGCGCTCCCGGTACTTCCTGACATCATCAAGAAAGATGTCGCCGAAGGCCACAGACGAGACGCCCATACGCCGGTAACGGGTGAGCGTCTCCTTCATTTTCGACTCGTACTCTTCATCGGAAGAGTTGCCGCTGATGTTGACCCTTTCCAGAGGGAATCCCAGAGACCTGGCCTGCCGTCCCAGGAGTGAAGTGCGGACCCCGTGCATGCTGACCCGGTCGTAGTCCTCCGTAACCGTAGTGAGGAGGGCGCAGACCTCATAGTCAGAGTTGGTCTGCAGCTCGTAGAGGGCCAGGGCACTGTCTTTGCCGCCGCTCCAGGTGAGGACAACCTTCTCCACGCTTGCCATGCTTTAACCCCCGCAGCCGACAAGCTACCCGGTCAGAACCATCAAGTGAAGAGCTTCGCTTCAGGACTGACCTTCGGTGGCTCGATGCCGACTATCCAATCTGTCGGGGACAGCAGCGCCGTGTGGTCCACCGTCCCTGCACCGTTTGACATTCTACGCCGATATCTTCAGCGCTGCAACGTCCGTGTGCCAGAAGCGAATCACCAGACAGGGCTCATTCAACCGGATGCCAGGAAGCGCTCCGAACGGCCGCCGCCATCGCTCATCCGCAGTAGCGCCACAATCGCCGGCAGCCGCACAGGCTGTGTCTCTATGCACCCGATGGTTTCCGATCCAGCCATGGCAAGCCCCCTTCGTCAGTCGACCACGGGGCCTTAGAGCCGAATTCGATGTAGCGATAGGTCAGCCAGCCCTCCCTCTCGGCCATCCGGGCCTCTCTCTCCATCATGTTGTACGGACTTGGCAGGCCGAGACAATCCCTGATGCACCATATCCAGAACGGCAACACACCGCATTCCAGCATCTGCTGTTCGTGGACAGCCTCGTGCCGCTGCAGGGCCTTGCCGGCCCCGCTTTCCGGATCGACATCGCTGCGATAGCAGACAACCCCGGGAGCCAGAGCGAAAGCCCTGGCGTCGAGCGCGTACATGCCCAGATCCAGGATCAGATGGCTCAAGGCCAGCAACAGCGAGAAGGCCGCAAACAGGAGCGGTACCACAATCCTCTTATGCGCGGTCGTATTCATGGCCGGCAGGCATCCAGAGGTTTCGTCGTTTGCGTCACGATCAGGCAGGCCCATGATACCACATTGGGGACGTCACTGGAACGGGCAGTCACAGGTGAACGGGGCAGGATCGGCAGGATGCCCGGTCGGGATTCCGACCCGGCCTGACTGCAGTGAATGATTCCTGCATGGTCCCAAGTGTCCGTCAAAGAGCCCGGAGTGTCGGCCGCCACAGTGGGGCAACGTCGATTCCGGATCATTGTCCACTGGACATAACGTCCGTACCGTCCGAAAGGGCGTACCATCCAGGCTATTGGGGGATCCAAGTAAGGGCGCGTATCCCTACTTCATCCAAAGGAGGTAAGTCTATGCTCAAGCGATCCCTGTTCGTTCTCTTCGCTCTCTTCATGACCCTCGGTATGGTGTTCTCCATCGTTGGCTGCGCCGAGGAAGGGGCTACCGGCCCACAGGTCCTCCGGGTCAACCTGGCCGGAGAGCCCGACACCATCGACCCCAACAAGGCATCATGGGCCGACCAGATTACCGTCGCCAATCTGTGCTTTGAGGGACTCCTAGGCTTCACCAAAGACCTGGAACTCAAGGCAGTGGTGGCCAAGGAGATACCGACAACCGGCAACGGCGGCATCTCGGAAGACGGCAAGACCTACACCTTCAAGCTACGCTCCGATGTCACCTGGAGCGACGGTGAGAAGGTAACGGCTCAGGACTTCGAATATGCCATCAAGAGAATGCTGAATCCGGACACGGCCGCGGAATACGCCTCATTCTACTACGACATCGTCGGCGCCGAGGACTACAATAGCGGCACCGGGGCTGCGGACGACGTGGCGGTAGAGGCAGTTGACGACACCACGCTGGAGATCGAGCTGGTCAAAGTGCGACCGACCTTCCTCCAGCTCATGGGGATGTGGCCCGCCTA
>VGOM01000075.1 GCA_016875915.1 Chloroflexota bacterium
ATGAAGCCCTGCTCAGGACCATTCAGGAAGCCCTCCGCGGCGAAGCGGGCAGCTTTGAAGGGGAATACACCTCCGCGACGGGGGGCAGGACGGCTGTCCTCCACGTCACCGCCAAACCGGTTGACCCGGCCCGCCAGCCGACCGCCGTGGTCCTCACCGCCGAAGATATCACCGAGCGCTGGAGGGCAGAGAAGAGCCTGCGGGAATCAGAGGAGAGGTTCCGGCAGCTGGTGGAGAACATCAACGCGGTGGTCTACTCCGTCGACGCCAATGGGGTGACCACCTATATCAGCCCCACGTTCAGGTCGATCTTCGGGGAGAGCGAGTCAGAACTTGTGGGGAAGCCATTCGCCCAATTCATCTTCCCTGATGACCTGCCGGGCTCGATGGAGAGCTTCCGCACGGCCATGGCCGGCGATCTCAAGGAACCGTGGGAATGCCGCATGGTCCTGCCCGGCTCCGGCCAGACCTACTGGGTACAGGGCCACAACAGACCTGTCTACGAAGACAATGCCATAGTGGGCATGCGGGGGGTACTGGTTGACATCACCGCTCGCAAGAAGGCAGACGAGGCGCTGTCTGGACGCGAACAGGAGTTCAAGGCGCTGGCCGAGAACTCGCCTGATATTGTGTGCCGCTTCGACAAGGAGATGCGGCTTCTGTACATCAACTCGGCTGGCGAGCGAATCACGGGCATACCGCGCCAGGCGTTGATCGGGAAGACCAACTGGGAACTTGGTGCGCCGGAAGAACTGGTGCAGCTGTGGGAGAAGACCGGGCAGACTGCCCTTGAATCCGGCGAGGCACAGACCATCGAGTACCGAATGCCTACCGTGCAGGGATGGCGATACTTCGAAGCGCGAGCCAACCCGGAACGGGCACCGGATGGCTCGGTGGCGTCGCTGCTGGTCATCTGCCGCGACGTCAGTGACCGGAGAGAGGCACTGGACGCACTCAGGGTCTCAGAAGAGAAATACAGACGCATTGTGGAGACGGCCAACGACGGCATCTGCGCTATAGATGCGAACCTCCGAATGACCTTTGTCAACCGGAAGTTGGCTCAGATGCTCGGGTACAGCGTCGAGGAGATGGTTGGGCAACCGGCGGTCAACTTCCTGTTTGAGGAAGACCTGCCCGACGTCCGGCGCCGAATCGCAGAACGGCAACTAGGCGAGGCAGGCCGATACGAACAGAGACTGCGATGCAAAGACGGCAGCACCTGCTGGGTGGCGACGTCGGGTGCTCCCCTGAAAGATGATGAAGGCCGCTTCGCCGGATCCTTCGCCATGTTCGCCGACATAGGTGAGAGCAGGAAGGCAAGAGAGGGCCTCAGGGCTTCAGAGGAAAGATACCGCCAGGTGGTGGAGAACACCCATGAGGCGATTGTTGTCATTCAAGACGCCAAGGTGGTCTTCGCCAACTCACGGATTAAGGACATGTCGGGCTGGACCATTGAGGAGGCGCTGTCACGGCCCATGATGGATTTCGTCCACCCCGACGACGTGGAGATGATCGCCAATCGATACCTGGCCAGGCTGATGGGGAATGACGTCCCCTCCTCCTATACCGCCAGGTTCGTGGATAGGTCAGGCAAGGTCATGTGGTGCGAGGTGAACGCCGCACTCTGCCAGTGGCAGGGCAAGCCGGCCGTCATAGCCTTCCTCGCCGACGTCACCGATCGCAAGAAGACAGAACAGGCACTCCAGGAGTCGGAGGAGACGTATCGCACTCTGGTGGAGAACGCCGGCGCGGTCATGTTCACCGTTGACGCGGGTGGCATCATGACATACCTCAGCCCAGCGTTTGAGTCCATATTCGGGCGCAATCCCTCAGAGCTTGTCGGCCAACCGTTCGCTCAGTTTGTGCACCACGAGGACCTACCGGAGGTCGCCAAGCGCGCGGCCCAGGTTCTCTCCGGCGTTCCAGACCCCGAGCAGCGTGAATGGCGGGCAGTCCTGCCGTGGTCGGGGGAAATCCGCTGGGTGCGCGTCTACGTTCATCCCGTCCTCAAGGGAACAAGCTCTGTCGGACTCCAGGGAATCGTGGTCGATCTGACCAGCCGCAAGCAGGCGGAGGAGGCCCTCCGTGAGAGCGAGGAACGCTACCGCCTGCTGGCCGAGAACATAACGGATGTGGCCTGGACCACCGACATGAACCTGAACGTGACATACATGAGCCCTTCGGCGGAACGTGTCTGGGGCTACAGCATGGACGAGGCCATGAGACTGGGCCTGGACCAGATGCTCATGCCCGAATCCTACCCAAAAGGCGTCGAGTTCTTCACAGAGATGCTAGCCGCCGAGACAGCGACACAGGGCCCCCCTCCCAGGGACTGGCTGGTGGAACTGCAGTTGCGCCACAAGAACAGCTCTCCCATCTGGGTCGAGGAGAGACTATCTTTCATGCGCGACGAGGCCGGCCGACCCGTGGGGCTGCTGGGCGTGACCAGGGACATCTCGGAACGCCGCAGAGCGGAGGAAGCTCTCCGGGCCAGCGAGGAGCGGTTCAGAACGGTCTTTCAGAGATCGCCGATAGGCATCATGCTCTACGACTCGACGGGGCAGTTCGTGGAGATGAACAAGGCGGCCACGGACATCTTCGGCCTCCCCGGTTCCCCGGCGACGATGGTGCCTCCCTTGTTCGACAATCCTGAGGTGGGCCAAGAGGAGAAGGAGCGCCTGCGTGCCGGCAGGACGGTGAGATACGAAGGGCCCTTCGATTTCGATGAGGCCGGTGGGCACAGGCTCCGGGGCACCGCCAGGAAGGGATTGTCCCACCTCATGGTGTCGATCACGGCCCTGCGGAACGGGCCAACGGAGGCCCCCGCCGGCTACGTCACTCTGGTCCAGGACACTACCGACCGGAAGCTGGCAGAAGAAGCGCTGCGCCAATCGGAAGCCAGGCACCGCACTCTCGTAGAGTCCTCGCCGGACGGGATTCTGTCCATCGATCAACAGGGTCAGATCGTGGACTGCAATGATTCGGTGTGCACACTCCTGGGCTACAGCAGAGAGGAACTGGCGTCGCTCAGCATGGACCGGCTGCTTCCGGACAGGGAATCCCAGCCACAGTCAGTCTCGAGCCACGGGCTTCTCGACGGGGAATCCAAGGAACTGGAACTGGACCTCAGGGGCCGGGACGGCCAGCCGATCCCCGTCTGGGCCAAACTGGCCCGGCCGGGCGATGGGGAAGCCGCGGGCCAGCGCATCACCATCTATATGCGGGATATCGCCGAGCGGAAGAAGCTGGATCAACTGAAGGATGAGTTCATCGGGCTGGTCTCTCACGAGCTGCGCAGTCCCCTGACGGTGATCATTGGGGCCATTAACACGGCTCTGGATGAGTGGCACAGCCTCTCCGCCGAGGAACTGCATCAGCTCATGAAGGATGCCGCCATAGAGGCCGAAGCTCTGTCCCACCTGCTGGGGAACCTCTTGGAGCTCTCCAGGGCTCAAGCCGACCGCCTGCTCCTCAATGTCGAGCCGGTGGCTCTGCAACAGAGTGCCAAGAAGGCCATCGAGAAGCTCAACCGGCAGTCATACCCGCCACACC
>VGOM01000076.1 GCA_016875915.1 Chloroflexota bacterium
TCTGCATCGAACTTCACCTCGAAGGCGTGCTTGCCGGAGGTGGCCTTGAGCCGGCGCACTACCTTGGAGGCGATATCCGGCAGCTGGACCTCCTCCTTCTTCAGTGTCACTGTGCCGGTCTCTATGCGGGAGGCCAGCAGCAGCCTGTTCACCAGCCTGCTCAGACGGTCGCACTCCTCCTCGATCACCTCAAGGCCGTGACGCATCGTGCTTCTGTCCCACTTGCCATCGCTCCTGGCCAGCGTGTCGGTGTACCCCTTGATGATGGACAGCGGCGTCTGCAGTTCATGCCCCAGCATGGACAGGAAGGTCGACCTCAGGCTCTCGATCTCGCGCAGCCGCCTGATGTCCCGGATGTTGATCACGGCGCTGGCTGGCTGCCTCCGGTCGTGGGAGCGCACCAGTGA
The DNA here is from genome assembly GCA_016875915.1 of Chloroflexota bacterium. Classification (GTDB taxonomy): domain Bacteria; phylum Chloroflexota; class Dehalococcoidia; order UBA2247; family RBG-13-53-26; genus RBG-13-53-26. The sequence goes on from VGOM01000076.1 coordinate 408, forward strand.
GTAGGCCATGGACACCTCGATATCTTGCCCGTCGGCTCCCTGGATCCTGCCCTGGAGTTCGCAGTTCGACCGATACTCGCTGGGGTGCGCCAGCAGGGGGCACCGGGCTGTGTTGCAGATGGATTTCCCCTCCCAGTCGCGCAGATTCAGCGCCTGGTGGCAGGCCTGTCCCAGTACCACGTGTCTCGGATAGCCGGTGAGCTCCTCCATCGCCGCGTTGAAACCGGCGATTCTGCGCCGGGAGTCAATGCTCATGATCCCCTCGGCGCTGCCCTCCAGCATATACTCCATCTTCTCTTTCTCTTCGAAGAGGCTCTCTATCAGCCGGGCGCTGTCTGCTGCCACCGCGGCTTGCCTGGCGAAGGCAGCCAGGGTGGCTTGGTCAACGACAGAGAAGGAATCCGCGCCCAAGGGACGCAGGACGTAGATCAGGCCGATGGATCTGCGGCCGACCTGGAGCGGCAGAGCGATTATGGGGTTCAGTATCAGACCCCGGTCGGACTTGGGCAGCGGCGGTTCCAGCCGCAGGGCTGACAGGAGATTGAAGTTGTGTACGCTGGTGGCCAGGTCCGGTATGGCCTCGTTTAGCAGCGGCAGGAGGCGATCCCTGGTTCTCTCGTCCAGTCCGTAGCAGCCTGCGGTCACAAAGCAGTGCTCTGTCTCGCTCCACGTGGCCACCACTCCGGCACTGCCCCCCAGCGCCTCGATGGCGTTTCTGAGGACGATGCGGATGTTCTCGTGGAGGTCAACCTGGCGCGGCGAATGTGACTGCTCCATAGCCTGCCTTGAGACTAGCACCAGGCGTTTTGCCTGTCACCCCGGGGCGGTGCAGATCACCCGCACCGCCGGTTCGTGAACCGATGGTTCTAACGAATTTCTAACACAACTCAAGCATTATTCTAACACAACCCTGCCTATACTTAGGTCAGTGATCAAGCCTGAAGTCCCAGGGATGGTGGATGAGGGGGTGTGCTGCCCGCCTGGCCACAGGCGGGCCACCGGCCGTTCTGCTGAGTGAGGGCCCCGGCGTAACAATCGCCTATGATAGTATCAGCTACTATATGGTAACATATATAGTAATACAGGGAAGGAGGAGTAGATGGCAGCAAAAGGCAAGGCAACCAGCAAAGTCGAGCCGCTTGGAGACCGGGTGGTGATCAGTCCCGCCAAGCGGGAGGAAGTGTCCAAGGGGGGCATTGTGCTTCCTGACACGGCCAAGGAGAAGCCTCAGGATGGCGAGGTCGTCGCTGTCGGTCCCGGCAAGATGACCGATGATGGCAAGCGGATCCCCATGGACCTCAAGGTGGGCGATGTGGTGATCTATGCCAAGTACGCCGGCACCGAGATCAAGGTCGATGATCAGGAGCTGATCATCGTCCGCGAGAGCGACATTCTGGCCAAGAAGAGCTAGGAAAGGAGAAGGAGGAAGAAGGTGGCAAAACAGATAGTCTTTGGGCAGGAATCCAGGAGGGCCCTGAAGAAGGGCGTGGACACGCTGGCCGATGCTGTAAGGCCAACCCTGGGACCGAAGGGCCGCCCTGTGGCGCTGGACAAGAAGTGGGGACCGCCAACGGTGATCAACGATGGCGTGAGCATTGCCAAAGAGGTGGAGTTGCCCGATCCCTTTGAGAACATGGGCGCTCAGCTCCTGAAGCAGGCTTCGTCGAAGACGAATGACAAGTGCGGTGACGGCACCACCACGTCGACGCTCCTGGCCCAGGCCATCGTTGCCGGTGGGTTCAAGAACATCACCGCGGGCTCGGACGCCATGTCCATCAAGCGCGGCATCGAGAAGGGCGTGGCCATCATGGTCGAGGAACTGAAGAAGAAGGCCATCTCCGTGTCCGGCAAAGAGCAGATCGCTCAGGTGGCCACCATCTCGGCCGTCGACTCCTATATCGGCAATCTCATCGCCGATGTGATGGAGAAGGTGGGCAAGGACGGGGTGATCACCGTCGAGGAATCGAAGGGACTGCAGTTCGAGACCGATTTCGTAGAGGGCATGAAGTTCGACCGTGGCTACATCAGCCCCTACTTCATCACCAATCCCGATCGGATGGAGGCCGCTATTGAGGATCCCTACATCCTGATCACCGACAAGAAGATCTCGGCCGTTGCCGACGTTCTGCCGGCGCTGGAGAAGATCCTCCAGGTGAGCAAGAACCTGGTGATCATCGCCGAGGACGTGGATGGCGAGGCCCTGGCCACCCTGGTGGTCAACAAGCTGAGGGGTACCCTCAACTGTCTGGCGGTGAAGGCCCCGGGCTTCGGCGACCGCCGCAAGGCCATGCTGGAGGATATGGCTACCCTCACCGGCGGCAAGGTGATCTCCGAGGAAGTGGGCCGGAAGCTGGACTCAGTGACGCCGTCTGACCTCGGTCGTGCCCGCAAGGTGGTCTCGGACAAGGACGACACCACCGTAGTTGAAGGCAAGGGCTCTGAGGACGACATCAAGGCCCGCATGAAGCAGATCAAGGCCCAGATAGATGAGACCACGTCGGACTTCGACCGCGAGAAGCTGCAGGAGCGACTGGCCAAGCTGGCCGGCGGCGTGGCCGTGATCAAGGTCGGCGCGGCAACCGAGACCGAGCTCAAAGAGAAGAAGCACAGAGTCGAGGATGCTCTGTCGGCGACCAGGGCTGCAGTTGAGGAAGGGATTCTGCCCGGCGGCGGAGTGGCCCTGCTCAACGCAGCGGTGACTCTTCAGGCCCAACTGAAGGACGGCGGGGATGAGGCCGTTGGCATGAAAATCCTCAAGGAGGCTGTGGAAGAGCCTATCCGGTGGATCGCCATCAACGCCGGCAATGAGGGCTCGGTTGTAGTCGACGCGGTCAAGAAGGGCAAGCCCGGCTGGGGCTTCGATGCCGCCAACAACGAGTATGGCGACATGGTGAAGAAGGGGATCATCGACCCGCTAAAGGTTGTCAGAACTGCTTTGGAGAATGCCGCCAGCGTGGCGGTGATGATACTGACCACCGAGGCGCTGGTCACCGATATTCCCGAGAAGGAGAAGGCCCCGGCACCCCAGATGCCGCCCGAGTACTAGACCA
>VGOM01000077.1 GCA_016875915.1 Chloroflexota bacterium
AGAGCAGGAACGCCAGCAGGAAGTAGGCGGCGCCGTGGTTGATGTAGTCGGGGAACAGGTTGCCCAGCCGGGATACATCGTCCTCCTCCTGGCAGGAGAGGTAGAAGACGGCCGCCATCCACCCCACGGGCAGAATCCAGCAGAAGGCGGGCAGGCCCTTCCTCAACATTCGTGCCCGTTGGGATGGTAGGATGGGACGAGTTCCTTGAGTTTGCGCTTCATGGCCTGAGCGTCTCCGCTCCGGGCCAGCCTCTCCAACTCATCGACGCCATCGCAGAGCTTGTCCTTGTCCACATCATCCAGCCTGGCGAGGAAGATCCTCTCGTGCTTCGTGGCGGCGGCCCCCTCCATCTGGGTCAGCGGCTCTTCGTAGAGCTTCTCGCCGGGCCTCACCCCGATGAACTCGATCTTGATGTCTTCGTTCTCCTTCATCCCGGAGAGCCGGATCATGTCCCTGGCCAGGTCGAGGATCCGCACCGGCTGGCCCATGTCCAGGACGAAGACCTCGCCGCTGTTGCCCATCGCGCCGGCCTGGATGATGAGGCGGGCGGCCTCGCTGATGGTCATGAAGTAGCGGACCATGTCCGGGTGGGTCACCGTGAGCGGCCCTCCCCGGGCGATCTGCTTCTTGAACAGAGGGATGACGCTGCCGTTGCTGGCCAGGACGTTGCCGAATCTGACCACCATGTACTTGGTGCGGCTTTCCCGGCTCTTGCACTGGACCATCATACCGGCCACCCTCTTGGTGGCCCCCATGATGCTGGTGGGATTGACCGCCTTGTCCGTGGACACAAAGACGAACCTGTCCACGCCGTGTCTGTCGGCGGCATCGATCCACACCTTCGTTCCCAGGATGTTGTTCAGCACCGCCGCGTCCGGGTTCTTCTCCATCATGGGAACGTGCTTGTGCGCCGCCGCATGGAAGATGATACTTGGGCGGTGTAGCCTCATCAAGACATCGGCCTTGTCGCGGTCTCTGATGTTGCCCACGATGGACTCCAGGCACAGGCCAGGGAACTGGCGGCGCATCTCCAACTCCAGTTCGTGGAGGCCGTTCTCGTTGATGTCGAACATGCCCAGGAGCGCCGGGGCCAGGCCGGCTATCTGACGGCACAGCTCCGACCCGATGGAACCGGCCGCGCCGGTGACCAAGATCCTGCTCCCCTTGATGTACGAGGCCAGCCCGTTGAGGTCGGGCAGGTAGGGCTCCCTCCTCAGCAGGTCTTCCACCTCCACCTCTCTGATGCGGCTGAAGGTGACCTTGCCGCCGATGATCTCGCGGAGCGCGGGCGCGGTCTTGAACTTCACCCCGGCCTGCTGGCACTGAACAACAATGCGCCTCATGAAATCGCCCGAGGCCGAGGGGATGGCGATGATCACCTCGTCGATCTTGTGCCGGCTGACCAGGTCGGGGATCTCCCAGGTCCTGCCCAGCACCGCCACGCCGTGGACCTTCTGACCCAGCTTCCGGGGGTCGTCGTCGGCATAGCCCGCCAGTTGGTAGCCCAGGGAAGGACGTTGGCCCAGTTCCCTGGTGATCATCTCCGCGGCGTCACCAGCGCCAATCAGGAGCAGCCGCTTCTTCCTGTCTGGCCAGACCGTCCACGTGCGTCTGGCGCTGTGCTCGCGCCACAGCCTAATGGACAGGCGCTCTCCGCCGATCAGGGCCATGACCACCAGCCATTCTACGGCCAGCAGTGTCTCGGGGAAGGTGAACAGGGTTGCCCCCATAGCCGCGGCCACCAAGACCACTGAGCCAGCGGTTACGGCGGTGGCGATGCTGAGCACCTCCCTCACCCCTATGTAGTACCACACCCAGCCATAGAGGCCGAAGACCCAGAACAGGGCGATGCGCACCCCGACGCTCAGGGGCAGGACCCACCACAGGTCGCCCAGATGCTGGGCCGCCGCTTCAGTGGGAAAGCGGATGAAGAAGGCAATGATCACCCCGGCGGCCACCACGACGGTCTCTATGCCGCAGAGGGCATACATCCGCCCATCGCGGACCACCGGCAGGGCGATCGCGCTGAGGAGGCGTCTCTGGGCGCGCTCTACGGGAGGCCTCCCGCTTTGGTTGGATGCATGTTCGAGCCTGGAGCAGGCGCCATCTTCATAGCAGCTTCTTCAGGGTGTCCACCACCTGCTCCACCTGCCATTCATGGAGGTTGCTGTAGAAGGGCAGGGCTATGGTTCTGGCGGCCACCGACTCGGTGATCGGGAAATCGCCTTCCTTGTAGCCAAACCTCTCCCTGTAGAACCTCTGCAGGTGGATGGGGGCGAAGTAGTTGCGGCAGCCGATGCCTTCCCGGCTCAGTCCATCGAGGATCCTCTGGCGGTCCCGAACCGTGTAATGCTCCGACAGAAGCACAACATAGACGAACCAGCTCCTCCTGGCCACCGGTGATGCGTAGGGCACCCGCAGCTCGGGGAGCCCCTCTAGCCGCTGGGCATACCAGCGGGCCACGCGCTGCCTCTTGGCAAGGATCTCGCCGATCCTCTCCAACTGGCCAATGCCCAGGGCGCAGTTCAGATCGCTGAGGCGGTAGTTGTAGCCCAGCATCTGGTGCTCCAGCCAGCCGTCACCGTCGCCCCGGCCCTGATTGCGCATGCTCCGGCAGAGCCGGGCGATGTTGTCGTCGTCGGTGACGATGACACCGCCCTCGCCGGTGGTCATCTGCTTGTTGGGATAGAAGCTGAAGATGGCCGCGTCGCCGAACGTTCCGGCCTTCCGGCCCTTGTACTCCGCGCCCAGCGCCTCGCAGCTATCCTCTATCAGCCTCACCTGATGAGCCCTGGCTGTCCTGTCCAGTTGCTCCCAGTCGGCAGGCAGCCCGAAGACGTCCACACCCAGGATGGCCTTGGTCCTCGGTGTGATCCGCCGGGCCACCCCGGTGGCATTGATGTTGAAGCAGAGGGAATCGATATCCACAAAGACCGGCCTGGCCCGCTCGAAAAGGAGGCAGTTGGCGGAGGATATGAAGCTGAAGGGGCTGGTGATCACCTCGTCGCCCTCGCCAATGCCCAGCGCCCGGATGATGAGGTGCAGCCCGGCTGTGCCGCTGCTTACGGCAATGGCATGGGCCCTGCCCACGAACCGGGCCATTTTCTGCTCGAACTCCGCCAGCTTGGGCCCCAGGCTCAGGTTGGGGGTTCTAAGCACTTCGGTAACGTAGGCGATTTCCAGTTCCGAGATGTCGGGGTTGGAGAGGGGTATCTGTAACTGCGTCTTCATTGGAATGGCTGTATCTGCTCGCAAGCGGTTATGGACCAGCGCCCTTCTTCTCGGACTCTCTCAGTGGTCATGAGTGACCCTTGTCTTTTGGGGGTCTCAGCAGCGGACTTCCGCATCGATACGCCGCCGGTGGCATCGCCGCGGTGTCCCCCCCTGTCCATTCGGGCGCTCCATCAATCCGCCCTGTGTGGCCCGAGCGATCGAAGCGTCAACTGACCCT
>VGOM01000078.1 GCA_016875915.1 Chloroflexota bacterium
GGCCCTGGCGGAAGCTCTGAGCCGCTTCATCGCCGGCGTTCAGGTGGCCGCGGAGCGGGCCAGCGTGGTTATCGGTGCCAGAAGGCTGGATCTGGCCGGCGGCAGCCCGACGGCCACCCGCCAGATCGAGACGGTCAGCCAGGGCGCCGATCCGACTCGTCTGCTGCAGCTGATGAGCCGGGTGGTGGAGCAGGTGATTGCCACGGACAGGGGCGGGCCGACCATAGCCGGATGTCATTCCTTCAAGGACTACGATCATGTACTGCCGGTGAGGACAGCCTGTCTGGCCCTGTGGATGGGCAAGGCGGCTGGCCTCAACGACATACAACTGATGAACCTCGGCGTGGCCTCCCTGCTTCAGAACATCGGCTATGTCAAGGCGGTGCCGAAGGAGCTCACCCAGCGCCCCGGTGCATCCTGGGAGGAACTGGCCTTCATGAACGTCTGGAAGACCGACGACAACGGCGGGCGCGCCAACGGGGCACTGCCTACCGATGACGAGATGAAGATCATCTGCGCGCACCCTCAGGATGGGGCCGAGATACTGGGCAGGTGTCCGGGGATCAGCCCCGAGGCGGTTGACATCGTCCTGCAGCATCACGAGCGCTGGAACGGCGGCGGCTATCCCAAGGGTCTGGAGGGGACCAGGATAGACCTGTCGGCCAGGATCCTGGCCATAGCCGACACCTGCTGCTGCATCGCCTCAAAGAGGCCATACCGGCAGGCGTTTCCGCCCTACGAGGCCGGCGAACTGGTCGTGGCCTGCAGCGGAGGGCTGTTTGACCCCGATCTGGTACAGATCTTCATGGAGCAGATCCCTCTGTTCCCGGCAGGGGTGATGGTGGGATTGAACACGGGCGAGATGGGCATTGTGGTCGACGCCAATGTCGGTCTAGTTGGCCGCCCTGTGGTTCGCGTCTGCCATGGGCCGGACTCCAGCGAAGTGGAGACCCCCTTCGACCTTGACTTGTCGGACGACGAATACGAGAATGTGCTGGTGACTCGAGCCTTCGAGTACTAGAGGCGGTGAGATGAAGAGGTCAACTTCGCTCAGAGAGGCTCCAGGGGAACCAGTTGAGGCGGAACAGTGAACAAGACATCGAAGCAGAGACTCTCCCAGGCCGAGATCGATTCCCTCGTCCAGCAGGCTGCCGCGAAGAAGCAGCTTGGATCCGGGCCGCGTCCTTCGGTGCCCAGGCCCCAGAAACAGGAGGCCAGGCCGACCCCCGACTCGAAGCGTCCGCCTGAGGCCAACCCTGCGGTGGATGCCGCGGCGGCCAAGCCCGAAGGCCAGCGTCAGCCTGAGGCGAAGACACCGGAACAGGCCCGCAGCCAGCAGGCGCAGGCGGCCACTGCCAAGAAGGAGGCGTCGCCAGCGCCGGAGAAGGCCGCGGAGACGCCGGCCAAGGTTGAGGAGGGCCGCAGCCGGGACGAGAAGGCCCCCACGGTGGTCCTTGTGCCTACACCGGGGCAGCAGAACCCTCTGGAATTGAAGCAGTACTTCTGGCTGGGCGGAGAAGGAACGTCAGGTCTTCAGCCTGACGGGGTGATGACGGTCCTCAACAAGAAGCTGATCAGGCTGGGATAGCCACGCGCCGGTCTTTCGAGGGCACACGAGGCCGGCTGGTCAGCGGCTTGAACGAACAGGCTTTCAGGCTCGCCGAACCTGCCCCCACGCTCACCCCTGCGCTCCCCCGCGCCGATGCCTTCCGCTGTTCGCACTTCCCATAGGCCTCGCCCGGCTTCGGCGTCTCCGGGACAGACCCCCAATGATATAATGGGGGCAAACCGGCTGGGGGTGGCAAGATGGAAGCTGCAGAGGGACTGAAGATCCGTGAAATGAAGGATAACGACATGGCCGCCCTGATTGAGATCGACAAGAAGATCACCGGCAAGGACAGGGTGTCGAGTTGGCCCCAGAAGGTGACCAGCCACCTGAAGACCTACTACCCTCCCCTGTCCCTGGTGGCCGAGCAGGATGGCAAGGTGGTCGGCTTCATCATGGGTGTCATCATGGGGGCGGAGTACTCCCTGCCGCTCAGCGGATGGATCAACATCATCGGCGTCGATCCGGAGCATCAGGGTCATGGCATAGGCAGGACGCTGACCAACTCATTCATCGAGGCCTGCCACAAGCGGGGGATCAAGGCCAGGCTCATGGTTCGCCGCAATGACGAGAGTCTGAAGCGGATGCTGCTCTCCCTGGGCTTCCAGCAGGGTGACCTGGTGGACTTCGTCAAGGGCTTCCCGGCGCACCGGCCGCCGTAGCCGGACGGCCCCGGCCCGGCCCCGTGCCCAGCACCTCAGCCGGCCTGTGCGCTCGGGCAAGGATCAGGCATCACGGTACCTGGGCGCCCGTTTCTCGAAGAAGACGGCTCTGGTGGCCTCCTGAGCGTCCTCGGTGAACCCGCAGAGGAGATTGCCCCGGCCCTCGATCTCTGTGGCGGCCAGCAGGCTGGGGGAATCGATGTTCATGTTGAGGATCTCCTTGGTCATCCGCAGTGCGAAGGGCGTGGCCGATACCATCTCCCGGGCCAGCTCCTCGGCGGCCTGGTCCAGTTCTTCGTCGGGCACCACCCGGGAGACGAAGCCGATGCGCTCTGCCGCGGCGGCATCCATGACCCGGCCGGTGTAGAGGTACTCCGCAGCCCGCGACAGCCCGATCAGACGGGGCAGGAAGTATGAGGAGCCCATATCGCCGCCGGAGTAGCCTATGCGGATGTTGTTGGCCCCGAAGCGGGCCGATTGACCTGCCAGGCGGATGTCGCAGGCCATGGCCAGGCTGAAGCCCCCTCCGGCAGCCGAGCCGCGGACGGCCCCGATGAGGGGCTGCGGGCAGCGGCGCATCTGGATGACGATCTCGCTCACCGACCGCTGCAGGATGTGGCCGTTCGTGGCCAGTCCGGGAGGCCCCTTGCCGTCCTCAGCACCCTTGCCCATGATCTCGGCCAGGTCCTTCACGTCCATGCCGGCACAGAAGGCCCGGCCCGCCCCCCGGACCACCACCACACGAGAGTCGAGGTGCTGGTCCAGCCCGCCGAAGAATTGCCTGAGTTCCTGGATCATTTCCACGGAGAGGGCGTTGAGGCGGTCGGGCCGGTTCAGGGTCAGCCACCCGACGTGATCGCGACATTCGAAGTCCAGGGTGTGGTACTGCATTGCTTCCTCCTCATCAGCAACCGCCCTGGGCGGTCAGGCTAGAACATTCTTCTAGAATTGAAGAACTTCCCCTTCGGCGGCTGCCCTCATATTATACGCCTTGAGGCAGAACAGTCGATGGACCGGGCGGGGTGGTGGCAGGCGGAGAGCGGCGCCCAGGGCGTCCGCGCCGCCGGGAAGAGAGAAGGAGAATGATGCAGACATATTGCTGTCAACATTGCGGGAT
>VGOM01000079.1 GCA_016875915.1 Chloroflexota bacterium
AGAGACCACCTGCGGCGCTCTGTTGCTTGCACTGTGTGGTAGTGCTGCCGGTGCTACCTGGAGTCTCGCTCTCGATTTTGGAGCCGGTGTTGGAGCTCTCTATGGTGGGAGCAGCGTTCTTGTCCTTGGCCTGTTTCTGATGCCCATTAATTCGCGCATGGGCACGGCACGCTCGATGGGCTTGATGGCTCTGGCGCTGCTCACCCTGGGGATGCTTCTGGGAGTTGCGGTCTGGTGTGTCCGGGCCGCCATGTAGGACGGCATTCACGGCTTCCTTTGGCATCAGTCAACCGATAGCACAAACAGCAGGAAGGAGGATCTGAAGCTCTTTGTCAAGCAAGAAGCACAAAAGGCGCAGACCAAAGGGGAGGCCGCGCGCTTCCCATATGCCATCGGCCAAAGCCAGGGTGGGGCAACCTCCGCTGACACCGCAGATGCCACCCGGGCAACCACTGGCAACGAGGCTCGGGAAGCCTGCAGTGGCCGAAGAGCTCAGCAGACGCCTCGGACCCGACCTGAGACGCTCCCTCCTGTCAGCCGCCATAGTGCTGTTGGTGCTCGTCATCTTGTATCTCGTCCTGCGCTGACGGTAGGATAGGTGCGGGGGAGAACCGCCCGAGAGCATCACCTATGCCGAAGAGGACGCGGGGGCGCCGGAGCACCGAGGTACGGCGGACACAGATAGCCGATGCTGCCAGAGCTCTGACGGTGAAGTATGGCAGTGAGCACGTCACGGTCAGAAGGATAGCCAACGAGATAGGGGTCTCGGAGGGCGCCCTGTACAGGCACTTCAAGAGCAAGCGCGATATCCTCTCGTTCATGGTTGAGCGCATTGAAGAAGACTGGACCGCTGACATGGCGAAGGATGGCGCTACCGGCCTGACATCGCTGGAGATCCTGGGCAGATCACTGAAGAATCACGTGTCTGGCATCGAACAGAGAAGGGGCGTGTCCTTTCAGGTCATGGCCGAGATCATCAGCCTTGGCGACAAGAAGCTGAACAGGAAGGCGGCAGAGGCTCTGGATAGGTACACCGCTCGCATTCGAGGCATTCTGGCTGAGGGAATCGAGACTGGAGAAGTGAGGAAAGACCTTGATCCAGACAGTGCCGCCACTCTTATTGCCGCAGCTATACAGGGACTGGTTGACAGGTGGGCTCTTAGTAACTGCAGCTACAACCTTGAAGAGAAGTATGAGTCCCTCTGGCAGACCCTGCGCGACATCCTCATAGACCGGTGAAGAGGCCAGAGAACAGCCTGGGCAAGCTCCAGCTGCTCTGGTGCTGCGCTCGGGGACCTGCCCCGAACCCGTGGACTGACCTGCCCCCTTCTTGCTAGATTTCCAGTCTAACATTGGCACTGGCTCCGTTTTTGGGGGGCAGGTCAGTCCCATCCAGCATCTCATCGGTCAACAGCCTTGGCCTGCTGCCGCCGATGTCTATGCCCGCCTCCCGCACAGCCTCGACGACGTCAGGGTCGACGGAATCAGCAGGGCTGGTCCCTGCCGACACCGCCCGGGCACTTCCTCCGGCGAGGTGGTTGAAGAAGCCCTCAGCCATCTGGCTGCGGCCGGAGTTGTGAACGCAGACGAAGAGCACCGTCTTCATGTCGCCTAGTACTTGGAGACTCCCATCTCTTCCATCTTGCCGGTAACGACGTAGACCACGCGCTCGCAGATGTTGGTCACCCTGTCGGCGCTTCTCTCCAGGTTGTGGGCCACCCAGATGAGGCGGGTGGCCCTGCTGATGGTTCTGGTATCCTCAGCCATGAAGGTGAGCAACTCCCGGAATACCTGGTCATAGAGTTGGTCAACCTCATCATCTTCGTCGCTGACCTTCTTGGCGGCCTCGCCATCGCGTTCGATGAAGGCGTCCAGACTCCGGTGCAGCATCTCCACGGTCTTCTGGGCCATCCTGGGCAGGTCAATCAGGGGCTTGAGCGGCGGCTCGTCACCAATCATCACGGCAATCCTGGCGTTGCCCTCGGCATGGTCGCCCATCCTCTCCAGATCCACGACGATGTTCAGCACGGCCACGATGATCCTCAGGTCGCCCGCCATGGGCTGCTGGGTTATGATGAGCTCGATGCACTTCTCCTCGATCTCGAACCGCTTGCTGTTGATGTTGCCGTCGTCGGCAATGACCTGCCGGGCCAGCTCCAGATCCCTCTTCTTGAGGGCCTCCGTGGAACGCTCGATGGCCTTGCCCACCATGCTGCCCAGAACCAGGACATCGTCCTGAAGCTCACGCAGGTGGCGATTGAAGCTCTCTCTCGGCATCTGACTCTCCTTCCTCAACCGAAGCGGCCGGTGATGTAGTCCTCGGTTCTTCTGTCCTGAGGTCTACTGAACAGGTCGCTGGTCCTGCCGTATTCTATCAGCTCACCTAGCAGCAGGAATCCCGTCCAATCGGAGACCCGGGCCGCCTGATGCATATTATGAGTGACAATAACAGTAGTATACCTCTGCTTGAGTTCATGCATCAGTTCCTCGATTCTGAGGGTGGACTGTGGATCAAGTGCGGAGCAGGGCTCGTCCATGAGCAAGACCTCCGGCTCCGTGGCCAGGGCACGGGCAATGCACAGCCGCTGCTGCTGCCCCCCAGAGAGGGCGAGGCCGGATTTCCGCAGCACATCCTTCACCTCGTCCCATAGGGCGGCCGCCCGCAGACTCCGCTCCACGACCTCGTCCAGGGAGACTTCGCGCATCCCCAGCACACGGGGCCCGAAGGCGACGTTGTCGTAGATCGACTTGGGGAAGGGGTTGGGCTGCTGGAAGACCATGCCCACCTTCTTCCTCAGTTCCACCACATCGACGCCGGGCGCGTAGATGCTTTTGCCGTCCAGAAGCACCTCACCCTCAGCGCGAGCGCCGGGGATGATGTCGTTCATGCGGTTGAGAACGCGCAGAAGGGTGGACTTGCCGCAGCCCGAGGGCCCAATGAAGGCGGTGATCTGGTTCCCCTTCACCTTGAGGTCCACGCTTCTTAGAACCTGGTGGGCAGCGTAGTAGAAGCTGAGATGCCTGGTCTCCATCTTGGCATCCATAGTCAGGCTCCTCCCATCATCCTAGTACGAAAGCGCTGCGACAGCCAGTTGGTCGCGGCATTCGTGATCACAATCACTGCGATGAGTATCACTCCGGTGGCCATGGCCTTCTCGATGGCGTTGGTATCCATGGCCAGGTAGAAGAGGTGCATGGAAAGGGTCCGCCCGGAGGACAAGAGCGAATCCGGCATGCCGGCGCTGCCCCCCATGGTCACATAGAGACAAGCCGTCTCTCCCACTGCCCGGCCGACGCAAAGGATCGTGCCAGTGACGATGCCGGGCAGGGCCGCGGGCAGGAGCACCCGCCACACGGTCTGC
>VGOM01000080.1 GCA_016875915.1 Chloroflexota bacterium
GGACAAGAGCGAATCCGGCATTCCGGCGCTGCCCCCCATGGTCACATAGAGACAAGCCGTCTCTCCCACTGCCCGGCCGACGCAAAGGATCGTGCCAGTGACGATGCCGGGCAGGGCCGCGGGCAGGAGCACCCGCCACACGGTCTGCCACTTGGTCGCTCCCAATGCCAGGGCGGCCTCGCGATGCGAATGCGGAACTGCCCTGAGCGCCTCCTCCGAGGTGCGGATGAGCGTCGGCAGCAGCAGGCAGGCAAGAGTGAGGGATCCTGAGAGAATGGAGAAATTGAGATGGAGCGCGGTGACGAACAACAGGAAGCCGAAGAGGCCGAAGACGATGGATGGCACCCCTGCCAGGACCTCAGTCCCATAGCGGATTGCGCCGGTGATCCTGTTGGCCGGGGCGTACTCGGCCAGGTAGATGGCCGCCCCCACCCCAAGCGGAATGAGGATGGCCATGGTGATGGCAACGAGGTACAGGGTAGCGACGACAGGCGCGGAGATGCCCCCTTCCCCCGACAGCCCTCCCCGTGGCGGTGTGGTGAGGAAGGACCAGCCGATCTCCGGGAGTCCCCGGACGAAGACGTAGATGACAATGATCAGGAGAATAGACAGGGCGACGGCCCCGGTCCCCCAGATGAAGATCAGGGCCAGCCTCTGGGTGTTCCTAGCAGATGTCCTAGCCATGCCCCCCCCTCTTCATCAGTAGCAGGGCTATACTGTTGATGACGATGATCATCAGGAAAAGGACCACGGCGATGGCAAACAGCGCGCTCTGGTGCAGACCGGCGGCATAGTTGACCTCCACGGCAATGCCTCCGGCAAGGGTGCGGGTCGGATCGAGGGGGGAGGTCGGGATGCGCACGGCATTGCCCACAACCATGATCATGGCCATGGCCTCTCCGATGGCCCGGCCCATGCCCAGTACGATGGAAGCAGCGATGCCCGATCGCGACGCGGGCAGCAGGACCCTCCAGATGGTCTGCCAGTGGGTGGCCCCCAGTGCCAGAGCACCCTCCTTGTGGGTCTTGGGGACGGCCCTGATGCTATCTTCGCTGATGCTAACGATGGTGGGCAGTATCATGGCCGTGAGGACGATGACTCCGGCAGCCACGCTGTAGCCCGGCCCGCCGATCTGGCGGATCAGGGGGACGATGAGCACCATGCCCACCAGCCCATAGACCACGGAGGGGATGCCTACCAGCAGCTCCACCGCCGGCCTGAGGAGTTGGCGGACGCGGTGGGGAGCCACCTCGGCCAGCAGGATGGCACAGCCAACCCCCAGGGGAATGGCCAGGAGCAGAGCACCTCCAGTCACCGCGAGTGAGCCCACAACCATGGACAGAACGCCGAACTTCCCGTCAGAAGGACGCCACTCGGTGCCAAAAAGGAAGTCCAGCAGGCCGATCTGTGTGAGCGCAGGCAGTGACTCTCTGAAGGTGAAGACGGCGATTCCCAGCAGCACCACGAAGGACAGCGAGGCGCTGACCAGCAGCAAGACCCGGGAACCGCGATCGGTGATGTATCTGGATCTCATGCTTCTGGCGAGACTGGACTAGTCAACCGATATGTAGCCTTCCTCCGAGACGATGGCCTGCCCCTCTCCGCCAAGGCAGTAGTCGATGAAAACCTTCACCAACCCTCCTGGTTGCTCCCTGGTGAGGAAGTAAAGAGGGCGGACTATGGGGTAGTCCCCGTTTTTAGCGTTCTCCGCGGTGGCCGCCACGCCGTCTATGGCCAGGGCCTTCACCTTGCCGTCAACATAGCCGAAGGAGACGAAGCCAATGGCGTACTTGTCGCTCGAAACTGCGAACTTGATGGCCCCGTTGAATGGCAGCAGGATGGCTGTGTCGACTATCTGCACGGCAGGCTCAGGTTTGTCCATGACCATCTCTTCGAAGGCTGTCCTGGTGCCAGAGCCTTCCTCCCTAGCGATCACGGTGATGGAATGGTTCGGCCCGCCAACCTCATTCCAGTTGGTGATGGTGCTGGCGAATATGGCCCTCACCTGGGCCTTGGTCAGCTCCGTGACCGGGTTCCCGGGGCTGGTGATGATGGCGATGCCGTCTCTGGCCAGCAGGTGCTTCACCAGTTGGGGCTCCTCGGGCTTGAGTTCCCTGGAGATGGCACCCACGTCAACTGTGCCATCGTTGCAGGCCTTGACACCGACGCTGGAGCCTCCACCACTGACGGTCACTTGAACATCCGGGTTGACTTGCCTGAATGCCCGCGCCAGCTTCTCGGCCAGGGGCTGAACTGTGGTGGAACCGGCTGTAGTGACTGTCCCTGACGTCCCGCTGCCGCAGCCGGCAGGCACGATCAGGGCTGCCAACACGAGCAACGCCGGCAGCCAGAACCCCGACTTCCTCGACTTCATTCTCTTTCTTCCTCCTTGCACGCTTCTCTATACTCTGCCTCCGAGAATAAGAGGCAGCCATTAAGACGCGTTTAAGGCATGGTTAAGAGAATGTTAAATGCTTTGGAGGCGGGCTCCCGCTAGGAACCCAGAGGCAGACTGAAGCTGAAGGTTGAGCCCTTTCCCTCTACACTCTCTGCCCAGATGTTGCCACGGTGAGCTTCGACGATGTGTTTGGCGATGGCCAACCCAAGGCCGGTGCCACCGCCGGCCCGGGCTCGGTCTGCCTTGTAGAAGCGCTCGAACACGCGAGGCAGGTCGTCGACGGAGATGCCAACGCCAGTATCCGCCACCGATACCGTGATGTGCTCGGCCTCAGCGCTTGCCTTGACGGTGACTCTGCCTCCCGGAGGCGTAAACTTGATCGCATTGTGCATCAAGTTGAGCAGGACCTGCTCCAGGCGATCTCTATCAGCCATGATCTGCGGCAGGCCCGGGGCAATCTGCTCCTCAATGATCAGGCCTGCCCTGTCAGCCATTGGCCGGAGTCTACCTATGACATCTGACAGTAGAACTGATGGGTTCACACTCTGCGTCTTGAGGGAGGCTTCACCGCTTTCGATGCGGGACAGCTCGCCCAACTCCTCTGCCATCTGGGCCAGTCTATCAGCTTCGGCATTCATCCTATCCAGGAAGTTGCCTGCCACTGACGGGTGGAGGATTGCCCCGCCTCGCAACGTATCGGTCAGTGCTTTGATGGAAGTGATCGGCGTCCGCAACTCATGGGACAGGTTGGCAACGAAATCCCGCCTTGCGGTCTGGAGCTTGCGCATCTCCGTCAG
>VGOM01000081.1 GCA_016875915.1 Chloroflexota bacterium
GTGGGCAACTCCGGCACGGTGCTGCACTACGACGGCGTGAGCTGGGCCAACTGGAGCGGCAAGGCCAAGGCGGGCAATCTAGACCTGTGGTGTGTCTGGGGCAGTTCCGCCAGCGACGTCTACGTCGTAGGCAACCTGGGGACCATCCTCCACTTCGACGGCACTTCCTGGAGCAGCAGCAAGGCGGGCACAGAGAGCCTGTACGCCGCCTGGGGGACATCCTCAAGCGACGTCTTCGTGGTTGGGTCCGGCGGGCGGATACTTCACAACGGCGGCAGCGGCTGGAGTCAGATGACCAGTGGGACAGTGGCTGACCTGAGGGGCGTCTGGGGTGTGGGGGCCAACGATGTCTATGCCGTCGGCGACGGCGGGGTCGTCCTCCACTACGGGCTGGACGCGCCGGCGGTGACGTCAGTGGAGCCCTCTTCGGGCTACCAGGGTCAGACGCTGGACGTGGTCATCGAAGGGAGCAGCCTGGCCGGGGCAACAGCGGTGAGTTTTGGGCCGGGCATAGCGGTCAGCATCACCGGGAGCAGCGCCACCGAGATCACCGCCGGCATCACCATCAGCGACTCCGCTGAGACCGGTGACAGGGATGTCTCGGTGAGCACGCCGGGAGGCACGGCCGCGAAGACGGCCGCCTTCAGGGTGAACCCCTTGCCCTCCCCCACCGTGGCCTCGGTCAGCCCCGGCAGCGGCATCCAGGGGCAGAGCCTGACGGCGACCATCACCGGGGCCGATCTGGGCGGGGCGACGGCGGTGGACTTCGGTCCGGGCATCACGGTGACCGGCCACACGGTGAAGAGCAGCACCCAGATCACAGCGGGCATCACCATCGGGAGTTCCGCCGCGGTGGGGCCGAGGGATGTCTCGGTGACCACCCCCGGCGGCACAGCCATCCTTGAGGACGGTTTCGCAGTGGCCGCCATGCCGTCCTCCGGTCCCTTCGTCAGCGGGGTGGCCCCCGGGGCGGGAGCCTGCGGCGAAGCGCTGGAGGTGGTGATCAGCGGCAGCGACTTGAGCGAAGCCAGCGGGGTCAGCTTCGGGGCCGGCATCGCTGTGGACTATGTAGTGGAGAGTTCAACCGTGATACGGGCGGGCATCGCCATAGATGCTCATGCCGTGGCCGGCATGAGGGATGTGGTGGTCACCACGCCCGAGGGCAGCAGTGTGCTGTCGGGCGGGTTCGAGGTGCTGACGGCCTCTCCTCCGCCTCAGGCTTTGAAGGTGACCGGCGTGTGGCCGGAGAAGGGGGCCTGCGGGGAGGCGCTGGACGTGGTGATCAGCGGCAGCGGTCTTGGCGGGGCCAGCGAGGTTGACTTCGGAGCGGGAGTAGTGGTGAGCTACGTGTATGTAGGCGACAGCGAGACGCAGATCACGGCCAGCATAGTCATCGGCAGCGACGCCCAGGCCGGACCCCGGGATGTGACCGTGACGGGTTCTGGTGGGGCAGACACCCTCGAAGGCGGGTTCGAGGTGGTGGGCGGGTTGCCCCGGTCTCCAGAGGTCATCGGCCTGTCGCCCGGCAGTGGGGCCCGGGGCCGGCAGAAGGTGGTGGTGATCAGCGGGGCCAATCTCACCGGGGCCAGCCAAGTCAGCTTCGGCGCGGGGATCACGGTGAGCTATGAGGTGGAGAGCGATGCCCAGATCAGGGCCAGCATCACCATAGCGGATGATGCGGCGGCCGGCATGAGGGATGTGGTGGTGACCACCTCCGATGGCAGTGCCATATTCTCTCAGGGATTCGAGGTGGTGGCGGAGTCGGTCCGGGGATTCAGCCCGTTCACCCCCTGGTTCTGGATCGGGCTGATACTGTTCGGCTTTGTGTTGGCCTTCTGTCTCATGGCCACGCGGGAGAAGAAGCCTGAGCCGAAGAGGTGGTCCCTGCTGCCTCCTTCCTACCAGGGCTAGGGGTCAACTACTGCGGGCGGTCAGCCCTTCTTCCAGAACTCCCACCAGCGCTTCTTCCTGGGTGCCTCGGCGGCCTTGCGCTGCTCCTGACTGAGCAGGATGTGGGCTTCCTTGATCCGATCGTTGAGTTCGCTGATCTGCTGGTCCTTGTGGGCCATCTGGTTCTTCAGGAGGGTGATCTCTTCCCTCATCTGGGCCTCGACGATGACCAGCTTCTCGGTGTACTCGTTCTTCAGTCTGTCCAGCTCGTCTTCGTAGAGCTGTTCAATGACCTCCAGTTCCTGCTGAATGGCGCGGACCAGCACGTCCTGCTCCGGCGGCGCATGCACCTTCTGTTCGTTGTTCGGCTTGAGGTGCTGTATGGCCTGCTCCCGGGCCTCCCTGGGGTGGTCGTGCCACATGTGCTTGAAAAGGGCGCCCCTGCCCTGACAATCGGTGCCGCACACTTTGCATATCGCCATCTGCCGGTCCCTCCTTCAGGCGTCGGCAGCCGACGTGCCGCTCCGCCCGCGATTCTCTTCTTTGCCGCTGACCACTCGTCAACCCGTTGATGCACATTATAGGGCATGTAGTCCAGAGGGTGTGGCCGGGTGAGGGACTGTGGCCACATGCGAAAGAAACCTATTGCCTCGCGGTGCAACCATCGACATAATGACCTGGGCATGAGGTGTGTTACGGCAGGCCGCCTGCTCGAATGGCACGGTGATCGAGGAGGAGAATGAGGCCGATCAGGCTGCTTCTGGCTGGCGTTATGGCCGGCGCGTTTGCCTCCGTGCTCGCCGCGGGTGCCCTGCCCGTGGCCGCCGGCACGAACGTGGACCTGGCCGAAATCAGGGTTGACGAAGCCCTGATGCCGGGCGAGGTGTACCAGCTTCCCACTGTGGGGGTTCTCAATACCGGCGACCGCGCCGGCAGCTATATGGCGATGATTGCCCGTGCCAGCGATGAGGCGGAACCAGTGCCGTACGCCGACTGGTTTCAGTTCGAGCCCCAGAGCTTCGATCTTGAGCCCGGGGCGTCCGCCAGGGTGGCCGTCAGCCTGCGCCTGCCCGCTGATGCGCGGGCGGGAGACTACTCCGTCCTGATCGCAGTCCATCCCGTCACCGGGGGTAGAGGCGCAACTGCCGGGGAAGATGCCGCTGCCACCAGGCTGCACTTCAGTGTAAAGGCGATGGACGGAGGCTTCTTCCAGAGAACAGCCCTCCATGTATACGTCGCCCTGGGACTGGCCGCCATTGTCGTGCTGACCTGGCTG
>VGOM01000082.1 GCA_016875915.1 Chloroflexota bacterium
CCGCCGGCTTCTGTTCTGACCTACAGTGAGGGCCAGCTTTCGGTGAGCCAGTACTGGCAGTTCCGGTATCAGCCCGACCGCAGTCTCTCAGAGGGAGAGATGGTGGAGCAGGTGGCCGAGGCTTTCAGGACGGCCATGGCCCGGCGGGTGAAGGACCCGCTCTGCTACGGGGTGTCGCTGAGCGGCGGGCTGGACTGCCGGACCGTTCTGGCGGCCACCGACCCCGGGAAGCGCAGGGAGATGGCCACCTACAGCTACGGCCCGCGGTACTGCGACCAGATAGCCATCGCCAGGAAGGTGGCCGAGAAGTGCGGCACCCGGCACCGCTTCATGGAGCTGACGCCGGAGCTCATTCTGGAGAATGCGGAGCAGTTGGTCTGGCTGAGCGACGGCAGGAACCATATCGAGGGGAGCTTCCTCCATCCGGTTCACCGGCAGGCCAGGAATGAGGTTGACGTGGTCTTCGATGGTTTCGTGCTGGACCGCACCCTGGGCGGCAGCCATCTCAAGAGCAAGTTCATCCAGCCCGGGAGCAAGGAGGAACTGCTAGCCACTGTCCTGAGGAACAAGAGGCTCTTCGGTGATGACGGTTTGATGAAGCTGTTCAGACCGGGGTACCACGGTCTGGCCGGTGAAGTGCCTGCCAGTGTGGTCAGGGCGGAGTTCGACAAGCTGAGCCACGCCGATCCGAGCACGACATATGACGAGTTCTATGTGACCACCTGCGTGGGCTATGCGTCATCCTGGCATGTTCCTCTGCGGGACTTGGTGGAAGTGTCATTCCCCGCCATCGACAATGACCTGTTCGACGCCATCTTCAGGATCCCCCCGGAGAAGCGGCTGAATCATCGGATCCACCGTCAGGTGATCATGAGGCTGTCGCCGGAGCTGGCTAGGATTACCTACAACAAGATCATGATGCCCGCCAGCGCTCCGCTGCTCCTGTGGAGGTTGGGGAAGGCCTACCGCTGGTATGCCCGGGAGCAACGTAGCAGACTTGTCTGGAGGCTGTCCGGCGGCAGGCTGCGCCTGCGCAACATGGCCGACTACGTGGATCACGGGGGCTGGCTGCGGGCAAATGATTCCTGGAAGCGCTACTTCAGGGACCTGCTTCTGAGCGAAGGCTCCCTTTCCCGGGAGTATATTGATCAGGCCTATGTCAGCTACCTCATGAGGGAACACGAGGCGGCGAGAATCAATGCCTCCCACCGGCTGATGCGTGTGATCACGGTGGAGATCTTCCTCAGGCGATTCATGGCCTGAAGGGCCTCAATGGCCGGCACGGTCTGCGTCAGCCGATGGCGGACTTCAGCTTCTGGACGAGATCACGCCGCTTCTCTTCGTTGGCCAGGGTGTCCTGCTTCAACCTCTTCCAGGCGGCCGGACAGTCCTTGTAGTCAACTCCAGCCAACTTGTGGAAGAACTGATCGATCTGCCTTTTGTTGTCGGGCGTAACCGCAATGCCGGCCTGGTCCAGGATGTCCTTCAAGTGGCGGAAGTAGCAGGACATGGGATATCACCTCCACAGCATCGGCGTTCGGTCCACGGCAGCAGGCTGGGGTCAAAGCTGCCTGGGACGATACCAGCCGGAGGCTGGGCCTGTCAAGCGTGCGGCACTCCGGATTCCCTTGACGGGCCGGTTTGCCTCGCTGGCTCACGTTCCCCGCAGAGCGCCGAAGGCGCGGCCCCGGGGTGACAAAAGTCGCTTCTGGCCGCAGCCGGAATGGATAGAATCAGATTCAGAGTTTGATGGAAAGGAGGTGCGGCGATGACGAGCCTGATAATCAGACGGCCAAGTTTCCTTGATGAGTTCGACAGGATGGTTGACGGCCTGTGGACGACCTGGGAGCCGGTAGGGGGACACTACCTGAGCCTGGATGTCCATGAAACCGGGGATGACCTGGTGGTGAAGGCCGAGCTTCCGGGCGTGGGCAAGGAAGGATTCGAGATCACTGTCGACGGGGACGTCCTGCGGATCGAGGCTGAGAAGAAGGCGGAAGAGGAGGCCAAGGAAGCGACCTATTACCTGCGGGAGAGGCACTTCGGCAAGTTCACCCGGACGCTTTCACTGCCGTTCCCGGTTGACTCCGGGAAGGCTTCGGCCACGTTCGAGAACGGGGTCCTGGAGATAAGGCTGCCCAAGGCCGAGACGGCCAAGAGCAAGCGCATCGAAGTGAAGTAAGGGAACGCAACCTCGCCAGAACCGAAGAAGGGAGCGGTGGTTATCCGCTCCCTCTCTTCATTTCCGGGGGCAGGCGGCCACAATCCCGGCCAACAGAACTGCCCGCATTGGGGCGCAGTGTCTGCGGCGCAGTGGAGCCCGGGAGACACTGGCCTTGGCAGGGACGGCGACCCGTTGCCGGTGGCTAGCCGCCGGCGAGGACTCGGACCATGGCGGGAAGCACGCTGGCGGCCACCCGCGAAGGGGCGTTGCAGCCGACGCGGACCACCAGCCTGCCCCGGCAGACGTCCTCGGCGGTCTGAGTCAGGATCCGGCAGAGGCCGGTGTAGCAGTCCCTGGTCAGCTTCCGGGTCCCGTAGCTGTCCCTGTGGGTGTCCAGTCCGCAGAACCACAGGATGAGCTCGGGCCGGAAGTCGCTGATCAGGGGAGGCACCTCTGCCGCGAACCTGCGCAGGAAATCCTCGTCGTCCGAAGCGTGGGGGAAGCAGACGCCGTTCCTGCCTTCCCCTCCCCCATAGCCGCAGTAGCAGATATGCAGGACCTGTTCATCACCGGCGAAGAGATCCCTGGTGCCGTCCCCGTGATGGGTGTCGGTGTCCACTATGGCGAATCGCGTCCCCCTCTTGTTGGCCCTGGCCCAGGCGACGGCGATGGCCTCGTGGTTGATGTAGCAGCCGCCATAGGCGAAGTCCCGGTGCGCGTGGTGGCCCCCGATGCCGACCAGCGCCAGGGCGTTGTGCAGCTCGCCGGAGAGGACCCTGTCGAAGGCTCCGACGACGGCCCCGGCGGAGTGA
Organism: Chloroflexota bacterium; assembly: GCA_016875915.1. Classification (GTDB taxonomy): domain Bacteria; phylum Chloroflexota; class Dehalococcoidia; order UBA2247; family RBG-13-53-26; genus RBG-13-53-26. The sequence continues at coordinate 2,977 of VGOM01000082.1, forward strand.
AGGGCCACCTCCCAGTA
>VGOM01000083.1 GCA_016875915.1 Chloroflexota bacterium
GCACGGAAGAAGGGGCTCCTCCGTCTCGAGGGCAAGACCTACCCTGTCCGGGACGGGGACGTGATCACCTTCCTGTTCAGTGTATGAACATGACCACGACGCTCCTGCTGGTAAGACACGCGCAGACAGCCTCGAACGTCAGCGGACGCTACATGGGCTGGATCGACGAGGACCTCAGCGCCGAGGGCGTCAGTCAGGCCGAGCGCCTGGCCTGGCGGCTGAGCCGCCGGCCCATCTCCACGATCTTCAGCAGTCCGCTGAAGAGGGCCCTGAGCACCGCCCGCGCCACAGCGCTCCCCCATGGTCTCACCGTTCAGGTCATGCCGGAACTGGGCGAGATCAGGATGGGCCAGTGGGAGGGCCTCTTCGCCGCCGACATCCAGGCCCGGTTCCCCGCGCTGTGGAAGACCTGGCGCACCGACCCCTCGACCATCGAGATGCCCGGCGGCGAGAGCCTGTCACAGGTGGCCGAAAGAGCCGACATCGCCTTCCACCGCATCCTTGAGCAGAGCCAGGGCCGGCAGGTTGTCGCCGTGACCCACGATGTCATCGCCAGGATCATCGTCGCCCGCTCCCTCAACGTCAGCACATCCATCTACCGCCGTCTGGAGGTGGCCAACGCCTCCCTCACCACCATCGAGTCCTTCAACGGCGCCTGCCGCTTGCGCTCCCTCAACGACACCGCCCATTTGCAGCACAAGCTCGCCGATGATCACGAAACCTGACCCCCAGTGCGGGGCAGACGCCTTCCCATTCGACGATGTTTGACACCCCCCACCCCTTACCATACAATCACGCCGTTGGACGCCCGAAGCAATGACCGTTAAGATCGTCACCGACAGCACCTCCGACATCCCGGCACCGCTGGCCGCAGAACTGGGCATCCGAGTCATCCCCCTCTACGTCCACTTCGGCAATGAGGTCTACCGGGACGGGATCGACCTCAGCACGGATGACTTCTACAAGAGGTTGGTGGTCAGCAAGCGCCTGCCCACCACCTCCACCGTGTCCCCCAGCGACTTCGCCCAAGTCTGTGATGCCCTGGCCCGCGAAACCGACGAGATCCTGGCCATCATGATCTCTTCCAAGCTCAGCGCCACCTATGAAGTGTCCTGCCAGGGGAGAGACCTGATGAAGGCCAAAGACTGCCGGGTGGAGGTCATCGACTCCCAGCTGATCTGCCTGGCACTGGGGCTGATAGTCATCGCCGCCGCCAAGGAGGCGCAGCGGGGATCAGGACTGGATCAGGTCATCGCCGCGGCGAACGACGTCCGGTCCAGACTGCACGTCCGCATGGCCTTCGACACCCTGGAATACGTCCGGCGCGGCGGACGCATCGGCGCCGCCCAGGCCCTCCTGGGCAACCTGCTCCATTTCAAGCCCATCCTGACCCTCAAGGACGGTGTCCCCATTCCGGTGACCAGGGAGCGCACCCGCGCCAAGGCCATTGACCACCTCCTCCAGTTCGCCAAGAGCGTCCCCAACATGGAGGATCTGGCCCTGGCCTCGACCACCACGCCGGAGGATGTCGAGCAACTCATGGACGATCTGGCCTCCACCTTTCCCAGGGAGCGCATCTACGTCTCCACCATCGGCTCGGTCATGGGGACGCACCTCGGACCCGGAGCCATCGGCGTGGCCGTAGTGGAGAAGAAGCCGGAGTAGCTAGACGCTGGTGTCAGGCCAGACCTTCCGGCCCGGCTCCAGGCGGATGCCATTGCCCACCGTCACCCCTTCGCCCATCACCACGCCCTGGCCCACGGAGCATCCCTCCCCGATGGAGCTGTTGCTCCCCACGATGCAGCCCTCCAGCCAGGCGTTCCTGCCCACCGTGACGTTGTTCCAGATGACGGACGACTCGATGGCGGCCCCTTCCAGGATACGGCAGTTGTTGCCCATGACGACAGGGCCTCTCAGCCGCACGTGCGGCCCGACGCTGCAGTCGTCACCCACCACTACTGCGCCCTCCACGCTGGCGGTCGCATGCAGCGATGACCGGGCGCCGAAGCCGGGTCGGCCGTCCTTCGCCGGGCTCGCCAGTGAGCTCTGGCCCTTGCCCTGAAGCAGGTCATACTGCACCTGACAGTACTTCTGTGGTGTGCCTATGTCTATCCAGTAGGCATCCGACGGAAAGGCATAGACCGGCTGGTCATTCTGCAGCAGGCCGGGGAACAGATGGTGCTCGAACATATAGCGGGTGTTCGGCGGCACACCCTCGAGGACATCCCTCTCCAGTACATATGTCCCGGCATTGATGAGGTTGGTGGTCGCCTCTTCACGCTTGGGCTTCTCCACAAAGCGCTTCACCCTGCGGTCGGCGCCCGTCTCCACCACCCCGTAGGCGCTGGGGTCCTCCACCGGCGTGAGCGCGATGGTCGCCTTCGCCCCCCGTTCGCGGTGGAAGGCCATCATCGCCCCCAGGTCGAGATCGGTGAAGATATCCCCGTTGAAGACGAAGAACCTCTCCTTCAGGTACCTCTCGGCATTCTTCACTGCGCCAGCTGTGCCCAGAGGCGACTCCTCCATCACATAGGTCAGCTTCACTCCGTGGCCGCCCCCGCGTCCGAAGTAGCTCTCAATGCGATCGGGCATATAGCATAGAGTGAGGACAATGTCATCCACTCCGTGCCGCGCCAGGTAGCCGAACAGGTGCTCCAGGAAGGGACGGTTCAGGATAGGCACCATGGCCTTGACCGTCTTGCAGGTCAACGGCCGCAGCCGGGTTCCCTCGCCACCCACCAAGAGAAGTGCCTGCATGTCTCCATTCCCTCTCCTCTAACTTTGCGCCATGGGCGCCACGCCGAAGCCATGACAGCGCCGGCCTCACATTATAGCATCAGGGATGACCTCACGCTTACGTTCACCCCCCGGGGATTGCCAACGACTAGGCTCTTGGCTATAATCCAAGAACAGTTGGGGAATCGTCTAGCGGTAGGACAGCGGACTCTGGATCCGTTAGCCGTGG
>VGOM01000084.1 GCA_016875915.1 Chloroflexota bacterium
CCGGCCTACGTGGCTTTCCAGGGCAAGGTGTACGACCTATCCGGAAGCAGACTCTGGTCCGGGGGTCTGCACCAGGGTCGCCACCGGGCGGGGACAGACCTCACCGCTGAGATCAGCGCCGCCCCCCACGGCGAGGGCGTCTTCCAGCGCATCTCACCCATAGGCACGCTGGTCACCCCCGGGCAGAAGTCATTGCACCCGCTATTGAGGTTGTACCTCGGCCTGCACCCCCACCCGGTCTCGGTCCACTTCCCAATTGCCCTCACCCTGGCCGGTGCAGGCTTCCTCGTCTGCCATCTGGCCTCGGGCATCGTGGGCCTGGTGGACGCGGCCTACTACACGCTGTTGGCTGCCGCCATCATGTCCCCTATAGCCGCCCTGGCCGGCGCCAGCAGCTGGTGGTTCAACTACCAACACAAGCTGACCCCCACATACAAAGGGAAGGCCGGCCTGTCCATCTTCCTCTTCGTCCTGCAGGCAGTCACCCTCACAATCTGGGCCATCAACCGCAATGCACTGGCCGAGCGCGAAGCCTCGGGCTGGCTCTATTTCGCGCTGGTCTTCGTCATGTCCGGGCTGGTGCTGGGCCTGGGCAAGCTGGGTGGTGAGATAGTCTTCCCATCCAGGAGGAAGACAGGCAACCCGGGCTGAGACTGCCCCCAACGACCCTGGCGGCACAGTGCTGCAAGCCGCGTCCCGGCCGCCGCTGCCCGTCCTTTCCGTGCCGGTTCACCGCCTGCCCACGGGGGCAATGCCATCCCGCTGCGGGGCCCACAATGACCCTGTGCAGGGCTGTCTGCATGCCCACCTGTGTCCAAGCTGAGTTTGAGGTGGTATCATAATCACCGTAAACCCTCTTGTTCGATTCAACTTGAACACGAAAGGGAGTGAGAACAGTGACCCTTGAAGACAGATTCAGAAGCTTCGCCAGTGCACACCAGGACCCTGCTGGCCAGCGCCGCGACCCCTACGAGAGGAATGTGGAGTCCTTGAAGGCGGTGGATTCAGCAGTCTCCAGAGTTCTCGAAGCGTTCAGCAACGCTGTTGGCTGGAGACTCAAGCGTAATGACTGTTGCGACAGAGACAAGGGGGCGGTCGCCTGCAACTACATCTTGGAGCACCGGGATTTCTGGCGTGAAGGCTTCGTTGCGGTGGACGTAGAAGTGACGCGGGGACACCGATCGGACCCAGTCGAAACCGTTACGGTCTACCAGGGCGTGATCGTGGGCACAACGGACCATACGCGGGACTTCGCATCGAGGATCGTCATTCCTTTCAGCAAACTGACGGAGGACGATTTGGCCACCGCACTGGAACAGCAATCTGGCAAGCTTATCAGGCGTATCAGCCGCATGGAGAAGCCCCAACAGCCTGGCTAGACGGTGCGTGACGGCTGAGTGCGAGAGGCGGCGAAGACAGTGACTCTTGAGGACCGGTTCAGAAGATTCGCCGAAGCAGAACTAAGGGCAGAACAGGATCGTCAGCACCAGGCAGCATACGAGAAGAACGTGGAGTCCCTCAGGAAGGCAGAACCGGCGGTGTCCGACTTCCTGAAAGCATACTGTTCGGCTCTCGGCTGGAGCCTCGATCGTCAGGACCACTGCTCCGGAGCGACCGGCGTAGTCAGATGCTGCTATCGGCTATGCCCTCCTGTTCGTGATATAGGCCATGTCGACGTATGGGTGTCCGTGACTGGCAGAGAAGAACCTTGGCCAGAGTTGGTCGAGTGCGTCGAAGTCGATGGCGAGACGAAGAGGTGGACGCGCATACCCTTCACGGCATTGACCAAGGAGAGGCTGGCCGCTGCACTGGCGGTACAGTCCGCCAACATCATCAGTCGCATCAGTTGCCACGAGAAGCCGCAATAGCCTGTCGCGGTGATAACCGGCCCACGTCTCTCCCCCTGCCCCTTCAGCTCCACATGGTCAACTGTGATCGAACGTCGCCGGTTGAGAGGACGACAACATGCCTACGCTGACACCGCGGTCACAACCCCGGGCGGGCCATGTTGGACGAAAGGCAGGGTCCGGGGAGGAGTCGCGGCGCTTGATCCGGGGGAACGCGCCGTCATCGCGACGGCTCCGACTTGCTCCGGCGGCGTGGCGCAGGTTACCCTGAGTATAGGAGGTGGGCCATGGGCATCCGGTTTGACACAGACGAGTGGATCAAGGCAGTCAGCCGCCAGCTCAATGAGAGCAAGGACTACGAGGCGTCAGCAAAGGACTGGGAGGGTGACTTCATATTCGTGGCTGAACCGGATGAAACCTACGCTCGCCGCTTGTTCTTCTTCATCAGCCTCTTTCATGGCAAGAGCCCGGATGCGGCCATGATCGCCAGCGAGGACGAGCGCAAGGCGGAGTACAAGGTCCGGGCCACCTTCAGCACGTGGCGGAAGGTGATTGAGGGGAAGCTGGACCCCATCCAGGGTATGATGACCAAGAAGCTCAAGCTGGAAGGCAATCTGGCCAAGGTCATGCGCTACCCCAAAGCGGCCAAGGAGATCGTCGCCGCCTGCTCCAGGGTGCCAACGGACTTCGGGGATCAGCCTCAGCAGGGGTAGCAGCCCTCACTACAGCCCCCTGAGGGACTCGGGCCGCAGCAATGATGCGTCCCCTTCTGCGATGACACGCTCCAGTTGCCCTATCATCCTCTTCTTGTCCCGGGGCAGTTGCCCCCGCACGGCGAAGTAGTTTGAGGCGTGCATGGAGCTGAAGAGGCAGTTGGTGAAGCTCGAGTGCTCGATGATGGTTGCCAGCTCTTTGAGGGACTCCATCGGAGAGATGAGGCGGAAGGTTCCCTGCCGCCACTCGTCATACAGCGGTGTCCCCGGTATCAGCACCAGGGTCAGCGCACCGGCGTAGTCCGGATCCATCTCACTGAGGGACCTAGACGTCT
>VGOM01000085.1 GCA_016875915.1 Chloroflexota bacterium
TGCCTCGGCAAAGATGGCCCTGGGGATGCCAAAGGTTATCAGAACGATTATGGGCCCCAGGGAATTGGGTAGCAGGTGGCGCACGGTAATATACGGGCCGGACCCTCCCATGGCTCGGGCGGCTGTGGTGAAATCCCGTTGCTTGAGGGTTAGAATCTGCCCGCGGATGAGACGTGCTACGTTGACCCAGGCCACCAGACCGATGGCCAGGAAGATCATGTAGATGCTGCCTCCCAGAATGGCTCGGATAAGGATGATGAGCAGAAGATCGGGGAAGGCATAGACCACATCGACAAAACGCATCAGTAGATTGTCTATCCTTCCGCCGGCGTATCCGGCCAGCGCTCCTATGGGCAGGCCGATAGCCAGGACTATCAATTGAACGAAGACGCCAACAGCCAGCGATGTCCGGGCGCCGTAGAAGAGGCGGGTGAACACGTCCCGTCCGAGTCCGTCCGTACCCAGGAGGTGGGAATGGCTCGGCCCCTCAAGCACGGCGTCGAGGTTCTGCTCGTCGAACTCATAGGGGCTGATCAGAGGTATGATAACGGATGCCAGGCTTAGCGATATGATGATGATGGCCCCGACCACCGCTAGGCGGTTGCGCCTCAGTCTCACAAAGGCGTCTCCCCACAGTGTGTGGTGTGGGCGGGCCGATTCAGCGGCTACAGCCAATTGCCTATCCTCACTCGTATCTTATGCGGGGGTCCACCACTCCGTAGAGGACATCCACTATGTAGTTGGCCGCGGCGATGGCGAAGGCATAGAACAGGGTGGTTCCCATAATGAGCCCGTAGTCCCTTTGGGCGATGCCCTGGACGAACAGCCGGCCGGTTCCCGGGATCGAGAATACGCTCTCGATGACAACGGAGCCGGTGATGAGATAGGCCAGTTCCGGGCCGGTTACGGTGAGCACCGGGATCAGCGCGTTGCGCAGAGTATGGCGTACCAGCACAATCCGCTCGGAGAGGCCTTTGGCACGGGCGGTGCGGATATAGTCCTGGCGGAGGACGTCAAGCATACTGGCCCTGGTGACCCGTGCGATGTAGGCCGCCGGCAGTGCGGCCAGGGCGAATGCCGGCATGATTACGTGATCGATGCTTCCCCATCCCCCCGTGGGCAGAAGGTGGAGCGATACCGAGAAGATGAGGACCAGGAATATGCCTAGAACGAACCCGGGGATGCTGGCGAAGAGAGTGGAGAGGAACACCGCTACGTAGTCGATGATTGAGTTCTGCTTCAGGGCGGCCGCCATGCCCAGGGGAACGCCAATGAGAATGGCTATCAGGAAAGCCACGCCGCCGAGCGTGGCCGTCTTGGGCAGGCCGTCCAGGATGATGTCGGTGACGCCCCGGTCCTGGTACGAATAAGAGACGCCGAGATCCCCCTGCAGAAGTCCCCAAAGGTAGTTGCCGAACTGAACAAAGTAGGGCTTGTCCAGGCCGTACTTCTCATTCAGGTTCTCGACGACCTGGGGGGCCAGCTCCTTCTCTCTATCCCACGGTCCGCCGGGGACGAGGTGCATCAGGGAGAAGGTGATGAAGGAGACAGCGATCAGTACCAGTACTATCCAGAAGAGACGGTTGAGTGAGTACTTCAGCACCGGCAGACCTCTATCATACTAGGCAGGGGGCCCTGAGACTGTCTCAAGGCCCCCTGTATCTGCGATGGTACCACAGACTGCGAGAGACAGCGGGTTACTCTGACTCCATGTACACCGCTGTCCAGAACAGGTCGCCCGGGCACTGATGGTCAAGGCCGGTGGCTATCAGCCCCTTGACGCTGGGCTTCACCAGCCAGTACCGCTCACGGAAGAACATGGGCACGATAGGAAGATCTTCCACTATCATGGCATGCGCCTCCGCGTATTTCTCCAGCCGCTTGTCGTTGTTCAGTTCCTGCGCTGCCTCATCGCAGAGGGCGTCGAAGTCCGGATTGCTGTAGGTGGTATGGTTGTTTCCGGCACCGGTGCCGAAGATGTCAGGCAGCCAGTTGTCCGGATCAGGGTAGTCGGCGCCCCAGCCAAACCAGGCCCACTGATGCTGCTCGGCGTTCACCAGGGCCTGGAAGGCCGATGATTCCATGCCATCCAGAGTGACGTTGATGTTCAGGTTGCTCTTCATCTGTCCCTGGAGGAACTCGGCGATCACCTGATTCCCCGCGCTGGCGTTGTAGGAGAACTTGATAGTTGGCAGGCCCTCTCCATTGGGATACCCGGCCTCCTCGAGCAGGTCCTGAGCCTTGGCGGCATCGAACTCGTACTCGGTGCCCAGATCGGCATCATAGCCGGGCATTCCCGGCGGGATCCAGCTCGTTGCTGCCTTGCCGATGCCTCTTCTCACATTGTCGATGAAGGCAACGCGGTCAATGCCGGTGGCGATGGCCTTGCGCAACTTCAGGTTGTCGAAGGGGGCCTTGTTTACATTGAACTGGAAGGCGAAGGTGGTCAGGTCGTAGTAGCGTATGGTCTGGGCATTCAGGACAGGGTCAGCCATTATGGTCTTCTCTGAGCCGGTCGGTACGCGGGACATGTCCAGCTCGTCGTTCTTGTAGGCGGCCAACTCCGCGTTCTGGTCGGTTATCATCTTCAACTCGATCTTCTCGAGCTTGGGCTTCTTGCCCCAGTAGTTCTCGTTGGGTCCAAAAGTCAGATGGTCCTGATGCACCCATTCGGTTAGGATGAAGGGGCCGTTGCCGATGTAGTGGGGCGGTTCGGTCCACTGGTCGCCGTACTGGGTGATGATGTCCTCCCTGTTTGGGTAG
>VGOM01000086.1 GCA_016875915.1 Chloroflexota bacterium
TGCGGCCATCGCCTTCACCAAGGACCACGATCTGGAATTGTACTTCCGGCGGGCCAAGGCGGCGGAGCTCTACTTTGGAGATGCCGATTTCCATCGGGAGATAGTGGCCCAGGAACTGGGTATGTAGCCGGGACGAAAGGAGAGGCATGGATTTTCGTTCTACTCCAGAAGAAGAGGCCTTCCGTAAGGAGATAAACGAGTTCCTTGACAAGGAGCTGCCCCCCGGCTGGCTGGGCATCGACCCCGGCCCGGAGGAGGAGAGCCGCCCCGAGGTCTTCGAGCTGGCCGCCAAGATGTGGCGCAAGTTCGGAGAGAAGAACTGGATCGGCGTCACCTGGCCCAAGGAGTACGGTGGCCGGGGCGAGTCCCTGTGGAAGGAGATGGTCCTCCTCCAGGAGCTGGCCTACCGGGGGTCGCCCGGCATGGATCTGGCCATCGCCCAGGCCGACCTGCTCCTGCATTTCGGGACCGAGGAGCAGAAGAAGCAGTACGTCGTCCCCATCACCCGGGGCGAGGTCAAGTGGGCCATCGGCATGAGCGAGCCCAATGCCGGCACCGACACCTTCAACGTTCAATTGAAGGCCGTGGAGGAAGCCGACTGCTATGTCCTCAACGGACAGAAGATCTGGACCAGCGGCGGACACAATGCCAAGTACGCCATGACCTACACCCGCACCGACCCCACCAACAAGCACCTGGGGCTGAGCGTCTTCATCGTTGACCTGAAGAGCCCCGGCATCACCATGCGCCGCATTGAGCAGGCCACCGGCATCCCCGCCTTCGATGAGGTCTTCTTCGACAACGTGAAAGTGCCCAAGGAGAACATGCTGGGCAAGAAGAACGGCGGCTGGGAGATCCTCCTCTACGCCTTCGGCGCGGAGCGCACCTACGGACTGTACACCATCTACAACGCCAAGAGGTACCTGGAGCAGTTGGTCCAGTTCTGCAAGGAGACCAGGGATCCCCATGACGTCCCCCTGTCCCACGACCCCCTGATCCGCAGCCGGCTGGCCCAGCTGGCCATAGACATCGAGGTGGGCATGAACATGGGCCATGAGCTGAACTGGATGGCCTCCAAGAACATGCCCACGGTCAAGCCCAGCGCCCAGATCAAGGTTCACGGCGGCACCCTCTGCCAGCGGGTTGGCAACGTGGGACAGCAGATCCTGGGACTCTACGGGCCGCTGGAGGAGGACTCCAAGTGGGTCAAACTGGGCGGCCGCATCCGCCATACCTACATCAGCGCGCTGTCGTTCACCATCGCCGGAGGGACCACCGAGACCTCCAAGAACCACATCGCCGGAAGGTTCGGTCTGGGATTGCCCAAGCAGGTCTAGCGTCCTGCCGCAACAAGGGAAGGGAGGTCAATGGACTTCAGATTCGCCCCCGATGAGGAGCAGTTCCTCAAGGAGGTGCAGGCCTTTCTGGATCAGGTCCTGCCGCCGGACTGGCTCGGCGTGGACCCCGACGGACACAACGAGCAGGCCGACGAGGAACTCCACCAGTTCGACCTGAAGATCAGGTGCGAGTTGGCTGCCCGGGGCTGGCTGGGACTGCAGTGGCCCAGGAAGTACGGCGGCCAGGAAGCCCCCATGATGAAGCGGTTCATTCTGGAGCAGGAGCTGATCTACCGCGGCGCGCCCTACTGGGCCATCTCCGCCGCCCTGATGACCGGCGACATGATCCTCCAGTTCGGGACGGAGGAGCAGAAACAGAACTTCCTGCCCCGCATCGCCCGGGGCGAGATGCAGTGGTGCGTCGGCATGAGCGAGCCCAACGCCGGGTCCGACCTGGCCAATCTGCAGTTGCGGGCCACCGAGGACGGCGACAGCTTCGTCCTCAATGGACAGAAGACCTGGCAGACCGGGGCCTACTACGCTGACTGGGTCGTCCTCTATGCCCGGACCGACCCCAATGTGAAGAAGCACAAGGGGATCACCACCTTCCTGGTCGATCTGAAGAGCCCGGGGATCTCCATGAGGCGGATCCCCCAGATCACGGGACACCCCGCCTTCTGCGAGGTCTTCTATGACAACGTCCGGGTACCCAGGGCCAATCTCCTTGGCGCCGTCAACGAAGGCTGGGGCGTGGCCCTCTTCGGGGTGGCCACGGAGAAGAGCTTCGGCTACTGGCTGATCAACAGCGGCCGGCGCGACCTGGAGATGCTCATCCAGTACTGCAAGGAGACCAAGGATGTGGATGGACGGCCTCTCTGCCACGATCCGCTGATCCGCAGCCGGCTGGCCCAGCTGGCCATCGAGCTGGAGGTGGGCCGGAACCTGGGCATGAGACTAAACTGGATGGCCACCAAGGGCATGCCTATTGTGGCCGCCGCCTGCCAGCTGAAACCGTTTGGCGGCAACATCATCCAGCGTCTGGGCCACTTCGGCGTGCAGACGCTGGGCCTCTATGGACAGCTTGACGAGGACTCCAAGTGGGTCAGGCTGAGAGGCAGAATGAAGTATCTCTACTTGGCCGCGGTGGCCATGACCATTGAAGGCGGCACCAACGAGGCGTCGAAGAACACCGTCGCCATGCTGGGCCTGGGTCTGCCCCGGGGCTGAAGTCTGTCAGGAAGGAGAGTGCCATGGATCTATCGCTTACTGAAGAGCAGGAAATGCTATGGAAGTCAGCCCGTGACTTCTTGGCCAGCAAGGTTGCCAAGACATTGGTGAGGCAGATGGAGGAAGACGACAAGGGGTATGTCCCCGAGCTGTGGAAAGAGATGGCGGATCTGG
>VGOM01000087.1 GCA_016875915.1 Chloroflexota bacterium
GTTCCGCCGGGGCAGATGCAATTGATGCGGATGTTGTGCGGGGCGTACTCCAAGGCCATTGACCGCGTCAGCTGGATGACTCCCCCTTTGGAGGCGCAGTAGGCGGCCACATAGGGCAGCCCGACGATGCCCGCCGCAGAGGTGGTGTTGATGATCACTCCGCCGCCCTGCTTGAGCATCACCGGGACTACGTGCTTGGAGGTGAGGAAGGCGCTCTTGAGGTTGGTGTCGAGTATGCTGTTCCAGGCCTCCTCGCTGACATCGGTGGTCGGGGTGAATGACCCCTGGATGCCGGCGTTGTTGTGAAGCACATCTATTCGTCCATACTTGCCCACAGTCGTCTTGACCGTCTCCTGGACCGCTGCTTCCCTGGAGACGTCAGCTTCTATGAAGATGGCTTCCCCGGCGGCATCGCCTATCAGCTTGACTGTCTCCTGCCCGCCGGCGGGGACACGGTCCGCCACGGCAACCCTGGCCCCCTCCCGGGCGAAGAGCAGGGCCGTTGCCCTGCCGATGCCGGACCCCGCCCCGGTGATCAAGGCCACTTTGCCATTCAATTTGCCCATGCTTTTCCCCCTTGTCCCGAGGACTCGCCCGCCCTGCCCAGCCGGCTCCACCGGGTCCGCCATCGACGAGACTCCGGCTATTGAGCAAATCCCCCCGGGGTCCGCTTCATTCTCGGGCCCAGGGGGGACCACAATGGCTCTGACGCAGTGGCGGCGCTTGCCGGCGCTATCTTATGAGGGGAACCCAGATATCGCTGAGTAGATTCAGGTCTTTCTCGGCAGCGTTCCACTGGAGTATGCAGCAGTCGTCGACGGCGTAGCGCCTGGTGGCGGTGAATCCGCGCTGCGACCCTGCCCAATCCTCCATGTAGGTGATGGCCGTGTCGTAGAAGGCCTGACCGTCGAAGTTCTCGGCACCGGCCTCTTCTATGGCTGCCAGTACGACGTCAAGGGCGAAGCGCTGCATGGCACCCCCGCCGAGATAGCCCATGCCGGCCTTGATCACACTCTCAGCCTTGTCGGGACGGTTCTTCTCAACCAGCCCCTTGATGTACTCGATCTCAGGCCAGCCGACGTTCCACCAACCCCAGCACTGGGCGTTGAGCTTGCCATCGAGGTAGTCCCAGCCGCAGTAGTCAGTGATAAAGCCGACGTAGGCACTCTGGGCTTCAGTGTCGATGTTGACTGCTGTGCCGCCGGCGTCCCGGTACTCCTTCCAGAAAGTGGCGGGCATCAGGGCCCCGTTGGCGGCCACGTTGATGAAGTCCAGGTTCTTGGTCTTTGCGATATCGCCGGACCACGGGCCGGTATAGCCGACGGGCGACAGGAAGGTCCCCTTGTAGTCGAAGAGGGTGGGGTTGGTCTGGCAGAACTCCTCCGCTCCTCTGGCGTTGTCCAGTCCCCAGGCATCGTTCCAGCCGACTGTGGCCAGGGTGGGCTTCCGCCCCTTGGCGGCATAGTCCCAGTCGTCGCTAGCCCATTTCAGCATGGCCTTCATTGACCACCGCGCGGGAGCACTGAAGGCAAATACCCAGCCGGCAGGCTCGATCATGGGCACGCTGGTGGCCATGCCCAGTAGGGCGATCTTGTCCTCCGCGGCATAGGGCTTGAGGGCTTCCGAGGCATCGTTGAAGATGGAGATGATGACCTCCGCCCCCTTGCCTTTGAGGTAGTCATAGCCAGTCAGGAAGCGGGCCGGGTTGAAGGCGGTGTCGTAGTTGATCACCTGCAGCTTGACCCCCGGGATGGGTTCCTGTTCGTTGATGTCTTTGACAATGTCTTCCAGTGCCCATGCTATTGGCTCCAGGGCGGGCGCCGCAACGCCCGTCAGGTCGGTGAGGTTGCCGATGATGATGGTGGTCTTCCCCTTCTCGCCGCCGGCACAGCCGAGGCCGGCAGTACCCACCAGGGTCAGGATCAGGAACAGTGCGAGGCATACCTTGGTCAGTCCGCGTCTCATACCTCCCCCTTTCTGCGTCGTTCAAGGAAAACCCGAGGACGAACCAGTCGGAGACTCGCGGTTTGGCAATATCCTAAGCCCCGCGTCGTCCGGGGTTCAATCCGCCGGAATAGGTATTCTGATGCGGGGGCATACTGACGGGCGGTACGCCTGCTGGCGTCTGGTTGCTGTCCGCTTCGTGCCGCAGCGGGGTAGCACAGTATGGGCGGCCTTTGACAAGGCACGTGGCTTTCACCTATTATGGGGCCAGACCGCCCGCAGCCTCGTGCCAGCGGACAGCGACAGGGGAGACCCGCCCATGCCCGCCGCCGGGCCCAAGTCCATCAGAGAGACCAAGCAGAAGATCAGAATCCTTCTGGCCGACGACCATCGGGCGTTCCGTGAGGGATTGAGCCGTATCCTCGGCGAGGAGGAGGGCCTTGAGATCGTGGCTGTGGCCGGCGATGGCGAGGAAGCGGTGAAACTGGCCAGCGAGCTTCAGCCCGACGTGGCCATCGTCGACGTGGCCATGCCCCGTCTGAGCGGCATCGAGGCCATCAGTCATGTGAAAGCCAGGAGTCCCGGTACCGCCATCATCGTCCTGAGCGCCTATGACTACGAGTCCTATGTCCTGCCCTCGATGGAAGCCGGGGCCTCGGCCTACCTGTTGAAGACGGTGGGGGTCAGCGAGATCGCCAGGGCAGTGAGGGCAGTGCAGGACGGGCAGACCGTTCTCGGCCCCACGGCATCCCGCCGGCTGCTCTCCCGGATTGCCGGTGCCGGCGGCAGAGT
>VGOM01000088.1 GCA_016875915.1 Chloroflexota bacterium
GGGCTGAGGCATAGCCCATGAGAGGGTGCCCCGGTCCGTCCGGCCGCACCCCGTGTGCAGGGAAGGCTGGCGGTGTTGCCCTGTGTTGACAGACCGATGGAACAAGTAGATAATGTTGATAGCCTTAGTCTACAACCATGAGACTGTCTACAAAAGGGCGATACGGCGTTAGGGCATTGCTGGACGTGGCCCTGAACAATGAAGCGGGGCCCGTCCTTCTGAAGGACATTGCGAAGAGACAGGATGTCTCGGCGCAGTATCTGGAGCACCTGATCTCTCCACTGATAAGGGCCGGGATACTGAGGAGCCAGCGCGGCTCTCGGGGAGGGATCAGTCTCGGCAGGACGCCCGAAGAGATCAGTCTCAGTCAGGTTGTCGAGATCCTGGAGGGCTCGGTGGCCCCGGTGGAATGTGTGGACAACCCCGAGGTGTGTTCCCGGTCCAGTACCTGTGTCACCAGGGATATCTGGGTGGAGATGAAGGCGGCCACACTGGGCGTTCTTGGAGCGACCACTCTGAAGGATTTGATGATACGGCACAAACGGAAGGCGCGCCCCGGACCGGGCACATACTCCATATAGAGAGCCCGGGGCGCAGGCCGATGGGGGGCAAGGGAGATCTTCAGGTCGTTCAAAGAGGATATTGACACCGTCGTATCGCGGGACCCGGCCGCCAGAAGCCTGTTGGAGGTGATGATCTGCTATCCCGGTCTCCATGCCATGTGGTGCCATCGCGTAGCACGCTTCCTGTGGCGGCACCGATTGCGCCTGCTGGGACGACTGGTGTCCCATATGGGCCGCTTCCTGACCGGCATCGAGATCCACCCCGCGGCTCGAGTGGGCAGGAGGTTCTTCATTGACCACGGCATGGGGGTGGTCATCGGCGAGACAGCAGAGATCGGCGATGACGTGCTGATATACCAGGGGGTGGTTCTGGGTGGCACCAGCCTCGAGAAGAAGAAGAGGCACCCCACCGTGGGCAACAATGTGGTCATCGGGGCCGCGGCCATAGTGCTCGGTCCGATCACAATTGGCGACGGTGCCAGGATCGGGGCCAACTCGGTGGTGGTCAAGCCGGTGCCGGCCGGGGCCACCGTTGTCGGCGTGCCGGGCCGTGTTGTGGAGGATGTCAGGGAGCCGGTGATAGACCTGGAGCACGGCAAGCTGCCCGATCCGGTGAGCGAGGCGATCAGGGAGATCTGCGACAGGCATGACAACCTGACCGAAAGGGTGAGGCAACTGGAGGAACTGCTTGGTGCGGCCGCGGTTTCGCGAGGGCTGCGTGCGGCGTCGAGGGAGTCCGATGGGAGGCGCGCTGATGGCTAGGACACTGGCAGAGATCAACGAGAAGGTCCGCAAAGGGCAGGCCGTAGTGGCCACCGCTGAGGAAGTCATCGACATCGTGGCCAAGAAGGGGCTGGGCAAGGCCGCCAGGGAGATCGATGTGGTGACAACCGGCACCTTCGGGCCGATGTGCTCCTCAGGCGCCTACCTGAATGTGGGTCACTCCAAGCCGCGGATCAAGATGGGTGGCGGCACCGTCTGGCTGAATGACGTCCCGGCCTATGCGGGGTTCGCCGCCGTGGATATCTTCCTGGGAGCTACCAGCCTGCCCGACAGCGATCCCCGAAACCGGACTTATCCCGGGGAGTTCAACTACGGAGGAGCACACGTCATCGAGGAGCTTGTGGCCGGGAAGGACATCAGACTGGTGGCCACGGCCCACGGGACGGACTGCTATCCGAGGAAGAAGATAGAGGCCCTGATCAACATCAAGGGTATCAACGAGGCGGTGCTCTTCGACATCAGAAACGCGTACCAGAACTACAACGTGGCGGTCAACCTCTCCGACAAGACGATCTACACCTACATGGGCGTGCTCAAGCCGGAGATGGGCAACGCCAACTACTGCTCGGCAGGGCAACTGTCGCCCCTACTCAACGATCCGTTCTACAAGACGATTGGCATCGGCACGAAGATATTCCTGGGCGGAGGCATCGGCTATGTGGCCTGGAACGGCACCCAGCATGCACCGAATGTCCTCCGGGGGGAGAACGGAGTGCCCCGGCGCGGCGCCGGAACGCTGGCCGTCATCGGCGATCTGAAGCAGATGAGGCCGGAGTGGCTGCGCGGCGTCAGCTTCCTGGGCTACGGATGCACCTTGATGGTGGGTATCGGGGTCCCCATCCCGATACTGAGTGAGGAGATACTGCGGTATGCGGCGGTGAAGGATGAGGATATCTTCGCTGCTGTTGTGGACTATTCTGAGGCCTATCCGCAGCGGAAGCCCGATGTCCTGGGCGAGGTCAGCTACGCTCAGCTCAAGAGCGGCAAGATCATGGTTCAGAAGAAGGAGGTGCCCACGGCTTCACTGTCCAGCTACTCCAAGGCCGTGGAGATCGCCCGGACCCTGAAGGAGTGGGTGCAGAGAGGGGAGTTCCTGCTGACCGACCCCGTGGCACCGCTCCCCGGAGTGGAGTCGGGCATAGCCTTCAAACCACTGGAGGAACGTCTTTCGTAGGCAAAGGGGGCTGAAGATGGCCATATCGAGAAGAGTTGTGCTGCATTTCCCTCGCACTCTGGTTGAACAGCCGATAATCTACCGACTGGTCAGGGACTACGACCTGAGTTTCAACATCCTCAAGGCGTCGGT
>VGOM01000089.1 GCA_016875915.1 Chloroflexota bacterium
GATCCGGGACTTGCGCAGCTCGGCCCCGAAGCTGTCTATGGTCTTCGGGCCGATGTCCATGATGTACCAGCCTGCCGGCACCTTGTCCACGGAGACTACCCTGTTGATGGCTCCCGCTTCGAACTTGTCGGCCACCACCACGTCCTGAGGCAGGAGCAGCCGGATCTTCCGGGCCGCCGCCTTCTGCATCAGCTGCTGGGCCGTGTCCACCTTGTCGTTCTCCACCAGCGACTTGCCCGTTTCGTGCTTCATGGCCTTGAGGAAGGTGGCCGCCATGCCCCCGGCGACCAGGAGGCAGTCAACCTTGGCCAGGATGTTCTCCAGCATGGCGATCTTGTCGCTGATCTTGGCTCCGCCGAGCACGGCGGCGAAGGGCCTGTCCGGATTGTCCAGGGCCTTGCCCATGACGTCGAGTTCCTTCTGGATGAGGAAGCCGGCCACTGCGGGCAGGTAGCGGCTGACGCCCTCGGTGGAGGCGTGGGCCCGGTGGGCCGTGCCGAAGGCATCGTTGACGAACACGTCGGCCAGCCGGGCCAGGGACCTGGCGAAGGCGGGGTCGTTCTTCTCTTCTTCGGCGTGGTAGCGAAGGTTTTCCAGGAGGAGGACCTGGCCCTCCTTCAGCGCGGCGGCCTGCTTCTCCACCTCGGGGCCGATGCAGTCGTCGGCCATGGCCACGTCCCGTCCCAGGAGCTGGGACAGTCTCTGGGCCACCGGGGCCAGGCTGGAGTCCTTGTCGCGGCCCTTGGGACGGCCCAGGTGGGAACAGAGGATGACCTTGGCCTTCTTGTCGATGAGGTACTTGATGGTGGGCAGTGACTCGCGGATGCGGATGTCATCGGCAATGGCCCTGGTCTTGGGGTCCAGCGGCACGTTGAAGTCCACCCTGACCAGGACCCTCTTCCCGCTGACGTTGATGTCTTTGATGCTCTTCTTGCCCACGAACAGCCTCCTTATGCCTTGCTTTCCGGGGGCAGACCGGCGTCCAGCTTGCGGGCGATGCTCTCCACTTCGGCCACGGCCTCCGGCGCCGCCTCGTAGATGCCGGCGCCCTGGCGGTCAGCCTGGATGATCTTGGGATTGTAGCCGATGAAGCCCAGGACCTCGAAGCCGGGCAGGCTGTCGATGATGAACTGGCGGTCGGCTTCACTCTGGGTCTTGCAGCCGACCACATAGCACTTGTGGATGCCCAGATCCCCGGCCAGCTTGCGGATGGCCTCGGCGGTCTGCAGGCTCCTTCTCCCCGGCTCGACGACGACGATGAAGGCATCTACGGCGTCAGCCGTCCCTCTGGCCAGGTGCTCCAGTCCGGCCTCCATGTCCATGATGATGACCTCCGATCGCTCCAGGAGGAGGTGGGACATCAGGCTGCGGAGCAAGGCGCTCTCCGGGCAGATGCAGCCGGAGCCGCCGCCCTTGACCGTGCCCAGGATCATCAGCCGGACATTGCCCCTGCGGGCGGAGAAGCGGTCGGGGATGTCGTTCACCTTGGGATTGAGCTTGAGATAGGCCCCGAAGGTGCCCGCCTTGGCGCCGGTGCGCTCCTCGATGAGGTCCTTCAGTTGGGATATGGGCGTGATCCGCCGGGCTTCGTCGGGGGGAATGCCCAGGGCCCCGGCCAGGTTGGCGTCGGGGTCGGCGTCGATGGCGATGACCTGCTTCCCCCGGGCGGAGTAGACCGTGGCCAGCAGGCTGGCCAGAGTGGTCTTGCCCACGCCACCTTTGCCGGCGATTGCCAGTCTCACATCAACCTGCCTGAGATGATCTGTCCCTGACCGAAGAGGATGCCGGGCCTCATTATAGGCCATTGCCTGCCGAAATGCGATGTTCGGGGCAGCACCGTGTCTGCTTCGGGGAGTGCGGCCCTAGCGCCGCCAGGGGTCGTCGCGGACCACCCTGATGGAGACGGACTTCCAGGCGATGAGCCCGGCGGCCACCAGGATGACCAGTCCGCCGACCAGCCAGATCCAGATCGGGGTGCCGCCACCGCCGTCCCCCTTGGATGTGGCAACGAGCACGGCCCAGAGGCTGAGATGGCTGGTGCTGGCGGTCAGGCTGCTGTCATTCGCGTTGGCGGTGGTCTCCAGGATGGTCCACCGCCGGGCCAGCTTGTCCCAGTAGGCCAGGACCAGCCTGCTGGCGTCTCCATCCGCAGCGGCCAAGTCTTCGGCAGCATACTTCACGCTGACGGATATGGGCTTGGACAGAATGGTCACCTCTGTGCCGGACTCATTCATGAGTTTGGCGATGAAGCAGGTGTCTCCCTTGGCGAAGCCCGCGGGGATGTCGGAGATGACGCAGGTGCCGCTGTTGTCGATGGTGAGCACCGTGGTGCCGGTGACCGCGCCGTCGGGGAACAGCAGTGAGACCTGCCCGTCCGCCGTGGCCACGGTAGCTCCGCCTGAGGACAGGACGGTGAGGTAGTTGGATTTCACCCTGATGTTGGCGTTGCCCACCGCGTCCTGGATGGAGAGTCTGATCGTGTAGGTGCCGGGGTTGTTGTAGCTGTACCGCGGCTCGCGCTCAGTGCTGTCGACGGTGCCGTCGTTCTGGAAGTCCCAGGCATAGGTCAGCGGTGCCACCCCGCCGGTGGAGAGGTTGCTGAACAGGATGGAGATCGATCCTCCGGAACCGGATACGGAGCCGACG
>VGOM01000090.1 GCA_016875915.1 Chloroflexota bacterium
CGTCCGAAATAGCTTTCGATGCGGTCCGGCATGTAGCACAGCGTAAGCACGATGTCATCCACTCCGTGCCGTGCCAGGTAGCCGAACAGGTGCTCCAGGAAGGGGCGGTTCAGGATGGGCACCATGGCCTTGACCGTCTTGCAGGTCAGCGGCCGCAGCCGCGTTCCCTCGCCACCCACCAAGAGAAGTGCCTGCATGTCTCCATCCCCTCTCCTCTGACTTCGCGCCCTGGGCACCGCGCCGAAGCCATGACAGCGCCGGCCTCACATTATAGCATCAGGGACGAGCTCACGCCTCCGCTCATCTCCCGGGGATTGCCAACGACTAGGCTCTTGGCTATAATCCAAGAACAGTTGGGGAATCGTCTAGCGGTAGGACAGCGGACTCTGGATCCGTTAGCCGTGGTTCGAATCCACGTTCCCCAGCCATGATACAAGGCCGCCGACCCCAACTGCGACCCCTGGCGATCACATCTTGTGCCGTCCCTGGTATCTCCGGTATAATCGCTGCAGCCGGTGGCGCATTCGTCTAGTTGGCCTAGGACACCTCCCTCTCAAGGAGGAGATCGGGGGTTCGAATCCCCCATGCGCTACCAAGATCCTCTTTCGCTGTCTCCGGGCCGGAGCAGGTCCAACAAGCCGGAGTGAACCCGCCCGTTGGAGAAGACCAGGTCGCTCCTCTCCAGTTGCCAGGGGCGGCCGGCGAAGTCGGTCACCTGCCCGCCAGCCTCACGGACCAGGAGCACACCGGGGGCAACGTCCCAGGGCTCGATGGCCGTGGTGAAGTAGGCCTCGCCCTTGCCAGCGGCCACCCAGGCCGTCTCCAGCCCGGCCGAGCCCAGCTTGCGGATGTCTTTCACCTGCGGATACACCCAGCCCATGAGCCGCCCCGTCCTGGCCCGGTCCTTCTCTCCGCCTTCACAGTAGAAGATGTAGCTGTCAGCCAGGCTGGAGATGTCCGAAACCCGGATCCTCCTTCCATTGAGATAGGCGCCCTGCCCCTTCTCCGCCACATAGAACTCCCCTATGGCCGGGGCATAGACCGCACCCAGCACCAGTTCCTCCTTGTGTCTCAACGCCAGACACACGGCGAACAGGGGATTCCAGTCGGCGAAGTCGGCCGTGCCGTCCAGCGAGTCCACCACCCACAGCCAGTCAAGGTCGCCGGCCAGCATGCCGCCTTCCTCACTCAGAATGCTGTGGCCGGGGTGGGCCTCCCTGATAGCCCGGACAACCAGGCTGTCAGCCGCCTTGTCATAGGCCGTGGCCGCCTCCTTGGCCGTGGTCCTCATCCGGAGCAGCCCCGGGTCCTCCCGGAAGTGCTCCATCAGGAAGTCCCCCGCCCTCCGGGCCACCCCTTCCATCGTCACCCTCATGGGCGCGTATGGGCTCAACAGATGCCGCCTCCTTTGAGAGCCATTCCCGCCTTCGTTGCCGCCCATTCTACCACAGCCGCAGCCAGCACCAGGGAGGCGCTCCCCCATGATCATCGTGGCACGCGTGCGCGTGTTGACTTGGATTTCAGGCTTGCCTTATACTTATGCCCCAGTTGCCCGAGTGGCGCAACGGTAGCGCAACCGATTTGTAATCGGTAGGTTAGCGGGTTCGAATCCCCTCTCGGGCTGCGGAGGGGTGGGTGAGCGGCTAATACCAACAGACTGTAAATCTGTCGCCTAACGGCTTCGCAGGTTCGAATCCTGCCCCCTCCAGTATCAGGCTTTGGCGCAGATGTGCTAGAATTGTAAAATCGAATGAATGCCCACATAGCTCAGTTGGCAGAGCACGCCCTTGGTAAGGGCGAGGTCACCAGTTCGACCCTGGTTGTGGGCTCATAAAAGAGGAGGCTGTAAGTGGCAAAGAAGAAGTTCGAGCGTACGAAACCCCATGTGAACATCGGCACCATCGGCCATGTGGACCATGGCAAGACGACCCTGACGTCGTCCATCACCAAGGTCCTGGCCACGCAGGGGAAGGCCGACTTCCGTTCCTACGACTCGATCGATAACGCTCCCGAAGAGAAGGCAAGGGGACTGACCATCCAGATCGCTCACATCGAGTATGAGACGGAGAAGCGTCACTACGCCCATGTGGACTGTCCCGGACATGCCGACTACATCAAGAACATGATCACCGGCGCAGCCCAAATGGATGGCGCCATCTTGGTGGTCAGTGCCTTTGACGGCCCCATGCCCCAGACCAGAGAGCACATCCTTCTGGCACGTCAGGTGGAGGTGCCCTGCATCCTGGTGGCCCTGAACAAGGTGGACATGATGGAGGACCCCGAGTTGCTCGACCTGGTGGAACTGGAGGTCAGGGAGTTGCTCACCAAGTACGGCTTCCCCGGCGACGCCACCCCCATTGTCCGGGTCAGCGCCCTGAAGGCCGGCGAGTGCGGCTGCGCCACGAGGGAATGCCAGTGGTGCGGCGGCATCTGGAACCTGATGGACGCCGTGGATTCATACGTCCCCACCCCTGTCAGGGAGAAGGACAAGCCCTTCCTCATGGCCGTTGAAGATGTCTTCAGCATCAAGGGCCGTGGCACCGTGCCCACCGGCAGGGTGGAGCGC
>VGOM01000091.1 GCA_016875915.1 Chloroflexota bacterium
ACTGCCGGCCACCGTCAGTCCGGCGGCACAGAGCGAGCCCAGGGGATAGAGCCACTCCAGGTCCTCCGCGGCCACCGTGGCCAGGTACCTCTCGCCGCTGTAGTAGATGAAGGCGGGCTGGGTGACCACCACAGCGTTGACCTGCTTCAGCCTCTGGTTCAGAGGCGGAGGGCAGACGGAGCAGTGCTCGATGCGGTGGCGGTGTCCCGACCCCGGCTTGCCGGACAGTGCCTGCTCCAGGGCGATGAGGGCCGCCTCCACGGAGTCCCGTTCATCGGCATGGATGGCCATCTGGTGTCCCCCGGAGTGCAGCCGATAGACCAGCGCGTTCAGTTCCTCCTGTGCCGGACAGAGGCGCCCGGTAGTGGACTGCACCACGATCTTCACCGCTCCGGGGCGCAGTGCGGCGCCGGCACGGCCCGCCTCGCCGCCCACGGCCGCCTGGAACTCCGCCAGGTCGTCCGCGCCGACCATCATGGAAACCCGGGGCAGCAGCTCCCGGCCCTCCTTCAAGCCCTGCAGGGTCTGCCAGCGCCTCAGGCTGTTGCCCCAGGAGGCATCCTGGACCGAGGTGATGCCCTGAGAGAGGAACTGCTCGTTGGCCAGCCTCACGCCGGCGACCAGTTCCTCATCGGAAAGGGGCGGCACCAGCCGGTCAACATAGTCGTTCATCTCGAAGAGCAGTCCGCTGGGCCGGCCGCTGTCCAGGTCCCTGTCGATCAGCCCCCCCTCCGGCTCCGGGGTCTCCGACGAGATGCCCAGCAGCCGCAGAGCCAGGCTGTTCAGGACGCAGGCGTGGCCCGTGCGGTGGGCCAGCTTCACCGGGTGGTCCGGGGCGGCCCGGTCCAGGTCCCGGCGGTGGGGATGGCGCTTCTCAGCCAGAAAGAACTCATTGTAGCCGCTGCCCCTGATCCAGGCCCCCGGCGGCACCCGGGCGGCCTGCTCCCGTATCCGGGCCTCGATATCGCCGATGCTCTTCACCGCCGACGGCCCGCAATCGACGCCAAGCAGGCTGGCGGCCAGGGCCAGGGGATGGCAGTGGGCGTCGTTGAACCCGGGCAACACCGTCCCGCCCCGGCAGTCGATGACCTCGGTCCTCGGGCCCCGGACCGGTTCCATGTCGCTGTCTGTGCCCACGGCCAGGATGCGCCCGCCCCCGACGGCCACCGCGCCGGCCCTTGGCCGGGCCCCGTCCAGGGTGATCACATTGGCCTTCCGCAGGATGAGATTGGCCCTGGCGCTCAAGACACCTTCCCCGGTCGTTCCAGGTGGATCAGCAGTATGGCCATGTCGGCGGGGGTGACCCCGTCTATCCGCGAGGCCTGGCCCAGGGTGGCCGGCCGGAACCTGGCCAGCTTCTGACAGGCCTCGGAGCGGAGTCCTGACAGCCGTCCGTAGTCGATGCCGGCGGGGATGCGCCGCTCCTCCAGCCGCTGCACCCGGGCCACCTCCCTGCTCTGCCTCTCGATGTAGCCCTGATACTTCACCTCGATCTCCACCTGCTCCCTGACCTCCGGGCTCAGCCCGGGGCGTCCCTGGCCCAGGGAGATGAGTTCCTCGTAGCCCACCCCGGGACGGCGTATGAAGGCCGCCGCGCTCAGGCTCTGGCCGTCGTCTCCGGGACTGAAATAGGTCTTCTCCAGCCGCCTGATCTCCCCGGCGATGGCCTCCCGCTTGGCCTCGACCGCCCGGTGGCGGTCTGCGTCAATCAAACCAGCCTGGAAACCGATGTGCGACAGCCGCAGGTCGGCATTGTCCTGTCGCAGCAGCAGGCGGTACTCCGCCCGGGAGGTGAACAGCCGGTAGGGCTCGGTCACCTCGCGTGTGACCAGATCGTCAATCATGATCCCGATGTAGGCTTGGTCTCGCCGCAGGATCAGGGGCGGCCTGCCCCGGACCGCGTAGGCGGCGTTGATACCGGCGATCAGTCCCTGCCCGGCGGCCTCCTCGTAGCCGGTGGTGCCGTTGATCTGCCCCGCCAGGAACAGCCCCGGGACCAGCCGGGACTCCAGGCTGGCGGTGATCTGCGACGTGGGCACGTAGTCGTACTCGATGGCGTAGCCCGCCCGGACGATCTCCGCCCTCTCCAGCGCTGGGATGGACCGCAGCAGGGCCAGTTGCACATCCTCAGGCAGGCTGGTGTTGGCCCCCTGCACATAGACCTCGCTTGTCTCCCAGCCCTCGGGCTCCAGGAAGAGGGGATGGGCGGCCTTGTGGGCGAACCTGACGATCTTGTCCTCGATGGAGGGGCAGTAGCGCGGTCCCACCCCCTGGATCACCCCGGTGAACAGCGGCGCCCGGTGCAGATTGGCCCGGATGATCTCGTGGGTCGCCGGGTTGGTGTAGACCTGGTAGCAGGGCAACTGTGGCCGCCACGAAGCCGGCTGGCACTGCGGGTAGACCGGATTGGCCGGCGGGAAATGAGCGTGGTTCTCGCTTCCCCCCAGGAAGCTGAAGTACAGCGGCGACTCGCTGCCCGGCTGGGGCACGGTCCGGCTGAAGTCGATGCTCCGGGCGTCGATGCGTGGGGGAGTGCCCG
>VGOM01000092.1 GCA_016875915.1 Chloroflexota bacterium
CCGACGAGGCGGCCACCAGTCAGGTGGAGTACGGCCCGACCAACCAGTACGGCTCGGCCACCACCCTGGATGCCGCGCTGGCCACCAGCCACAGTGTCAGCCTGACCGGGTTGACGGCCGGCACCACCTACCACTACAGAGTGAAGTCGAAGGATGCCTCCAACAACGAGGCTGTCTCGGCAGACTTCGCTTTTGCCACCACAGCGGCTCCTGTGCCTGACACCACTCCGCCGACTACGCCCGTGGTCAGCGACGGCGGGGATTCCACCACCAATCTGACCCAGCTTCATGCCACCTGGACTTCCTCCGACGCCGAGTCGGGTGTTGCCGAGTACCAGTACGCCATAGGCACCTCAGCCGGGGGTACAGATGTGGTGGACTGGACCTCGGCGGGCACCGCGACCAGTGTGACCAGGACCGGGCTCAACCTCGGCGTGGGCAGCACCTACTACTTCTCCGTGAAGGCCAAGAACGGTGAGGGGCTGTGGAGCGCCGTCGGCAGCAGCAACGGCATCCTCGTCGTTGAGGAGGAGACCCCTGTCGAGCCATCGGAAGACGGCGGCATGCCCACCTGGGCCTGGATAGTCATCGGACTGGCGGGCGGTGCCATCGTAGGTGGCGCGGGCTACTTCCTGGCCAAGGGAACACTGCTGAAGAAGAAATAGAGAACCGGGCAATCTAGACGCTGCGAAGAGGCGGGCCAGTGGCCCGCCTCTTCTGTATCACCGCATCCTGCCGCTTTCGCCCCCAATGTCCATCTCGTAGACGTCAGCCCGCCGCGCTCCCAGAGAGGGCAGTTGCCGCCGCACCGCAGCCAGGTGATCGAAGTCGATTTCGGCGGTGATGACGCCCTCCTCATCAAAGACCTCCGCCAGAATGGTCCCCCAAGGGTCAACGATAGCGCTGTGACCGTGCCTAACTGTACCGGAGCCTGGAATGGGGCCAGCCTGGTCAGGGGCAACGACAAAGACCTGGTTCTCGATGGCCCGGGCGCGCAGCAGCGGCTCCCAGTGATGCCTGCCCGTCGAGGCCAGGAACGAAGAGACCACGAAGATGATCCCCGCCCCGGTCAGCGCCAGCGCCCTGTAGAGCTCGGGGAAGCGGAGATCGTAGCAGATGGTCAGTCCCACCGACCCCCATTCGGTGTGGGCAGCCACAACGCTGTCACCGGCCACGAAGTACTCCGATTCCCTGACCGCCCGCTGGTCGCCGATCTCTACATCGAACAGGTGGATCTTGCGGTAGGCAGCAAGGATCTCGCCCCGGGGGTCAATCAGCACGCTGGTGTTGAAGGCCCTGTCCGAATCGGGGACACTCTCCGCCAGGCTGCCGGCGACAAGATATATGCCCGCCCCGCTGGCTTTCCGGCGCAGCCTGTCTATCGTCGGCCCAGGTATCGGCTCGGCATACTCCCGCTGCAGCCGGGCCGGGCCGCCGCAACTGAAATGTTCGGGCAGAGCCACCAGCCTCGCCCCCCTGCCAACAGCTTCATCGATCAGATCCTCGGCCTTGGAGAGGTTCTGCTCCTTGTCAATCCCGGACCGCATCTGTGCGGCGGCAACGATGGGTCTGCTCACAGATTGGCTCCCAGGGTGTTCGCTCCCCGGTTGACGGGAGATGATGGTTGGCTCAACCGATGCTGTTGGGACTACACGCCCGGCACGCAGCCCGGGCCCCTGACCATCAGCACCGGCTTGCAGGTGCCTCTGAACACCTTCAGCGCGGCACTGCCCAACAGCGCCCTGCCCAGACTGCCGCGCCCGTGACTGGCCATGACAATGACGTCGCAGGGGTTGTGCTCAGCATAGAAGACGATGGCCTGGGCCGGGTCGCCCAGCAGCACCTTCGTCTCGGTCTTGACGCCAGCCTCCAGCAGCTTCTTGGCGATCACGGCCAGATACTGCTCGGCATCCTTCTCCTTCCCACCTTTGGCCTGGGTCTGGAGCTGCTGCTCCGGTGGCTTGCTGTAGTCGGGTGCCTGC
Organism: Chloroflexota bacterium; assembly: GCA_016875915.1. Taxonomy (GTDB): domain Bacteria; phylum Chloroflexota; class Dehalococcoidia; order UBA2247; family RBG-13-53-26; genus RBG-13-53-26. The sequence goes on from VGOM01000092.1 coordinate 1,983, forward strand.
TTGTAGCCCTTGGTGCCCTTTATCACCCGGACCAGGGTGACCTTCTCCGAACCGCAGCGCTTGGCCAGCTCCTGCGCCCAGGGTATAGCGCACTCGCCCACCTTCGAACCATCCAGCGGAAGAAGGACATTCTGATACACCGTCACCCTCCTTTTCTTCCCATCGCTCTCATCTCCGAGCGATTATAGCATCGGAGTGCAATAGCGCCTACCCCCGTGCGCCCCCGTATCTATTTGTGCGGACTATTTGCCCGCAACCGACCGATCCCCTGCAGAGCCCTGGGTCGGCTGAGACGCCCCGCCATGGGGCTGATTTGCGTCGCTGGGAAACAGAGGATAGTGCGGCTTGGGAGACCTGGCCATATTGCCCAGATAGCCGATAAGCTTGTGAGGCTCCACCTGGAAGGGCTTGATCCTGGCCACTCTGCGACGGCCCCAGGTCATCCAGTTCCGGGCCCTGAACCATAGCAGAGCACCTACAATCACCGCACCCATGAAGCCCAGCAACCCGAAG
>VGOM01000093.1 GCA_016875915.1 Chloroflexota bacterium
GGACCAGCACGCCGCCCACCACGAAGTAGCCCCAGCCCAGAGCGGCGGCCGCGCCGGCGCTGACCAGGAAGCCGATCACGGTCAAACCGTTGGGGGACACGCCGGTCCTGCTGATGATCCTCACCGCCGGCGGGGTGAGGCGGTCCGCCAGCCTGTGGCGCATCTCGGAGAGGCCGGTCAACGCTTTGCCTCGAACAGCTCCATGTAGTAGTCCAGCGTCTTCTGAGCGATCGACTGCCAGTTGTGGGCTCTGGCCTTCTCCCGCCCCTTGTTGATCAGCTGCTGGCGTCGATTCCCATCGTTGGCCAAGGTGGCTATGGCGCTGGCCAGCGCCAGCTCATCCCTGGGCCTGACCAGGATGGCGTCGACGCCGTCACTCACCACGCTGGCGTAGCCTTCGATATTGGTGGCCACGATCGGCTTGCCCGCCGCCATGGCCTCCAGCAACACCAGCCCGAAGCTCTCCTGGCCCACAGCCGGCATGCAGAAGATGTCCGCCGTATGGTAGAAGCGCGGCAGGTCGGCATAGGCCACGTGTCCCTTAAAGACGACATCCTCCAGCTTCACCGATCTCACCCATCGTTCATACTCATGCCGGGACCTGTCGCCCGGGCCGACCAGGATGAGTCTCGACTGAGGAAAGCGCTCTTTGACTGTCCTGTACGCCTTGAGCAGGTACCGCACGCCCTTTCTCTCCTCGAGCCGGCTGACGAAGAGCAGATTCAGCTTGCCATCGGAGAACTCCTCGATGGGCGGCACCTCTGCGGAGAAGCGCTCCACGTCGACACCGTGGGGAATGATCCGGTAGTCCCCGGGGAAATACCGCGACACGAACTTCCAGGCCGGTTGGGAGACGGCGATCCTGCCGTCGAACTTCTTGAAGAACGGCATCAGGATCGGCCGGCACACCGTGTAGCCGGCGGACCGCCGGTAGTAGGCGTGGAAGGTGGCCACATTCAGGGACTTGGACAGAGGCAGCACCATCCAGGGCAGCGAGGGAAACAGGGGCTCGTGGAAGTGAAGTATGTCGAACTTCTCCTCGTCCAGGATAGCCTTGATTTTGGGCATCAACCACAGGGACAGGGTCAGCCGGGCCACGGAACCGTTCGACGGATAGGGTATGGTCTTGCCCAGGGGGATGATCCGGGTGGTCTCCGGCAGAGCCTTCTTGTTGGAGCACGGGGCGAGGATTGTTACCTGGTGACCCAGCTTGGCCAGGTTGATGGCCAGATTCGAGATGTGTGTGTTGACCCCCCCCGGATAGGCGTAATCGTAGGGCGAAACGAATCCGATCTTCATCTCTTGGGGGGACGGGGTTGCTTCACCGCCTGCTTCTTCGATGGCAAGGTCTCGCTGACTGTGCCGCCGATGAATCCTTCCAGCTTGCGGCGGGCCTCGTCATCGGTGTATTGGATGGGGGGCGACTTCATGAAAATGGAGCATGGGGCCACCAGCGAGCCGGCCAGACCCCTGTCCAGAGCCAGTTTGCAGCATCGTATGGCATCGATGACTATCCCTGCAGAGTTGGGGCTATCCCACACCTCGAGCTTCATCTCCAGATTCAAGGGGACATTGCCGAAGGTGGTGCCCTCCATACGTATGTAGCAGAACTTCCGGTCGGTCAGCCAGGGAACGTAGTCGCTCGGTCCCACATAGACGTTGCCCGGTCCCAGGCTGTAGTCCAACTGCGATATCACCGCGTTGGTCTTGCTGATCTTCTTGGACTCCAGGCGCTCCCGCTCCAGCATATTGTAGAAATCCGTGTTGCCTCCGAAATTGAGCTGGTAGGTCCGCTCCAGCTTGACGCCCTGCTCCTGGAAGAGCCGGGTGAGCACTCGATGGGTGATGGTGGCTCCCACCTGCGACTTGATATCGTCGCCAATGATGGGCAGACCTCTTTCAGCGAACCGCTCCTGCCAGTAGGCCTCACGGGCAATGAAGACGGGGATACAGTTGATGAAGCCGCAGCCGGCATCGAGTATCTGCTCCACATACCACTTCGTGGCCGCCTCGCTCCCTACGGGCAGGTAGCTGATGACCACGTCGGTCTTGGTCTCCTTCAGGATGCCGACGATGTTGGCCGTGGACCCCGGGGCCTTGGTGATAATCTGCGAGAGGTACTTTCCCAGTCCGTCGTGGGTCATCCCCCGCTGGACCTTCACCCCTGTGGCCGGTACGTCACAGAACTTGAAGGTGTTGTTAGGAGGGGCGTATATGGCCTCGGCCAGATCCTTGCCCACCTTGTTCCTGTCGATGTCGAATGCGGCCACGAACTGGATATCGCCGATGTGATAGCCCCCCAGATTCGGCCGCCTGATACCCGGTATGGTGGCATCGTCCGCAACATTGCGGTAGAAGTGGACACCCTGAATCAGAGAGGAGGCGCAATTTCCGACGCCAATGATGGCCACATTTATCTTTGCCAAGTTCTGTACCCCTCCTTTTCTGAGCCCTATCCGCGGGCCGTGGACTTGGTGGA
>VGOM01000094.1 GCA_016875915.1 Chloroflexota bacterium
CATTGCGGCGAGGCTACATCACTGTACACCCCGACCCTGGAGATTGCCAAACAGATCGTGGAGGCGGCGAAGTCAAGGGGGCTCGATGGTCTCGCCATCACTGAGCACAACAACCGGGCCTACGGCTACAAAGTAAAGCAGCTGGTGGAGCAACACCTGCACGAAGACATCCTCATCATCCCCGGCCAGGAGATTGACCGCGGACCCCTGCACATCGTGGTCCTCTATCTCCCCGATGAGACCACCTTCAGGTTCGTCGGCCACCCCGGCTACCCTCCTGTCAAGGATCTGGCCTCAGCAATCGATGGCAGCATTCACGGCTTGGAGATTCGCAACCCCACACACGACGATGAGATCGACTCACCCCTGGTGGAGCGGATCGCGCGGCAGCGCGGATTGCTCCTCCTGAGCAACAGCGACGCCCATTTCCTGAGCGACATTGGCAAGTACTACACTGAGATCGAACTGGAAGAGCTATGTGCCCGAGCGAGAAGAGCGACTTCAGCACAATAGTCTACGAGAAGGACGAGGGCATTGCCCGCGTTATGTTAAATCGTCCAAGCGTGCTGAACGTGTACAACACCGGGATGCGGGATGACTTATGTCAAGTGCTCGGCGCCATCAAGGACGACCCAGAGGTCCGGGTGGTCATCCTCGCAGGGGCGGGGGAGAGGGCCTTCTGCGCCGGAGCCGATCTCAGCGAGTTCCTCACCGCCCCCTCTCCCGTCATCGCCCGACAGGTGCGCTGGGAGCGGGATATCTGGGGTCAGTTCCTGGGTCTGCCCCAGCCGCTGATCGCCGCCCTGCACGGCTACGTCCTGGGCTCGGGAATAGAGATGGCCCTGTGCTGCGACATCAGGATCGCCGCGGAAGACGCCAGGTTCGGACTGCCCGAGGCAACCCTGGGGATCATCCCCGCCGCCGGGGGTACCCAGACGCTGCCTCGAACAATTGGCAGGGCCCGGGCCCTGGAGATGCTGCTGACCAACCGCTGGATGGACGCCCGGGAGGCGCTGGCGGCGGGGCTGGTCAACCGAGTGGTGCCTCGAAACGACCTGAAGCCGAGCGTTGAGGCACTGGCCGGCAGGATAGCCTCCATGCATCCCCTGGCTGTGAGGGCTGCCAAGGAGGCCATAGTCCGAGGCAGCGACATGACCCTGGCCGAGGGCCTGGAACTGGAGAGAAACCTGGCAACTCTGGTATTATCGAATGGCGAGACTGTGCGACGGGTGAGGGAATTCCTCCGAGGCCGGGGCACCGGACCCTGATGAAGCCCTGCCGGGGACAGGCCCGTGGGTGGCGTCAGGCGCACTGAGCCGAAAGAGGCTCCGACGATAGGAAGCATACGAAGAGGGAGGCAGTCTTAATGAATACCTTGGATTTCCTGAGTATCTCCAGCGCCATCTGTCCCGACAGGGAATGCGTGGTCTTTGAGGGCCGGAGATACACCTACGCCCAGATCAACGAGAGGTCGAACCGCCTGGCCAACGCCCTGACCGGTCTGGGTGTCAAGAAAGGCGACCGGGTGGCCATCATCCAGGTCAACTGCAGCCAGTACCTGGAAACGTACTACGCCGTGGCCAAGACAGGCGCCATCCTGGTCCCCCTCAACTTCAGGGCCAAGGAGGACGAGCTGAGCTACATGCTGAGCAATGCCGAGGCGGTGGCTTTGTTCATCGGCGAGCGGTACGTGGACATGGTCAAGGGCATTCGGCCCAGCCTGGGCTCGGTGAAGAACTACATCACCATCGACGGCAAGGTTGAGGGCATGCTCTACTACGAGGACCTGATCAAGCACGGGTCGCCGGACGACCTCTTCACTGAAGTCGAGGAAGAAGACACCACCATATTAATGTATACCGCCGGCACCACCGGCCGGCCCAAGGGGGTGCCCCTGAACCACAAGAGCTTCTCCGTGTATGTCCTGGAGAACGTGGATCCGGCCAGTCCGGACGTGGAGGAGAAGAACTTGCTCACCGTGCCTCTGTATCACGTCGCCGGCGTTCAGGCCATGCTGGCCGCCATCTACGGCGGGCGGACCCTGGTGATGATGAGGCAGTTCGAGGTCGGCGAGTGGATGAAGACAGTGGAGAAGGAGAAGACCAGCCGGGCCATGCTGGTGCCCACCATGCTCAAGAGGGTCATCGACCATCCCGAGTTCGACAAGCACGACCTGTCCAGCCTGCGGGTGATCACCTACGGGGCGGCCCCCATGCCCTTCGAGGTGATCAAGAAGGCCATCGAGGTCATGCCCACGGTCCGCTTCATCAACGCCTTCGGCCAGACGGAGACGGCGTCCACCATCACCATGCTCGGCCCGGAGGACCACGTGATCAGCGGCACGCCGGCGGAGAAGGAGAAGAAGCTGAAGCGCCTGGCCTCCTCCATCGGCAGGCCCATGCCGGACATCGAGGTGAGGATCATCGATGAGGAAGGCAGGGAACTTCCGAAAGGCGAGGTGGGCGAGATCGTG
>VGOM01000095.1 GCA_016875915.1 Chloroflexota bacterium
TGGGGCGTCTCCCGGGCCGGGATACAAGAGACAACGTGATCCACCGGGGCCGGCACGTCGAGCAGCTTCTTGTACACCGGCAATCCCAGGATCTCACCTCCCCGGGGATTGACGGCGTAGATCTTCCCCTGGTAGCCCATCTTCAGCAGAGGATCAATGTAGAACTCGTTGATGAACCACCGCATGGGATCAGTCGAGGCGCCCACCACGGCGATGGACCTTGGATGAAACATGTACTCCAGATCGGGGACACCCATGTGCTCAGTTCCCTCTTCTTTCATCGTCATTGTGTTCAACGGCACAGCTCCGCCACCAGAAGATCGAGGGCCGTCTCATCGCCCCACCTTCCCGCCTTCATCCCCCAATCGGCCTCCAGCAGCTTCTCGTAGGCCCGCACCAATCGCGGCAGGGGATAGCCGGCGCTCTGCCGCAGCAGCTTGTCCAGGGGGTACCGGGCAGACAGGCCCAGACGTTGCCTCTTCTCTGCAGCGGTGACTCCCTGACCGCCCAGTTCCAGGGCCTGGACCATCAGTCTGAACTGCCGGGTCAGCATGGCCATGAGGTACTGCGGGGACATGCCCTCGGCCAGCAGCTCCCGTATCAGCCGCATGGCCACAGTCAGCCTCCTCTCCACCACCGCGTCAATCATGGGGAACACCGATGCCTCCCTGGCATAGGTGGTCAGCCGCCGTACGTCCGCCACGTCGATTCCCTGTTCGCCGGCATAGAGGCAGAGCTTCTCGATCTCCCCGGCCAGCAGCCACAGGTCGTCCCCGGCGTACTCGGCCAGCAGAGCCGCCGCCCGCGGCGCTATCCGGCCACCCCGGGCCTGCACACGCGAAGCGATCCAGCTCTGCAACGCCTCGCCCTTCGGCGGGACGAATTCCCTCTCCTCGGCCATCCCCGCCAGCGACTTGCGCAGAGGGTTGCCCTTGCTGACCTGACCATCGACGAGGATCAGCACAGTGCTCTGCGGCATGCCGCGGCACGAGTCGCCCAGGCTCTTCCATTCTTCCAGATCATGTGAACCATCCGTATCATCAGATGCCTCTCCTCGCTTCCGTTCCAGCCGCCCCAGCAGCCCCTCGACAACCACCAACCGGTGCGTGCCCAAAAAGGGCGGCGTCTGGCAGGCATTGAGAAGCTCGGCCGGGGTGAGATGGCGGCCGTCGAAGAACACCGTGTTCAGGGCCAGCGCATCCGCATCGCCCAAACCCTTCTTCAGCTGGGCGAGCCCCTCCCGGAGGGAGAAATCATCCGATCCATACGTAATGTAGATCACGTTCTCTCCATACGACGCCGCCCGCGCCCCATCGGGCGACGTCATTCTAGCACGGCGGGTTCTGGCGGGTCATATCGGGGTGTGGTAAGCTGGGTTCACCTCACATGGAACTCGGCATCGTCGGCTTGCCCGGGAGCGGGAAGACCGCCCTTTTCAACAGCCTTACCCGGGGCAGGGCCCAGGTCCACGCCTTCGGGCAGACCACCCTGGAGCCCAACATCGGCGTGGTCAAGGTCCCCGATGCCAGGCTTCACCGTCTGGAGGCGCTGGTCAACCCCAAGAAGGTCATCCCCGCCGAGGTGAAATACGTCGACGTGGCCATACACCGTGACGGCGCCGACAGGCAGGACGAAGTAGGCAGCCAGGTCCGCGGCTACCTCAGTTCCGCCGACGCCCTGATGTATGTGGTCAGGGCCTTCGCCGACGATTCCGTACCCCACATCAAAGGCAGCGTCGATCCCGCCCGCGATATAGGCCTGATCAACCTTGAGTTCACCCTCTCCGATCTCCGCATAGTGGAACGCAGACTGGCCAGAATCGTCGACTCCCTCAAGGGCGCCAAGCAGCAGGAGCGAGAGGCTCTGCACCGCGAGGAGGCTTTGCTGCACAGGCTCAAAGGGGCCCTGGGAAAAGAGCAGCCCATCCGCCTCCAGACCTTCGCCCTGGACGAAGTCCGCCTCCTGGAGAACTACCAGTTCCTGACCGCCAAGCCCGTGCTGGCCGTGCTCAACATGGGAGAGCCGCAGCTGCCGCAGGCATCAGCCCTGGAGCAGACAGTCGCCCTGGCCCATCCCGGGCTGAAGGTGGCCGCCGTCTGCGCCAAACTGGAGATGGAGCTCAGCCAGTTGGGCCAGACCGATGCGGCGGAGTTCCGCGCCGCCCTGGGCATCGCCGAAGGGGCGCTGGACCGGATCATCAGGCTGTCCTACGAAGTGCTGGGACTGATCTCCTTCTTCACGGTCGCCTCAGCGGAGCTCCGGGCCTGGACCGTCCCCGAGCGCACACCAGCCCAGAAGGCGGCGGGCAAGATCCACTCCGACATGGAGAGGGGCTTCATCAGGGCAGAGGTGGTTAGCTATGCCGACCTGGTGGCCTCCGGCAGCCTGGCCGAGGCCCGGAAGAAGGGACTCCTCCGTCTGGAGGGCAAGACCTACCCTGTCCGGGACGGGGACGTG
>VGOM01000096.1 GCA_016875915.1 Chloroflexota bacterium
ACACGCCGCTATTGAGAACGTAGCCCAGCCCGGAACGGTAGATCCCTCGGGCATCCTTGTTCACCTTGTAGTAGACCTTGACCATGCCCCAGAAGGTGTCCCCGGGGTAGATATCGATAGGCCGGCTCACCGGCGGCTCGCGGTAGCGCGAGGTGCGGTAGTAGCCGTCCTCGAAGATGGCCCCATCGATCTCGATGTCGTAGCCATTCTTGGTGTAGCGCACCCTACCCCCTCACCGCCGACACCACCATGCCCAGCATCAGGGCCATCATGCCCACACCCATCACCGGGCCCAGGTCCGCCGCTGGCTGCTGGGCGCCGCTGACCAGGGCGGAGAGGCCCGGCGTGCCGTAGCCGTAGTCGTTGTCCTTGGCCCTGGGGGCCTCGGCGGGCTTGAGGCAGACCGCGGGGGCCACGTTCTCAACGTCGTACCAGCTGACGTACCACGGCGGCCCGAACTCCCGCCGCCCCAGCTCCCAGATCAGGCCGATGATGCCGCTGGCCAGGGGCGCGGAGAAGGACGTTCCCGACTTGGCCACGTAGGCCTCATCCGACGCCCTGTCGGCCATGTGGAGCTCGGTGGCGTAGAGGACGAAATCCGGCTTGACTAGGCCCTCCTTGGTGGGACCCCGGCTGCTCTGATCCCAGACGGTGAAGGTGCCCGAATTGAGGCCGCCGATGGCCACCACCAGGGGATCGGTGGCCGGGACCACCACCGTGCTCATCCTGCTGCCCCCGTTGCCGGCGGCGGCCACTATCTGCAGGCCATGCTCCAGCACCGCCACCCGGCAGGCCACCCTCACCGGGTTGTCGGGGTCTCCGTCATCGGCCGCCCCGGCGCTGATGTTGATCACATTGGGGCGGTCCGGGTGATTGGCCGCTTTGCCGTCCCTGATGGCGGCCTCCACCAGCTGGCAAACGGCATCGATGCCGTTGATGAGCATCTCATCGGTGCCCTCGCCGTCGTCGTTGAGCACCTTGATGTTCATCAGGGCCGCCCCGGGGGCCACGCCGCTGCTGGCCTGGCCATGGAGGCCTCCGGCGATGAGGTAGGCCACCGAGGTGCCGTGGCCGAAGACATCGCCCGCGGTTTCCGAGTCGCTGAAGTTCCTCTCCAGGATGACCTTGCCGGCCAGGGCTTCATGAGTAGACCTGATGCCGGAGTCCAGGACGGCCACCGTCAGACCGTCTCCGGTCAGGGGGGGCACGAAGGCCGCCCTGAACCCCTCAAAGACATCGTTGATATTGAAGCCGCCCCCCAGCGCCGCCACCTCCTGCTCCGGGAGGGCGATCACCTGGGAGAGGCTGGTCCCCCGGATCTCCTTGACGGCGATCCCCGGCTCCTTGGAGAGCCTCTCCACCTGATCCGGGGCCAGGTCGCAGAAGACCTGGCCGAAGCGGGGCCTGGAGCTGATGTTCCGGCCCCCCGCCCGGAGGCAGGCCAGCTCCACCTCGACCAGGGGAAGCGATTTCGACATCACGCAGTACCTCATTCGTTAACCTCCTGCACTCTAGGGTTACGGTTTGATCTCCAGGCTCTTGGCTCCGGCCAGGTAATCGGAGGCCGCGAAGGCGACCAGCGACATATCCAGCGGGTCAGTGACATCGACCACATTGAGGTAGTTGCCCATCCAGGGGTTGCTGACCACCGCGACCAGGGTGCGGCCGCCGACCTCCTTCAGGCGTATCTTGAAGGAGTCGATGAGCTGATCAAGCCCCAGCTCCGATGAGGTCAGCGCCGGGTGCGCCGGGTTGGAGCAGTCGATGGCCTTGGGCCAGCCGTGCCAGTAAGCCATCCCGGCTACCCTCCTCCCCCGCTGAGTTGCCCGCCGACTACCACAGCGTGGTCACCGACCATCCTCAGATCACATATCTGGTTGAGCTCCTCCTCGTCAGTCAGTTCTCCGATGACCGCCATGCTGTCTATGTCCAGCACCACCAGCTGAGCCGCTCCCTGGTTGGCGATGTAGGCTCTGCCACCGGATACATCGAAGCCCTTCAGGTGGTGGAAGTGGCGCTCATCCCTGCGCTCGGCGATGACGCTGGGAGACCCGCCGGACAGGGAGAACTTGACCACGTGGGTGTGCCCCGTGGCCAGGATGATGCTCCCATCCAGACGCTTCAGGGTGTGCAGATCGGGACCGTCATCGGCATAGTACGGCTCTGACCAGTGCACCTTCATCGGCCCGATCTCTGCCGGAGTGGGCACGGTGCTCACCAGGTCGATGTAGAGCATCAGCCAGTAGGCGGGGAAAGGCACGCTCGGCCCCCAGGAGGCCGGGTCCTTAACCCGGTTGGTCCAGCGGATGTACTGGTCCAGGCTCAGATTGGGGTCGACATAGTCCCCAGGCGTGTTGGGCCACTTGAAGCGGTTGGTGGTGTCCCCGGACCAGCCATGGCCCACTGCCGGGCAGGGGCACCTCTCCCACTCTC
>VGOM01000097.1 GCA_016875915.1 Chloroflexota bacterium
CAAACCCCGGCGCCTTGATCTCATTTGAGCCTGCCACCGACTTGGGCGTCCACCTGCTCTACCTGCCCTGGCTGATCGGGATTGTGGCCGCCACCATACTCGTCACCATCGGCCTGCTATGGCTCCGACAGCAGGACCGGAACCGGGCCGTTGTCCTGGGCGCCATGTTCCTGTTCTCCCTGGTCCTGAGCCTGTTCCTGCTGCCGCCACCGTTCGCGGAACTGAACCGCCGATCGCATTTCTTTCTGTACTTCCCCGTCTGGCTCATTGCGGCAGTCCTCCTCTCCCGGCTCTGGGCATGGCAGAGCCCACGCCTCCCGGTGTCACTTCGCTGGCTGCCGAAGGCCATCACCGTGGGCATTGTAATCGCATCTCTTCTATCCACAACACTTACCTCTCAGAAGGCCCTGCGCGACGGCCTGGACTACTACGGCTACCTGGACGATGCCCGCTGGGAGGCAGTGCGATGGGTCAGCCTCAATACTGGCAAGGACACCGTTACCACGGCCTATCCCGAGAGCCTGGGCTGGTGGATTGAGGCCGAGGCAGAGATCACCGTCTGCGGGGTAACAGCCAGGCACATGGCGCCCTACGGCATTCTCACAGAGCGGTCTCTGGCTGCAGAACGAATCCTATCGCGGCATCAGGGGCTGGAGAACGGCGGCGTCAGAGTGGCCAGCGGCTATCCCTATGCCAGCGTGCCCGGGAATCCGGTCCTGGGTGCCTACATCGGCGGATCGTACCAGGACGTGATCATGTTTGATGACACTCAGAACATCTTCGAGATGGAGGGCAGGAGCGCACTGAGCCTCACAGAGGCCTTCAGTGACATACGTGCATACGAGACCCCGGAGGCGATGCAGATGGTGACCTCATATGCCTTCTACGATACCGAGGTCACCCAGACGGCAAGACTAGACCGGCGAGGTGACAGCGCCAACGTCTCTTACATGGTCCAGAGCGGCAGCCCGGACGTCACCGGCTTCCATATCCCCATGGTATCCTGCTACGAGCCAACCTCCGTGTCAATTGACCGCGCCGGCCAATCCATGGAGATAGTCCAGGAATTCAAAACCATCTTTGAAGGGCTGGTTCCGGTCACCGTCCATGTCGCCATCGAAACCGCCGGCGCCGCCATGGTCATCTCCGAACCGGAAACCGACTGCATCCCGCTGTCCTTTGAGCTTACGGGTACCACGGCGACAGTGGATTTCAGCTTCACATTCACTGTTCCCGATGCCGCCATCACCGCCGACTTGGTACGCTATGAAGTCCCTCAGGTCATCAGGGACCACTCGATCGGCTACGTCACCGCTGACCTGAAACCAGATGCCCAACTTTGGAGCGACCTGCCTGAGGAGACCGGGCTCTGGCTGGACAGCTGCCCATACCTCGACCTGGTCTATTCTAGAGACGACGTCAGAGTCTACCGGGTAGATGCCTCTGCCCTGCCCTGACCGTCTCTATTGTTCCGGCTCTGAATCCGCCTCCTCACCAGCCCCAGACCGAGGAGCAGGGTGACTCCTCCGTTCGCGGAAAGCCAGGCCACGCCGATGCCCACCAGGCCCATCTCCTGCATCAGGGCATGACCGACCCCGACAGTGAACGCTGCCACGAAACCATACAGAAATACTGTGGGCCAGACTTCCTGCCGAAGTCGCTTCCACGTTATGTACAGTATGTTGAAGGACACCGGGATCCCTGAAATGGTCAGCAGCCGGAGCAGGTCGGCTCCATTCTCAGCATACTCGTCACCGAAAAGTGACAGAATCCAGTCCCCCGCAAAGAATACGATGAGGATCGCCGGCACAAGCAGGAGCAGAATGAACTTCATGGCCCTGACGGCGTCGCTGCCAAACTTCCCGGGCTCGCGAGACACCTCGGCCAGCAGTGAAAAGCTGGTGGCATACGCAATCATCAGAATGACGCTGGCCAGGGTCCAGGTCACGTAGAAATCTGATCCCAAGTCAAGATCCAGGGCGTTGACCACCAACAGAGGCAGCAGGAATCCGGGCAGCTCCCTCAGACTCTCGGCCAGATAGCTGACGAGGGAGAAGTGGAGCAGTCTGCCAACCGCTCCCCTGTTCACCATTGGCGCCGGCCGATAGCCCCTCTCCAGTCTGGCGATGAAGAACAGTGCCACCACCAGTGCGACACAGGACGCTATCCCCCAGGAACAGAAGATACCGAGGGCTCCCAGTGACACCATCGCCAGCAGCAGGGGCAGCCTCAGCCCGGCAATGATCTCCATAACCAGGGAGAACTCTGTCCTTCGCAGAGCCACGAATGCGCCTTGGCGCAGCAGGTCGACCAGACTGACGGCACCCGCAAACAGAATGAATACCACGAAGTAGTCCGCCTCATCTCTTACCATCCTCAA
>VGOM01000098.1 GCA_016875915.1 Chloroflexota bacterium
ACGACCTGAGTTTCAACATCCTCAAGGCGTCGGTAACCCCAAACGAACAGGGTCTGCTCGTCCTTGAACTGAGCGGTGAACGGGAGAACTACGAGAAGGGCGTGCGGTACCTGGCTGAGGTGGGTGTCCAGATTCAGCCGCTGAGCAGGGATGTGACGCTGAATGAGGAGCGGTGCACCCATTGCGGCGCCTGCATCACCATCTGCCCCACGGGCGCCTTCGCCCTGGAGTTGCCCAGCAGACGGGTGAAGTTCCTGGACAAGAAGTGCATCGTCTGTGGACTGTGCATCAAGGCCTGTCCGCCGCGGGCCGTGGAGATCCGTCTCTAGTCCATGCAGGTGTACCAGCCCAGAACCTATCGGCACTGGATCAAGGACAGGGATCTCATCTCCTTTGCTGTGACTGTGAAGGAATCGGACCTCCAGGTCAGGGCGACACGCAATCTGAGTGGAAAGACGCTGAAGCTGCTCCAGAGACTCCGGGCCTCACTGGAAGGATACATCACCAGACACCCCGATTTTCTCACTTCACTGGAGCCTGTCAGCGTGGCAGAGGATGCGCCTCAGATAGTGAGGTGGATGGCCCAGGCGGCCAGCCTAGCAGGCGTGGGGCCCATGGCGGCCGTGGCCGGGGCCGTCGCCGAGCATGTGGGTGTTGAGTTGGCCCGCTTCTCCCGCGACGTGATCGTGGAGAACGGCGGCGACATATTCATGAAATCCACAAAGGTGAGGTCAATAGGGGTATACGCCGGCCAGTCCTCACCCTTCACGGGCAAGATTGCCCTAGAGGTATCTCCCGCCCAGACGCCCCTGGGCGTATGCACTTCTTCCGGAACGGTGGGGCATTCGCTGAGCTTCGGCAAGTCGGACGCCTGCATCGTCATCTCTCGATCTACTCCACTTGCTGATGCGGCGGCCACCGCCATTGGCAACCGTATCGAGACGCCGGCGGACATCTCCGGGGCTGTGGACTTCGCCAGGTCCATCGAGGGGGTGATGGGAGTGGTGCTCATCAAGGACGACCGGATTGGCTTCTGGGGCGAAGTGAAGGTCGTGCCGGTGGGAGGTTGAATGAAGCGGATCTACCTGGACCATGCTGCCACAACCCCGGCCCATCCCGAGGTGGTCCAGGCGATGCTGCCCTTCTTCGGCGAGTCCTTCGGCAATCCCTCCAGCATCCACTTCTTCGGTCAGGAATCGCGGGCAGCCGTGGATGAGGCCAGAGCCATGGTCGCCGCTCTCATCGGGGCTCAGAGCGAGGAGATCATCTTCACCAGCGGCGGGACCGAAGCGGACAACCTAGCACTGAAGGGGATAGCCCTGGCCAACAGGCAGAGAGGCAATCACATCATCACTACCGCCATCGAGCATCATGCGGTGCTCCGGTCATGCCGCTCTCTTGAGGAGGCGGGCTTCCTGGTCAGCTATCTCCCCGTGGACGGATACGGCCTGGTCGATCCCGATGAGGTGAACAAGGCCATCAGGCTGGGGACGATCCTGGTCTCGATCATGCACGCCAACAACGAGGTGGGCACCATCCAGCCGGTCGCCGAGATCGCCGCCATCGCCCGGGAGCGGGGGGTATACCTGCACACTGATGCGGTGCAGACCGTGGGGCATTTGCCCGTGGATGTCGATGCCCTTGGAGTGGATCTGCTCTCCATGTCAGCCCACAAGCTCTACGGACCGAAGGGGATCGGCGCCCTCTACGTGCGACGCGGCACGCGGATCGCGCCATTCATGCACGGCGGTGGCCAGGAGCGGGGGTTGCGGGCCAGCACCGAGAACACCCCGGGCATCGTCGGCTTCGGCAAGGCGGCAGAGCTGGCCAGGGGCGAGGCTGAGGCAGGCCACCTAGCTGCCCTCCGCGACATGCTGATCCAGGCCTTGCTGCAGGGGATACCTCAGCTTCACCTCAACGGTCACCCTTCGCAGAGGCTGCCCAACAACGTCAACCTGGGCATGGAGTTCATCGAAGGTGAAGCGGTGGCCATCAGCCTTGATCTGGAGGGCATCGCCGCTTCCACGGGCTCCGCGTGCAGCTCCCACGAACTGGAAGCGTCGCACGTTTTGCTGGCCATGGGCGTGCCCGCCGTGCTGGCCCGGGGATCGATCCGCTTCAGCCTGGGCAGGAGCACCACCGAGGATGAGGTCCGCCGGGTGGCGGAGGTGCTCCCCCGGATCGTGGCCAGGTTGAGGGCCATGTCTCCCCTTCTCGACAGACGGCCTGCTCCCGGCTGACTGCCCACGCCGTCCGTTTCTGCGTTCACGGCACTCTGTTATATAATGTGGTAGCCGTACCGAGGACAGCTGCACCGCCCCGGTTCGCCGG
>VGOM01000099.1 GCA_016875915.1 Chloroflexota bacterium
CGGAGAAGATGCCGCTGCCACCAGGCTGCACTTCAGTGTAAAGGCGATGGACGGAGGCTTCTTCCAGAGAACAGCCCTCCATGTATACGTCGCCCTGGGACTGGCCGCCATTGTCGTGCTGACCTGGCTGAGCCGGCGCTTCTTCCCGTTCCGATTGAGGCTGGAGAGGCGATAGCGGAGCATGTCTGGAGAGCGAATGGATATGCCGCTGCCGCGCTGCGCCGGCCGTGTGAAGCGGCTGGTCCTGCTGCTTCTGGGAGCCGTGCTGTTGCTCACTGCGCCCCTGCCAGCGCCGCCCCCGGTTTCGTCCGCAGAGGCGGTGGTCACCGTGAGCGTCACGGTCCTGCCAAACCCGATTGTGGTCACAGTGCGGACCCCGCCCCGGGTGCGGGCGGGGACGCCCTTCCCCATTCTGGCTTTCATCGAGAATGGCGGCAACTCCAGAATCGAGGAGGCTGTGGCCACCATCCACACGCCGGAAGACATCGAGGTCATCATCCGTGGGACTGAAGTTGACCTTGGCGCCATTCCGGAGAACGGGTCAACTCCTGCCATGTGGCTGGCCAGGGCCATCACGGAAGGGAACTACGTTGTCCTGGTTTCGGTATCCGGGACCTACGGCGGGGACATTGTCACCGCCCAGGACACAGCCCTGCTCACCATCAGGAGCCGGTAGCCGGGCCCCGGTGAGGTCCTATTCCCGTGAGTTGCGCCCAGTGGTGGTGTCACCTACGGGGCTAGAGTCACGAGCCCGTCTTGGCTTCAGAAGCCATATCACCAGCATTGAGACCACAGATGACGAGTAGAATCCTATCATCAGTCCCAATGCCACATAGGAACTGTGGGAGTAGTTGATATGACCATCATCACTACGTATGAAGACCCACACGATCTGGCTGATAATCGCACAAATCAGAAGAATCCTGGGGAGGACGTCCTCCAGCTTCAGTTTCCTTAGCCAAGACATCATCATCCCTCCTGATGTGGGTGTCGAGATAACTGTTTCATAGGATTATACCATGGGGCTTGGTGAAGCCTTGGTTGGAGCATGCTGGCATCTGGACCACTCTAGACGCGTACAGTCACCAGACCAAGGGACAGAATCAAGCTGCTGTCGAAAGGTTGAGTGAAGTGGAGAGCTTCGGTCCTAAGATGAACCCAACGTCCCTTCCAGGTCTTCACTGTTGGCCAGCTCAGGATTGAGGACGATCGAGAAGGCGGATGTTGTTAGCAGTCTGTTAGCAGAAACCGGTAGAAACAGCTCGTGAGATGGTTGCCAGGGGCATTCTGAGAACAGAACAAGTGGAGCTGGCGGGACTCGAACCCGCGGCCTTCTGACTGCCAGTCAGACGCTCTCCCTCTGAGCCACAGCCCCACGTGGCAGATAGTCTACCAGAGCCGCACTGGCGACTCAAGCTGGATGCGTGCGGGGGTATCCTCCGATGACGAGTCATGATCTGCTATAATGGCCCGAAGGAGCGGAGGGAAGCAATGCGGCTGTGGCTGCCAGTTGGCGCAGGGATCGGGGTGATGGAGCTGTTCGGCCCCATCACGGGCACCAGGAAGCTGAGGGAGTACACCAGCACCATCGATGGGCTGAAGAACAGCCGCCGCTTCAAGTCGGTCATCATCAATGTGGACTCTCCCGGCGGCCTGGCCACGGCGTCCGATGGCCTGTACTCCGCTGTCTCCAGGCTCTCGGCCAGGAAGCCGGTGGTGGCCTTCGTCAGCGGGGCCTGTGCCTCCGGGGCCTACATGGTATGCTGCGCCGCCAGCCGGATAGTCGTCCTGCCCACGGCGGTGGTGGGCTCCATCGGGGTGCTGTCGGTCAGGCCGATACTTCAGGACCTCCTGGGCAAGATAGGTGTCCACGTCTCTGTGACCAAGAGCGGACGGTTGAAGGATATGGGCAGCCTCTACCGCGATCCCACCGAAGAGGAGACGAAGAAGGAGGAGGAGCTCATCGCCGGGTTCTATGACTACTTCGTGTCAGTGGTGGCCAGGGGCCGGAAGATGGATGAGGGCAGAGTGAGGGAACTGGCCACCGGCGAGGTCTTTCTGGGGGAGAAGGCCAAGGCCCTGGGCCTCGTCGATCAGGTGGGGGATTTCGAGGTGGCTGCCGACCTTGCCTCCGACCTGGGCCATGTGGCCCGCCGGGTTATGCATATCAGGAGGCGGCCAAGCCTGCCGGAGAGGCTGTTTCTGAGGTTCGCCGACTCCATGGTCCAGGAGACGGTGTCGCAGGCCGAGGGGTTGCTCCAGCGGCGGATATACTATCAGGGCTGAGCCGGCCCGGGCCGCCTAACGCAGGCGGCCG
>VGOM01000100.1 GCA_016875915.1 Chloroflexota bacterium
AGTCATGACCAGGCTGGTTGACGCCAGGCAGAGCCACGCCGGCAGGTGGAAGTAGCCCAGGGTCCCGCCGGGCAGTCCCGGGGTGTCCAGGCCATGGACGATGTAGGCCAGGGCCCCGGCCCCGCTAGTGAAGAGCATCACCGCCGTCGACGTGCCCACAGCCCGGTGCATTCCGAATCTGAGCACGGTGACCATCAGGGGCACCATCAGAATCCCGCCGCCCACCCCGAGCATGCCGGTGAACACACCCAGGGGCAGGCCCCAGGCGGCCCAGACCAGGGCGCTGCCATCCGGCCCCGGCTGGCCGTCCGGCGGCTTCCAGAGGATCATCCTGGCCGCCCCGAGTATGGCCACAGCACCGAAGATGACCTTGGCCATGGTTTCGGACAGGACCTGGGTGGTGAGGGTGGCTCCCAGCACCGCCCCGGCGGCGCCGGCGCAGCCCAGCACCGCGGCGGCCTTCCACCAGACCCCCCCTCTGCGGTGGTGGGCAAAGGAGCTGAACACGGCGGTGGGCAGGACCACCATGAGACTGGTGCCGAAGGCCAGCTTCACGGCTGCCTCGGAGGGAACATCCATGCCGTTGAAGACGATGATCATCACGGGAACCATGATGAAGGCGCCGCCGACCCCCAGGAGGCCCTGCGACAGGCCGACTATGGCGCCGGTGGCGACCAGAACGATGATGGCGGCGATTCCCATGGACTCATCAGCGGACGGGTCGACGGCCGGTGCGGAACAGGTGCATCACCCGGGGAGACCCGCGCCGACGGTCACCGCTTCTTCCGGGCTACTGCCGACAGCATGGCCTTCTCGATAGCGGCGGCGGTCAGCCCATGACGTTCCAGCAGTTGCTCGGGCGTTCCCGACTTGGCGAAGACGTCCCCGATGGCCACGAAGCTCATAGGGACGGGGTGGTTCTGGACGACTACCTGGGCCACCCTGCTGCCCAGCCCGCCCTGCTCCAAATGCTCCTCGGCAGTGACCATGGCCCCGGTCTCCCTGGCGGCCTGAACAATGGCCCCGGTGTCCAGTGGCTTGACGGTGGACATATTCAGCACCCGGCAGTCTATGCCCTGCCGTGCCAGGCTGGCCGCGGCCTCCAGGGCCCGGGAGACCATGATGCCAATGGCGACGATGGTGGCGTCGGCCCCCGACCGCAGCATGGCCGCTTTGCCGATAGCGAACTTGTGAGTGGGGCCGAGCACCTCGGGGACTTTGGGACGGCCCAGTCGGACGTAGAAGGGTCCTGGTGTGGCTGCCACAGCCCTGATCGCCTGGTCGGTCTCGGTGGAGTCCGCCGGGACGATCACGGTGAATCCGGGCAGGGCGCAGGCCAGGGCCAGGTCCTCGATGGCGTGGTGCGACGCCCCGTCCTCCCCCACGGTGATGCCCCCGTGGGTGGCGACCACCTTGACGTTGAGATGAGGCTGAGCGATGCACACGCGGAGCTGGTCATAGCAGCGGGCGGTGGCGAAGACGGCGAAGGTGCTGGCGAAGGCGGTCTTCCCTGAGGCCGCCAGGCCGGCGGCGATGCCGATCATATTCTGCTCGGCCACACCGCAATCGAAGAAGCGCCGGGGCAACTCCCTGGCGAAGTACTGGGTCATGGTTGACTTGGAGAGGTCGGCGTCGAGCACCACGACGTCCGGGTTCTCCCTGCCCAGGGCCAGGAGGGTCCTGCCGTAGGTTTGTCTGGTGGAAGAGAGTTCGGCCACTTCTGTCCCTATGCCAGATCCTTCAGCGCCCGCTCCGCTTCCTCGGGTGTGGGGGCCTTGCCGTGGAAATCGACGTTGTTCTCCATGAAACTGACCCCCTTGCCCTTGACGGTGTGGGCGATGATGCCTGTGGGCTGCCCCTTCACCTGCCCGGCTTCCTCGAAGGCAGCCAGAATCTGAGGGAAGCTGTGACCGTCCACCTCAATGACCTGCCAGCCGAAGGCGCGCCACTTGTCGGCCAGGGGCTCAAGGTTCATGATCTCGCGGTTCCAGCCGTCAAGCTGGAGTTTGTTGTGGTCGATGATGGCCACCAGGTTGTCCGCTTTGAAATGGGCGGCGGACATGGCTGCCTCCCAGACCTGGCCCTCATCACATTCCCCATCTCCGAGAAGGACATAGACCCTACAGCCGAGGGAGTTCAGCCGGGCGGCCAGGGCGACGCCGATGCCGTAGGACAGCCCCTGTCCCAGGGAGCCGCAGGTCATCTCCACCCCCGGGGTGCACAGCCTGTCGGGATGCCCCT
>VGOM01000101.1 GCA_016875915.1 Chloroflexota bacterium
TCCAGCCCCACTGTCCCCAGTTTGACCAGGCCGATTCGCTCCGGCTTCCTGACGGACAGCTCCTGTTCAACCAGCTTCAAGGCAACCCCGAGTGATTCCGGGGTGAATACCTCCTCCAGCCGCTGGGTCATCACCTCGTCGACGGTGAATCCACGGAGACGTTCGACAGAGGGGCTGATGTAGGTGAGACGCAGGTTGGTGTCCATGATCCAGATGACATCGGTGACATTGTCGGCCATCAGGCGGTACCGTCGCTCGCTCTCCTTCAGGGCATCCATCTCCAGGTTACTCTGTGTCATCTCCCGGATGACATAGTGGTAGCGCCTTGGCCTCCCAGCCCCATCGGCCTCCACGGCGACATCGAGCAGTGCGCTGGTCTCCACCCCGTCTTTCCGGCGCAGCCTCACCCGGTAGTCCCTAACATGGCCCCTGACTCCCAGCTCCTGCCGGAATCTGCGGCAGTCCTTCGGCCAGAGACAGACCTCATTGATGTTGGCCGCCGCCGGCTCGCCGCCGGGATATCCCAGCAGCGACTGCCAGGCCTCGTTGGCAGCAACTATCGACCCATCGGCATCGGTGACGCAGAAGGCGTCGCCGGCCTTGGCGAAGAAGCGCTGATAGAGGTCGTGCCTATCCGCCATTGTCCCTGTGCCCTATGTGAAGCCCAGGCCGGTGCATTCCGGTTCCTATCAAGAGGCAAGGTGCGGGTGTGTCCGTTGTACAGAGAGGGGATCGGCCGCGCTGGCAGGAGTCGGTCCTGCGCCGTCCCCGCCGATCCACCTACTTGGAATTGTTGCCGATCTGGAGGTGCTCCTTGGCCACCTTGCCGGCCGAGAGCAGCGCCTCCAGAGCATCCCTGACCAACTGCAGCTGGCGGGCGTCCATGGCCCTGAATATGACCAGTGCATTCTCGCCTGCCTTCTGCCACAGTCCGGCGATGAGCTTGCTGCCTTTGTCCGACAGGCGGCAGAGCACCACGCGCCGGTCATTGGGATCGCTCTCGCGGACTATCATGCCTCTCTCCACAAGGCGGTCCACCACCCCTGTGGCCGTGGCCAGACTCACACCCAGTGAGGAGGCGATGACGCTCATCCGGGCCGGGCCGTTGAGGTGCAGGAGCAGCACCACCTTCAACTGCGGTGTGGTCAGGTCCAGACTGAGCCACTCCTTGGGCAGAATGGGGAAGAGCTCCCGGAACGCCTGCTCCGACAAGCGGAGAGTGCTCTCCAGAAGTTCATTCATCTCTGTCTCGGTCTTCTTCATCGCTAGAACCCCCCTGCTCAGTTTCGTACCGAGCATACGATAGCCTTCAGCCAATAAGTTTGGCTGATACTAACTATTTAGTAATCTAGTCGACAATGCGACTGTTGTCAACATCGGGCTGTTGACATAAGCGTCTGCGGCGACTGACCTCTCCGCCAGCGGAGAACAGGCCAGCCAGGTCAGTCGACGCGCCCTCCCCCGTTGTGTCAAGATAGGCCCGATGGACAAGGCCGGGGCCATAGACCGGTTCCTGGGGCGGATCGACCAGTTCCGCCAGATCGCCCTAGTCACCGATGAGGAGATGACCCAGCTGTTTGGGGGAGAGGTGGGTCAGTCCCTGGCCCAACTGGAGCGCTTCGCCACAGAGAACCGCATGTGCGCCGACTGCGGAGGGGTGTGCTGCAGAGATATCGGCTGTGAGCTGTACGCCGCCCAGTTCAGTCAGTGCCCCATCCATGAGTGCAGGCCAATAGCCTGCCGGATGCACTTCTGCCGCCGTCTCGATGACCCCTACCGTTCCCTGATAATCGAGCTGCGGGATGTCTTCGTCGGCTGCTACAGAGCTATGGATTTCTGGCCCGGGGCCAGCCTCAGGTCACTGGACACTCCACCGTTCGGGGAGGTCTGTCCCCGGTTTGTGGCCGCCGTCGCCCCCTGGGTCAACGCTGTCCGCCAGGGCAGCCTGGCGCCGGGCACTGCCGGGGGAGGTCTAGGTAGAGCAGCCGCCAACTACCGCCGCTACCGGGCCAGTGGCAAGCCCGACTCCGAATACTCCCGGTGAGCAGCGGGTCGGGCAGAACTGTGAGAGCGGTGGAGAGTCTGCGGATCAGCCCAGCTCGGCGGGGACATCGACCGGGACCCGCGATCTCTTCCTCCGCGACTGGCGTTTCTTCTCTTCCCGCTGAGCCCCAATGGCACTGGCCGGCGGCCTGGTGCGCAGCCGCCGCTTCCGGGGACGATGGAGTTCG
>VGOM01000102.1 GCA_016875915.1 Chloroflexota bacterium
CTGGCGGATCCGGCCACCGAGCGGAACAAACGCATGGTCGAGATGGCGGAGAAGGTCAGCCCCTTCATCCTGAAGATGCGGATAGCCCGCTCCCTCATCGAAGAGGGGAAGGAACTGGAGGCAAAGCTCATGGCGAAGGAGATGGGCATAAGCTGGCAGCAGCTCAAGTCGGGCAAGATAGCACCGGAGGAGCGCAAGAACGGCCAGCAGCAGCCCAAGCCGGAGAGTATGCTGCCTCTCTTGGGCGCTAACCAGGGCGGGGGCATGAGACCCGGCCGGCCGTCGACGCCAACGATGGAAGAAGAAATAGGGGTGTCAGCATGAAGAAGATCAGATTCCGAGAAGATGACCTGGACCAGAGCATCAACACTATGCTCGATGCGCCCGACATGGCGCTGCCGACACCGGACCTCCGGGGCAGACTGAGGGAGGGAGCCGGCATGGGCACACCACGGGAGCCGCGGATGCCCAAGTTCCCATCGTTCCGTCTGCCGTCAGGACCGAAGCTCCCCAATCTGCCGAAGGTCTAGGCTATGCCAAGAACGATCACGTCTCGGGAATACGAGCTCGACCAACTCCTCAAGGGCAAGACGCCCAAGGTCTACACGTCCGATGAGGCGATGAACCTGTGGGGGATCGACCTGTCCACGTCGGGTGAGGGCGGCGTCCCTGTTGCTGACGACTGGCAGGACTGGATGGTGGAAGCCGTACCCGATACGATGGCAGAGGGCGGCTTGTCGTGGAACCTCATCAGCCCGCAGGGCTACAAGATATTCGAGGACAACAGCCTGACCACGCCGGAGGGCCAGCACTACAGCCGGGAGGAGTGGGAATCCCTGCGGGAGGCTCCCCTCGAAGTGAGTGACACCGAGTTCCTGGACTTGGTGCAGCGTGTCTTTGCGGAGCCCGGCGTAGCGCCACCACTGCCTGAAGCAGAACTGGAAGCGATGCGGATGGCAGAGTTCTATGGCTATGACTATCAGCCCACAAGGCCGGGACTCGACTTCGCCACCATGAACATGCAGGACACCCTCTCCAGTTTGGGCCAATGGCTGATGGACTACCCGGCGGAGTTCGTGGCTGCCATCGGCGGGCGGGGCCGGACTGCGGATGCGGAGTTGCTCCTCCGCAAGCTCATCCCCGACATCACGGACTCCGATATCTCCCTGGTCTTTGGTGAGATCCCGGCAGAGGGGATGCGGCTGACACCGGAGATGTTCCCCGGTGCGTTCCCTGACATGAAACAAGAGGGGGAGGTGCCGCCTTGGCTGCAGCAGGCCCGACTGGAGTACCAAGACCTCCAGGCATCCTTCGGCATAGATAAGGAAAGCCTGCCCGACCTCATCATCAAGCCGGACTATAGCATCTGGTGGGAGGGCGGGGCCGAGTCCATCGGCCAGCTCGACCCGAACACAGGCCAACTTGTGACCAAGCATGACTACGGATGGGCGGGTCAAATCTTCTTCTCTCTGGAGGCTGGGACCGGCGACCTACTGGTGGCTGCTGGCAGTATCCTCAAGAGGTACACCACGGGGCCAGAGGGCGTGTTGAAGTTGCCCGGCATTGGCACGATAGCTGACTTCCGATGGCTTGGCGAGGATGGACTCGGCTCTGCCATGGCAGACCTGGGCCATGACATGCAACTCCTGGCACCGGACGACAACCTCGGCGCTTTCAACTGGCAGCACCTCTACAACCCGCGCTTCTACACCATGCGGGTGACGCGCACCGTCCCCTTCTTCGCAGCCATGATCGTGCCCTCTGTCGTGGGCATGGTGGCATCCGGTGGCTTGGCCACTGGCCTTGGCCTGACCGGATGGGCTTCGTATGCTGCACAGATGCTAGGGGGCGCTGTCACCTCGCGCACTTTGGAAGGGGCGCTAGAAGCCGGCGGAGCCTACGATGAAGCACTGAGCCGCGGCTTGAGTGTGGAAGAGGCCAACCGAGTAGCTGATAGCGTCTTCCAGAAGAACATGGCGCTCTCCGGCGTGGATGCCGTGCAGTTGGCTACGATCTTTGCCCCCATGCCTGCTCGGGTGGCGGCGCGGATTGCCAATTCCGGGCTGGTGACAGTCGCCCGAGTGGGTGGCAAGGTGGTATTCACAGGCCTGACTGAAGCCGGGGAGGAACTGTACCAGGAGATCGTCCAGAAGTGGGCGCTGGGCGATGAGGTGGATCTCTCCGACCCAACGCTG
>VGOM01000103.1 GCA_016875915.1 Chloroflexota bacterium
TGATTCCTTCATGAGGGTCATGGCCACTTGGCAGGACGCGTCCTGCCGCTGGACCCAGCCCTCCAAGCGTGCATGTGGGAGTACATCCTCATCGGCCAGCCAGTTGATGAGTTGTCGGTCGGCCGAGGCACGAGGCGAGCGGGTGGTTACGAGGTAGTAGATGGCCTCCAGGAAGTTGCTCTTCCCCTGCGCGTTGTCCCCCCTCAGAATCACCACTTGGCGGGGCAGCGAGAGATCGAGTCGTACGTAGTTTCGGAAGTTAGTCAGGGAGATACGAGTCAGGTACATGCCATCGCCGTTCCCGGTGCTGTCCTGCTGCGTCCGATTATATCATCTTGTGGGGAGAGCGACAAACCGAGAGGCAAGAAAGAAGCCCGGGTTGAGAGTCCCGGGCCAAGGCGGACCGTGATCTGGTGAGAGGCGGGGGGATTCCGTTGAGAGGCCGAGGCTAGGCTGGAGCAGGGGCACCCACAAGGGCCTCGAAATCCTGTGCCTCCAGAGTCTCGACCTCGATCAGCCGTCGAGCCACCGCCTCCAGTCTGTCGCGGTAGGTGCTCAGGATCTTCTTGGCCCGCTGGTAGGCCTGATCAATGATGTGTCGCACCTCTCGATCTATCTCCTGGGCCACGGCCTCCGAGTAGTCCCGTTGCTCTCCAATCTCCCGACCCAGGAAGACCAGTTCCTCCCGCTGGCCGAAGGTCAGCGGGCCGAGGGAGTCACTCATACCAAACCGCATCACCATGTCTCGTGCCAGCTTAGTGGCTCGCTCAAGATCGCGATCGTCGGCCGAGCCGGTCCACATGTCCTCGTACACTAATTCCTCTGCTGCGCGCCCCGCCAGTAGCCCGGAGATCTCGTCTCCGATCCTGTTCTTTCCGTGTAAGTAACGATCCTCGTCAGGAAGCGTGAGGACATAGCCGGGGGCCATGCCTCGGGCGATGATAGAGACCTTGTGCACCGGATCGCAGTGGGGGAGCATATGCCGCACCAGCGCATGACCGGCCTGGTGGTAGGCTATCACCCACTTCTCCTCCTCGCTGATCACCCTGCTCTTCCGCTCCCGCCCCGCCACCACCCGCTCCAGAGCCTCCTGGAACTCCCCCATCCCTATCCGCTTCTTGTCCTGCCGTGCCGCGAGGATGGCCGCCTCATTCACGATGTTCTCAATGTCCGCCCCCACCAGTCCAGGCGTCTCCCGCGCCAGCACCCTCAGGTCCACATCCTCCGACAAGGGCTTGCCCCGCACGTGAATCCCGAAGATCGCCTCCCGCCCCTTGATGTCTGGCCGATCCAGCACCACCTGCCGGTCAAAGCGCCCCGGCCTCAACAGGGCGGGGTCCAGTATGTCCGGGCGATTGGTGGCGGCCATCACGATCACGTTGGTATCGGTGCCAAAGCCATCCATCTCCACCAGGATCTGGTTGAGCGTCTGCTCGCGCTCGTCGTGGGATCCGCCCAGCCCGGCGCCCCGGTGGCGACCTACGGCATCAATCTCGTCTATGAACACGATACAGGGGGAGCTCTTCTTGGCCTGATCGAAGAGGTCCCGAACGCGAGAGGCCCCGACTCCCACGAACATCTCGACGAACTCGCTGCCGGAGATGGAGAAGAAGGGCACACCGGCCTCGCCGGAGACAGCCTTGGCGAGGAGGGTCTTGCCCGTGCCCGGGGCTCCTACCAGCAGCACTCCCTTGGGGATACGCGCACCCAGGCCCACGAACTTCTGGGGTTCTTTGAGGAACTCGACCACCTCTCGGAGGTCCTCTTTGGCTTCGGGCACGCCAGCTACATCCTGGAAGGTGACAGTAGGCTTGTTCCCACTGATCATCCGCGCCCGAGACTTGCCAAAGGAGAGGGCTTGGCTGTTGACCCCCTGAGCCTGCCGGAAGAAAACGTAGAATATGCTCCCCACGAAAAGGACGGGCAAGAGCGTGCCCAGGAGGGACAGCCAATTGCCCCAATCGCTGGGAGGTTCGACCTTGATATCAATGGCTCCCAGTTGCTCTTCAGAGACACCGAGGGCCCGCAGGGTCTGGAGGGCCCCCTCGGTCGGCTCCTTGCGGGCCGACACAGGGGTGTTCTCCCCTTTGTAGAACACCCGCAAGCTATCACCCGATACGATGATCCTGCTCACCCGCCCCGTCTGCGCTTGGCTGGCAACCTCA
>VGOM01000104.1 GCA_016875915.1 Chloroflexota bacterium
GCAGCGGGGTGGCCCAGCCGGCCTTCTTCAACGACAAGATGATGATCCCCTACCTCCTGGAGAAGGGCATCCCCCTGGAGGATGCCCGGGACTACGCCATCTCCAACTGCATGTCCTGGATCATCCCCGGCAAGAGCATGGTCTACCGCCAGGGCATGGGCATGTTCTCCTTCACCAACTGCATGATGCTGGCCTTAAACCAGGGCACCGACTGGATCAGCTCTCAGAAGGTGGGGGCTCCTACCCCTGATCCATTGACCTTCAAATCCATCGATGACATCATCGAGGCCACCTTCCAGCAGTTCAACTTCTTCATGGGGCCCCAGGTCTACATCAACAACATCGCCGATGCCCTCTACCAGGAGTACCTCCCCCGGCCGCTGATCTCCGCCCTGGTGGACGACCTCATCGAGAGGGGCAAGGACTGCCGGCAGCATTATTACTTCCACCGCAACTATGTCATGCCCACGGGAGTGAACAACGTGGCCGACTCCCTCTCGGCCATCAAGAAGCTGGTCTTCGAGGAGAAGAAGATCACCATGGCCGAGCTCCTCGAGGCCATGAAACAGAACTTCGAGGGCAAGGAGGAGCTCCGCCAGATGCTCCTTTCTGCCCCCAAGTTCGGCAATGACGATGACTACGTGGACAGCATCGCCGAGAAGGTCCACTTCCGCATCAAGGAAGAGACCGAGAAGTACACCACCTACTACGGCTATCCCTACGACACCGACGGCACCAATGCCTCGGTGGGCTACTTCCTGGGCTTCGATGTGGCCGCCACGCCGGAGGGCCGCAAGGCCAGGGAGCCCCTCCACGACGGCACCGTCTCCCCGGTACAGGGCCGGGACAGGAAGGGCCCCAGCGCCGTGCTCAAGTCCGTGGGCAAGGTGGACCCTCTCTTATCCTGCAACCACCTGTTCAACCAGCGCTTCTCCCCCCATTTCCTGGAGGGGGAGAACCGGGAGGTATTCTCCGACTACCTCAAGACCTGGTCTGATCTGGGCATACACCACATCCAGTTCAATGTCATCGACCCCAAGGTGCTCAAGGACGCCCAAGCCCATCCCGAGAAGCATGCCGACCTCATCGTCAGGGTGGCCGGCTACTCGGCCTACTTCGTCGATCTGACCAGGACCCTGCAGGATGACATCATCGCCAGAACGGAGCATGCCCTGCTGGAGAGCGGCTAGGGGCCGCCAGCGTAGCGACGCCATGGGGCCACCCCGGTCGTCTGGGGTGGCCTCTTCTTTTGGCCCGGTCTGAGCTGGATGTGCCGGGGATTGCCCGGCGGCGGAAGGCCCCGCTGAAGGAGGTCTAGGCGGTCCTGGACCGACGGATGCGGCGGAGGCACACCGCGGTGAACAGCACCACCACCAGAGCCAGGGCCAGAATGGCCAGCTTCTGGAGGAGGGTGGTCTTCAGGGCTGCCGAGGCCAGCCAGAGCAGCGGCGTCAGCCCTATTCGGATGCCAGCCCTGAGGGAGTCGTGGTCGGCGATGAATGTGGCCACCGGCGGGCTGAGCTTGTAGTAGGCGGCAACGAACAGACGCCCGGGTGGATTCGTCATGAGGTACTTGTCCCTGAAGTCCCGCAGGACCTGGATCTCGCCGGCCATGGGCGTGCCGTAGGCCGCTGTGGCGATGAAGCAGCGGAAGTTCTCCACAGTGTAAGCGCTGCTATTCGTCGTTATGGTGCCGGCACTGGCGGTAATGATGATCCCCTCGGCAGCGGTATTGTCCTTGGCCTGAATGTCGAACGTACCGGCAGAGAGGGTCTTGGTATTGTCACCTGCCTCACCGAAGAGCCCGTTGCCATTGCCGTCGAAGATCATGGTCGGCGAACTGGAGCTCATGGCCACCACTGTGGTGTTGTCGCCGGTGGCCACGTTGCCGTAGGCGTCGTAGGCCGTCACCGTGACCGTGAAGGCGATGCTGGTCTCCAGACTGTAGTTGTCGGAGGTCACCGTGTAGGAGCTGACCGCCCCGGCGCCCACCGTGAGCGAGGCAGTGCCCGGAATGCCCTGGCAGTCAACCGTCACCGTCCAGATACCAGAGTACTGGGAGGCGTAGACATTGCCGGCCCAGGAGCCGCCCGCAGCGGCGTCGAT
>VGOM01000105.1 GCA_016875915.1 Chloroflexota bacterium
CGTGAAGGTATCCCACAGAACCATGCTCATCCTCCGCTGAGCGCCCTTCTTCTTCTGTTCGTTTGAAACTGTGCGTAGAAGGCCGCGCCGGGCGAATCTCCTCTTCTGAATCAGCTCGGTAGCCGTGAACACGACCCTCCCCAACCGGTTGTCCCTGAGAAAGCCCTGGCATACCGGCCAGTAGTGGTCCCGGAAATCGCCGGCAGAGATCCCGTGGAAGACCGCGGTGACCGCAGCCGCCTTGGCCGTTCTGTATGCTGCGCCGATGCCGTCCTTGTAGAGCCTGGTTATGCCGCTGTCGCCAATGAAGACCACTCTGTCTGCATAGGGCTCTCCAGTTCCCCGTATGTTCAGGCGCGGATAACACCGGCAGCATTCCTGGCTGATCGCTTCCGGAGGCAGGCATTCCCTGAACTCGCGGGTCTTCATGAAGGACTGCGCCAATTCCTCGTCGATGTCCTCCCCGAGCAGGCACATGGTGGCAAAGTCCCCCTTGGGGATGAGGCAAGCGAAGTCCAGCCGGGGTATGTGAGGCAGGAAGATATGGATGGAGCTGCCCAGGTACCGATCCAGGGATTCCTCACCTATCAGGAATTCCCGAATGTGTGATTTCGTCGTTGCCGGCGCGAGGTAGGTTATGGCCGACCCCTCAAAGAGCTTCTGAGCTCCCGTATTCACCCCGAAAGCTCCGACAAGCAGGTCATAGCTCTTCGGCACCCCGTCACGCCCACGCACCTGCGGACGGCTCCCATCCCAGGTCACGCCCTCAATACGGTTCGAGATCAGATTGGCGCCCTTCCCCACAGCCAACTCCAGCATGTAGCCATCGAAACCACGCCATTTGGTCTCCTTCATACCACGCGGCCCCGCACCACGGTGCACCGACGCAATCCTCATCTCACGGAGTGGGGTCTCAATGCGCACATTGCCCACATCCATGTGCAGCAGGTAGGAGTCGATTCCCCTTCTGACTACCCCAGGGGGCAGGTTGATCCCCTCGGCTGCCAGCATCTGCACCAAAGGTTCAGAGATGATGCAGCCGGACATATTGCAGCCCGCCGGGCCAAACGAGGAGAAATTGCGTGGCTCATAGATATCCACCTGGATATCCAGGCCAACCCTGTAGGCAATATCCAGGACGAAGTAGCTGAAGAAGGAGCCCGCCGGGCCACCCCCGATCACGGCCACCCGCGAGCCGCTCTCCAACGCCAATGAGGATTCCCGACCTGTGCCCACGAAAACCTCTTTCCCGACCTGCAGAAGGGACGCCCCCCGGCAACGCCCGAGCCGGAGTCCTGAGGGCAGGCATTCTATCACATCCCCGAAGAGTCCTTCAATCCCAACATCGAATTGACAAAGCCAGTTTGGAACGATAGAATACCGTGTCCTATCGGAGGAATCTCGCGGGGGGCTTGCATGGCAACAGCTGATACTCTGAAGAAGTTCGCCTTGTTCCAGGGCTTGAGCGACAAGGTCGTGGGCAAGGTAGCCGCGGCGTCGTCCACCACCAGCCACCAGGCCGGGAAGCTACTGTTCAGAGAGGGCGACAAGGCGGAGGAGATATGCCTGCTGGTCAAAGGCAGGATCGCCGTGGAGCGCCAACTGCCTCTGGCGTGGCCCAATCCCGTGGTCAGTATATACACGGTGGCCGCGGGGCAGGTGCTGGGCTGGTCGGCAGTGGTACAGCCCGGGCTCCGCACCGCATCGGCCAAATGCCTGGAGGACTGTGAGGTCATACTGATCAAGGGAAAGGATCTACTGGAGATCCTCGACAAGAACAGAGACGACGGCTTCCTGGTCATGAAGAGGCTGGCCGACATCGTTGCCTCCAGTCTGGCCGGCACCAACGACCAGCTCATGCGCGAGATGGCCATGCTCGAGAGCTACACCACTCAAGCCCCTCGAACACCGCAGTAGCCTGTCGGCCGGCAACGCCTCATCACTCATCCCCTCTGTGTGCGTCTGCATCGTAGCGGCCAGACCTCCCATGCTATCCTGACACGCGCCGCAGGCGTCTCTGTGCGGGGACGGGAGGCCAGTACATAAGGCTCTGCATCCGAA
>VGOM01000106.1 GCA_016875915.1 Chloroflexota bacterium
TATTTCTCCCCCTTTGGGGGAGAAATGGTTGTGCCAATCGAGGCCCCCAGCACAAAGGGCGACCCCATCACTCCTCGTCTGCATACTTCACCCCTGCCCTCTCGTACGCCATCCTGAGCCAGTCCAGCTTGCCGTGCCGACGGAGGGTTCCCTCGCACCGCTTACCTTGACTATGAAGGTGATCCCCGACCGAGGCACCCTGACATATGATGTCATCTACTGTGGGCCAGTTCCACTGGGAGCCTTAGCGGATAGGCGTCATTGAGTAAGCCGGTCCCACTGGTGCTTAACAGAGCTTCAGGCTACTCCCTTCACGCCATAACGGCTTCACAAGAGACCCCAGGATGCCCTTCTTCCTTAAGCTGAGACCGTTGGGACACCCCTGGCTTAATCCCGCACCGAAACCCACTGACCTGTCGCAGCGGAACTGTATCGACCATAGTATAGTCCCAGCGATATCCAACATACTGTCCGGGTTGGAGTCAGAACTTGGCCAAGGAATCACCTTCTACTTCACCCTGCCCATCGGTGCCTGAAGGCACAAGTAGGAAGCTACCACCGTGGACTGCTCCTGCCTTGGGTTGCCCCCACTACCTTCTTCCTGATGATGCAGTTGCGAGACTGAACGCCAATTCGAAGGATCCGGTTCTCGATATCGTCCAGTATCGCCCACCATCTTTATGTCTACTTGCGGGAGTGCAGCTGAAGTCAAGCAATAGTCATGCAACAGCTGGCGGACCACCCGGTTGGTGCCCGATCAGGTCCCACAGCATGACCATCCACCCTCTGAGATAGTCTAGGCCCTCCAAAGAGCCTCCCCGATTCACAAGTGGGGACAGGTGAGTTCCCTCTGGATCTGAACTTGGCTATGATGTTTGGCGCTGCGGTGATTCGGACCCGGGAAGCCCTGTCCAGCGGCCGGTTCACGGCCACGCCTTTCAGAAGGAGGAGCCGAATCCCCGGTTGATGAACTCGGGCACAACAGCTATAGTCTTGGCGGTGAAACGCTATGGCTGGACGAATCCTCGTCGTCGAAGACGACCAGACCCTACGTGAAGTCCTCAAGTACAACCTGAGCAAAGAGGGCCATGAGGTGCTCACTGCCGAAGATGGCATTCAGGCTCTGGAGAGAGCGCGGAGCCACAAACCTGACTTGGTGATCCTCGATATCATGCTGCCGCGACTGTCTGGAGACGAGGTTTGTCGCATTCTGCGCGCCGAAACCACGGTGCCTATCATGATGCTCACTGCGAAGACAGACGAAGTCGACAAGGTGGTCGCCCTTGAACTGGGGGCTGACGACTACGTGACCAAACCATTCAGCATGAGAGAGCTTCTTGCCCGCATCCGGGCGATGCTGCGCCGAGGCGACATGGCAAAGGGAGAAATCATCGCTGGTGAAACACCTCCGCCGCCGATCAAGATCGCCGACCTTGACATCGATCCAAGCAGACGTGTCGTCTCACGTCGCGGCCTCAACATCGATTTGACCCGCATGGAATTCGCCCTTCTGGAGTTCCTCGCCCGAAACCGGGGACAGGTCTTCACCCGTGACCGATTGCTGGAGAGAGTCTGGGGCTACGACTACGCCGGGGATACCCGGACTGTGGATGTCCACATCAGGTGGTTGAGACAGAAGATCGAGATTGACCCGGCACACCCACGGCACATCTTGACGGTGAGGGGCGTGGGCTACAAGTTTGAGGCGTAGAGAATGTTCCGCAGCATCAGATGGCGCATAGCCACAGTCTTCGCTGTTGTTGTCGTGCTCTGCATTGTTGGCCTTAGCTTGTACCTGGCTCACTTCGTTCGCAACGAGCATATTGACAGTCTGGAGACCCAACTTGTGGACCAGGCCTGGGTCATTGCAGACAGCAGCGCGACATACTTCACAACTGGTCAGACGGATGAACTCAGTGCGCTGGCTGTTCGATTGGGAGATACCATCGCAGGCAGGGTCACCATCATTGCCTCGGATGGGACTGTGCTCGGAGACTCCGAAGAGGATCCAGCCGGGATGGAGAATCACGCCGACCGCCCCGA
>VGOM01000107.1 GCA_016875915.1 Chloroflexota bacterium
GCGGCTCCGAAACCCGGGGGGCAGGCGAAGCCAATCCATTCTCCGCCCCCGGTAGACAAAGAGAAGCTATCATCAGAGGCCGTGCCCGTGGAGTCAATCTCCATCGCCACCCTACGGGCTGTGCTGGACGGTCGAGCGCGTGCTGCTGGCCCGGGCCGCGCCGCCGGCGTGGACAAGAAGACGGACCGAGGGAATGCCGGGAGTATCCCACCCGAAGAGAGGGGCACCTTGGAAGAAGGACGGCCGGAACGCGACATTGACTAGGCCCCGCCATAATGGTATATTCCATGACTGCAGCAAAGATCGTTATATCCGAGCATCCGTGTAGCTCTGCAGGTCAGAGGAGTCTGCTCAAAGGCACAGCGTCCTAGCAGCGCGCTTCTGCAGGAACAATCAGGCAAGAGTACAATTGGGCCTGCTTTGATCCAGGCAGGGTCCCATATCGATATTGAAAGGATGTAACAGTTATGGAACTGCGGCAATACTGGGCAGTCATTCGGAAATGGCTCTGGCTGATCGCCATCGGTGTGATCATAGCTGGTGTTGCGAGCTACGTGATCAGCCAGAGCATGGATCCGGTCTACCGGGCCACGGCCACCATCGTGGTTCAGGATACCTCCAGCCCCATCCCCAGCTATGCCTACCGGCAGCCGGCCGTGGCCGCCCACGCCGAGCTCATCACCAAGGAATCGGTCATGGAAGAGGTCATCGCTGAGGTCGATCTCCCCTATTCCCCCACTGAGCTGCGGGACAAGATCAGCGTCGGCACCTCCGCCAACTCGCCGCTTGTCAAGGTATCTGCGCATGACAGCGATCCCGCCACCGCGCAACAGATAGCCAACACCACGGTCACCGTATACATCCAACAGAACCTCGAGAGCCTGCAGGCAGCCGCCCAGGCCTTCCTGGGCCAGATTCAGACTGAGATCAACCAGACTTCCGCCCGCATCGACGAGTTGAAGGTCAAAGAGGCCAGCGTCGGCCTCACCCCTGAAGAGGCGGAGGAGCTGAACAGCCTTCAGGATGACCTGGACAGCCTCAAGACCCAGCGGACTCTATGGAATACCGAGCTGGCCCAGGCCATGGCCGCCGGGGGAGTCTCGGTGGGCGCGTCGGCTCCGTTGCCCACCTCGCCCGTGAGCCCCAGGACTCTTCAGAACGTGATCATCGCCTGTTTCCTGGGCCTGGCAGTGACCACCGGAGGCGTCTTCCTCAAGGAGTACCTGGACCGCTCCGTGAAGAGCCCTGAGGATGTCAGCGTCTCCACCGGCCTTTCCACCCTGGGCGCCATACCCAGGTTCAAGGCCGGCCTCGAGAAGAAGGGCGGACTCATTGCCGAGGCCAACCCCACCAGCTCGGTGGCCGAGGCCTTCCGCATGCTCCGCACCAACATCGAGTTCGCCACCCTGGACAAGCCGGCGCAGACGCTGATGATCACCGGCCCAGGTCCGGCGGAGGGCAAGACCTCCGTGCTGGCCAACCTCGCGGTGACCCTGGCCCAGACTGGCAAGAAGGTCATCGTCGTAGACACCGACCTCAGGCTCAGCAACCTGCACCAGATGTTTGGCCTCTCCAACGAACTCGGATTCAGTCACCTGCTTCTGGCACGGCAGCCCGATGTGGCCGGATACCTCCAGGTGGACAGGGGAACCGGGCTGAAGGTACTGGCTGCCGGGCCTCCGCCGCACAACCCCGCCGATCTGCTCGGTTCCACACGCGTGTCCTTCCTGATCGAAGAATTGAAAAAGCACGCCGACATAATCCTCTTTGACACCCCCCCTGTTCTGGCCGTGGCCGACGCCGCCATCCTGGCTCCCAAGGCGGACGCGGTGATCCTGGTCGTCAATGCCGGCAGCACCAGACCGGAGGAGCTGGCGGCGGCAGCCGGTATGCTGACCAAGGGCAATGCCCGTATTCTGGGCGTCGTACTCAACCGGGTGCCACGGTGACCTGCCCCCCAAAAACGGAGCCAGTGCCAATGTTAGACTGTAAATCTAGCAAGAAGG
>VGOM01000108.1 GCA_016875915.1 Chloroflexota bacterium
GACATCCAGCCGACCATCTTCTTCAACGACATGCGAGCCCACGGCAAGGGCTTTGAGCGTTACTACGAGTCCGCCAAGGACAAGTTCGGCATCCGCTATGTCCGAGGCATTCCCTCGTCGGTCAAGGAGATGCAGAGGACAAAGAACCTTGTCCTGGAGTACAACGCCGATGAGGGCCGCAAGGTTGAGGAGTTCGACATGGTGGTGCTGTCTGTGGGAATGGTTCCCTCACCCAGCACCAGAGACCTGACAAGCCGGCTGCAGGTGGAGCTGGACCGCTTCGGATTCTGCCAGACGCGGGACGCCAGGCCCAATGTCACCTCCCGTCCGGGCATCTATGTCGCCGGTGCCTTCGATGCCCCGATGGATATTCCCGAGTCGGTGATGAATGCCAGCGGCGCTGCCCACCTGGCCACCCAGTGCCTCGCTGAAGCCCGGGGCACCATGGTCACGGAGAAGACCTACCCAGCGGAGCTCGACTTCAGCGGCCAGCCGCCGCGCGTAGGCGTCTTCGTCTGCCGCTGCGGCACGAACATCGCCCGGGTGGTGGACGTCCCTACCGTGGCCGAGTACGCCAGGGGCCTCCCGAACGTGGTCCATGCCGAGGAGAACCTCTACACGTGCTCCACGGATGCCCAGATCAAGATCGTCAACACCATCAAGGAGAAGAACCTCAATAGGGTGGTGGTGGCCTCCTGCAGCCCGAGGACCCACGAGCCGCTCTTCCAGGACACCATACGTCAGGCCGGACTGAACAAGTTCCTCTTCGAGATGGCCAACATCAGAGACCAGTGCTCGTGGGTACATGGATCCCACCCCGTCGAAGCCAGCGAGAAGGCCAGAGACCTGGTGCGGATGGCTGTGGCCAGAGCGGCCACCCTGGGACCGCTGCACCAGTCCCGCGCACCGGTGAAGCTCCGGGGCCTGGTCATCGGCGGGGGCGCTGCCGGCATGACGGCGGCGCTGGGGCTGGCCGCTCAGGGATTCGAGGCAGTCCTCGTGGAGCGCGAAACGGAGCTGGGCGGCAATCTGAGGCACATCCACTACACCCTGGAAGGCTCCGACTGCCGTCAGGTGCTGACTGATCTGGTCAAGCGCGTGGAGCAGGAGCCCCGCATAAAGGTGTACAAGGGCGCAACGGTGAAGGAGTTCGGTGGCTACGTGGGCAACTATGAGACGGTCCTGGCCCTGGCTGACGGCACCATGTCCACCGTTGAACACGGCGTGGTCATCCTGGCCACGGGAGCCGCGGAGTACAGTCCCGTGGAGTATGGCGCTGGCCAGTCCGACAGAGTGCTGACCCAGACCCAGCTTCAGCAGAAGCTCGTCTCCGGTGCCGCGGATGCCAGGACGCTCAAGTCGGTGGTGATGGTGCAGTGCGTCGGATCGAGGGAGCCGGAGCACATGTACTGCAGCCGGATCTGCTGCGGTCAGGCCATAGCCAACGCATTGAAGATCAAGGATGAGAACCCGGATGCTGAGGTCTACATCCTGTACCGCGACATCCGGACATACGGCATGAAGGAGCTGAAGTACCGCGAGGCGCGCGAAAAAGGCGTGACCTTCATCCGCTACGATGTTGACCGGAAGCCCCAGGTGGATCTGTCCGGTACCCGGCCGAATGTGAAGGTGTTCGACTCCGTTCTGGGAACCGACATCCTGCTGGAGGCAGACCTGATTGTGCTGAGCACCGCGGTACGACCGCAGGCCGACGCCGGGGAGCTAGCCAGCAAACTCAAGCTTCCGCTGACGCAGGACGGCTTCTTCATGGAAGCGCATATGAAGCTGCGTCCCCTAGACTTCATCAACGAGGGGATGTACCTCTGCGGCATGGCCCACGCCCCGAAGACCGTGGCCGAGTCGATCGCCCAGGCTCAGGGAGCTGTGTCACGGGCAGCCACCATACTCTCACAGCCGTTCCTCATGGTGGGCGGCATCGTCTCGGTAGTGGACCG
>VGOM01000109.1 GCA_016875915.1 Chloroflexota bacterium
TGTCCCCCTACCGGCTCCCAGGTCGTCCACAGGCCGTCAACCATCCTGTCGAACTCATCAAGGAAACTTGGCCGTCTGATTATCAGGCTCGTCATCGCCGCACCTCCTTTCCTTCAAACTCTGAGTCTGATTCTATCCGTTCCGGTAGCGGCTAGAAGCGACTTTTGTCACCCCGAGGCCAAGCCTTCGACTCCTTCCGGTGAGCGTGAAACAGCGAAGGAATCCGGTCTGCCAAGGGAATCCGGAGCGCCCCGTCGACTAAGTCAGTGAAAGGAGGTGGCATAATCCAGAGATAGGACACTGAAGACACAATAGGAGACGCAGAACCACCGCCTGTATTTGGTCACTTGGGCTGTGGGGAGTCAATAGTGAAACCGACCTTGAAAGGTCGGTTTCTCGTTTTCTGGTGTGCTTTGAGCAGTGATCAGCCCATGTTTCCTGCACGTGCAGAGACCCCCAGGGGGGGTGTTTGACATCGGATGTGCCGCGGTGGAGTCCGCACCAACCGGCGTTCTCCCCCGGTAAGTCAATGGGTCAGAACAACGCGGAGAAGAAAGGGGGTGAGAAATGATGAAGATGAAGAAGACATTCCCAGTCGTCCTGGCAGTGGTCATTGCCCTCGGAGCCCTGTTCCCGGTCATCCTGCAAGCTGGCACAGCCTCTGCATGCCATCAGGGTCTGACGCCCGGCTACTGGAAGAACCATACGGATCAGTGGGCAGGCGTATCGCCCAACTCCTGCTTCCACTGCGTCTTCGGTGTTGGCCCCAGAAAGCCGCTTATCGACGTACTTCGGACGGGTGGTGGCGGCGAGAAGGCCCTCGGCCGGCATGCGGTGGCTGCCCTGCTCAACGCGTACAGATTCCAGCCGGACTGGTATAGTCCCTGGTGGGTCAAAGAGAGAGTCCGATACGCCTACAGCAGTGGCAACTTCGAAGCCGTGAAGAACCAGTTGGAGGCGCTCAACGAGCTGGGCGAATAGGAGATCCAGGAAACCGGCCGATAGCTTCTGCACCGAGGCTGCCGGTCAAACAGGACGACTCAGGCACGCTCTTCGGGCCATGCAGGAACTGCATGGCCCGAATCCTTTTCTCAGAGGTTCGCCTCTGGCAGACTCCCCGAACGCCCCATATTGACAGGGCCGGGCTCCGGCTGGTATCGTCCCAGGCAGCTTCAGCCCCAGGCGGCTCCCACGGGCGGAACGCCAAATCTGTGGAGGTGAGATCCCATGTCCTGCTATTTCCGCCACATGAAGGACATCCTGAGCCAGGCCGGCGTCATGGTCACACCGGAGAACAAGAGACAGATCGATCAGTTCTTCCACAAGCTGACCGGTGTTGACTACAAGGACTGCCCGGCCGCCTGGAAGAAACTGAAGCAGGACGTACTGGCCGACGAAAGGAAGCGGCGTGATGTCGTCCGGAAGCTGAAGTCCACCATCGGCTGACGCGGGCCTGGCCAGCCACGGCAGCCCTTCAGGCCAGGAAGCGCCTCAGGAAGAGCTCAACAGTGATCACGCGCATCAGCCGGTAGGAGGCATTGATCCTGGCCGCCTCATGTTCCCTCATGAGATAGCCCACGTAGGCCTGATCAATGTACTCCCGGGAAAGAGAGCCTTCGCTCAGAAGCATGTCCGTGAAGTAGCGCTTCCAGGAATCGTTCTCCCGGAGCCAGCCACCGTGGTCCACATAGTTGGCCATGTTGCGCAGGCGCACCCTGCCTCCGGACAGCCTCCAGACCAGCTCGCCCCGCGTCTCGCGTGAATACCACCGATAGGCCTTTCCCAACCTCCACAGTAACAGCGGAGCGCTGGCGGGCATCATG
>VGOM01000110.1 GCA_016875915.1 Chloroflexota bacterium
CCCGCCTCGGCGGCGTACTTGATCATCCTGGTGATCTCCACCACTTTGGTGCCCACATTGCGGACCCGGGCCATCCCCGCCTTGTCGTCAAGCACGCCATGCTCCAGATAGGCCGGCCGCTGCCCGAAGGCGGCGGCGCTGGCCACCGCCCAGCCCCTGGCGACCACGAAGCCGGCACCCCTGCCGATGACCTCCAGGTCCTCCAGGGCACGCTCCAGGCCCATGCCCAGGAATCCAACGGTCAGCACGCCGGAGACCTTGTTTCTGAAGTTGTAGGTGAAGAAATGGTGGTATCTCCAGCGGGAGATCAGGGTGGAGAACAGGGGCGCGGCACCGACGTTCCAGACCGGCGCGCCCAGTATCAGTCCATCGCTGGCTATCATCCTGTCAAAGACGGCGTGAGCATCATCCTGTATCTTGCAGGGCGCTCTGTTCTCAATGCACCACTGGCAGTGCTGGCACATGGCTATCTGCCTGTCCGCCAGGGTGATGAACTCGGTGTCGACGCCGGGTATGCGCCCTGCTGTGGCCAGGGCTTCCTGAACCATGGTGTCGCAGTTGCCCCCCTTGATAGGGGTTCCGGAGATGCCGAGCACCTTGATGTTGACTTGTCTCATACTCTATGACTCCGACTCTGCTGGTCCCGCAGCCTCTAGCTCTGCGGCGGTTCGGGCAGCCTGGGAGGTCCCGTCTTCTGCAGCTCGCAGACCAGGGCGGCGATGGGGCAGGGTTGATCTATCTCATGGGCGATTTCCAGGGCGTACCTGAGATCCTTGCCGCCGACGTAGTACGTCGGCGGAGGCGGGTACTTGAAATACGACTTGAGCCACTCCCAGTTCTGGATGATGAAGCTGTTGCCCGAGCCGTTCTTCAGGTGGTTGACCAGCATCTCCTCGCTGGCGCCGTTTCTCATGCCCCAGGCTATGGCTTCGTAGGCAACGCGGCCGTTGATGACGGCCGCCATGTTGTTGACCAGTTTCACGATCTGGCCCATCCCCAGCGGGCCGCAGTAGGTGATCTTGCCCAGTCTCTCCAGAACGGGGCGATACCTCTCGAGACCGGGTTTGTCCCCCCCGACGCTGATGCCCAGCGTTCCCGCCTCAGCTCCCATCCGGGCTCCGACCACCGGGGCATCGAACACCTCCACCTTCTTTGGCCCTGCCGCCACGGCCACCCTCTTGCAGAAGGCGGGGGAGAAGGTGCCCATCAACAGTATTCCGTCGCCTGCCTTCACGCCTTGAAGGAGACCGTCAGCCCCGAAGATCACTTCCTCGGCCTGCTTGTCGTTCTGGACCATGACTATGACTGCTTCTGTTGCCTGGGCTACTTCCCGAGCCGTCTTGACCTCTCTGGCGCCCAGCCTCTTCATTTCCTCCACAGGCTCGCGCCTGCGGTGACCGCACACCACAGTCTCATATCCGCCGGTGACAATCCTCCTAGCCATTGGCAGGCCGATGTCACCGAGGCCAATGAATCCAACCCGCTTCACTGCTTCTCCCATGTCCGCGTCTCCTTGGCTGGTCGTTCTTCCCGGGCGCTTCTGCTGTTACTGTTTCATCTTGTACCAGATGAACTTGTGCTCGTCTATGTCGACGTAGTTCTGGGGCGGGATGACCAGGGTGGTCATGGGGTGCTCAATGATGGCCGGACCGTCCACCCTGTTGCCCGCTTGAAGGAGGTCCATCTCCCAGATGCTGCAGTTGACCCATGTGCCGTCG
>VGOM01000111.1 GCA_016875915.1 Chloroflexota bacterium
CAGCGCCGGCACAGGTGTATTTCGGCGTAAGTCCTTGCCATGCCTATGCTGAGGGAGGTAGAAGGGTTCCTCGGCTTGGCGCCCCCCTTGTGGGCACCCACAAGAAAGCCCGGAGAGCCAGAAAATGGAATCACGGGAATCCCTGCCCCATCGTTGACCGCGATACTGGCACCGTCTGGGTCTTCTGGGTAGCGAATGAGGTCGGACCGGACGGGAAGCTGATCGGCAAAGGCGTGCAGCACTGTTCCAGCAATGACGATGGCCTGACCTGGTCGGAAATCGAACCGTTTACCCTCGACGGCAATCCTGTATGGGGACCGCCCATCCCCAGCCGCGGCATTCAGCTCTCCACCGGCCGGCTGCTTCTGCCGCTCACGGTTTCGCATTCGGTTGAGAAAAGGAACGTGCCCAGGATTGTTTACAGCGACGATCACGGCAAGACATGGCAGTTTGGGAAAGAGCCCGCTTCTGTTGGCGCATGGAAGTATGTTGGCTCCTGCGAATACACCCTGCTCGAATTGGCTGATGGCAGAGTCTACATGAATCACAGAAACAACATGCACCAGCAACGGCATCGGGTCGTTTCGTTCAGCGGGGACGGAGGCGTCACTTGGTCGGATCCGCAAGCCGCGACGGATCTGGTTCAACCGAAAGGCAATGGGTGCCACAGCGGGCTTATCCGTCTCTCCCATCCGGAGCATGACGACAAGAGTCGGGTGCTGTTCAGCGCTCCCTGGGGAGAGGGGGATTTCGGGCGGGAGAACCTGACCATTCACATCAGCTACGACGAATGCAAGACCTGGCAGCGCTTGAAGCTGATCCAGTCGGGCCAAACCTCATATTCGAATCTCATCGTCATGCCGGACAAGAGTATCGGCTGCATCTATGAGTTCAACGATCTCAGCCAGAAGATCTGGACGCGGATCATGTTCAGCCGCTTCACGCTGGAGTGGCTGACGGACGGAAAGGACAAGGTGGTGGCGAAAGGCAAGTGAGAAAGGACAAGAGACATGACGAGAATCGTGACGGTCATGGTGCTGGGATTTCTGGGCGGCGTGTGGGCGCGGGGAGCGGAGCCTTCCGCGGCGCCGCAGACCGAACTGGGCAAGCTGGCGGTGGCCTTGCAGCCCGGCGAGATGAAAGAGCTCCAGACCAAGGGCTACACCCGAGAACTCCTCCAGTCCTGGTACGACTGGGAGGGGGAGGACGGCCGGAAGTACGGCGGCCACCGGATGTACAGCGTGGCCCTGTCCTGGTCGCACGACGCCTGCTGGGACCCCAAGACCCGGCAGGTGCTGTTCATCGGCATTGGACACTACGCCTCTATGAAGTTCATCACCTACTCGGCGGACGCCAACGAGTGGAAGGTGATGCCGGTGCCGACCTGGGCCGACCCGCGCCTGCCGGACGGGGCCGCGTGCGGCGCGGCAGGCAAGGACGGCAACAGGTCCTGGCCCGTCGGGCACACCTACGACCGGCTGGCCATCAGCCCCGAGCATCGGCTCTTCGCCGTCAACTGGCACGGGCTGTACCTCTATAACATCGACTCCGGAGCCTGGACGAAAGCGGAGGGGTCGAATGCCGGCGGCAAGGATGCCTACCAGGTGGCCGAGTACTTCCCGGAGATGAAGGCGTTCATCTACGAGGCCAACTGGGGCCGGGCGCTCAAGGCCTGGGACGTCGAGAAGAAAGCCGAGCGCCGGCT
>VGOM01000112.1 GCA_016875915.1 Chloroflexota bacterium
CCGAGGAGCTTCTCCAGTGGACCATGTTCGACTTCATGGATGCGCATTTCAGCACCGGCGAGCAGATGAAGACGGTGATGGCCTACATCGCCGCGGTATCCGGAGCGTTCGGACATCACGAGGGACAGGCTGTCCCGGCGCTGTGCAGCGTCATAGCCGTCACGCCACCATTCATACCCCGCCCGGTCGGCCCGCGGGGCAACATCCACGGGTACTACCATGCCCTCCTCCGCTGCGCCATCGCCCACGGGGTCACGGTGCGCACCTGCTGCCCGGTGGAAGAGATCATCATCAACAACGGCACTGCGGTCGGTGTCAGGTTGAAGGACACCGCCACGGTAGGCGAGAAGAGGATCTGGGCCAACAGGGCCGTCATCAGCGCCACCGACATCCGGCAGACCTTCCTCAAGCTGATCGGGCCCAGCCACATCGATGCGGGGTTCGCCCAGCGGATCAGGGATCTCAGCCTCAAGGGAGGCAGTCTTTATGTCACCCACTGGCTGACCCGCGAACAGCTCCGGTTCCGCCCTGCCTACGCCTCTGCTATGG
Organism: Chloroflexota bacterium; assembly: GCA_016875915.1. Taxonomy (GTDB): domain Bacteria; phylum Chloroflexota; class Dehalococcoidia; order UBA2247; family RBG-13-53-26; genus RBG-13-53-26. Next base: position 550 of record VGOM01000112.1, read on the forward strand.
CCGGCGAGGGTGTCTTCACCGGCGGACCCTTCGTCGGAGGCGCGGCCACCAGGAAGGAGTACTTCGCCCACATGGCGGAGGCCCTGGGATGGAAAGGAAGGCCACGCCTGCCGGCCAAAGAGGGCTGCTTCCTCTGGGTGGGCAACCAGAACTACGACGTTACTCACCCGCAGTGCACCAGGCCGGGACAGCAGATCTGCGGTCCTTTCGACACCATTGTGGCCACACCAGAGTACGATCCGGAAGGCCCCGAGAACCTGAATCAGATCAAGGCCGAGATGGATGCCTACAACCTGGAGTTGGCCGGTGTCATCTGCGAGAACCTTGACCATGACAACATCGTCCAGACCTTCGTCAACACCCCATGGGACTCGGAGCTCCGCAACACCGGGTTGCTGGGCGGCTCCTGGTACGGCGTTCGATGCGACAAAGACGAGTGGTGGAACAAGCGTCCTCTGCCGGAGCTTGCCCGCGGCCGGACCCAGATTGACGGCTTGTACCTCTGCCACCAGTCGTCCATGCACCCAGGCGGACTGTGCCTGATGGCCTGCGGCTACAACCTGATGCACACCATGATCGAGGACGGCATCGCCCAGCCTGGACCATGGTGGTACGCCTCGCCGTGGTACATCCCGCAACAGGGCAAGATTTCGGCGCAGCGTCCGTAGAAAGAAGGAGGACACGATGGACGGGATATGCGGAAAGCTATTTGACGAGTTCCCTGCTGACAGCAACTGGGACGTCGTTGTCATCGGCGGCGGACCGAATGGATTGATGACCGCGGCCTATCTGGCCAAGGCCGGGGCCAAGGTCTGTGTTGTGGAGCGCCGCTACGAGATCGGTGGCGGCCTGGCCACCGAGGAGATCCTGTTCCCCTGCTACTACTCCAACATGCACGCCATCTATCACATGATGGTGGACTACATGCCGGCCATGAAGGACTTCAACCTGGACAAGCACGCCCTGACCTGGATCAAGCCCAACCTGCAGATGGCCATGGTCTTCGGCGATGGCAGCTCCCTGCTGCTGACCAAGATGATCGAGGACACCGTGGACTCCATCCACAAGTG
>VGOM01000113.1 GCA_016875915.1 Chloroflexota bacterium
GAGTCCCCCCCAGCCCTTTGAGCCTATGAGATGATAGCTGGTAGCTCGTGTCTGAGGGACACCCTCAAACTCCCGGCAGCCTGCTGCTGCACAGGCTTCAGCGCGGGGTGGCGGTGAGGAGGGCATAGAGTTGCCTGCCTCTCTCTCCGGCCCTGCTCAGAGCCAGCAGGCATAGAACGGCCAGGGCTGCTCCAACTCCATCGGCCAGCAGGTCCACCAGGGAGAAGTGGCGGGTTTGCGTTAGATACTTCTGGGCGTACTCCATGCCCAGCCCGAAGATGAGGGACCAGCCCACCACGACGGCAAAGGAGAGCATGGGGCCGGTGGGTCGGGTGCGCTGCAGGGCCATGAAGAGCAGGAACGCCAGCAGGAAGTAGGCAGCGCCGTGGTTGATGTAGTCGGGGAACAGGGTGCCCAGCCGGGATACATCCTCCTTCTCCTGGCAGGAGAGGTAGAAGACGGCCGCCATCCACCCCAGCGGCAGAATCCAGGCGAGAGCGGTGAGGCCCCTCTTCAACATACGTGCCCGTTGGGGTGATATGAGGGGACGAGTTCCTTGAGTTTGCCCTTTATGGCCTGAATGTCTCCGCTCCGGGCCAGCTTCTCCAGCTCATCCACGCCATGGCAGAGCTTGTCCTTGTCCACGTCGTCCAGCCTGGCGAGGAAGATTCTATCATGCTTTGTGGCTGCGGCCCCCTCCATCTGGGTCAGCGGTTCCTCGTAGAGCTTCTCGCCGGGCCTGACACCGATGAACTCGATCTTGATGTCTTCGTTCTCCTTCAGCCCTGAGAGCCGGATCATGTCCCTGGCAAGGTCAAGGATCTTCACCGGCTGGCCCATGTCCAGAACGAACACCTCGCCGGTGTTGCCCATCGCGCCGGCCTGGATGATCAGGCGGGCGGCCTCCCCTATGGTCATGAAGTAGCGGACCATGTCCGGGTGGGTCACTGTGACCGGCCCGCCCCGGGCGATCTGCTTCTTGAACAGCGGGATGACGCTGCCGTTGCTGGCCAGAACGTTGCCGAATCTGACCACCATGAATCTTGTCCGGCTTTCCCGGCTCTTGCACTGGACCATCATGCCGGCCACCCTCTTGGTGGCTCCCATGATGCTGGTGGGGTTGACCGCTTTGTCGGTGGACACGAAGACGAACCGTTCCACGCCATGTCTGTCGGCGGCATCGATCCACACCTTGGTTCCAAGGATGTTGTTCAGCACCGCCTCGTCGGGGTTCTTTTCCATCATGGGCACATGCTTGTGCGCTGCGGCATGAAAGACGATGTTGGGCTGATAGAGCCTCATCAAGGCGTCGGCCTTGTCACTGCTTCTGACGTTGCCGATGACTGAGTCCATTCTCAGGTCGGGCAGTTGCCGGCGCATCTCCAGTTCCAGTTCGTGGAGGCCGTTCTCGTTGATATCCAACATGATCAGCATGGCCGGGTTGAGGGTGGCTATCTGGCGGCACAGCTCCGACCCGATGGAGCCGGCAGCGCCGGTGACCAGGACCCTGCTCCCGCCGATGTAGGACGCCATGCCGTTGAGGTCGGGTACGTAGGCCTCCCTCCTCAGCAGGTCCTCTACCTCCACTTCTC
>VGOM01000114.1 GCA_016875915.1 Chloroflexota bacterium
CTGGGGGTGAACTTGAGGCGCATGGCGCTGCTGGTGGACCCCACCGTGTCACCCTCCGGCTTCGTCCGGGGCAGACGGATCGCGTCGCTCCTGAAGTCGGTTCTGGGCGACCTGAGCTTCCGCGATCTCAAGGTGAGGTTCGCTGCGGTGGCCACGGACATCGTCAGGGGTGAGGAGGTGATCCTGACCAGCGGTTCCGTAGTCGATGCCGTGCGGGCCAGCATCTCCGTTCCCGGCATCCTGACGCCGGTGGGCGTCGAAGGGAGATACCTTGTCGATGGCGGACTGGTCAATGAGGTCCCGGTGGGTGTGTGCCGTGATCTGGGAGCGGAGTACGTGGTGGGGGTCAATGTCATACCGGACCCGTCCGGGATGCTGGGCATGCCCTGGAGCCAGCGGCGGTGGATGAGCCGGAGGAAGGCCCAGGGCGGGAAGAAGGAGAAGCCGGAGAAGTCCGGACCGGGGCGTCCCAATGTGGTCCAGGTGTTGAGCCAGTCACTGCTCATCCCGGGGTACCGCATCGCCATGCAGGACCTGGCGGCGGCGGACCTGGCCATAAGCCCGGCGGTGGGGGGCATCGGCTTCTTCGACTTCGACAGAGCGGCGGAGGCCATTGCCGCCGGCGAAGCCGCGGCCCGGGAGGCGCTCGAGGCCTGGCGGCGCGGTGGCGGCGCATCACGGGCGGACTGGTGATGCGTTCCGTGAGTGCGGTATCATTAGGGGCGAACCGGAAGAGGGGATGCTATTGCCTCAGATTCGCATTGACCAGCCGGCAGTGAGTCCGATGGCGAGACCGCAAGTGTCACGCCGGGCCGGGGCACCGGTGGGGGCCATGCCCCTGGCCTGTCTGTTGCTGGCGCTGGCGGTGGTCCTGTCCATGCTCTGGCCGGCCGGCGTCCGCGGGGATGCCGGGAACTGGACCCTGCAGAGCAGCGGCGTGGCCAGCATTCTGAATGACGTCTGGGGCGTTCCGTCCGGCGATGTCCTGGCCTGTGGAGTGGCCGGGGCCGTCCTCCGCAACGACGGCGCCGGGTGGAGTGCCGACAACAGCGGCACAGGCAGAAGCCTCTACGATCTGTGGGGCTCATCGGCGAGCAATGTCTTCGCAGTGGGCAACTCGGGGATCATCCTGCGCTACCAGGGTTCTTCGTGGAAGACCATGGCCAGCGACAACACCATCGAACTCTACGGGATCTGGGGCAGCTCCACCTCCGACGTCTTCGCCGTGGGCAGCGGAGGCAGGATCATGCACTACGACGGGAACGTCGGGGGAACCTGGGTGACCATGGCCAGCGGCCTACCGCCGCAGACGCTCCTCTTTTCCGTCTGGGGCACCGGGGCCAATGATGTCTATGCGGTGGGCAACTCCGGCACGGTGCTGCACTACGACGGCGTGAGCTGGGCCAACTGGAGCGGCAAGGCCAAGGCGGGCAATCTCGACCTGTGGTGTGTCTGGGGCAGTTCCGCCAGCGACGTCTACGTCGTAGGCAACCTGGGGACCATCCTCCACTTCGACGGCACTTCCTGGAGCAGCAGCAAGGCGGGCACAGAGAGCCTGTACGCC
>VGOM01000115.1 GCA_016875915.1 Chloroflexota bacterium
GGTAAGCTCATCCAATCCTGGGGGGAGCCCGGCACCGGACCGAGTCAGTTCAACCTGCCACACGGGATTCGGGTGACCGCCGACGGGCGGGTGTTGGTCGCCGACCGCGAAAACGACCGCATCCAAATCTTCACTCCGGATGGCCAGTATCTGGATGAATGGAGGCATGTGCAGCGCCCCACAGATATCTTCATAGACCAGAAAGGGCTGATATATGTGTCGGAGCTATGGTGGAGGATTGGAAACAGGTCCTTCGTTCACGGCGTCATCAGGCACGATCTACCGGGGCGGGTCAGCGTCCTTGATCCCGAAGGGAACGTCCTGCTACGTTGGGCCAGCGCGGATCGTTGTGCAACGGGCAATTTCGTGGCTCCACACGCCATTTGTGTGGACTCCCACGGTGATATGTACGTTGGTGAGGTCACGTGGACCTTTGGCGTCAAGCGGGGCGGGGTACCCGCAGACTGCCACACGTTACAGAAGTTCATACTCAGAGGGACACCTCCCACGGGCGGGGTCGTGTAGTTCCAGGGTTGAACGTCAAGACGGGGCACGAAGTCAGGACAGCATTCCATCTCAGGATTGTCAGTGTTCCACCTGTCCTGTGAGAGCTTGTCCGGAGGGTGGGAGATAGCCGATACAAGGCAGAAGAAAAGAAGTCAAGCGCGCATATGAGAGGAGCCTCGAACTGGATAGCAACCAGTGGGAGGCTCACTTGAACTTAGGGTTGCTTCTGGAGGAAGAGGAACCAGAGGCTGTTAGGGGACGCGCATACCGGCTATCTCCAGGCATCATCCTTGGAGGGCAGCATTGATCTCGGCCAGACTGGAGAAGGATCGGCCTCGCCAGAAGTCGGAACGGATGAAGGGGATCACCCGTTCGACGCGGGGCTTATCGGTGGGTTTGGCCGCCCGGGCTGGATCGATGAGGAAGCCGTAGTAGTGGGCCAGCTCCTCATAGCCTCGATTGAAGGAAGGATCATAGAGGTCCGCTTTGAGAGTACCACCTTTGAGGTTGTTGGGCACCAGGCGACGGGGAACGCCGCCAAAGAAGCTGAAGGCAGCCTTGTGGCATTGCAGCCAGGTGGGCTGGTCCATACGACAGACGGTGCAGGCAAAGGTATGGCGGCTGTGAGAGAGGACCAAAGCGAAGGCATTGACCGCCTGGCGCCGGCCAATCAAAGGATTGATCCACATACCGAGGAGACCGTAGTCTACCTGAGCTTCCTCGCCAGGTGGTGGATCGGGACGGTGCACGGTGATCTGTTGCAGAGCCACAGCCTGGGGTGTATGGTGGTGCACGTAGCGACGGAAGCTGGTGAGGGAGGCCTGTAAACCCCGTTCCTGGCGCAGCCGTCGCCAGGCAGTGGTGGGACAAACATCTCGTAGCCGGGGAGGAAATCTCCTCCCGGAATGAGTCCAGCTCATCCACAGCAGAACCACGGCGCCTGTGCTCTCGTAGGCTGGGTGATTCTGATCCAGCCAAGGGCCCCAACCCTCCGGTGGTTGTCCCTC